>NZ_JASXSI010000049.1 GCF_030315685.1 Gordonia sp. ABSL11-1 | reverse complement strand
CAGACCGCGAACGAGCAGAACACGAACGAGAGGAGCACGAGGGCTAGCGCGAACGACTAAGCCGCGGTGTATATCAGGCGCGCACGTCGGTGACTCGCACCCACGCCGGGTGCTTCGCCGTCCGATCGTCACCCGACGAACGACCCTGGATCCGACGGATCACCCATGGCGTCAGATGCCCACGGACGAACCGGATGTCCTCGACGATCCGCACGCCACGAACCGACTCCGTCGGACGGTCGGGGACCTCGACGGTATGGACCCCGACTGCCCGGAGAACGTGTGCGGCCACTCGTCGGTGGCCGATGGCGTTGAGGTGCAATCGATCCGCCGACCAGTAGACCGGGCGCCGGATCTCGGCATCATGAAACATGTCGACAAAGGTCAACCCCTCGTCCGACGCCAGCGTTGAGATCTCGGAGGTGAGGAACTCGCCGCGAGCGCGGATCGTCGACCCGAATGGCAGGCCCGCCGACGGATCCGCCCCGGCGAGTAGGACCACGTCGACCCCGGCATCGCGACAGCGGCGCACCGCTGTGCGCGTCAGTGCGATGAGGGCGGGCAGGTCGCTGCCGGGGCGCAACATGTCGTTGCCGCCACCGTTGAACGTCATCAATGTCGGCAGCGGGTCCATCGACAACGCCGCGTCCACCTGCTCCGTCGCGATCGGTTCGAGCAGCCGGCCGCGGATCGCGAGGTTCGCGTACTCGACATCGCCGTGTTCGACTGCGAGACCGTCGGCGACCAGATCGGCCCAGCCGCGGGGATTCACGCCGTCGGGTTCGTCGCCCACACCCTCGGTGAAGCTGTCACCGATGGCCACATACCGCACCACAGGACTACGTGACGGTCACGCCGCCGTCGACGGCGATCGTCTGACCGGTGACGTACCCGGACGCGGGCGATGCGAGCCAGATGGCGGTCGCGGCGAGCTCTTCGCCCTGACCCATGCGGCCGAGAAGCACGCGCGGCAACTGGGATTCGAGATAACCGTCGTGATAGGTGTCGGTCATCTCCGACTCGAAGAATCCCGGCGCGATGGCATTCACCCGAATGCCCTTGCGTGACCCCCACTGCTGAGCGAGGTCACGCGTCAGACCGATGACGCCGGCCTTGCTGGACGCATAGGCCGCCTGTGGGAGTCCGGCGGTCGTGAGACCCAGGACGCTGGAGATGTTGATCACCGAGCTGCCGGGTTGCATGACACGTCCGCAGGCCTGAGCCATCCAGTAGGACCCGTTGAGATTCACGTCGATCACCGAACGGAACTGCTCGGGAGTCTCGCGGGTGGCGGGGACCGCGGTGCCGACGCCGGCGTTGTTGATCAACACGTCGACCCGACCGAAGGTGTCCATGGCTGCATCGATGACGGCCTGGCACTGATCCGGGTCGGCGACATCGGCGGGCACCGACAGGGCCTTGCGGCCCAACGACTCCACCGCTGCGGCGGTGTCGGCGAGACGGTCGGCGCGGCGCGCGGCGAGCACGATGTCCGAACCGGCCTCGGCGAACGCCGTGGCGAAGGCGACGCCGAGACCGGACGATGCACCGGTCACGACGACGACCTTGTCGGACATGTCGAACAGATCCATCACGGGCATGGGGTACTCCTGGGTCGGGTAGTTGCGGGTGAACGTGTGGGACGGTCAGAACCAGGCGGGCTCCGCGTCGAGAGTGGTGCGGTCGAGCGCAGCGACCAGGGTCAGGCCGGCGAGCGCCTTGGGGAGTTCGTAGCGGAAGAAGTAGCGAGTCGCGGCACGCTTGCCGTCGTAGAAGTCGCCCGTCCGATCGCCGACCGCCAGCAGCTGGTCGAGCCACATCCACGCCAGCACGATGTGGCCGGCTGATTCGAGGTAGGCTGTCGAATTGGCCAGCGCGACAGAGGGATCGCCGGTCGACCAGACCTGGGTCGTGGTAGCCACCAGCTGATCCACGGCGGCGCGGAGATCGGCGGCGTGGCCCGCGGTCGACTCCTCGGCCGACGCACGTTCCACTGTGTCGCCGATGGTCTCGGCGAGAAGGGCGAGTCCGGCCCCGCCCTGCATGATGACCTTACGACCGAGCAGATCGAGTCCATGGATGCCATGGGTGCCCTCATGGATGGGGTTCAGACGGTTGTCACGGTAATACTGCTCGACGTCGAATTCCTTTGTGTACCCGTAACCTCCGTGGATCTGGATGGCGAGACTGTTGGCCTCCAGGCACCACTGCGACGGCCAACTCTTCGCGATCGGGGTGAGTACATCGAGCAGGAGCCCGGCGCGGGCTTCGTCGTCGCCGGTTGCGGTGGTCTGCTCGTCGACCAGCTTGCTGCAGTAGAGGCCGAGCGCCAGAGCGCCTTCGACATAGGACTTCTGGGCGAGCAGCATTCGCTTGACGTCGGTGTGTTCGATGATCGGGATCGGCTTGGCGCCCGGGTCCTTCTGGTCGACCGGACGGCCCTGGGTGCGGACCTTCGCGTACTCCAGAGATGCGAGGTACCCCGCGTAGCCGAGCGATGTGGCGAGGAAGCCCACGCCGATGCGTGCCTCGTTCATCATCTTGAACATGTAGGACAGTCCGCGGTGCTCTTCGCCCACCAGGAACGCGACTGCTCCGGATTCGGTTGCCGGAGAGTGGGTTCCGTCGCCGAAGTTCAGCAGGGTGTTGGTCGTCGCGCGGTTGCCCATCTTGTGGTTCAGGCCGACGAGCGCGACGTCGTTGCGGGTGCCGTCGGCGAGATACTTGGGCACGATGAACAGCGAGATGCCCTTGACCCCGGGGCCGCCGCCGGGAGCCTTGGCGAGGACGAGATGGACGATGTTCTCGGACAGTTCGTGGTCACCGGCCGAGATCCACATCTTGGTGCCGGTGACGCGGTAGGTGCCGTCGCCGATCGGTTCGGCCTTGGTGGTGATGTCGGCGAGCGAGGATCCCGCCTGCGGTTCGGACAGGCACATCGTGCCGAAGAATCGCCCCTCGACCATCGGTCGCACCCACGTGTCGATCTGCTCGGGTGTGCCGTACTCGGCGATGAGGTTGGCATTGCCGACAGTGAGGAAGGTGTACGACGACATGGCCGCGTTGGCTGCCTGGAACCAGGCCATCGCCGCACGGTTCACGACGGTCGGCAGTTGCATCCCGCCGAGGTCGTCGTCGAACGACCCGGCCATGAGACCGGCCTTCACGAACTCGGCGATCCCGGACCCGATCTCCTCGGGCAGGACGACGGTGCCGTCGTCGCCGACATACGGTTCGTTCTGGTCGCCGAGCTTGTTGAACGGTGCGAATCGTTTGGTCGCCAGGTCCTCGCTGAGTGCGAGGACGGCGTCGAACGTGTCGCGGGAGTGCTCGCCGAAGCGCTCGCGGCTGGTCAGCTTCTCGACGTCGAGCCACTCGTAGAGCAGGAACTCGAGATCGCGTCGGGAGAGTGGGGCGGCCATGGGACTCCTTCGTCAGCTGAGCGCTCGCTCATTTCTAAGCGCTCGCTTATGATGCACCGTACAGTGCGATCGGTCAATGACCGATCGCGTCGACGAGGAGGTGCACGATGGCGGGGACGCGGACGGGTGACTCGACCGCGGCAGATCGGATCCGGCAGGCCGCCATCGCGTCGTTCGCCGAGGTCGGCTACGGCGGCACCTCGACGCGGCAGATCGCCAAACGACTGAACATGAGTGCGGCGGCGATGTACCCGCACTACCGGTCGAAGGAAGAACTGCTGTTCGCCATCGCGCTCGACGGCCATCAGGGTGTGCTGGCGGCGCTGCGATCGGTCGACGACGAGACGGCGCCGGCCGGTGAGCGGCTCCGGACCGTCGTCGCCGAGTTCACCCGGTGGCAGGCCGAGCACCACGAGTTGGCGAAGGTCGTGCAATACGAGCTGCACGGCCTCACGCGTGAGCACTACCGGACGATCACCGCCATCCGTCGCGAAACGTCGGAGGTGCTGGCGGTCATCGTCGGCGGAGGTGTCGACTCCGGCGAGTTCTCCGTGGCCGACGCCGACGACGCGGTGCTCGCCCTGTCGTCGTTGTGTGTCGACGTGTGCCGGTGGTTCCCGTCGCGTACACACCGGGATCCGGTGGCTCTGGGCCGGGCATACGGTGATCTCGCGGTGCGGATGGTGCGATAGCGGGCGAACGGTTCAGCGACCGGCCTGGGCGGTGATCTCGATGGCGAGACCGGGCAGGGCGAGAGCGGTGATCCCGACGAGCGCTGTCGGCGGCGTGTGTCGCCGCGATGTCGGTTGTGTGGATCGTCCAGCGAGAACACGTCGGCGAGGGGTCATCCGGCATGCGCCAGGATCTCCTCGATGTGGTGGACGGTCAACGAGAGTTGCGCGGCGTGATCACCGTCGTGCAGGACGCGACCGTCGTCGACGGAGGCCTGGCCGGCGATGGTGAGGATCTCCCGAGGGGCGGGCGGAACTGCGCGTGATCGAAGCGGAATGGGGCGTTCCAGGTCGAGGGATTGATACGGGTGAGCGGCGGGGCCGGTGTCGTGGTCATGTCCACGAGACTCGCTCAGATGCAGCAGGTTTCCCATCCCGGTCATCGGGGGAGTTGTCGACCCGGATTTCTGGGGGTCATGCGATCGGTGGACGTGGGGCCGCCGGCCGGGGCCGGGTTCGGGTTCGGCGTTCGGGGTCAGCCGGCGACGGACGACCAGGTGAAGTCGCCGTGGTCGCTGCCGAGTCCGGTCGCCACGATGCCCGCCACCGCACAACCGATCTCCGCTGCCTCTCGCAGGCCGTGGTCGTGTCCCCGCGCCGCGATGAAGCCCGCGGAGAAGGAGTCGCCGCATCCGCTGGTGTCGACCACGGTAACCGCGCGTGCGGGAGCGTGTTCGGCGTCGTCGGCGGTCACGACGTGGGCGCCGTCGGCGCCGGCGGTCACGGCGACGCACGCGACGCCACGGTCGATGAGTCGGCGGCACGCGACGACCAGGTCGCCCTCGCCGGTGAAGCCGCGCACCTGATCGTCGTTGGGCAGGAGGTAATCCAGTTGCGCCAGAACGGGATCGATCCAGGCCAGCAGTCCGGGATCGCCGTCGGCGAGGATGTCGGCGGAGATCGTCGTCCCGGCCGCGCGGACGTCGGCCAGGAGCGGAGCCAGTTCGGGCGGGTTGAGCAGCTCCGGCGCGCCGATGTGGAGATGGTCGACCCCGGTGAACAACTCCAGGGGTGCGTCACCGAGCGGGTAGGCGAGGTTGGCGCCGGGCAGATGCAAAGCCGGACGATCGCCGTTGCTGCGGATGGGCAACATGCTCATCGACGTCGGCGCCTCGACGGTCACGAGGTGATCGGTGTTGACGCCGTGTCGGTTCAGCATGGTCGTCAGGAGGTCGCCGGGATCGTCGGCGCCGATCGCGCCGACCGTGAACACCTCGACGCCCAACTTGGCCAGCGTGATCGCGGTGCCCCCGGCCGGACCGGCCGCCGACATGCGGATATTCTGCACGAGCGCCGCACCCTGGCCGCCGGGGATCTTGTCGACGGGCTGGGCGAGGACATCGAGGACGTGCGCACCGAACGTGGCGACTCTCATACGTTCCTCCCGGGAAACGGTGTGTACTGGCGTTGCAGCGCGGTGACGACGACCTCGGTGATGTCATCGTCGGTCAGGACGGCCGGCGGAGCGACGGCCGCCGACCGGAGATAGAGGTCCGCGAGCCAGTCGACGAGTTCGATTCTGTCGCAGGCCATGTCAGGGTCGTCGCCGTAGGCGACCGATCCGTGGTTGCGCATCAGCGCGGCGGTCCGATCGGTGAGTGCGGCAGCGACCGCATCGCCCAGTTCCCTGCTCCCGAACACCGCGTACGGGGCGACCCGGATGGTGCCGCCGATGAGTGCGGCGGTGTAATGCACGACCGGCAGTTCGTCGAGGATGTTGGCGACGGCGATCGAGGCGACCGGATGGGCGTGCGCGACCGCCGATGCCGATGTGTGGCGGTAGACGTCGAGATGGATGCGCAGCTCCGATGTCGGCCGGAAGGTGGTGTCGTCGGCGACGGTCCCGTCCAGATCGACGACGACCAATTGCTCGGCGGTGACGTCGGCCAGCCGGCATCCGGACGGCGTGAGCACGACGTGGTCGCCGTGCCGCATGGAGAGGTTGCCGCCGGTGCCGTGGGTCATGCCGGCACGGCCCAGGCGATGGGACGCCGCGACCACAGCTGCCCGCTCGTCGGTGAATCGCACGATCGAAACAGTACGCGACGTGATGCCGTCGGCCGAGCGAATGAACCACCGAGGCGGTGGAACCGGGAGACAGGAGACCGACACATGCGGGCAGAGGATCTCGGTGACCTGCAGGCGCTCGTGCGGTCGCGACTGGTGCCGGGCTTCGCGGAGCGGGCCGACATCGAGTCGGATGTCCGCGACTGCGCCGAGGACCTGGGCCTGTCGCCCGAGGATGCCGTCGTCGAGGTGCGCCGATCGTGGGAGGAACGGTCGTCGGTCGAGAGCGGATGGACCGATAACGGCGATTACGGTCGCCTCCGGTACGCCTTCGACGAGCTCTCCGCCGAGACCCTGCTGGCCGAGCAATAGCAGGATGGGTTGGATGCACGAGACCGATACGCACCTGCATGAGGCGGCGCTGGTGCCGTTCTTCGAGGACGGAGCCGAGAGCCGCGGGTCGACCATGGTCGACGGGGTGCACTACGAGGTCGTTGAGCACGGCCGGCGTCAGGGTGAGGATCGTTTGCGGGCATCGGCGGAGATCGTCGGTTGGCTGCTGCGCTGCCATTGCGACCGCTGGAACAGTTCCGACGGCTCGACCTGGACCGATCCGTTTCCGTGGACGCGGGTGCCCTCAGCGTCGCTGGAGGACCTCGCACGCCATCGCGTGTTCGCCCCCGACACCGACGTCCACGCCGACGAGCGACCCGAGGTCGAGGAAGCCGCACGGGCAGTGTGGCGCCGTGAACATATCGACCCGATCGACGTCGACGACGAGCTGCGGGCCGCCGTCACCGCCCGCAGACACGCCGACGCACAACTCGACGCCGCAGTGGCCAAGGCCCGCCGCCTGGGCCGCTCCTGGGCCGACATCGGCGCGGCCACCGGCATGACCCGACAATCAGCAAACGAACGATGGAAAGACCGCACATGAGCACTGACTAGCTCAGAGCGCGCGGTGGCCAGTACACGACGAGACGCAGAGCTGCTACCGTCTGTTATAGGTGCTCCTGCGCCCGGCGGCGTCGACCGCCGGACCCCTTGTCTAGTGCGCAGGTGAATCAATGAATATTGAACGCGAGTCGTTCTTTTTGACTCAAGCGCTCGTGCGTGGGCATGTATCGCCCGTCGAGGCTGATGCGATGCGCCGCGTCGTCCCTGTCGACCGAGACGTGTTCGATGATATCGCGCTACGACTAACTGTCGCGCCACTCGATGAAGGCACGTGGGAGACGGCCAGCGGCCCCTTCTTAGAGTACGGGCGATACCTGCGCACCGATGCGTGGCGACAACCACCACTCGTGCCGCCAGAGGTAACCGGGGCGGTGTTCGCTGCCGCCACCGGGTATCGACAATGGCGGCCCGGTGAGCCCCGCCTGGAAGGTCACGGATCGACTGCAGTCCACCAGGTTGAGGTCCTGACCAACCTGATTCAGAAGTTGGCCGGTAGCGCCTACAACGATCTGCACCAGGCAGCCCGCCGCGTGTACAGCCAGGTGATGGCCAGCCGAATCCGAGACGGGTTCGTACACCCCGTTATTGGCGCTCGAGTATGGGCTCTCATCGACGCACCACCTCCGCACGCGAGTGAGGATGAGCGAGCCATTCAGACAGTGGCCGAGCTGAGTCGGACCTGGACGACAACCACAGGCCGGCATCAACGCAGAGACCTCGAGAGCAGCATCGCACAGCTCGCGCTGCAGGTCGCCTGGTAACAGCCGACATGCTCCCGCCGGGATCGAACCCGTCGAACCCGCCGTGGCCGACTGTGCATGTCGCCACGGCGGGCTCTCGACTACGGGTTAACCGTGACGAAGCTAGGTGTTCCAGCCCCTGGCGCACCCACCCCAATCGGCACCCGCGTCCCCTCCGGTGTACGCAGACCACACCTGATTTCCGGCTGCGGGCCGGTAACTGATATACGCCCAGCGGTGAGAGTTCGCCTTGCCGTTCTGCCAGGCAATGCCCAAGTTCGGATCATGTGCTCCGTCCCAAGGATTACCTCGTGTGTACACCAGGACGAGACAGGTGATGAAGTTCTCGGTGTCCTTGTCCGGGCGGTGTCCCGAGTAGATGATATGTCGGTACCGGGCACATGTGAGATGCATCGGGCTGGGAAAGCCCTTAGGCGATTGGTACATGGACAAGACCGGGTAATTGTCTGGAATGTCGCCGTTGTACTGGCAATCCTGCATGCCAGCAATGATCTCTGTCATCTTGCCCTCTTGCTTGCAGTCGGAGAGCTGGTAGATATTGCAATCCTCATACTCGTCGGCAAATTTCGCCCATCCGAACGGATTCTCGACCACTTCTGTACCCGCAGGCGACCAGAAGATGGTCCCTTTCTCGAACTTGTTGTAGAATTGATAACCGTTGTTCAGCTCATCGCTGATGGGATACCCGAGATTCGAACCAACAGGACCACCGAGAGACAGGTACTTCTCCCGAATCTTGCCCTGGACGTTGTGCGCCCCACCTTGCGGTGAGTAGTAGATCGTGCCGCCTTGGAACTCCTGTCGACGACCGCCGGGCATCACAATCTCATCAGTGGTCGGATACTTGAGAAACCCACTCTCGTAACCGTGGTCGCCCCATTTGGCAAGGAAGTCATGGGCAACCGGTCTCGCCGTCACCGATGGATGCCAATAGATGTTGCCGCCCAGAAACTCTGACCGCTTGCCCACCCGGTCAGGGTTGGTCAGCTCGTTCGACTTCGGAAATGTCAGAAAGCTGTTCGGGCCGCTCAGTTGATTGTACTTATCGCGAATCAACCCACACACCTCATACGGTGCGGGCCAATACACCTGGCACCCCGCAGCCACCCGCGCCGTCGTGAGCCGGGCCTCCATCGTTTCCGCCTTATCGGCGTCAGCCTTCGTAAACGGCTTCGGAACCTCCTCGCAATCTGAACGCATTTTGCCCCGCACCACAGTCGACTTCGGATTTGCCGTCGCCGACCACTTGCGATTCGACCTCTCCCCGGACCGGCCACGAGAACACTCCGCAGACGCCGACGGCCTCGGCGACGACGGCGCCGACGATTCCGGTGCCGACGACTCAGGGACCGACGGAACGGCTGAGCTGGTCGGCTCTTTCGGCGCCGGAACCACCTGCGGTTCAGACGGCTGCGTAGCTTGTGGTGCAGGTGGCGACACCGGTGTAGAACCGCGATCCCGAGGGGGCGGCGCAGTGGTCGTTGAACTCGACGAGGGCACCGGATCGGCGAACGCCACACCACTTACTACCAGCTGTGACGCACAGACGACTGCGCCAACAGTCACAATCAAACGCGCACGAAGACGCATGGAAGCACTCTCCCGCAACTAGTTTCGGACTGTTTACAGGAACTGATCAGCAACCTCTCAGCGACGCTACAGGACATAACGGACAAGCGTGCGAAATCGCAGCCGCTGTATTCACGACAAAACGGATAACTGGAGCTACGGCTGTCGGATTCGCCCGCAGCTCGCGCATGTCACTCGCGCGTGGTTAGTTGAAGCGGTGGTA
>NZ_JASXSI010000048.1 GCF_030315685.1 Gordonia sp. ABSL11-1 | reverse complement strand
GCCACAACACCGGAGAACCCCGACGGCACTGGCGCGGGCGCGGATCTCTACCGGGACATCCTTGATCAGACAGTTCGCAACGGCACTGCCGCGGGCGAACTGGCGTCCTCAGAACCACACCGAGCGCGATCGTTGGCCGAGCTCAGTGCAAATCTCCGCGCACTAGGCCAGTCCGAACTCTACGGGGCTGAGTACGACCTGCAGCTCGATGAGAATGCGAGCACGGATGCGGAGAACGCAGCCAGCAAACGAATCAGGGACATAGTCAGTTCGGCATCCGCCGGATTGACCAGTGTCCCTCATCCAGCGGCGATGACAGCGGGAACTGCAGGGGCAGTCGCGGGTCCCTGGCTCTTGCCCGACCAATCCGCCGGAGACCTTGAATTTCGACCCCCAGCACCTACCGGGACCGGTGGCACGGCAGCTGAGGACGAGATCCATCTCGTGTACGGCGCTCTCGAAGGAGTCCAAGCAACACCAGATACCGGTGCGCCCGGGGAGTGGTTCAGCGGTGATGGGAAGCTAAAGCCACTTGCGGATATTCTCTCAGAGCACAAGGGGGATAGAGGGGACCTTTTGAGTGCGATGGAAAGCGCGCTAGGAAACGATAAGCTGTTGGCATCGCTGCGTGCGGGCACCAGCACTGGCAACCACCAGGGCGCAATGAATTTCGATCCCACTGACCCCGACAACTACGACGACATGATCCTGAACGGTTCGAGCTAGATGAAGTTG
This sequence comes from Gordonia sp. ABSL11-1, assembly GCF_030315685.1. Taxonomy (GTDB): domain Bacteria; phylum Actinomycetota; class Actinomycetes; order Mycobacteriales; family Mycobacteriaceae; genus Gordonia. The sequence goes on along the minus strand of NZ_JASXSI010000048.1, from coordinate 9,163 downwards.
AAGTACGGCGCAGCATCGCTGGTCATCATGGCTTTGATCACTGGGACCGCTTGTGCGACTCCGGATTCACCCGCTGAACAATCGCGAACGATCAGCTCGCGGACCGCACCTACTCCTGTCGCGCCGCAGGATTACCGCTACCCCACCAACATCGCAGGTCCATACAATGTCGTCTGGTCAGCTGCCGACGGAATTGATCTGCACAGCAGACCTGCCGAACTTGCACGGGCTTATTTGGAGTCCTGTCAGCTGTCTGTGTATGGGAGGAAGGCAACCTACCCCGGCGCTCTCAACGCCGCTCCACAGCCAAGCGTCGAGAACAGGATAGGTTGTCTCTACCCACCGAAAGGGCCTGAGGGTACGTTTCCCGCTCTATTCGGCACCATGTACGCGCATATCGCGGAGATTCGGGCTTCCGACACAGAGGTGTCTGCACGCGGATGTTACCTGGGCAGCGGTAGAGCTGAGGTGGACACTTCGGAACCAGAGAGCGACTACCTCAGCGCCTACGAATTCAGCTTCACAGCTAGACTCCCTCCACAAGCGGTGGATCCGCGTGCGAACGTTCAACGCGAAGCCGCACCGGGAACAGGCACGCGTGCACCGCAATTCGACGTCTTCTATCCATGGAAGTTCGACGCAGTGCCATGGGCCGCAACCCGCACGCCCGAACCGCCCGTCAGCGAGCAACCCTGCACGATATGGGGAGCAGGCATGCTCGATCAGATCCCGGCATACCGCGGCCAGAACCCTATTGCGCCTGATGGTGATGTCGCAGTGTTGATCCCGAAGCTGTTCGGCGATGAAGGATTTCCCACTCTGCCCCAATCGCCGGCGTGGCCCTCACCCTGACCGCTTGCAACCTGCTGACACAGCACCACGCCGACCCGGAGACAGAGCAGATGGTTAAACACGAGCGCACATTCACCGGCGACTTCGACGAAGTCGTGCTGTTGGCATCGCTGCGCGCGGGCACCAGCACTGGCAACCACCAGGGCGCAATGAATTTCGATCCCACTGACCCCGACAACTACGACGACATGATCCTGAACGGTTCGAGCTAGATGAAGGTGAAGTACGGCGCAGCAGCGCTAGTCATCTTGGCTTTGGCCACTGGGACCGCTTGCGTGACTCCGGATTCACCCGCCGAACAATCGCTCACGACCAGCTCGCGGACCGCACCCACCCCTGTCCCGCCAAAGGACTACCGCTACCCCACTGACGTTGCTGGCCCCTACACTGTCGTCTGGTCAGCTGCCGACGGAATTGATCTGCACAGCAGACCTGCCGAACTCGCACGAGCCTATCTCGAGTCCTGTCAGCTATCGGTCTACGGGAGGCAAGCCGCTTACCCCGGTGCTATGACCGCTGCGCCAAAGCCAAGCGTCGAGAACAGGCCGAGTTGCCTCTACGCTCCAAAGTGGCCTGAGCCGACGTTCCCCGCTCTGTTCGGCACCATGTACGCGAATATCGCGGAGATTCGAGTTTCTGACGATGAGGTATCGGCACGAGGCTGTTACCTGCGCAACGGGCGAGCCGAGGTGGACACGTGGGAACCACAGAGCGCCTACCTCAGCGCCTACGAATTCAGTTTCACAGCCAGACTCCCACCCCAAACGGCCGATCCGCGAGCGGACGTTCGGCGCGAAGCCGCACCAGGACCAGGCACGCGCGCCCCACAGTTCGACGTATTCTATCCGTGGAAATTCGACGCGGTGCCCTGGGGTGCGCGCTCATCACCCCAACCGCCCGTCAGCGAGCGTCCCTGCACAGCATGGGGAGCCGGCATGCTCGACCAGATCCCGGCATACCGCGGTCAGAATCCGATCACACCTGACGGTCGGGAAGCCATGTTGATCCCAGAGCTAGACGGCCCGGAGGGATTCCCCACTCTGCCCCAATCGCCGGCGTGGCCCTCACCCTGACCACTTGCAACCTGCCGACACAGCGCCCAGACCGACCCGGAGACAGAGCACATGGCTAAACACGAGCGCACCTTCACCGGCGACTTCGACGAAGTCGTACGCGCAATCCACCGAGGCGTACTCTCCGGTAGTTCGTCGGCAGCTTCGAGGACTCGAGCGACCTCAACGTCGGTGACGTTCGTTGTTCGACAATGGTCTTCGAGCGCTACAGCATGGTCGGAGCCAACCGCCTGAGTCTCACAGTGACACTGGTGGGACGCGAACGAGATCTTGGCCTCGTCGCCATCGCATCCGGCGGCAGCCAGGCGATCTTCTGGAAGGTCAACTCCTTCGGCGAAGACGCGTTCCTGTCGCAGTTCATCGGGCTCGTGGATGCAATTGTCGAACGCCAGTCCGCCTGAGCCGCAACCTCAACCACACCAGTCAGACCCGCGGACATGGTCTGGACGAGTTCAACTCCGCGGTAACAGAAACGTCTGACCGGATGGCGGCCGAAGGTTTGGACACGGTCGAGCACGAGCCTGCAGACCGATGATCTGGTCACGGCGTCTCGGCTGGCTATGGTGCGTCAGTATCAGCCTGCGCGCAGCTATCGTCGTCGCCCATCTGCGTCGTTCACCTACAGACAGCCGCGTACAGGCGATCGAGGGCGGGCTCACCGATCCTGGTGAGGTGCGGTACGGCAAGAGTCCTGACAAGTTTGGAGTACTCGCACGTTGCCCCATAGGGGCGTTCGAGTTGGTGGCACTCGTGGATTCGGTTGTAATCGGAGGGTCCGGAAGTAAGGGGTTCATAAGTTGGGCTTCGCTCTCGAGCTCGGCGCGGGCTGATTCGCAGACATCACCGCTGCCAAATCCTCACACAGAGAACGCACTTCACCGACTGTCGGCGACAATTCATACGCGTGCTGATGACAGCATGCACTCAGTTGATGCCACAACGACGCCAGCCGGTCGGCCGTCGCACGGTCATCCAGCGATTTCAGGATCGCCAGTCTCGCGCGCATCGTCGCATTCTCGCAGGGGGCGTTGACGACATCGCACCGCTCCAGGACTGTCGCCTCGAGTGCTTGGCGCGCAACCACAGCGGCGAGCCTCGACGCGTTCCCTGAGGTCGAATCTCCCAGGCCACGCAGCAGATGTTGGGCGTAGGCGAGGAGTTCGGTCGGCGTCACCGCTGCTCCAGGATGTCGTCGACGGTCTTGCGTAGATCTCGGACGTCGTCCTTGCCGATGGTGGCGCCTTTGTGTACACCCTTTGTCGCGATGGCCATCGCCGGTCGACGATACTGTCGCCAGGATTTCCACCCCGAGAGGTCGGCATCGGTGGCGCCGTGGAGCGCCAATGCCACACAGGCCGTTGCACTTTTCGCTTCGGCCCATCGCACCTCCGTGTCGCGCTGCGGCTGACCGTCGACGTTGCAGCGCGTGAAGTAGACCTGCCGAGCTGCCGCCTCGATGGCGAACCGAAACAGACCGGGACACGCTCGCCGTTTGACGTCGTCCGGCACGTTCTCGTCGGCGACGATCGCGAAGGCGTCGTCAACGTAGCGGCGCGCCGGTTCTTCGGCGTTCTTCACCACGAGCCGCGACCCGGATTCGCGTGTGACCTCGATAAGGTGCGCATCGATTGACTGCTGGCGAATCGCGGTAGCCAGTCGATCGTCGTGCGAGAACACGATCACCTGCCGGGTCACGGCAAGTTCGCTCAGGACGTTCAGGAAGCCGTCGATCTTCGCAGGGTCCATCGCCTGGATCGGATCATCCAGAACGATGAACCGGAATGGGCTGGCTGCGGTCGTCGCTCGCGGGAGAAACAACGCGAGCGCGAGGGCATGGAGTTCGCCCTGGCTCATCACCGACAACGCGCCTGCCGGTTTGCCGTCCACGTGTCCCCGCAGGACCGCTTTGCGATGTGTGCGTTTGCCTTCCAGTGCTATCTCGGAGATCTCGACATCGCTCTCTTGCCGTAGCTGTGACCAGATGGTTCGTGCACCTTCGGAGATTGGTGCGAGCCGTTGTGCCCGAAAACGTTGCGAGTTCTCCTGAACCCACTTCCGCGCTTCCTCGATCACCATCACCGTGGCATCGGTGTCGCGGGCACGTCGTTCCAGCGCAAGCCATTCCAACGTTTCTTCCGCGATAGGCGCCCACACATCCTGTAACTCTGTCGCTGAATTGGCAGTCTCTGTCCGCAGGGCGGCGAGCGCGTCGGTGAGAGGCGGAAGGTGCGTCTCAATGTGACTTGGCAGATCTTCGACGACCTCGGGTACCGCCGATGCCGCAGCGAACGCGTCGCGGTAGGCCGCCAAGCTCGGCAGTTCGGTACCGTCGACCGGCGTTACATCGCGAAGTGATTCGAACAGGTGGCGCGCCGCCTGCTCTCGCTCGCGCACGTTCCGCTGCGCTTCGCGGTACATCGCGAGCTGTGAGTCGTCGGCGGCGATGGCCTCTCGGGCGTGAGTTTCCCAGTCAACGGTCAGGACCCCCTCGCCGCACACTGGGCAGGCCGGAGCGTCATCGTCATGCGCGCTACGGAATTCGAGTGCCCTCCGCAGCAGATCGGAGCGCTGCTCAGCGGTTCGCATGGCATCGTCCGCGAGGGTTCGTGCGTTGCCCAGCGCATCGCGCAGCCCAGTAGCGATCGTCGCAGCCGTGTCGGTGTCCGGCAGGTCCATACTCGCGATCGCCTGTAGAGCAGCGACTGTCGCGTGTTCGGTTGAGTCGGTAGCAGCAACCAGGCCGGCGATCGCGTCGAGGTCGGGAGTCCGAGAGCGCACGAGTTTTGCCAACGCGGCAGCGCGTTCGTCATCGACCCCGACGACTGCCTTCTTGAGTGCGGTTACCGCGTCCTTTGCGGTCTTGCGTGGCCGCCGCCGCTCCGCATACTCGGCGTTCAATCGAGTCTCTGCGTCCTGCACCTCGTCGAGTGCGAGCAGCTTGTCCAGCGCGTCGTAGAGTTTCGACGGCTCTTGCTCGAGGAGGCCGCCGATTTCGTCGTAGCTCAGGATCGGACGATAGATCTCGATAGCCGTGGACCAGCCGAGCGCATCGACCCCGATCTGTCGCTTCTCACCCTCACGCTGGGACCAGTGCTGGGCTTGGCTGAGTTCGGCTCCGTCGGGCCATTGCGCGCCGATCGAGGTCTTGGGCCCGTTCTCGGTGGTGAAGTCGACGCGCACCTCGCACGGCTCGCCGTGGTGCAGGTTGCGCCAGGTGTCGGCCCAGAGTTTGGCCTTGTTTTTCCAGCGGTAGCTCTGACCGGTGAGTGCGTACTCGAGAGCCTCGGCGAAACTCGACTTGCCGGACCCGTTGCGTCCGCTGATCACAGTGATGCCGGGGTAGGGCGTGATCGTCAGACTCGCCTCGGGACCGATTCCACGGAAACCGGCGACGCGGATTTCCCGCAGGAACGAACCAGCAGGTTCCTGCACTACCTGTGTGGTGTCGGGGCGTTGATGAGCCACTGACCCACCGCCGAGTTGCTCCGACAATGACTCATCGCTGTCGAGTGCCGCGATCACCACGTACTTCGCCTCGTCACTCAGCTCGTCGTCCGCATCGAGCAAGTCCCAGACGGTTTCGAGCAGAGACTTCTCATTGATCGAGATTGACTCGGTCACCACACTCCCCTTCGACGGCACTTCCGCCGACTCTCGCACACCGCAGCGACAGACGTGCCGCTGTTGTCGTCACGTTGTGATCTACTCCGACTCGTGCATGATCCCCTCGCCGCCGGAATCTATGAATCGGTTGTCACGCAGCGCCTGCAGGACCGCCTCAACGAGAGCAACCTGTCCGCAGAGTTCCAGAAGGTGCCTGCTGACGATCACGCTCACGTCTATGCACGCCACATCGCCGGCCTGGTCGAGCGCCAGCTCTTGCAGGTTGACGCGGCTGATCGAGTCGCCGCCGCGAACGCGATCATCGAACGTCTGGCCGACGGTGACATGGACGCCGTGACGCAACGGGACCTCTTGGCATCCCTGCACCCCGCCCACCATCAGGTTCCGGCCCGTCCCGCGACCCCGCTGTCGGAAGTCGCGCTGCTCACCAATACGCGCGACGAGCCGAACATGGCGAGTGAGATCTCCCGCGAACTTCAGAGCGCCGACCGCGTCGACCTGCTCTGCGCGTTCATTAGGTTCGCCGGTGTCGCAGTCATCGGCCGGGAGCTTCAAGCCCTCCGTGATCGTGGCGTTCCACTGCGCGTGATCACCACGACCTACCGCGGCGCGACCGAACGCCGCGCCGTCGACGACCTCGTCACCAAATACGGAGCCGACGTCAGAATCCGTTACGAGACGGCGTCGACGCGCCTGCACGCCAAAGCGTGGCTGTTTAGACGGAACTCCGGCTTCGACACCGGTTACGTGGGGAGTTCGAACTTGTCGCGGTCGGCGATGGTCGACGGACTCGAGTGGAACGTTCGGATCTCGAACGTCAGCACGCCGGCGCTCGTTCGGAAGTTCGAGGCGACTTTCGACACGTACTGGAATGACCCCGCGTTCAAGCAGTACGACCCGCGCACCGACGCCGCCCGATTGGACACCGCGCTCGCCGAGGCGGGTGGGTCCGGCTCGGGCCGCGAAACCATCACCGTCTCCGGTCTGGACGTGCAGCCATATCCGCATCAAGAGCGGATCTTGGAAGCGCTCTCGGTCACCCGCGAGGTACACGGTCAGCATCGCAACCTGATCGTCGCGGCGACTGGCACGGGCAAGACGGTTGTTGCCGCCCTTGATTACCGCAGGCTCTGTCAGGACACGGGCAAGCAGCTCAGTCTGCTGTTCGTCGCCCACCGGAAAGAAATTCTGGCGCAGTCGCTGCGCAAGTACAGAGAAGTCGTCGGGGACGGCAGCTTCGGCGAACTCTACGTCGACAGCCACCGGCCCACCGAGTGGAAGCACGTGTTTGCCAGCATCCAGTCGCTGGCGAGTCGCAGCAGCGAGGGAATTAATCCAACAGCCTTCGACGTCGTGGTGATCGACGAGTTTCATCACGCGGCTGCGTCGACATATACATCGCTGCTGTCGCGGATCGACCCGGCAGAGCTTCTGGGGCTGACCGCAACACCTGAGCGCTCCGATTCGCTCGACATTTTGCGCTGGTTCGGTGGTCGCTCCACTTACGAGCTACGCCTGTGGGATGCCCTCGAGCAGGACCTGCTCTGCCCCTTCCACTTCTTCGGGCTCGCCGACAACACTGACCTGCGCAGCGTCACCTGGTCGCGCGGCGACTATAACCGCGTCGACCTCGAGAACGTGTACACCGGCAATGATGCACGCACTCGCCTCATCCTCAACGCAGTTCGCGACTACGTCACCGACCCAACCACGATGCGCGCACTCGGATTCTGCGTGTCGATCGCGCACGCCGAGTACATGGCCCGAGAGTTCACCCGTCAAGGTATTGCCGCCCAAGCGATCTCCGCCGGCACACGCACAGCGGAACGCGCACAGGCTTTCGCTGACCTTCGAAACGGGACAATCAAGTGCCTGTTTGCCGTGGACATCTTCAACGAGGGCCTCGACATTCCCGACGTCGACACCCTGCTGATGCTGCGACCCACGCAGAGCGCCACGGTCTTCCTCCAGCAACTCGGTCGCGGGCTGCGGCGCTCCGCCGGGAAGGCCGTGTTGACGGTGCTCGACTTCATCGGTCACCAGCGTGCGGAGTTCAACTTCGCCCCACGGTTCACCGCGCTGACCGGTGCCCGCGGCCGCACTCTGGTCGACGAGATCGAGGATGGCTTTCCGTTCCTGCCCGGAGCCAGTCGACTGGTGCTGGATCGTCAGTCTCAGCAGATCATCCTCGACTCCGTGAAGCGCGCATTGCCGTCCAATCGTCGGTCCGCGCTGGTGGCGTCCGTTCGAGAAGTCAACACAAGCAACCTTGGCCAGTATCTGCGGACGACCGGAGGCGACCTCACTGACATCTACGCCGGCAGCGGAACGCGGGCGTGGACCCCGCTGCTGCGCGACGCTGCGCTGCCCGCGCCTGAGCCGGGTCCCGACGAAGATGCGCTGCTTCGACGAGTGCGAGCTCTCGCGCATGTCGACGACTACGAACGGTCATCGTTGTATCGCCGGCTGATATTCGCCGACGGTCCCCGCTATGACTCGTTGAACCCACGCGAGCAGACGCTGGCTCGCATGCTTTTCTTCACGCTCTGGTCAGATCTGGGCGGATTCACCAGCTACGACCAAGGTTTCGATGCCCTCCGCGTTCATCCCGCGGTATGCGAAGAGATTGAGCAGCTACTCACGGTCGCAGCCGACGGTATTCACCATGTGCCGCGCGCGGTCACTGACACTGCAGACGATCTGCCGCTACTCACGCACGCGCAGTACCGCCGAGAAGAAGTGCTGGCAGCCATCGGCTTCGCCAATCTTCAGCGCAAGGCGCGTGGGCAAGCCGGCGGAGTGACCTGGAGGGGCGACACTGGCGCATTGTTCGTGAACTTGCACAAGGATGTTCGTGAGTTCAGTCCCACGACGATGTATCGCGACTTCCCCGTCTCGCGTACCGAGTTCCATTGGGAATCACCGAACAACACTGCGATCAATTCCGATACGGGCCGCAAATTCGTGGAGCAACGCACCAACGGCTGCGACATTCTGCTCTTCGTCCGCGACCGCCCCGATGGTGACTTCGGAGCGGCGCCGTTCATCTACCTCGGGCCTGTGGACTACGTCGCGCATCAGGGTGAGCGGCCGATCGCGATCACGTGGCACCTGCGAAGGGCTATGCCGGTGGATGTGTTCGAGAGTGGGTCGGTCGTGGCGAGCTGATCTCGACACAGGGTGTCGTACCCGCCGTCTACGATCACCTCATGTACGGCTGGTGGCAATCGTTCGAGCATTTCTCCTTCCCCGATTCGTCCCCGATCGCTACGTCCGCTGATCTTCCACGCATTGAGCGACATGTTCGGGAGAACTGGCAGGTCAAAACCAAGAAGCCGGTCATCGGCAGCTTCGAAGACGGCGCCTGGACACTCGAGTACCGGGTCGATGCATCAAAGCTGCACCGGCAGTCCGTTAGCCAGCGACTGAAGTACGACCGAGCCCGCAGAAGCGGATCTCGCGGCAACCTCGGTCCGGTACCGCCGAAGTCCGAGTTGCTAATCCGTTCAATCGATCTCGATGCCGATAGCAACCGTGACGCCGGAACCAATCGACCTCGCCAGGAAGCCTCGGACCGAGATTACGCGAGAACATCGACCCTTAACCTCGATCCG
>NZ_JASXSI010000047.1 GCF_030315685.1 Gordonia sp. ABSL11-1 | reverse complement strand
TAGCGGCAACCTCTGTGTGGGTGTCGCCGGATCGGCGACGCCCATATGCCCAGCGCAACGCGGTTCCTGCGAGTAACGTCCCCAGATCATCGGACGCGGTCGAGCTCAGCATCCCGGAGGTTGCGATGACATCATCCCCGAACGCCCTACCTGTTGTGTTCGTGCATGGCCTGTGGCTGCACGCGTCGTCGTGGGACCCGTGGGTGACGTTCTTCGCCGACGCCGGTTTCGCGCCCGTCGCCCCGGGCTGGCCAGGAGAGGCCGCCACTCCGGCGGACACTCGCGCGGACGCCTCGACGCAGGACGATGTCGGCATCGAGGCGATCACCAAGCACTACGAAGAGATCATCACCGGGCTGCCCGCGTCGCCGGTGGTGATCGGGCATTCGTTCGGCGGGCTCATCGCGCAGAAGTTGCATGCCGGCGGATTCGCGCGGGCGTGCGTGGCGATCGCGCCGGCCGCCTTCCGCGGCGTGAAGAAGCCGCCGCCACTCGTTCAACTGAAGACCGCGTCGCCCGTCCTCGCCCACCCGGGCCTGCGACACAAGACGTGGGCGCACACCGCCGATACTTTTCACGCGGGTTTCGCCAGCGCCGTCGACCGAGCGGAGTCCGACGCCTTGTTCGCCGAGTTCGCCATTCCGTCGCCGTGCCGCCCGCTGTTCGAGGCGGCGTTCGCGAACTTCCAGCGGCACAGTCCGGCGGCGATCGATCTCGAGGGCCGCGAGGGTCCTCTGCTGATGATGGCGGGCGGGAAGGATCGCACGGTGCCGGCGTCGACCGTCGAGGCCGGGTACAAGGTGCAGAAGCGCAGCTCGTCGCCGACCGAGTTCAAGCTCTACCCCGACCGCGGGCACAGCCTCTCCGCCGATCACGGCTGGCAGGAACTCGCGACCGACGCCCTCGCCTTCCTCACAGCGCATAGCATCGATCCGAAGGCGTAGCTCGATCACCGATCCGAGGAGAATGCCAATGTTCCGACGTCTGAGCCGCTTGCTGGTGCCGCTCACTGTTGCTCTCTGCGCCATCGGCATCACGCTGACGTGCGCTGTGCCGACCGCACAAGCGGCGCCGCGGCCGACGATCGTGCTGGTGCACGGTGCGTTCGCCGATAAGACGAGTTGGGACGGCGTTGCGTCGATCCTGCGGCGAGACGGTTATCGCGTGGTGGCCGTGGACAATCCGTTACGTGGCCCGGCCCACGATGCCGCGGTGGTCGACCGCACCGTCCGCTCACTGCCCGGTCCGGTCGTCCTCGTCGGGCACTCCTACGGCGGCGCCGTCATCACCAACATCCACGACCCGAAGGTCACGCGGCTCGTGTACGTCGCTGCGTTCGCCCCGGGCGCCGGCGAGCCGATCGCGTCGGCGATCAACCCGCTGCAGTACCCCGGTAGCCAGCTGCTGCCGCCCGCGCTGCAGCTCAAGGTCGTGCGGGACTCGACGGGTGTCGGCGGATACAACCTCGACGCCTACATCGAGGCGTCGGCATTCCCGAAGATCTTCGCCCAAGACGTCAGCCCCGCCACCATCAAGACGATGCTTGCCCACCAGAAGTCGTTCGCGGCATCGGCCAACCTCGAACTCGGCGGTCGGCCGTCGTGGGCAAAGACCCCGAGCTGGTACGTCGTGTCGGCGAACGACCGGGTGATTCCGCCCGCCGCCCAGCGCGACGCGGCCAAGCGGATACGTGCCCGTACGACGGAGATCGCGTCGTCGCACGCGTCGCTGGTCTCGCATCCGGCGGCGGTGGCGGGGGTGATCCGGCAGGCGGCTGGGTGATGCTCCGCTTCGCTCTCGTTCGTCTGACCAGCAGGTACTCGTGAACTGCTGACCCTGGCGGAGCTGACGTGCCACCATCCGAGATGGTGCACCGCGGCATCGAGGGGGTTCTCATGGTCGGTCGCGTTCGTCTCCGGGGTGTTCCCGGCCGTCGCCTTCTGGCGGCGCTCGTCGTATCACTTCTCGTTGCTGTCGGCATGGTCGTCGGCCTCTCCCCGGGCGAGGGCCATGCCGCTCCCGTCGGCCCTCAGCAACAGCAGCAGTGCGCCGAACCGTCCGGCTCCGGTAATCCGCAGACCGCTGCCCCATCGGCGGTCGGCCTGGACAAGAAGCGCCTCGACGACGCCATCGCGTTCGCCGCGTCGCGGATGCGCACCCATATCCAGGTGTTCCGCAACAACTGTCTGGTCGGGACCGGGCCGCTCAACTCGCTGACCGGCAACACCCCGTGGAACCTGTTCAGCTCCACCAAAAGCGTCGTGTCCATGCTGGCGGGTATCGCGTACACGCAGGGCAAGCTCGATCTGGGCGCCTCGATCGCGCGCTACCTCCCAGCCGACGAGGTGGACAAGGCGCACGCCGCGATCACTGTGCGCGATCTGCTCACGCAGACGTCGGGGCTGAAGCAATCGATCATCAGCGAAGCGCTGACCGCCGGCCTCGACGTCGACCCCAACATCGGCAAGGAAGCACTCGCGCTGCCGGTCGAGCATCGCCCGGGCACGTTCTTCGAGTACACCCAGCACGGCCCCGACCTGCTCGCCTACGTGGTGCAGCACGCCGTTGGCGAGGATTTACAGGCATTCGCGCAGCGGAACCTGTTCGGCCCGTTGGGTATCAAGAAGAGCGACTACTTCTGGACCCGCGACCGCAGCGGCAACACCTACGGCTACGCCTTCCTCTTCATGCCGCCCGCCGACTACTCGCGGCTGGGACTGCTCATGCTGAACGACGGTCTGTGGCACGGCAAGCGGATCATCGACTCCGGGTACATCCGACAACTGCGCACTCCGTCACAGGCCAATCGATGCTACGGATATCTGTTCTGGGTCAAAAGCTCTCCGTGTGTCGGGCCGTCATTCCCATCGCGACAGACCTCGAACCTCGCGCCTCTCGAAGGCCTACCGTCCGACGCCTACGCGATGGTGGGCTTTCTCCAGCAGAACAACTTCATCGTCCCGAGCCTCGGTCTACTGGTGAGCTGGAACGGCTTCCTCGGCGACGTCTCCCCCGACCCGGGCACCGTGCTGAGCGCGAGCCTCAACAGCGAGCTCTACCATGAGTTCTTCCGACGACTCGCCGCCGCATTCCGAGCTCCACGACTCCCAGCTCTTGGTCCGTATCAGCCGACGATGAACCTGAACTTCGATCCCGTGCAGTTCGCCGACCCGAACGTGGCACTCGGTGCGCTCGGTGTCGGACCGTATGCGCCGAAGGACTGCACGGTGATCGCGTGTGGGTCGAAGCCGTTGCGAGCCCCGCTGCAGGGGAATCCGGGTTGCTTTGCGGTGACGTGTGTTCCGGGGTTGCCGGGTTCGCCGGGCAGGCGGGGTGGGTGAGACCGTACACGGCCGCCAACTTCGCCTGCAAAACTTGCTCTGCAGCAACTGAATTGGCGCGCTTAGGGCCCGACAGCCTCAGACGGATCATATAGTCGGACCATGAGCGCATCTGAGATCCGCACCGTGGTGGCCGACATGACCTTCACCGAGTGCCCACGGTGGCATGACGGTCGTCTCTGGTTCGTCGACTTCTACACCCACACGGTGAACTCGGTGAACGAGGATGGCTCCGATCTGCGGACCGAACTCGAGGTGCCGGCGCAGCCGTCGGGTCTCGGTTGGCTGCCCGACGGCCGGCTACTGGTGGTGTCGATGAAGGATCGGACGATTCTGCGCGTCGAGGCAGATGGTTCGGTCGAGGTGCACGCGGATGTGAGTGAGCACGTCACGGGACACCCGAACGACATGGTGGTCGACGATCAGGGACGAGCCTGGTTGGGCAACTTCGGGTTCGACCTGATGGCGGGCGCCGACCTCGACGTCGCAGATCTACTGCGGATCGACCCCGACGGGACCGTCACGTCGGTCGCCTCTGGTTTGCACTTCCCGAACGGCAGTGTGGTCACGCCCGATGGTTCGACGCTGCTGGTCGACGAGACGTTCGGCAATCGGGTCAGTGCATTCACGATCAATCCGGACGGCACCCTGGGCGAACGTCGGGACTGGGCCCGCTTCGGAGCCCCTCCGACGACCCGCGTGCTGGCTGAAGCCCTGCCTCAGGCCGTCGTCGCACCCGATGGGTGCGGACTCGATGCCGACGGTTGCCTCTGGATCGCCGACGCCGTGGGTGCCCGTGTGATCTGGGTTCGCGAGGGTGGTGAGATCGTCGACCAGATCGATCTCGGCACCGGAGTGTTTGCTTGCATGCTGGGCGGCCACGCTGGCACCACATTGTTCATGTGCTGTGCACCGGATTTCGATGAACATGCGCGGTCTGCGGCGCGGGAGGCGACGATCCGCGCAGTCGACGTTGGGTTTGGTCACGCGGGTACTCCGTGACCGGGGCTTGCCGAGGCGAGAGCCAAGGTGCATGAGGAGAGAAACTCCTCTCCCACTGCGTGCGCGACTTTCAACTGAATGAACGACACCCGAACTGTGTTTCGGCGTCGTACCAGCATGGGACACTCGCCAAGTTCGAGTTGTTGCTCGCCCGGGAGTGTGAATCGTGATCGTCGTCAAACGTTGGATCGCCGGCATCGCTGTTGCCGCCGCTGCAACTCTGAGCGGAACCGCCGTGGCGCAAGCCGTCTCCCCGCTCGAGCTCAATGGTTCGGTCACCGACGCGAGCAGTGATATCGAAGTCGCCGAGTACGCGTACCGCGATCTCACGATGAACAGGCTCTCCCACGACCAGGCCATCGAGTACGCCGCCGGCTACAAGACCGCCGTCCAGGCGACGCGGGCGCTGAACAGTCACCTCGGTCGGTACTGCGCTGCGGCGCGACTGATCAGCCACGCGCTGTCCGATCAGAGGTACAACAGCGCGACGATCCAAGACTTCTACTACCAGTCGGGTTGCATGGGATCACCCCGCGTCACACATCAAGGACCGAAGTCATGAGATCTGCAGTGTTCGCATTCGCCGCCGTCGCCGTGCTGGGCGCGCGTGGCGCCGGCCCCGCCCACGCGGATCCATCATCAATCCAGCGACGGCGGGCCCTGCTACCCGCACGAGATCGGGACGGACTCGGCCGACGGAACGATGTACTGCTCGGGCCTGAACGGGATATGGGAACCCAAAGCAATCCACCGTGCGCCCAAGGTGAAGCTCGGCGCACCCTGTCCGCAGCTCGGGGCGCGCGCCATCGTGTTCCAGACAGACGGCCGGGCTACGTGCCGTCAGACGTCGGACGGACTCCGCTGGCAGTGTTAGTCACAGCCGTACGTAGACCACTCCGGGACGATTCCCGATTCGCCCGAGTAGCTCACGTTCGAACTGCGGCGACAGCGGCCAGCTGTTGACGAACAAGAGCGACGCGTAGTTCGCGTAGCCTGCGAACTTGTGTGGCCAATTGCCGAGAAGATCGGCATGACCACAGTTCGCGCACTCGACCTCGGGTTCGACCTGCGACACGTACCACCGCCGCAGGGCGTCGCCCGCGACGTCGGTGGCCATCCAGGAACCGCAGATCGGACAGGGCGGTCCTTCAAACCCATCGATGTTGTGTGAGACCTGCCAGCCCTTTTCGACTCGGACACCATCAAACAGTGTCTGCTTACCATCCGCAGTGATGCTGTCGGGAATCGCTGCCATGTCGAATGCGTCAACGCGACGAGGCCCTTCCCGGTATGCGCCGAGAAACTCATCGGGGCTGGCGGCGTGCGCAATGATCTCGCGATCGAGAAGCCATTGCACCTGAGCATCGATGAGCTGGGCGGCGCCTTGCTCATCCGCATCGAGAGAAAAGAACTCAATCCAATTGTCGGACACAGCAAGAGAGTATCGCTCGAAGTCACCCTTCCTTGGTAGCTCTGAACCTCACAGCTCGCCGAAACCGCCCATCACCATCCCCCCACCGGAAGCAGTACAACA
Source organism: Gordonia sp. ABSL11-1 (assembly GCF_030315685.1). Classification (GTDB taxonomy): domain Bacteria; phylum Actinomycetota; class Actinomycetes; order Mycobacteriales; family Mycobacteriaceae; genus Gordonia. The sequence continues at coordinate 4,266 of NZ_JASXSI010000047.1, read as the reverse complement.
GCAATCACCAGCGACGAGGCTGCCACGATCCAGACGACAGCTCTCGCGATCGCACCGAATTCGCGCCGGCCCGTTTGATCAAGCCACGCGAGCGGTCCACTCGCAACGAATGCCAGCAGGGCGATCCCCGGTGGGGCGAAGCTGTCTCGGCTGACCGTCTGCTGAAACACCACGCTGACGACGATGGCGAGACCGAACGCAACCGCTGGGGCGAACCACCAGGCGATGGGTTGCGCGCGTCGCTCGGGCGTTTCGGCGCTCACCACAGCAGCAACGCCCAGATGCCGCCGACAACAGCGACGGCCACCTCACCCCAGAGAACCGATGCCCAGAACGTTCGGTTCTTGGCCCCCGCCACGAGCGCAATTGGCGCAACTGCCAACAGAATCGCGCCGAGGCCCCAGGTGCCTACGGCAATGAGAGGCAGTAGCGACCCGATCAGCACGGCCGCGACCACTCTCAGTGGATCTACTCGAGGCGAGCACTCCTCTGGGTTCGCGTCCGCGGTCACTTCATGGCCCACCGATTAGCCGACAATTCTCGCGCGCCAGAACAAATGCTCTGCGCACCGAGCACACACCCCAGACAATGTTCAGCTGTTCGACCAGACAATCCATGTTCGATTCGTCGCCCCATCTGGGATGGCGATGAGCTTCCGCTGTGAGCTGTGGCCCCCGTTGTCATCCACCACGATCTCATCGCTGCCGTGATAGTACGGTTTTCCAAGTTTCTCCTCGCGAGAGAAGTGTGAGCACTCAACGCAGGATCCCTTGTTGCGAGTCAACGATATCGTCGGGTAGTTCGCCGCGTATTGAGTCCATTGGTCTGTTGGAATTGTGAACTCCAGGTTGACGAAAGTGCCGTCACGTCCAGAGTCCACTGCGGACTGAACATTCTGCGCGGATGCCGGAACGTCCACCTGGATGATCTCGGCCGCATCGGCTGGAGTCGGCGAGTCGTCACCACAACCTCCCAGCAGAAGTACTGCGACAGCGGCGACGATTGCAGCGATTGCCCTCCGCATATCAACCTCCGGTTGAGTGCCGTGTACTCGATGTTCCAGTGACGTCATAGTTCTGCGCCCAACCATAGAGGTGATAGTTGTTGATGAAACGTTGATCAGTGATGTCGAGGGGCGGAAATATGTCCGTGCCCGGCTCGAAATTGTAGTAGTCGTAGATCGACGTCTGATAGTCCAGCGTCTGACCACCCCCGGGGCTCGAGTACGACACACCTGTCGTGGCGTACGAGATATTGTGCAGCGCACCCCAATAGTCGAAGTTCTCATCCTTCGAGATCTGATATGTCTGCTCCTGATCGCCGACCGTCGACCCGTAATCTGTGGAGAACGCGACCGGGCCTGTGTAGCCGGCTGGCATATAGGTGCGCGCCTCTGCGGCCGCCGCTTCGGCGGATCGTGTTGCATGGGCGCCGAAACCTGGCACATCGCGGTAAATTGCGTCCACATTCATCTCGTACGGCTTGCCAGAGTTTCCGAAGTAATGATCGAGAAGCTCTTCCGACACCGGCGTATCGGCGGTAGCGAGCAGTATCTTCAATGACTGGCGCATGATCTGCAGGTCCGGCCCCTCGAGGAACGGAACATCCTTCGAGTTGTAGTCTTCGGGTCCCGCACCGGCCTTGTTGGCTTCCTCGTACTGCCCCGACGGCTTCGGGGGACGTGGCGGAACGCGTGGCACAAAAGGTCTCTGCGCGTCTGATACTCCCAACAAGGCGTTCTCCACCTGCCAGTCGTACATCTGGGTGGCAACGTCGATCGACCTCAGAAGCGTTTGCATTTTGTTCTGGAGCTGCGCGGCTGAGTTCTCGGCCGACAATTTCGCCTGTCGATAACCTTCTGGATCGTCTGCGTACGTGGTGGCCAAGCGCGCCAAGTGCGATGGTGAGACGGAGACGGCTCCGTCGTCGGCGAAGGTGAAGATCGAGCTGAGAAACGGGTCTTTGGCTGTGGCGACCAGCTCCGACTTCAACAGACCGATTTGCTGGACAGACGTGTCGAGAATGTCCGCAGCTCTCGACCAACGCTGTGCCCGCTCCTCGAGGTCGCCCCGGCTCGGTCTCGTGTCTCGATCTCGGCGGCGGTACGCGATTCTCCGTCCCAGTTCGTATCAAGACTTCCCAGCTGGTTGATGACAGCGGCTGCTTGAGCACCAAGAGTGCCAGAGCCTGAACGCAAGTCCGTTGCGGACGTACTCAACGAGGTCAGGTCCCAGGACTCGACCTGGGAGATTCCGATGCTCATGATTCGTCAGTGACGGATGTGGTTGATGTCCGACCCAGCTTCGTCGTCGGCACGCCTCAGCTCGTCGGCGGCCGACTTGATACGTGAACCCAACGAGTCCAGGTGCGACGCCATTGAACGCAGGTACTCCTGTTGTTCGTGCGCCCTTCGAGACAGTCCCGATTGCAGATCGCTTCCATGGCATCCCGCGGCGGCAGTCATGAACGCAGAGTCGATGTGCATCGCCGCAAGTTCGTCCGAGCTACGCCACACCTGCTTGCCGAGCTCATAGACCACATCTGGATCGATCTTCACACTTCCCCCATCCCCGTGTATGGCAGAGATCCCCCAGCAACTCTAGCGCGAAGCTTGTACAGGTCAGCCGCGGTCAATCCACTGAATGACCAGGGGGACGAGTAGCGCTCCAGATCCCCAGTCGCCTCGCCACAACCGTCCTACTGGGACACCCAGGGTTCGTCCACGACGATGGCATCGAACCGGTGTCCCGGCTCTAACAATTCCGCAAGATCGTGCATCTGCCCTGCAACACACTGTCCCAGAGATCGGCAGTCTCCTGATTTCGCTCCCATTCCTCCGACGCGCTGGGCGCAGTCTCATTGAATCGCCGACGCAGTTCCGACGCGGCAGCGTCCCGCTCGGCCTTCCTGGCGGCCAGTGCAGCCTCCTCGATGAGGGCGCATCGATTGATTGCTGGCGAATCGCGCTCGACAGTCGATCGTCGTGCGAGAACACGATCACCTGCCGACTCACGGCAAGATCGCTCAAGACGTTCAGGAAGCCGTCGATCTTCGCAGCGTGGCTCAGCGCAACCGAAGACGTCCTACTGCACGTCCATCGTCGAGTTCTGGCCGTGCCGAGGGATTCGCGGCGTAGAAGCACAGGAAGTCGAACAGCTGGCCGGCGCCGACGGCAAACAGGTCGGCGGGGATCACGATCGACCGGTGCAGCTCCGCCAGACTTGGCGCGAACGGACCAACCCAGTTCGTGGTGACGTCTGCGCTTGTGTCGTCAGCCATCTCGAGCATCACCGAGAGGTTGTTGGTTCCGACAGGTTCGACGGCGACGATGTCCGACCAGGGAACTTGCTGGCGCACCTTGAACCCCTGCACCGATAGGGTGTCGGCGGTGCACTCAACGCGCGGGAAGCGTGCATATCCCAGACCCAACCAAACCAGTGCTGCGACAGAGTAGACCGCGAGGGCGAGAGCGACGATCGGTAGTACCGCCGCGAAACCGTCGCTCATCGGGAACTGCAAGGTGTCTGTCCACATCCCCACCGCCAGTGCAGTACCCGCGACCGCCGCTGGCCCGAAGACCACCCAGTACCCCCAGCGCAACGCTCCCGAGACGGAGAACGTCGTCTTGCCACCCGCCACGGACACCGCCGTCCTCGCGGCAGTGCTGTTCGCCTGACGTTGCCGCATGACGACGACGACCAGACCCGCGATGACCGAACAGCCGAGAGACGCCGACAGATAGAACACGACGTAGAGCGGCCGAAGCTCCACCAGCGAACGAATCCCGTGGTAGGACCAGAACACTCCGAAGACAGCGAGCAGCGCGATGACGATACCCAGCGCGCCGGTCTTGCTTCGCACGTTGTCCCAGCCGCCGTCGTCAGTGACATGAGCGCGACTCAACAGCAGACCGCCTTACCTATCTCAGAACCAACCCAACCGAGCGCCCACGCGCCACCCGCGCCGAGAACGCCGGCTGCCACCACATTGACGCCGGGCATCGGTATCGCGGCACCCGCTGCACCGCCTCTCTCACCCGCCGGCGACACTACCCAAACCGGCAATCGTGGCGCGGCAAGCGTCTGTACCACTGCCAGCAGTGACGACATCCCCGACGCCACAGGCAAGGCCGGCATACTTGGCAGCCTGTCTCTACCAGTTCAACAGAACCCTCAGAGCGGGCCTCAGAGGCGAGGCGGTCGACCAACTCTTCAGTTCCGCCCACCACCGCGTCCGGCAGCTTGTGTCACTGATGCGCATATTCGA
>NZ_JASXSI010000046.1 GCF_030315685.1 Gordonia sp. ABSL11-1 | reverse complement strand
ATGGACTACAGGTCAAGTGCGCTCAACACCATCGACGGCTCACTCCCTGCCGCGAGGGGCCTCTCATCGAACCGCGGCGGGGCGACGGCGCACGGTCGGGGTCCCCGGCGCGGCGGCGCGACGCCGGGAACTCGCCTGCCCGATCGACGGGGGTACGTAGCCAGCATCCGCCGGATTGAGCGTCACGCCGGGAGGCACGATCGCGTCGATCGCATCCAGCAGATCGTCGTCGAGGGTGATCGAGGGAGCCACCAGTTGCGCCGTCAACTGCGCGAGGGTGCGCGGACCGACGATCACCGACGACACTGCGGGATGATGCAACGTCCAGGCGAGTGCCAGATCGACCAGACTGATCCCCGCCTCGTCCGCGAGGTCCAGCAGGTCCTCGGCCGCCCGTCGCTTCCGGATGTTCGCCGGAAGCGCCTGGTCGTGGCGCGTCCCCATGATCTCCGCACGGCTGGACGAGGCGACGTCTTCGCCCCGGCGCCATCGCCCGGACAACCACCCGCCCGCCAGCGGACTCCACGTGAGGACGCCGAGCCGGAACTGCTCGGCGACCGGCAGCAAGGCGCGCTCGATCCCACGGGCGAGGATCGAGTACGGGGCCTGCTCACTGGACGCGGCCACGTGGAAGCCCGCCCGCGCCAAGTACTGCGCCTCGACAACCTCGTGCGGCTCGAAGGTCGACGTGCCGTAATACCGGATCCTTCCCTCGCGGACGAGATCCGACAGCACACCGATCGTCTCCTCCAGAGGTGTGGCCGGATCGGGTCGGTGAACTTGGTACAGGTCGAGGTGGTCGGTGCGCAGACGTCGAAGGCTGTCCTCGACGGCGCGCTTCACCCATCGCCGCGAGTTACCGCCCCGATTGACGTCGCCGCCCATACCCCCGTGGAACTTCGAGGCCAGGAAGATGTTGTCGCGGCGCCCCCGGATGGCCTGCCCGACGATCTGCTCGGACTCCCCCTGCGAGTACACGTCGGCGGTGTCGACTACGTTGATTCCCGCGTCGAGCGCCGCCCCGACGATCCGTTCGGCCTCGTCGGCTCCCGTGCTGAACTGGGACCCGAAGTTCATCGAGCCAAGAGCCAGCGGGCTCACTTTGACCCCGGTGCGCCCGAACGGCCGGAACCAGTCGTGGTTGGTGGGCATGCTCGTGATGACTCCTTCAAAGTTGGTGGCTGGTGCGCCGCGGTACGTGCCGGGCCGAGACCCGTGAACGGCCGACGGTCAGACCTCGGTGGTCAGAACTTTTCTTCGGCGGTGCATCGCCGCTGTCGGAGTCCTCGTGTCCGGTACGTGCCGCCATGACATGGGCACGGGCCACAAGTCGGCGGATCACCAAGAAGCCGAGCGCTCCGAAGCCGAAGATGATCGAACTCCACCCGCCCTGGCTCGCGAGCAGGTAGGGAAGCAGAACAATGAAGGAGGCACCGACCAGGGGCCCGACCACGACCGAGTTCTGTCCCGCGATCGCCGCGGCGAGCAGTATGGTCACGCTGGTCCAGATCCCGAACGACTCGGGGGTGATGATGCCGGATTGCAACGAGCTGAGTGATCCAGCCAACGCGCCACCGCCACCGCTGACCGCGATCGCCGCGACTCTCAGCCACCTGACGTCGAGCCCGATCGACTCCGCCCCGAGATCGGCGTCCCGTGCTGCCCTGATCTTCATCCCGATCTTCGCTCTGCTGAACCAGCCGAGCGCGCCGAGCGCGATGGCCGTCAACAGAGCGGTCGCGATCCAGATGTCGTAAGGCGTGATCGCGGTCCAGCCGATCAGATCCAGCGACGGGAGCACGATACCCAGCTCGCCGCGGGTCAGGCCGGTCCACGCCTTGGCGAGTTCGGGAACGGCCAGGGTGAACTGAAGGGTCAGGATGCCCAGATAGATGCCCGACAAGCGGATGATGCTCGCGCCGATGACCGCGCCGAATGCGAGACCGACGATCAGAGATCCCACGACGGCCACGAGCGGGGACGCACCAGCCTCGCTGACGAGGAGCCCGGTACAGTACCCGCCCACCATCATGAACCCGCCCTGGGCGACGGCGAGCCGGCCCGACATACCCGACGCCACGTTCTGACCCGCGACCGCGACGGCCATGGCGATGGCTGTGGCGAGGACGAAGACGAACGAGCCGTCCAGATTCCTCGGCAGCACCACCACCAGCACAAACACCACGACGAGAGCAGCAGGCACCGCGACGGTGCGAGCGCGCACCCGGTCCGGCGCCGCGGCACGTACCTTTTCGGCGGCACCGATCATCGCCGTGACCCATCGCCCACCCGTCGAGTCGGATTGCGCCGGAAGGCCGTTGCTCGCAACCAACGTCTGATGTCCGAGCAGCCCCGTGGGACGCACCATGTACAGGATCGTCAGCAACACCAGCGCGGTGATGGCCTCGTACTGGGGACCCACATAGAACGACACGAGCGCGAGAATCACTCCGTAGACCAGGCACCCGACCACAAGCCCCGCGAACGTACCGATCCCGCCGAGCACGACCGCGGTGAAAGCCGCGATCATGAAGGTGGTGAGGTAGTTCGGATCGAGCTGAGCAGAGATGCTGATCGCCACCCCGGCCATACCGGCGACAGCTCCCGCCGCGGCCCACGCAAGACGTTCGAGCGCCACCACGTTCACGCCGTTGACGGCGGCGGTCGCCGGGTCGTCTGCGACCGCGCGCAGCGCCAGGCCGACTCTTGATCGCTGGAGCCCGATCGACAGCAGACCCACGAGGGCGAGGATCCACACCAGGAACGAGAGTTCGAAGCGACCGACCGTCGCCCCGGCCACCTCGACGGTGCCGTCCAGGATCGACGGGGTCGGCAGAGCCTTCGGATTCTGCCCCCAGACCTCGCCGACGATGCCCATGATCGCCAGTGCCGGACCGAACGTGGCCATCGCGGTCAGCAGCTCCGGCGCGTCGGCCAGATACCGCCCGATGATCAGACCGAACACCAGCGAGGTCAGGGCGCCGACGGCGATCGCCACCGCCCACGCTCCCCAGATGGACAGACCCGACCCGACCAGCTGCCAGGCGGCGTAGCCGCACAGCGTCGCAATCGCCCCCTGCGCGAAGTTGAGAACGTGTGCGAAGCGGAACGTCAGGACGACGCCCAGCGAGATGGCGATGTACAGACCGCTGCTCACGAGACCACTGGCGATCACAACCCACATGGCATGTCTCCTCTTGTTCGTCGGAATGCGCGGAATCGACTCATCGACCGACCTCCACGAACTGTCCGTCCTGCACCTGGTAGACCTTGAAGCTCTCCGTGTTTCCCGCATCGATCGAGCTCACGGTGTCCTTGGTCCACCCCACTCGGTCCACGACGCCAACCTGTTGACCACCGAGGCCGCGCAGCGCTTCCATGAACGAGTCGCGCGTGAGGTCACCCTTCTTCGACGCGTCCTCGATCGCACGTTCGATCATCGCTCCGGTGTTCCAGCCGAGGATGCCGAGGACGGTGGCGGCCTCCGGCTCGATCGCCGCGATCTTCGTCGCGAACTCCTGCACCGCCGGCGACGGGTCGGTTACCAGGGGGAACAACGCGGAGAAGTACATGCCTTCGAGCGCGTCCCCGCCGAGGCCGAGGGTCGTGGAGTTCAGCTGGCCCGAGTACGACATCGCCGGAAGATTCAGGCCTGCCTTCTGGGCCGCCCGCATGGTGCCCGAAATGCTCTGCGCCACAACCTGGAAGACGATCGCATCGGCGCCTGCCGAGCGGAGCTTCTGAACGATGGGGGCGAAGTTCGTGGCGGTGGCCGGGAGCGGGACGTCGACCACCTCGACGCCGAGCTTCCCGGCCTCCACCGGGAAGTGCTTGGCAGCGTCCTCGCCGATCGTCGGGTCGTACACCAGCGCGATCTTCTTCTTGCCCTGCTCGGCGAACGTCTCGAGCCCGACGAAGCTCTCGGTCGTGTAGTCCGTGAACATGCCGAACGCGTTCGGCAGCCCCGACTCCTTGACGACCGAGCCGTTCGCGAGCACGAAGACCGGCACGTCGGGCGCGTTCTTGAGCACCGTCTGCGAACCCGCGAAAGGCGCTGTCGACAGGACGAAGACGCCGAAGGGATCCGACGCGAGCAGTTGACGTGCCGACGTCGAACCTCCGGCGACGGTCCCTTGGCTGTCGACGACCTCCAGCTTGATCTCGTGGCCGTCGAACCCGCCATCGGCGTTCTTGGAGGCGACGTAGGCCTCCAGACCTTCGGTCACCTGATTGTTGATGGCGAGCGGTCCGGTCGCGACGGTCGAGATGCCGATGGTCAGGGGCGCGCCATCGGCGTAGGCCCCCTCACCGCCGATCGACGACGTGCTCGAGCCACACGCGGACACGACCGCCAAACTCACGGCCGCGAGGGCCACACCGGCCCGACGACGAAGTGTTGTTCTCATTTCGGTTCCTTTTTCTGGTCGCCGACGTCTGTCGATGGTGTGGAGACGGCTCCGAGGTAGGCCTCGAGCACGGCCGGGTTGGTACTGATCTCCTGCCAGGACCCCTGCGCGATGAGGGCGCCGGCGTTCATGACGTAGAGGCGATCGCACACGCTGCTGACGAACTCCATGTCGTGCTCGATCAGGAGGATGGAGGCGCCGCGCTCGGCCACCTCGTGACGCATGAGGTCGAGCACCGCGGCCCGGTCGCGCATCGGCACTCCCGCCACGGGCTCGTCCAGGAGCAGCACGCGGGGCCCACAGGCGAGGGCGCGGACCAGCTCGACCAGCTTGCGCTGTCCGCCACTGAGCCGATCAGCGGTCGCGTCGAGCGTGTGCTCGATCCGCAACACCTTCAGGGCATGGCCGATGGCGGCATCCAGCGCCTTCCCCGACCCTGAACGCGCCGCCAGGGCGATGTTCGCGCGCACCGTCAGCGAACCGAAGAGCTGCGCGGTCTGGAAGGTGCGGACCAGGCCGAGTCGAGCGCGTCGCACCGGCCGCGCCTGACCGAGGTCACAGCCGCCGAGCACCACGCTGCCGGTGCCCGCTTCGACGACGCCGGCGAGCGCGTTGACCAGCGTCGACTTGCCTGCTCCATTGGGGCCGATGACTCCGACGATCTCTCCGGGCCTGATCTCCATCGTCAGGTCGGTGAGCGCTTGGAAGGCGCCGAACCTCACCCCGAGGGCGTCCACCTGAAGGATCGCGCGATCGCTCGAGGCGTCCACGGACTGCGACTCGACAGTTGTCTTGGTCATGACATGTACGCCCGTTCGACTCGCTCGTCCACCTGTAGTGCTGCGGCGTCGTCAGCCAGGACGACTTGTCCGCGCTGGAGCACGTAGCCGCGGTCCGCCACCTCAAGGCATCGGTGCACCTGCTGCTCGACGATCAGGACGGCGCGATCGGCAGTGGCGAGCTCGGTGATCACTCCGAAGAGTTCGTCGATGATCCTCGGCGCCAGCCCGAGCGACGGCTCGTCCAGTAGAAGGACCTTCGGTTCGCCCAACATCGCCCGGGCGATCGCGAGCATCTGCTGCTGCCCTCCGGAGAGGCGCCCCCCGAGATCGGACAGCCGCGACTTCATCCACGGGAACCGGTCGAGCACGTCCGCGACCCGGTCGGGCTCACCCGTCCGGGATCCGCGCACGAAAGAACCGAGGAGGAGGTTCTCCTTGATGGTGAGATTCGGCAGGATGCCGCGGCCCTCCACCACGTGGGCGACGCCCAGCCGTGCGATGCGGTGGGGGGAGATCCCGGCAAGATCGGTCGAGCCGACGGTGACGGAACCCGATCGGACGGCGAGGAGTCCGGATACGGTGCGCAGCAGCGTCGACTTCCCGGCTCCGTTGGGGCCGAGTACCGCAACCACTTCCCCGGCGGGTACCTCGAGGGACACCCCTCGGAGGACGGGAACGAGCCCATAACCGGACTCGACCTCGTGGATGGACAGCATGACGGTCTCCTCACCTGCTCTCATTTCGGGATGGATCGATCGCTCGCCGCTCGGTGCAAGCGCGCTCGAAGTTCGGACGAGCGTGCGACATCGGCGATCGTCAGTGCCATGGCGAGGCCGCCCTCGGCAACGAAGCGGTCGCCTTGCACGCCGCCGGCAGCGGCCGCAAAAGCTGCCGTGTGATTCCCCTGGTCTGCAGGCAGGTCGAACGACAACATCGGGTGCAGCGCGGGCACAACCTGGGAGACATTGCCCATGTCCGTCGACCCGAACAGTGCGTCCTCGTAATCCGGGAAGGAGCGACCCGTCTGTTCCGCTCGTCGCTGGAAGATCGTGGCCAGATCGTCATCGTTCCTGAACTCGCGGTACAACGACGGCAGCGTCTCGATGTCGAGTTCAGTTCCGGTCGCATGCGCTCCGGCCTCGAAGCATGCGCGGACCCGCGTCCAGATCTCGTCGACCTCGGCGATGGTGTCGCACCGGATCATGCACTCCACGACTGTGCGATCGGCGATGACGTTCACCGCGCCCCCGGCCTCCTTCACCACGTGGTGGACACGAATCCCGTCGCGAAGCTGTTGGCGTAGCAACCCGATTGCCGCCTGGGCCAGTACCGTCGCATCCGCCGCGTTGCGCGCACTCCACGGGCGTGACGCGTGACCGCCCACGCCCGTATAGGTCAGGCGCCAGGATCGAGCTGCGCGGAACCTCGGGCGCACAACGTCCTTGAGCGAGGGGTGGATCATGATCGCCGCGTGGACTTCGTCGAAGACGCCGGCCCGCACCATGATCTCCTTGCCGGTGCCGCTCTCCTCGGCAGGTGTCCCGAAGACACGCAGCGTCAGATCGAGTTCATCGACGTACGGCGCCAGCGCCAGCGCCGCCCCGACCCCGGCGGCGGCGATGACGTTGTGACCGCATCCGTGACCGATCTCGGGCAGCGCATCCATCTCGACGCAGATGCCGATCAATAGGTCCCCGGAGCCGATCGTCGCCGTGAATGCCGTGTCCAACTCCGCGACGCGTCGTCGGATGACGAACCCGTGCCCGGCGAGCACCTCGATGATCTTCGCCGCGCTCTCGTGCTCCTCGAAGGCCAGTTCGGGATGAGCGTTGATCCAATGGGACAGGTTGATCGCCTCACCGGAGACGTCCTCGAAGGACTGCCCGATTCGCTTGTCGAGGTCGTTCATCGCCACACCTCCGCGAGAAGTCGAAGAATGTTCCCGCCGAGGACCGCCGAGATGTCGGCGTCGCTGTATCCGTGGCCGACGAGCCACTCGGTGATATGTCGGAAGTTCTCCGACGGGTTCTCCAGCCCGTCGACGAAGTCGACCGGCTCGGGATCGAGGCCCTCGGCCGAGAACACGGCGGACGCCCCGATGGCGCTACTGATCGACCGCTGAAACTCCGCGTGGTCGCCGAAAAGTGTGTCGGGACCGAAGGCCACGTGCTCGATCCCCATCAGGTCGACGGCGTAGGCGAAGTGGTCCATGACCGATGCGATCGACTGCGCGCGATGCGCATGCGACAGCGTCGTGTGGGGTGCCGCCTCGATACCCAGCACTCCTCCGCGCTCCGCGAGTGCGGTCAGGACGTGGTCGGGCTTCATTCGGGGGATCGGCCACACCGAGCGTGCCCCGGCATGGGTCACGGCGATCGGTGTCGAGGACGCCTCGATCGCGTCTAGCGAGGTCTGGTCGCTGGCGTGCGAGACGTCGACGAGCATGCCCAGCGCGTTCATCCGTCGCACCGCGCGCTGTCCGAAGTCCGTGAGCCCGGCATCCCGGGCTTCCTTCTGGCCCGTGCCCAGGCTGTTCGAGTCGGAGTAGACCAGGCCCATCTGGCGGATGCCGAGGCCGTAGAGCACGTCGATTCGGTCCAATTCGTTCTCGATCATTCCAGCGGACTCGGTACCGAGTACAAACGCAAGGTCGCCGTTGCGCTTCGCATCGAGGATGTCTTGGAGCGTGCGCACAGCCACGACGCCGTCCTGATGGGCGATGTCGGCGAGACGGAGCCCGAGCGTCGTGACGAGGTCGTCCCATTTCCATCCCGAACGCCGGGAAGAGCCGATCATGCCGAACCAGTTGTCGAAGACGGCGGTGATCCCGGACGTGCGCAGTTGTGCATACGCCGTGAACTCCTGCTTGCTGCTCAGAAACTTGGAGACATCGTCGAAATCGGCAGGCAGAAGCTGCGGGTGGTCGTGGAAACTCACGACCGTACTGTCCTCGAGCAGCCGCTCGACTCGGCGCTCCTGAGCGTCTTCGAGATCCGGCGAGAACGCGCTCCGTCGGTACGACGGGTCGGCCAGCTCGATCGACGGGAAGTCCTCGCCACGCGTCAGGTAGGGGAACGACTCGTAGTCGGCCGCGCGTGCAAGTGGGGTGGTCATCGACCATGCCTTTCTGTGCAGTGTGCCGTATTACGGCACGTCGTGCTGTAATTCAGAACACAACGATGGCGTCCACCGCTACGCGTGTCAACCGTTTCGTGTGACATCCATGTGAATTCGGTTTCATTCCGCGGTGTTGCGCTGCCCGTCACCGAGCGAGTTCACCGCAAGTTCCGTAGACCGGCGCGACACATGCCCCCGCGCGTCGATGCAGACGGCAGGATCGATTTCGCGGGACCCCTGCTCGACACCCTGCAGAATCCGGGCGGCCACCTCCGGACGCGGCAGGACCGGTTGGCTGTCGGAGTCCAGCTCGAAGGGATCGAGCCGGAGCCGCGGTGGAGCGCCGTTCCCGACCTCCACCCGGAACACCGCGCTCTCGTACCAGGCGCCGCGCATCAGCACCGGCCGGTACGGGGCGTACGGGTGGGTATCGGCCGGAACGACCATCGAGTCGGGGTTCCATCCGTCGCACCAGTCGAAGACGAAATTTCCGGTGGAGTACAGGATTACGCCGCTCTCGTAGAACTCGACGGGGTGTAGGCAATGCGGGTGGTGCCCGATGACGACGTCGGCACCCGCGTCGATCAGACGGTGCGCGACTGGACGTTGATAGTCGGCCAGCGGCCCCTGCGCCGAGGGCAGGTACGGGAAGGGAACACCCCAGTGGAGCGCGACGACGACGACGTCGTGCCGTGCCTTGGCGTCACGAATGGCGGCCTCGGCCGAGACCACATCCGGCTCGTGGGCGGCGGAGTGGACATAGGGCGGCGTGGCCGGAGTCTCTTCGAGAAAGCCGGTGTCGAACTCGAACCACTGGCGCACCCGGAGTGGGGCGATACCCGGACGATCCGCGGTGGCGTTGAAGCCGAGCGGGAGGGCGGAGCACAAGCTGAGGAAGGCGAGCGTCTGCCCGCCTACGTCGAGAATGGCAGGCGAGGTCGCCTCGACCCTGGTCTCACCGAATCCCGCGTGCGCGACTCCCGCTTCATCGAGCGACGCGACGGTGTCCCGCATCCCTTGCACGCCATAGTCCATGGCATGGTTCATCGCCAGGGACACGATGTCGAAACCCATCGACGCGAGTTCCATCGCTCCGGCCGCAGGCGCCCTCATGGCGACGAGCTTCTCCGCACGCTCACCCCGCGACGTCAACGGCACCTCGAGGTTGCCGATCACCACGTCACCGCCGGCGAGCAGTCCGAACGCCGGTTGCCCCGGCGCGGCACTCCCGTCCGCCACTTGCCGCGGCCAGCCCCCGACCACGACATCTCCCACAATTGTCAGCTCCATATCCACTCCTCCTCGATGAGGCGCCGCGTTCGCGGTGCCGTATTTGCTCGATCCGGCCCGTCAAGGTGGACGCCGTGCCACGATGAGGTACGCCGTAGCTGATAGCTTTGCGCGTTATGGACACCCCGCACAGCACCCCCCGTTCCCCGGCATCGAGCAAGATCCGCTCGATGAACAGCGTGTTGAGTACCTTGCGCGTCTTCGAGGAGGTCGTGGCCCGTCAGCCGATCGGGGTCTCTGAGCTGTCGCGGCTGACCCAGATCCCGAAGAGCAGCGTCCAGCGCTGTCTGGTCACGCTCCAGCAGGCGGGGTGGCTCCGCATCGTCGACACCGATCTCGCACGCTGGGGTGTCACGTTGAAAGTGCTCGCTCTCAGCCTGCGCGGCGCGGGCGAGCAGGATCTTCGCGAGATCGCCGGACCGGTGATCAAGCGGCTCGCAGAAGAGACCGGTGAGACCGTCTTCCTCGGACTTCGCGACGGCGACGACTACGTGATCATCGGACGCGAAGAGAGCACCCACGTCGTCCGCGTCCACCTCGAGATCGGTCAGCGGCTCCCACTGCGGGCGACCTCGGGCGGAGTGGCCGTGATGGCCCAGCTGGAGCCCGCCGAACTCGACGCCGTCCTCGCAGTCGAGCTCACCGAGTTCGCCGACGCGCCGGTGCAGACCCCCGAAGAGCTGCGCGAGGAGATCGCGAGGACCGCCCGTCGCGGCTATGCGATGAACATGTCCACGTGGTATCGACCGACGGTCGCCTCCATCGGCGCAGCGATCACGAACGCGGCGGGCACACCCGTCGCCGCGGTTGCCCTGTCGGTTCCCGAGCAACGTTGGGACCCGTCACGCGAGGCCGAGACGGCTGCGCGTACCGTCGCGGCTGCCGCCGAGATCAGTGCGTTGATATCGACGGTCTGACGGAACCGGCTCAGGCGTCGACGATCTCGCCGAGCAGCTTCGCGGTGCCCTCGGGGTTCTCGACCGCGAAGTGATGGCTGCCCAGGTCGATCGGGACGACCTCGACGCCGAACCCGGCCAGCACGCCGGGTGCGCCTTCGGCGATCATTTCCCGGATTCCGTAGACGGTCACGGGCCGCGTCACCGCGCGCAGCGCGTCCTCCATCTTCCACCGGACCAGACCCTCGTACGCGGCACTGCCGGCAGGCTGGCGCACCGACACCATGCGCTCGAAGTACTCGTCCTTCAGCGACTCCGCTGTTCCGTCCGGAGATCCGGCCTCGACCATACTGCGCACCAGCGCCGGGAAGTCGTCACGCAGCATCGACAAGAAGCCGTCGGCCTGCTGATCATCGAGCGAACCGAAGAGGAAGGTGTAGTGCAGGGCGTCGAGAGCGGCCACCGATTGCACGCGTTCCGGCGCCAGCAAGGCCACCTCGACGGCCACGGCGCCGCCGAGGGAGTGACCGACGACCCGCGCGTCCGAGACGTCCTCGGCTTCCAACACCGCAACCACGTCGCGAGCGAGCTCGCGCATCGAGTAGTCGTCCCTGCTGGAACGCGAATCGCCGTGCTCGGCGAGATCGACTGCGATAGTCCGCACGTCGTCGGCGAGCTGCTGGACGATCGGATCGTAATCGCTTCTGTCGCAAGCCCATCCATGAATCAGCACCATGATGCGACCGTCAACAGGTCCGCTCACGGTGTACTCGATCGTGGTGTCGGCCGGACGGGTAACCCGACGGCACTCCAGTTCCCTGGTCATCGAAGACTCCTTGTGCCATATAGTGAAACAGCGTGTTGATGGATAGCATGACGGTAATGATGCCCTTCGGCCGTGTCAACCGATCTGAAGGGCGCCGTAGCAAGTTTCACTCCCGTAACACAGCGCGGTTCTGCTGCGGATTGAGACCTTGCCCAGACAGAGGAGCGCTCATGCCCGGCCTGTTCGACCCGATCACCGTGCGCGGCGTGCGACTGAGGAACCGCATCGTGGCGTCCCCGATGTGGCAGTACGCAGGGGTCGACGGTGCACCGACGACGACGCACGTCGTGCATCTCGGGCGTCTGGCCGAGGGCGGTGCTGGGCTCGTCCTGCAGGATGGCACCACCGTCGATCGCCGTGGACGAGGCACCACGGGCGATCTGGGTCTGTGGGACGACACCCCTCACCGCACGCCACAAGGTCCTGGCCGACGCCATCCGAGCGGGCGGCGCCGTGCCCGGGATCCAGCTCATTCACGCGGGTCGCAAAGGCAGGCGAAATCCGCCCTGGTCACCGCGAGACCTACCCCTGCCGGACGGCTCCGACTGGTCGGCGCTGGCCTCTAGCGCCATCCCGATCCCCGACGGTCCCGTCCCAACCGAGATGACCACACTCGACATCGAGCAGACGATCCATGTTTGGGGAGGCCGCACGGAGGGCCCACGAAGCCGGTACGACGTCATCGACGTCCAGGCCGGCCACGGCTACCTCCTGCACACTTTCCTCTCGCCCGTCAGCAACCGGCGCGCCGATCAATCCGGCGGATCCTTCGGGAACCGCGTCCGGTTCGTGGTCGAGGTCATCGACGCGATCCGTCGCGAGTGGCCGGACGACAAGGCCCTGCTGGTCCGGCTGTCCTGCGTTGACGACGGGTGGGGACATCGACGACACCATCGGTCTCGTCGGGCTGCTCGGCGAGCACGGTGTGGACGTCATCGACTGCAGCACCGGCGGTCTCGCCGGCCGGCCTGCCGGCGGCGTCGGCGCACCGGCGTACAGCTATCAGACCGCGTACGCCGAAGATGTCAGCCGACGAACAGGAATGCCGAGCATGGCCGTCGGCCTGATCGTGCACGCTCGCCAGGCGTCGTCGATCGTCGAGACTGGGCAGGCCGACTTCGTCGCACTCGGCCGGGAGCTGTTGAACAACCCGAACTGGCCGTGGGACGCTGCCCGCAAGCTGGGAATCGATGACCCGTACGCGTGGGCGCCGCCGCGTATCGCGCACTGGTTGAGACGACGAGACGAGACTGTGCCCGATCTCGTGCCATCCACCTACACCGACGGCGCGGTGCCCGCGCGCGGAGATCATGCGATGAGGGCCGCATGGTACGACCGAGCGGGCGACGCCCGCGACGTGCTGCACGTCGGCCGCATCCCCGACCCCGGGCCGGGCCCGGCGAGGTGCTTGTTCGCGTCGTCACCTCGGGCGTGAACCCGTCGGACCACGAACGTCGACGCACCGCGTCTCCACCCGACGGGACATCGTGGTTCCCCACAGCGACGGCGCGGGCGTCGTGACCGCCGTCGGTGCGGGCGTGGACCGCTCGTGGAATCGGGCGGCACGTGTGGATCTGGAACGCGGTCAACAGGCACGGCTACGACTCCCCCGCGCCCGGCGAGACCGGCACCGCAGCCGAATTCGTGGCCGTGCCCCAGACCTGCGTCAGCCCGCTACCCGGCGGCGTCGGGTTCGACGTCGGCGCTTGTCTCGGAGTTCCGGCCCTGACCGAGTATTGGGCCGTGCTCGGTGGAGACGACATCGCAGGCAAGACTGTCCTCGTCCAAGGTGGCGCCGGTGCGGTC
>NZ_JASXSI010000045.1 GCF_030315685.1 Gordonia sp. ABSL11-1 | reverse complement strand
TAGCTCACCTCGCCCGCACACTCTCAGGCGCCCCCCACCCCGCCCCAGTGCCGTCAACATGTTCGACCTCGGCCTCCCACGGCACCGCATAGTCGCCCGCCACGAGGTCTTGCATGAAGGTGTACGGGCAGTCGCCGACACCGCCGGCGACAGCTGTGTACCCGCGGTGAGCCAGTTGGTAGATGTTGTTCTCGACTCCCCACGTCCGTCGCGCGTCGTCGGCGCGGGACGGAACGACTTCCGCGGTGACGACCCGATCCGGGGTTCCGTCTCCCTGCACGAGAACGGTGCCGTCGACGTCACAGACCATCGCTTCACCCTGCGACCAGATGTTGTTCTGGTCGGGCCCGGCGAGCGCCACCGATGCCGTGTAGGCGAGGTTGTGAAAGGCGTTGGACTGATTGGTGATCCGCCACGATTGCTGGATCGGGTAGGTGTATCCGGCTGTTCGCAGGATGACATTGGCACCCTTGTACGCGGCCTCTCGTGCCATCTCGGGAAGCATGCCGTCATGGCAGATGATCAGTGCCAGCCGTGAACCGGCCGGTCCGTCGCACACCGGAATGCCCAGATCACCTGGCGCCCACGGCTCGGCAGGCACCCACGGATGCATCTTGCGGTAGTAGAGCCGCTCACTCCCCTGATCGTCGACGATGATCCCGCTGTTCCAGGGTGCGCCGTCCGGGTTGCGCTCCATGATGGAGAAGCATCCCCACACGCCTGCCTCACGGCACGCATCGGCGAGCACCGCCATCTCGGGCCCATCCCGATCACACAGCAGGCTGTCGTCGAGCCACGTCTCCGGGTCGAGCCCGTTGATGCTGTACTCGGGCATGACCACGAGATCGATTGTCGGCATGCCCTTCTTGGCACGCTTCACGACATCGGCGAGGCGCTCCGCAGTCGCCTTCAGATCGGCAGGCTCGGTGATGGTGGGCACTCGCGCCTGCACCAACCCGAGTACGAGCGCTCCAGGGGTGGGGTTGAGTCCGTCGAGTCCTGTCATCGTCGCTCTCCTGCCTGTAAGGCTCCGGGGCTCGGAGTTGCCGGCCACCGATCTCGCCACGGCTGTGTCCGTTCGAACGCCGCTGCCGCCCTCAGCACGTCACCGTCGGCAAGGTGGCGCCCGACGATCTGCATGCCGACGGGCAGACCGTCGGCGGTGTGGCCGGCGGGAACCGAGATCGCCGGCTGTCCGGTCATGTTGAAGATGTTCAAGAATCCCAGCCAGCTACCCGAATCCACCATGTGTCCGTCGATCAGCTCTGGTCCCTGCATGCCGACGGGAAAGGCCGGAACCGCGAGTGTGGGCGTGATCAGCAGGTCGTGGTCGCGCATGAGCCTCGATACCTGGTTCACTACTCGTTTGCGCACCATCTGCGCGGTGGTGAGATCCTCTGCCGTCCAGGGGTGTCGGATGAGCTCGACGAGATGCGGTGACATGCGATCGCCGTACTCGTCGACCATGTTCCGCATCCCGACGAGATCTGTGTCGGCGATGACCATCGGCCAGAAGTGTCGACGGGAGTCGTGGATCCCCGGCTCGACCTCGACGACCGTCGCACCGAGCTGTTCGAACGCCGTGACAGCTTCAGCGACGACCTCGCGGACCGCGGGCTCGACCGGCAGGTACCCGAGGTCGGGCGAGTACGCGATCCGCAGGCCTGCGACATGCTCCGCGGAATCGTCGGCGATGCAGCCGATCCAGTCCGTGTCACCGGCCGGCAGTGAATGCCGATCGCGCGGATCAGGTCCCGCGATTACCGACATCAGGAGCGCAGTGTCGCCGACGGTTCGGGTCATCGGCCCGATGTGTTCGAGTGACTCCCAACTCGACACCCCCGGATACCGTTCGTCGCGACAACCGGGGTACAGCGGGACGCGGCCCATCGAGGCCTTGAATCCGACCAGCCCGCAGAGCGATGCTGGTATCCGCACCGACCCGCCGCCGTCACTGCCCAACGCCAGCGGCGCCATACCGGTGGCGACGGCCACGGCCGACCCGGCCGACGACCCGCCTGGTGTCAGCGCAGGATTCCATGGATTGCGGGCCGCCGGCGACACCGGGTTGTGGCCGACACCGCTGTACCCGAACTCCGGGACGGTCGTCTTCCCGACGATCAACGCCCCTGCGCTGCGTACCCGTTCGGCGACGATGTCGTCCTCATCGGGAACCCAGTCCTGATATGCGACCGACCCGTTGCGCGTGACGATCCCGGCGGTCGCGATGAGATCCTTGATGGCGATCGGGATTCCGGCCAGCGGTCCGGGGTCGTCGCCGCGCGCGAAGGCGGCGTCGACCACGGCCGCCTGTTCCCGCGCGAGGTCGTCGGTCCGCTCGACAAAAGCGTGGAGTTCGCCGTCGAGTGCGTCGACGCGGGTGAGACAGCTCTCGACCACCTCCGTCGCCGTGATCGTTCCGGCACGGATCATCGCGGCGAGATCGACGGCCGAGGTCCGCGTCAGGTCGATGCCGGGTGCGAGAGTCACTGCGGCGCCTCGACGTTCGACGCCGACTTCTCCGAGACCTCGATCTCCGTGGTGGCGGTTGCCACGGATCGGGGGAGCCGCTCCGGAACAACTGCTTCGACGATGAGGTAGGCCACTGCCGCACACACCATTCCGACGATCGCCTCACTGAGCTGCGGCGCCCAATGGTGCACCATGTAGGCACACGCGGCACCGATGATCCAGGCGATGAACGGCTGCACCCGGAACGCCGTGGCCGCCCGCTGAGTCGCGCGGCGTGTGATCAGCTGGTCGACGATCAGGACTGCACCGATCGACGGGACGAAGATTCCGAGCAGGTTGAGCCAGGTGCTGAAGTGACTCCAGACCCCGGCAAGCGCGATCGCCAGTCCTACCGCACCGAGAATGATGGTCAGCAGCCGCATGGTCGAGCCGGTGAGCTGGCTCCAGCCGACGGCACCGTTGTACAGGCAGTGAGCGCAGACAGATCCGAGGTTGACGAACACGAAGATGACAGCGAGAACGGTCAACACGGGGCCGTGTTCGGTCAGGATCGGCAGGAAGTCGCCACCGTTGGCGGCGGGGTCGACGGCGGCTCCGGCGGCGACGACGATGCCGCCGACAACCATGGCGATCATGTTGGCGATCGGGAAGGCACTGAACGTCGCGACGACGGCTTCACGTCCGTTGCGTGACCAACGAGTGAAGTCGGCGGTCATGGTGCCCGAGTCGACGAAGCCGGCGATGACCACGGTGATGGCGGCGCCCATCGACAGAACCGTGGCGCTGCTCGAACCCTGGAACGAGGTGATCGAGCCGATACCGTCTGTGCGGGTGGCGATCACGACGGCCACGATTCCGAGCGCGATGAACAGTGGAGCGGCGATGAGGCCGATCACCGTGAGTGCGCGGATACCGATGAAGGTGATGCCGATGTAGAGCAGTCCGGCGATCAGCCCCAGCAAGGTTGCGTTCCATCCGAGGGAGGTCTCGAGAGTGGCTCCGGTCAGTCCGGTCTGGAAGGCGAACCAGCCGATGACCACCGTCGACAGAAAGCCGGCGACGATCTTGGCGCCGTTGCGGCCGAATGTCTCTGCGGCGCTGAGCGCAAAGTTCTTGCCGGTCTTACCCGCGAGGTAGGAGAGTGATCCGACGTAGGCGAACAGCACCAGATTGCCGATCAGGATGGACAGGATGCCTTTCCAGAAGCCCAGTCCGTACACGATGGTCCCGCCGAAGATTGCCGACGTGAGGACCATCGGGAACCCGAACCACACTGCGGACACCGAGAAGACGGATCTGCGGTGGGAGTCGGGGACGGGCACGTTCTCGAACTCGGCCTCGAGTCCGTGGTGCCCGTCGTGTTCTGACATCGGGGGCGTCTCGATTCGCGTGGTCATAGGGATCCCTTCTGGGCCAATGCTGTGTGATTCGGGCGAGTGACCATCTCCATCTGCGCCGCACTCGGCGAGACGAAGCTGTAGCCCTCGACGTTGAGGGCAGAACACACGGCGTGTAGCAGTGCCGGCGCGTTCGGGGTATCGCTGTGCAGGCACACCGTGCGGATCTCTCCGCGGTGTGGCCCGTTCAGCTGTTCGAGAGTTCGGGCGACGACGACGTCGGGCCCCCCGATGAGTTGTGCGGTGCGGTCGTACATCTGGACGTCGCCGTCGAGGTAGGGGCGATCGGCGAAGATCTCCGGGATGACCGACAGACCATGCTCGACGGCGCGCCGGTGCAGCGCCGACCCGG
Organism: Gordonia sp. ABSL11-1; assembly: GCF_030315685.1. Classification (GTDB taxonomy): domain Bacteria; phylum Actinomycetota; class Actinomycetes; order Mycobacteriales; family Mycobacteriaceae; genus Gordonia. The sequence continues at coordinate 9,032 of NZ_JASXSI010000045.1, read as the reverse complement.
GCAGCACATACAGATACAGACCCGGATTCCAGCTCCGGATTGCGCGACAGATCGCGTCGGCCAGCGCCGCATCGCGATTGGCCATCATGTACAGCGCGCCATGTGGTTTCACATGCTGCATGACTGCTCCGGCCACGCGGACGAAGGCCTCCAGCGCGCCCACCTGATAAAGACACAGGTCGTAGGCCTGCTGTGGCGTGGTCGGTATCTCCCGGCGTCCGAAGCCCGCGCGATCCTCGAGGCCGATGTGCGCGCCGATCGCCACGCCATGGGCGATGGCGAGATCCACGGATTCCCGCATCACCGCGGGGTCTCCCCCGTGCGCTCCGCATGCGATGTTGGCGGAGGTGATGAGCGGCATCATGTCCGGGTCGGCCCCATAGACGTAGACGCCGAAACTCTCACCCAGATCGCAGTTGATGTCGATCTCCACGACTCAGCCCTCGTCGAGCACGGTCGCCACGGCGGGCCGTCTCGGGCTCGCGGCCAGCTCCCAGGCACGGGCGAATCGGAGCAGGGCACGTTCGGAGAACTGCCGCCCCACGACCTCCATCCCGATGGGAAGTCCGTCGTCGGTGAAGCCGACGGGGATGCTCATCGCGGGCAGCGAGGTCTGCGATGCGATGACGGTGTTGGTCGGGAAATCCAGTGCGGTCCAGCGTTTGGCGGCGAGGTCGTCACGCGTGGGCGCCGGCACCTGCACAGTCGGATAGATCAGGAAGTCGACGTCGGCCTCGGCCATCATCGAGACGAGCACTCGACGCCACTCCTCCTGCCGCAGCCGACCGCGCAGGTAGTCCGGATTGTCGTCGACATCGTCGGGAGCGTCCCCGATGTCGCGCATGAGGTCGGTGAGTGGGTGGAACGCGCCGGCCGCCACGATCTCCTTCACCGAGGCCGCCGGTGCTGTCGGACGATCACCGAGGAACGCATCGATGTCTTGCTTGGACCGCAAGGAGTACATCGATGTCTCGCGAATCCAGCTCTGCAGATCGCCGAGACGGAGATCCCCGACGACAGTTGTTCCGCATGTGGCGAGTTCGTCGATCGCCGCTCGGACGACAGCGTTCGTCTGGTCCTGGTCGACTCCGTGACCGAACGCGTCGGTGAGGACCCCGACTCGGTACGAGGCCAACGCGGACGACGCCACATCCTCGAGCGCTGCGCGATAGTCCCCGACGTCCGGGTTCGCGGTTGCGACACCGGAATAGGCGTCGGAGGCATCGAATCCGACGATGGTGTCCAGCACGCGTGCCAGATCGGTCACGGTCCTCGCCATCGGCCCGGGGGTGTCCTGGAAGTGCAGCAGCGGGGAGAAGCCGGTACGCGGAATGAGGCCGGTCGTCACCCGCAATCCGAACAGGTTGGTGAACGACGACGGCAGCCGGATGGACCCACCGGTGTCCTCCCCGATGCCGACGAGGCAGAGGTTCGCGGTGACGGCTGCTGCGGTGCCCGCACTGGACCCGCCGGTCTCGCGGCTGGGGTCGTACGGATTCTTGGTGTGCTCCGAGCGTGAGGAGAAGGAGAACCACCCGGCGGCGAAGTCGCACATCGACGTCTTACCGAGGATGACCGCCCCGGCCTCGCGAAGTCGTCGGACGACGACGGCGTCGGCATCCGGTACATAGTCCGCGAACACTTCGGACCCGAAGGCCGTGGGAATTCCTGCGGTCTCGCCCTGATCTTTCACCAGGATCGGGACACCGTGCAGCGGTCCGACGAGTTCCCCTGTCTTGGCATAGACCTCGTCGATGTAGGCGGCGTCCCGGAGTGCTCGGTCGTTGACCGTCACCACCGAGTTGATCTGCAGTCCGTCGGGATTGTCGATCGAGTCGATGTCATCGATCCGGTTCAGGTACCAGCCGGTCACCGCCGCGCTGGTGGTCTCCCCGCTGCGGATCATGCGATGCAGCTCGTCGATGGTCAGTTCCGCATAGTTGACGTGATGCTCCTTGTCCGAGCCGAGCCCGCCGTCGAGAGCGCCGACGATGGCGTCCGCGGTGTGCTCGAGGTGGTGTCGTGTCGCGTCGAGGAGTTCGTCCAGCCGGCCGTCGCACATGAGGTCGAACATCTGCTCGTGCTGGCGTCGTGCCTCATCGAGGGTGTGGGGCACGGTGGCGTAAATGGCCATGTACGGCTGGACCCTGTCCCACGTGTTCCGGATCAGTTCGCCCAGGTACCGGCTGTCGGCGCAGTCATAGAACGTCTGATGGAACTCGCGGTTGAGTTCGCGCCATTCGTGAGCGGTGATGTCGGATGAGGCCATCTGGTCGAGGATCTTGCGCATCGAGACGGTGGATTCGTGGTCGAGTCGTGGCAGCGCCCATTCGGTTGCCTGCGATTCGAGGTTCAGCCGGATGGCGAAGAGTTGGCGGATCTCACGGGCGTTCAGTCTGGTGACGGTCACGGCGCGACGGTCGAACTCGACGAGGCCTTCGAAGTGCAGCCGTTTGAGAGCCTCGCGTGTGGGCATCGTGGATACGCCGAGCGACTGCGCGAGCGACCTGATGGAGACGCGCGTACCCGGGGCGATCCGACCGTCGAGGATCTTGCGTCGAATCTCCTGGTAGACGCTTTCCCCGATGGTGGGCGTCAGTATGTCCGTTGCCACTGTGATATCACTCCGATCCGAATCCCATGTGTGATCACACTCGGATGAGTGTGAGCGCGGACGATGACGTGGACGTGTGGGGTCTGTTACGGCTACGTGACGAATCCGAGCCTCGCCCATCGGCTGACATGCCCCAGAAGTGTTGATGCACTGATGGTCTCGACATCTGTGGCCCGACCCCGACACCGGACGGCCTATTCTGAGGAGGTGAGTTCTGACAGTACGGCGATCCGCCCGGCCACCCGGGAGTCGATCGCCGCCGCCATCCGCGACGACGTTCTCGACAACCGGCTCAGTCCCGGCGACCGGCTCCCCGAGCCCATGTTGGCCGAGCGCTTCGGCGTCTCGCGCGTCCCCGTCCGCGAGGCGTTGTCACAGCTCCAGAGCGAAGGCTTCGTCACGCTGGAGCGATACAAAGGTGCCACCGTCTCCGGCAGTTCCCGCGTCGACGCTCTCGAACTCATGCAGGTGCGCCGGGGTCTCGAGGTGCTGGGCGCCAGGCTCGCGGCCGAGCGGCTCGGAGGTACCGTCGCCGCCGAACTCCGGCAGGTCACCGAGTCCGGTCGCCAGGCCGAGCGCACCCATCAGCACGATCAGGTCCCACCCCTCGTGTTGCGGTTCCACACGCTGGTCGCACAGGCGTCCGGCAACGGCGAACTCGCCCGCATGCTGGAGCACACGTTCCGACGGATCGCGTGGGTGTTCGACCGCGACGTCGAAAGCCGGGCCGATGGCTGCTGGCGGGACCACACCGCGATCGCCGGTGCCATCCTCGACGGGTCGCCCGTCCAGGCCGGCTACCTGATGGAGGAACACGTACAGAAGGACGAGGCGCTACTCCACGACCTTCTGTGACCTCAGTTTCGTATACGAACTTTCTTCGTTTTACGTGTTGGTTACACCTTCTAACGCAGGAGACACATCGAACGTATACGAATTTCGTATGCCAACGACTTCGCCCACTGCCGGCCCCGAGCAGCGCCGGCTCCGAGGATGGCAGACCGCCGTCTTCGGCGCCCAACACGTACTCGTCATGTACACCGGTTGCGTCGCAGTGCCTTTGGTGTTCGGTGCGGCGATGGATCTCGATAAACGCACCATCGGGCTCCTGGTCAACGCCGACCTGCTGATCGCCGGCATCGTCACCATCATCCAGGCTGCCGGCGTCGGGAAGGTACTGGGCGCCAAGTTGCCGGTGGTGGCCGGCGCGTCGTTCACGGCCGTCACCCCGATGATCATGATCGGCCAGGAGTACGGGATCAACGCGGTCTACGGCTCGATGATCGGCGCAGGCGTGTTCGGACTACTTGTGGCCGTGCCGTTCTCGAAGTTGCTGAAGTACTTCCCACCGGCGGTGCGCGGCGCCGCCGTGACCATGATCGGACTCAGCCTCATCGGCAAGGCCGTGTCGATGACCTTCGACGACCAGCCGGCCAGCGGCTCCCACCTGGCGCTCGCACTCGGCATCATCCTGGTGGCGGTCGCCCTGATGCGTTACGCCCGAGGCATTCTCCGGCAGGCCGCAGTGCTGATCGCACTGGTTCTCGGGACAGCGGTGGCAGCGCTGATGTCGTTGACCGACTTCTCCGGCGTCGGCGACGCTGCCTGGTTCGGCATCCCGCAACCCTTCCTCTTCGGTGCCCCCACGTTCCCGGCCGCCGGGATCATCTCGATGAGCATCGTGATGCTGGTGATCTTCATCGAGTCCACCGCGTACATGATGGCCATCGGCGAGACCACCGGCACCGATGTGACACCGAAGCGGATCGCTCGCGGCCTGGCCGCCGACGGCACCTCCGCAGTTCTGGCGGGGTTGTGGACGTCGTTCCCCGACACCATCTTTGCGCAGAATGTCAGCCTCGTCCGGATCACCCAGGTCGCAGCACGCTCGGTGGTCGTCGTCGCCGGCGGCCTCCTCATTGTGTTGGCCCTGATACCCAAACTCGGCGAAACCATCGCCAGCCTGCCCGGCGTGGTGATCGGCTCGGTCAGCCTCCTCATGTTCGCCACCGTCGCCGGAACGGGCATCAGCACCCTGGCTCAGGTCGACTACCGCGACAACGACAATCTCCTGATCGTCTCCCTCGCACTCGGCGCCGGGATGATCCCGATTGTGTCATCGGACATCTACTCGCAGTTCCCCTCTGAGGTGCAGATCATCTTCGGCAACGCGATCAGCAGCGCCGTGATCACCGCCTTCGTGCTCAACCTCTTCTTCCACCATCTGCCACGCCGTCGGCGTCGACCCGAGAAGCACTCGCCCACGACGACAACCACACCTGACAAGGAGGTCACGGTATGACCGGAGTCCGACTCCTGACGTTCCCCACCGCGGGACCCGACGACACCAGTGCACTACGGCTGGCCGCCGAGCACGGCGTCGATCCGACGTCCATCCTCGCCGTCATCGGAAAGACCGAGGGCAACGGCTGCGTCAACGACTTCAGCAGAACCCTGGCGGCCGCCGCCTGGGAACCGCACCTCCGCCCCGATGCGGTGACCGTGTTCTCCGGCGGCACCGAGGGAGTGCTCTCCCCACACGTGAATCTCCTGATAGCCGACGACGATTCCGACAAACGCTACGACCGCGGCATGGTGGCCGCCGCGACGACGACCACGCCCATCCCGCTCGCCGACATCGGGCGAGAGCGACAGATGGACGCCGTCCGTGACACCGTCGCGAAGATGATCGCCGACCTCGGGGTCGCGACGTCCGACGTGCATCTCGCCCTGGTCAAGTGCCCACTGCTCACCTCCACCGACATCACCGAACTGCGTTCGCAGGGAATCGAACCCGTATCGGCCGACACCTACGAGTCGATGGGCCGGTCGCGAGCCGCGAGCTCGCTCGGGATCGCGGTGGCGCTCGACGAGATCGACCGCGCCACTGCTCACGACGCGCTGGCCGGCCGTGGCGCGGCATGGTCGAACCGCGCGTCGGCGAGCGCCGGTGCGGAACTCGACTCGTGTCACATCCTCGTCGTCGCGGAGAGCCCGAATGCATCGAATCCGTTGCGCGCATTGCACACCGAGATGAAGGATGGATTCGACCTCGGCGCGCTGACAGACGCGGCCGACGTCATCGACCAGCGCGGCGGCACGATACGACAGCTCTTCGTCAAGGCCGAAGCCGATCCGAGCGGCAGCATCCGCGGCCTGCGCCACACCATGCTGACCGACTCCGACATCAACTCCACCCGGCACGCCCGCGCCGCCGTCGGCGCGCTGGCCGCTGCGGTCAAGGGTGACGGCGCGGTGTACGTGTCCGGCGGGGCCGAACATCAGGGCCGGCCCGGCGGTGGCAGCGTGACCTTCCTCTACGAACTCGGAGATCCGACATGACGACCACACCTGTTGATGCACATCCCTATCCGTGGCCCTACGACGGCGCGGTCGACATCAGCCGCACCGCACTGGTGTTGATCGACTGGCAGGTCGACTTCTGCGGGCCGGGTGGCTATGTCGACTCGATGGGCTACGACCTGTCCCTCACGCGAGCGGGACTGGCGCCGACCGCCGAGGTCCTCGCCGCCTGCCGCGAGGAGGGCATGCTGGTCGTGCACACCCGTGAGGGTCACCGCCCCGATCTCAGCGACCTGCCCGAGAACAAGCGCTGGCGATCGGCGCGTGCCGGCGCCGAGATCGGCTCGGTCGGGCCGTGCGGCCGGATCCTGGTCCGCGGCGAGCCCGGGTGGGAGATCGTTCCGGAGGTTGCCCCGGTTCCTGGTGAGCCGATCATCGACAAGCCCGGCAAGGGCGCGTTCTATGCCACCGACCTGGATCTGATCCTGCGCAGCGCCGGCATCACGCATCTGATCCTCACCGGCATCACCACCGATGTGTGCGTGCACACCACGATGCGGGAGGCCAACGACCGTGGCTACGAGTGTCTGGTCCTCTCGGACTGCACCGGTGCCACCGATCATGACCACCATCTCGCCGCGCTGAGCATGATCGCGATGCAGGGCGGGGTGTTCGGAGCCACCGCGACGTCGGCCCAGTTGCTGTCCGCAGTGGGCGCACCTGTGGCCGCTGCCGCGACGTGAGCCGTGATCCACGCGCCGTCCTGATCTGCGGCGTCGCCGTCGACCCACCAGTGTGGGACGAGACCGCAACAGTGTTGTCGCGCCTGGGCTTTGCGGTACACGTCCCGGTCCGACCGCAGTCGGGTGACCTCGACACCGAGATCGAGGCCCTGGCACCGTTGTGTGCCGGGGCGCTGGTGATCGGCGTCAGCGGGGGCGCAACCCTCGGACTCGAGCTCGCAGCCCGCGGGGTACCGATGTCTGCCGCGATCCTGCACGAGCCGGCCGCCGGCGCACTCGCCCCCGGGCTGCTCGACGACGTGGTCGCCGGGTTCCATGCCGACGGCGTCACCGGATTCGGCCACGCGCTGTACGGACCGGAGTGGCATCCGGACATGACGGCCGCCGACGCCGCCACCGTCGGCCGCGAACTGGCCATGTTCCGGGCGTTCGAACCGCACCCACCCGCGATCGGTCCGACGTCGGTGACGCTGACCGTCGGCGAGAGGTCACCCAGGGCGCGGCACGCATCGGTGCAGGCGTTGTCGGCGTTGACGGGTATCCGGTATCGCGTGCTGCCGGACACCGGGCACGCCCCGCACCTGCAGAACGCCTTCACACCGCTGCTCGACGACGGACGGCTCGTCGAGTCCGGCGACGTCACCTACGCAAGGAGTAACCCCCGATGACCGATCGTGTGGACGCCTTCGTCGACGCCCTGACCGCGGCGGACCGGCCCGAGGTGTGCATCCACGTCGCCGATCACGATTCCATCCGCGCCGAGTTCGATACTGCGGCCGGACCTCTGGCCGGTTTGCTGCTGGCGGTGAAGAACAACGTCGACGTGGAGGGCTACCCGACGACTGCCGCGTGCCCAGGCTTCTCCACCACGCCGGCACCCGAGGACGCGGCGGCGGTGGCCCGGTTGCGAGCCGCCGGTGCGACGGTGGTGGGTACAACGAATCTGGACCAGTTCGCCACCGGCTTGGTCGGGCAGCGCAGCCCGTACGGCGGAGTCCGTGACTCTCGGCGCCCGGAGTTCGTCTCAGGCGGATCGAGTTCGGGATCGGCAGTGGCGGTCGCGCTCGGACTCGCCGACATCGCGATCGGCACCGACACCGCCGGCTCGGGTCGGGTGCCGGCCGCGTTCCAAGGCGTCGTCGGCATCAAACCGACGCTGGGTGTCGTCTCGACGACCGGTGTGCTGCCGGCCTGCCGTTCCTGGGATGCGGTCACCATCATGGCCCGCGACATCGACACCGCCGACGTCGCGATGTCGGTGATGGCCGGCGGTGACGGCACCCGGCCGATTCCCGCGGACATCCCGCTCGCAGCGCCCACGAACGCCTGTGTCGCGATTCCGGATGTTCTCGTCGACATGGCACCGGGCTGGAACGCGGCGTTCGAACGGAGCGTCGACCGCCTGCGCCTCGATGGCGTCGAGATTCGTCCGATCCCGTTTGCGACCTTCCTCGAGGCCGCACGCCTCCTGTACGACGGGGCGCTGGTCGCCGAGCGCCACGCGTCGGTCGGCGCCTACGTCGACGCCCACCCGGATGAGGTGGACCCGGTTGTGGGACAGATCATCTCCCGCACCGGAGGTATCAGCGCGTCGCAGATGGTCACCGATCTGGCCCGCCTCGACTATCTCCGCACGCAGAGCATGGCGCTGCTCGCCGACTGCGACGCACTCCTCGTACCGACCACGCCCGGGCAGCCGTCAGCGGTCGAGGTCGCCGACGATCCGATCGGGGTCAACGCCTGGCTCGGCACGTATACGAACTTCACGAATCTCTTCGACATGTGCGGCGTGGCGGTACCTGCCGGCACCGTCGGCGACGGACAGTTCGGCGTGACCGTCCTGGCCCCGGCGTTCCACGACGCGGTGGCTCTGGACATCGCCCGACGTGTCCACGAAGCACCGGAGTCAGTTGCTGCGCCGGGATGCGCGCCGCCGTTGCCCGCGGGCGCACCGTGGATCGAAGCGGCCGGTGCACCGACGACGGACCTGTTCGTCGTCGGTGCCCATCTGCCCGGCCAGCCGTTGGAGCACGAACTACGCAGTCGCGGGGCCCGATTCGTCGGTTTTGACCGTACCGCGCGTGGGTACCGTCTGTACGCACTGGACACGACGCCTCCGAAGCCCGGCCTGGTGGCCGACCTCGGCGTCGAGAGCGCGATCGACGGCGGGATCTGGCGCCTCTCCCCCGCTGCACTCGCCTCCTTCCTGACCGAGCTGCCCGAGCCGATGACGCTGGGATCGGTCGAACTGTCCGACGGACACCGAGTTGTCGGATTCTCCTGCAGCCCATCGGCTCTGGACGATGCGGAGGAGATCACTACGTTCGGCGGCTGGTTGAGGTATCTGGATCAGGTGAGTGCGGTGAGCGTTT
>NZ_JASXSI010000044.1 GCF_030315685.1 Gordonia sp. ABSL11-1 | reverse complement strand
CCTCATACACCAGAGTCGTAGATCACGGCCACGTTTACCGTGCCGGGAACGACCCCGGTGGTGAGTCTTCCTCCATCGGATGGCGACCCAGTCCGTCGGCGTGTTGGCGAATTCCGAGAACGGCCACCCGTGTTGGTTCATGGCATATCCGACGACGATGCCACATTCGACGAGGCACCGGGGGCGCCCAGTGAATTACTGCGACGACCACTCGCACGCTGGCCGAGTACTCCACCGGCGGGCGCCATCCGGCGATCATCGACTGTATGTGATCCGCTCGCAGACCTCGAAGCATTGACCGGCCGAATCCACGACAGAACGTCCACCAGATCGTCCCACCCGCAGAGCTCGGCAGACCCACGGCGTACTGCCCGTCGACGTCGGCCGTGGAGTCGCGAGTGTGCCCACCGAGACAGTGCTCGCGGACACGTATGACGTTCTACACCGACCAGTCACGGCGCGGCACCGTACCGGTCGTGCAAAGGGTGCGCCCTGTCTCGCCGTGAGCGTAACGCTGTCGTCGGCTTGCAGTCCCACCGGTGTCCCATCGGGCTGTGTGACGTCGGCGAGTCGGCTCACAAGTTGCGTGCTGAGGCGAGTGCCCCTCAATCGCTCGAGATAGAGATCGCCGCCGCCGGACAGACATCCGCGGCAGTACGGAGGAGTCCGACACCGTCGCCGGCCGTCACGGACTGGTGTGTGCTCTGTGCGCGTCCACCGGCGAACACGAAGTGATCCGGTGCCACGGCCACACAGAAGCCCGCGCCGATGCATCCGCGGGACACCTCGGCACGCCACTTCTGTTCGGACATAATCGAACTCCTACTGTCGAGACCTACGCCGAAGCCGGAGCCGGCCAATTGATGCCGACGCTCCTCATCCCCTGCATCACGTCCATATCGGGATGTGACTTGACGACGTCTTTGAACGACGGGCTTCCGACTACCACCGACTTGAAAGAACGCAGAAACGCATCGATCTCATCGGCTTCCTGTTGGGGAATGCCGAATTCGGCGAATGCCGGGGTGACGATGTCCTCGAACAGCGCGTCCCAATACTCTTCGGTGATTCCCATGCCGCGGTGAGCTGTCGCCATGTCCGGACCGTGATAGGTTTGCGGACCGCCCCAGTGCATGCCGAGGAAGTCCACGAAGCCGCTGATCTCCTCCTGTACTTCTGCCTCGGTCTTGTGGTTCCAGATGTGGCCGATGGTCGGGTTGAGCATCGCCCGTATGACCAAGGTGCGGGCCAAGAATGCGACCGATTCAAGACCGCCCAGGCGGTCGTAAAGACTTGCTTGCTCAGTCATGGTGTCTCCTTGTGCAGTGATAGAGCGTGAAAGGGGCTGGAGCATTCGGGGTGATTCGAGACTTGACCTGCCAACCTCCGCGCGTGACCCATCTCGGGCCGTTGACAGTGCGAAGTCGAGGCCGATCAAGAGCCAACACGTTGCGCGGCTGGGTAAGTGGTGTCACCTTCTCTCCGTCGGAGCGCGACGAGGGACAGCAGGATGAACGACGCGGTGAGAACTGCCCAGAGGATCGCGTGGTCGGCGATGGTGTACATCCGGAACGAACCGAGGACCTCTGCCGGGAATCCCGGATAGGCGATGTCGGGGCCGTTCATCATCGGCCCGGGCACCTCTTTGAAGCTGGGCAAGGCGAGGGCGGCGATGACAACTGTCGCGACGTACCCGACGACGCCGATCAGAGCCGACAGGAATCCTCCCAACCGTGGTCGGAGCCAGGTGACGACCACGGCGACCGCGACGACGGCCGCGACGACCGACGTCACCGTGATCGTCAGGAATGCGCTGGTGCGGGCACCGATCGTCTGCCCATCGCCGACGGCCGGAGGGTTGGCGGGATAGACGAGAAACGGAACCGCGAACACGACGATGAAGCCGATGGCGCCGATCGCAGCGGCAACCCATCGTGGGTCGGTGCCGGGGTAGCGGCGACCCAGATAGCCCCAGAGGACGGTGAATGCCACGGCGAAGATTGCGCCCATGCACAACGCGAAGGCGATGCTGCCGACCGCGGCACCGAGGCCTTCCTGGACGGTCCGGCTGAACACCTCGCCGTGTTCATGGGCGTGTCCGCCGGCACCCTCGAGCGCCTCATGCGCGGCCGACCTGCCTTCCTCGTAGCTGATTGCGGCACTCACCTGCGGTTCCAATGCAATTCGTGCGAACACGTAGGTCACGATGCCGGCGAGTAGGCCGGCACCGAGTCCCGCCCCGATGCACTTCTTCTCCATGATGTGTCCTTGTCAGTTCGTCAGTGGCACGGGAAGCCCAAGAAGTGGCGGGCATCGTGTACGAACTCGTGCACGTGGGTGTCGGCGCCAAAGATCGACACCGCGCCCTGGTCGTAGCCGATGAAGTAGTAGGTCAGCAGCGCGAGCGCCATGGTCAGGCTCAGTGTTAGTGCGACACTGGCGGTCTCGAGATGGGGAACCGCCCATACTCGGGTAGCGGTCGGGGCAGGGACTGCGTTGTTCGACACGTGTCTGTTCCTTTGTGTGAGGTGGAGGACGGCAGACCCGGGTCAGGGTCCGGTGGCCGGGTCAATGGCGACCGGTTCCAGGATCGCCTTGTGGTGGTTGCGGTTCGGCGGAGACGAGAGGACCTCCGCTGTGCGGTCTGCGACCTGGTCGGAGCGAAGGGCGCCCACCTCGGAGAGGACCTGTTCGAGGGCGGAGACCCAGTGCTGGTAGTACGACCACGAACTATCCGACAGGTCGTCGACCGATGTCTCCCAGTCTTGTATGGACGCGATCAGTGCGCCCTGGAACTGCGTCCAATCGTACTGGCCTCCTTGGTGAGCAGCCACTGCCAGAGCGAATGCCCTTATCTCCCAAGGCGTGTTGAACGCGAGATCCTCCGGCCGCCCTCCGGGCAGATCGCCCACCAGCTCTTCGACGACGCGGCGCCGCTCGGCCACCGCCGGTGCCGCGGTGTTCACGACGCCACAGCCTTGACCGGGCCGACACCGATCATCGAGTCCCGAGTCACCAGTGCGGCGAGTTGCTCCTCGGTCCATCCCTCGGTGCCGGCCGGCCGCTGAGGCAGAACCCAGTAGCGCATCTCGGAGCTGGAATCCCAGATCCGGATCTCCGTGGAATCCGGGACATCGAACCCGAAGTCCTCGGCGAGCACCTTGCGCGGTTCACGTACGATCCGCGAGCGATACTGCGGTTCCTTGTACCAATTCGGAGGGAGACCCAGCACCGGCCATGGGTAGCAGGAGCACAGCGTGCACACGATCGCGTGGTGGACGGTGTCGGTGTCCTCGAGCACCCGCATGTCCTCGCCTTGCAGGCCGCCGATACCCAGTTCCTTGCAGGCCTCGGTGGCGTCCTCGAGGAGCCGATCGCGATACTCGGGGTCAGACCACGCCTTGGCGACCACCTTGGCGCCGAGCTGCGGTCCGACCTCGTTCTCGTAGATGTCGACGATGCGATCGACCATCGAGGTGGTCATCACACCCTTCTCGATGAGCATCGATTCCAAGGCCTTGACTCGGGCCGCGATCTCTTCCTGGCTGGGCACGTCGCTGCTCACTTGGCTGCTCCTTCTGTCGCGATTTCGATGTAGGGGTCCCACACGTCGAAGTAGACCGATTGGTTGGGATCGCCGTATTCGGCTCCCCACAGCTCCTCGGCGGTGAACTTGACCGTATAGACGTGTTCGGGGTCTTCTCCCAGCCCGTTTCCGGCAGTGTCGGGGTAGATGAACGAACCACGCTGGGCAACAACCGTTCCGGTCTTCCCGCGCACGTATCGCGCACGCCGAGTGTGGCCGGGCGGGCTGACGTCGGTCACCGTGACCACGTCGCCGACGGAGAATCGCGCGGGCTTGTCGGTCTCGCGAATGGCCGGCGCACCCGCCGGAACGACGGCATTGACGAACTGGATGAGCTCTGCTGACTGCTCGTGTTCGGGCAGCGGTGCATCCGGATTCGCGAGGTAGTATTCGGTTCTGCGGTCGAGCTCGTCAGGGTCGATCGCGCCGGCCGCGATGGCGTGGTTCTCGATCGAGTACAGCCAGTGCTCGTAGTAGGGGGCTTTGAGATAGACCGCCGGGTCCATCTTCTCGATGCCATGGCGAAAGGAATCCACGCCGAAGAAACCGGCACGGAAGCACGCCGGAAACATGGTGAACATCGGCTTCTCCCATTCGGCGCGGAACACCGGTTCGTCCTCGACGACGACGGGGCCGAGCCCGTCGGTTCCGCCCAGATCAAAGACGCCGTTCATGCGATCTCCTTTGTGTTGTCTGCGACGGCTACAGCGTCGCGCATCATCCCGGTGGCGGGGTGGCAGTTGATGTACTCAAAGATCTGGCCGGCCGCATCAGAGACCGAGACCTCGTGGTAGAGACGGAGTTTGTCCAGCTCTGTGGCCACTTTGAAGAAGGTGGTGAAGATCCGCAGGTGTGTGGGATGGGATTCAGCCCAACGCTCGAGTTTCTCCAGCGACCGCCAGTATCCGATGTTGTAGGTCTCGTCGACGGGGTTCCCGTCGACGTCGATGTTCTGCACGAGTCGGTTGCTGTAGCAACCGACATCGGCACCGTTGTCGCGGAGGAAGTCCATTCCCGAGTCGAGGGTGGGCTGAATCTCGTTGAGGTACAGGTCCCGTTCCTCCTCTCCGGCCTCCCGCCAATCCTGACCCGAGCGGATCAACGCGATGTTGTCGTGACCGGCCACCACGACTCGGCCACCCGCAGCCGGATCGCCGGACACGATGGTGAGCGTGTCGCAATCGGCCGGCTGCATCCAATCGTTCTGCGACAGCGGAATCCGCTCACGCATCGATCCCCAGTACCCGTGTTCGTTGATGTCCCCACTGATCCCGTTCATCAATGTGCCTACACCGGGAAGTTGGTCCTGAAACGCGTAGAGTGTCTCGAACTGATCGACACGTGGCGACACGATCTCGCGGAAGTAGCCCAGTCCGTCCTCCAGACGGTCATCCGATGACCACCACTGTTCGACATGCTCCGATCGCAGCCAGGAACAGAATGTGCGGGGATCGCTCCAGTAGGCCACCACGATGAAGTTGTCGTAACCCCGGTTGTCGACATGGTGGGTGACGTCGTGGCTCGAGGGACCGTTCGCCGACTGCAAGCTCGCGACGATGCTCGCCACTGCCGCCAGTGCGGTCTCACGGTTTCTCCCATCAGCGGTCTGCACCCCGAGATAGGCCATGGTGACTTGCTCTATCTGCTGGTCGGCGCGACCCACCCACATCGGGAACGGCGGCTGGTAGTCGTCGGGCACCCTTCGCGAAATGCTTCGCGGACAGATGAGATGAGTGTCGATTGCTGATTCCATTGTTACCTATAGTCTTTCGAACTCGATGGTGATGCTCGGACCGCACCGGGCTGATGGACGGTCCGGGGTCGACCGGCGGTCGCTCCGGGTCTAGGAGACCGTGACGACCGATGAGGTACGGGGTGCGGGGAATCCGCCGGCGAGTTGCTCGAAGCTGTGTCCGACTCGCAGCACGGTGCCGTCGTCGAAGTGTTTGCCGATGATCATCATGCCCACCGGCAGACCGTCGACGAGGCCGGCTGGAACCGACAGCGCCGGATGCCCGGTCACGTCGAGCGGCGCGGTGTTGGCGATCATGCCGAGCGCCTTGCTCACGTACGTGGTCCGATCAACGTCCGGCCCAGGGAGCTCGGTGGCCACGTACGGCAGGGTCGGCATCACGAGAACGTCGTACGTCTGCAGAGCTGTGTCGTAGGCCGCGCGCGCGAGCGGCACGAGGTTGCGAGCCTTGCCGTAACTGGCTCCGCCCAGATTCGCCACGCCGTGATACCCGCACAGCGCAACGAGTTTGACCGTCTCCGAGAGTGCATCGGCGTACTGGATCCGTCGTTTGGCGAAGTATGCCATCTGTTCGGGGTCGTACAGTCCGCCGACATTCATGCCGTAGCCGTTGCCGTCGAGCATCTGATAGGCGCCACCGTCGGTGGCGATCACGTTCCAGACGTGGAATGCGTCGCGGTGCCACGGGATGCTGATCTGCTCCACGACCGCCCCGATCTCGGTGAACCGTCGAGCCGCGTCCTGCACAGTGGAGTCGACGCCGAGTTGTGAAGTGTCATGGCCGAACCCCTCGGCCACGACCCCGATTCGCAGGCCCTCCACACCGCCGTCGATTCCGGACGCGTAGTCCGCTGCTGCGATCGATTCGGGCTGGCGCGGGTCGAGTCCATCGCTGCCGGCGATCACCGAGAGCATCAGGGCCGCGTCAGCGACCGTGCGCGTGATGGGTCCGACGTGGTCGATGGTGCGTTCGATCGGAAAGGCGCCTGTGTAGGGGACGAGGCCGAAGGTGGGCTTGTGCCCCACCACGCCGCAGAACGACGATGGAATCCGGATTGACCCGCCCTGGTCTCCGCCGATGGCAAGGTCCACGTCGCCGTTGGCGACCAACGCCGCGCTGCCGCCCGACGATCCGCCCGCTTCACGGCTCGGATCCCACGGGTTGCGCACGGGCCCGGAGGCAGGTGTGAAACTCGATCCCGAAAAGCACAGGTCCTCACACACCGCCTTGCCGACGATCTCTGCCCCGGCGTCCAGAAGGCGCGAGACCACAGTGGCGTCACGCAAAGGAACGAATCCCTCCAACGACCGCGAGCCGTTCATCATCGGCACCCCGGCCACCGCGACGTTGTCCTTGATCGCCACTCGACGACCGGCCAGCCGGGTATCGGATGGGGTCTCTGCGCTGATCGACGTGTTCACATACCACGCGCCCAACGGATTCGACTCGCCCCCCTGGGCCGGTGTGTGGTCTCGTTGGGGCGCCACCGGCGCCACGGAGTGGGCGTACAGATCGTCGACGACATCGTAGGAACCCAATGCGCCGTCGACCAGACCGGCGAACTCGTCGCGCGCGGAGGCATCCAGTGTGATCCCGAAATGCTCTGCTGCCGAGCCGATCACATCGGGACCAGGCCGCTGAACTGTCATGTCATCTCCTTCTCGAGGCGGAATGTGAGACCGCGACGCCCACCCGCACCGGTCACCACCCGAACGACTACGAGACTATGGATCGCCGCTGCAATGCGTCAATAGGTAGCGACATATCTACTTGTAAACGTTGTGTTTCCGGGACGTGCCGCCATGCGCGTCAGCGACGCCGAGTGGCAACGCGGCGTCAGAACCCGAGAGATCCTTTGCAGGGCAATGATTACGCCGTCCCGCATCGCGCAGCGTCACGACCAACTCGCCCCGCCGCTCACACGGAACGGCCACCGAGCCGGAGTGGCGTCAGTCACATTTCGTTACGGTAGTCTCTGCACAGAAACATGTCAATGAGTACTGACGCAACGACAGATTGCTGTCACAGGGTCCGAAGGGTTCCTTGTCGTGATTCGGCGAGCAGGATCGGCCGAGCCGGGCCGGTCGAGGATGCGACACTGTCGATCAGCTTGCGCCGCAACTCCTCCCTGCTGCTGTTCGGGTCCATGGAGACGAGCTGGCAGTAGCTCTTGATCGCTTCGTAAGTGGTTTCGGACAACGAGCTCATCGGCGGTACCGGACCTCGCAGTTCTTGCTGGTATCGGATCTCGAGATCACGATAGGTGTCGATGGCTCCTTGGAAGTAGGCGAAAGCAGCCCACACCCCCTCTGCCGCCGAGTCGCCGATCAACTGCTGAGTCGCCTCGTCCAGGACGAGCGCGAATGTCCTGGTGCGGCCGCGCAACCCGTGTTGTGCGCACTGCTGCTCGAACACGACCTCGTCATGGCCGACCAACGACGACAAGATCAACTCCGCTCCGGAGTCGTCGATTGCCGCGATGGTCGAGGTGAAGTCCGTGGTTCCCAAAGGGAGGTAGCAATCGCCCAGCACCGAGCCATGGTTCTCCGACACCACGCGTCGAGCGGCCCAGTGCGCACCGAATGACCACGAGTAGCGGTGTCCGACGAAGAACCATCTGCTGCTACCGGTTTCCGACATCAACGCCGGTATCCCCGCCCGCACCTGCGCCAACGGTCGCTCGCCCAACCGAACTATGCCGGGACTCGGTCGCCCGCCCTCGTTGAGTACCGTGTGGACCAACAGCACGCCGCTGCCCTGAAGTGCCGAGGTCGCGGCGTTGAACGTCGCCGAGGTGACACATGCGAAGATGACTCGGCAGCCGCTTCGTATCAGGCGATCAGCAGCAGCGGCGCCCGCCACTGAGTCCGACGCGTCGTCGCCGATGATCAACTCCACCGGAACACCTCCGACGCCGCCATCGGCGTTGATCTCGTCGACTGCCAACTGCGCCAAGGACTCCGTCGCTTGTGCGAAGACCGCCGCAGAGCCTGATTTGCTTACCAGCAGTCCGATGCGATGACGGTCTTTCCGAAGCGGCTCAGGCGGACCGAAGCCCCGCTTGTGAGCCAGCCACGTCACGCCGTCGTGATCCAGGCTGGACTCCACCACCACACGCGAGCCACTGCCATCGGCGAAGAAGCGCACTTTCAAACGACCTCGCCACGGCTGGTGATGCGCGATCACCACCGATGTGCCCCACCGAACCGATGCGATGTGACCCAACAGTGTAATGGGCATCCCCGCCACTCCCGGCCCACCACCGACGGGCAGCGACACCGACACGGCGGCACCCACCGCCAGCTTTGTGCACTCGAGATCGAGCAACTGGCCGGCGGCGAACCGGCCGAACGCGATCTCAGGCGGGTCAGCAGTCGAGATCTGGGCGGTCACCGAGAGAGCAGGCACGCAACACCACCCAGGATCGCCCGAACAGATGACGCCAGACTAGGCGCGTCGCCGCGCGCTCGCACCCTCAGCCACATCGTCCTTCGCGGATGGCGAATCGCTCGAGGTCTCGCCCACCTCCAGCGCACGCTCAAGCACGTCACGAAGGAACTGCAACGCATCGTTGGCCGGACCGGCTGGATCGATCGAGAAGTACCGGTGTCGCCCCGAGCGCCGCTCGACCACGACACCAGACATCTTCAAAGCCTTGAGATGTGTCGACACCGTGGTGCGGCCCACCGACGAGATCTGGTCGCTGATGAATCCTGCGCTGCACTCCCCATGCGACGCCAACGTATCGAGAATCTGACGTCGAACCTGATCCGCCAATGCAGCAAACACCAACTCACGACTCTGCTGATCAGTCACGATCATCGCCATAATCCTTGTCGCCTGCGAGCCATGACGTAGATACGTCAAGTACTGTCAACATATCGTATCGGTGTTCACTATGAAACCGGGGCCGCGACGTTCACGGCTCACTCATTGCACAGATCGGTCGACGTCGCGCTGAGCAATCACGCCGGCAGCTCGGTCACCCTCGGTGCCGGCGACGGCAACCGTCATGGCATCGAGCAGTTCCCCACCCACCTCGGCGGTCGGGCCTTCTCACCGGACCGATACCCAATCTGCAGATGTTATCGCGTACCTGAGCGAGGCGCCGACGGGATCCAGATCGATCGAACAGCTGATGTTCGCGGCGACCCGAACAGTTGTGTAGACGAGGACAGGTTCTCCATCCCGTCGGCGTCAAGCGTGAGTAGATGAGGTCGGCGCCGACAGCAGCGTCTCGATGATCCGGCATGCGGCCGTCGTACCGTCTTCCGACGCCAGCTCGTCGGCCACGGTGAGCGTCGAGCGGCGATACTGCTCGTCCCCCACCGCCGACGAGATCAACTCGGCGAGAACTGAAGCCGTAACGGACGTGCGAGACACCGGCGCGGGTGCACAGCCGAGACGGTGCAGACGCTGCGCCCAGAACGGCTGGTCCATGATCCCGGGCAGAGCGACGGACGGGATTCCGGCGCGAAGGGTCGCCGCAGTTGTTCCGGCGCCACAATGGTGGACTGCCGCCGCCATCTGCGGGAGCAACCAGGAGTGCTCGACCTCGCCGATGGTGAACAGGGTTTCGTCATCCCCACCGTCGAGGTGTGCCCACCCGCGGTGGATGACTCCACGCTGGCCGCTTGAGCGCAGGGCCTCGCGCACGATCTCGCTGATCCCGGCGCCATCGCTGATCGCGGTGCTGCCCAGACCGATGTAAACCGGAGGCGGCCCGTCGGCGAGGAAGCGAACCAGTCCGGCGGGTGCCTCGGGTCCCCCCTGGACGGCAGGCCACCAGTAGCCCGTCACGTGGACGTGATCGGGCCAGTCGGCAGGCTTCGGTACTACACGCGTGCTGAACCCGCACAACTGAGTCCGTTCCCGCTCGAGGCGACGTCGGTGGCCGCGGAGCGACTCTGACGGTAGTCCGAAAGTGCCTCGGAGATCATCGATCAGCGGAGCGAACAGCTTCTCGCCGGCACCGGCCAGCCGCCATGCACTGCGGTTGCCGAGACGACCGTATGAACGAGCGCCGAGCGCAGGTGGTGCGAAATCGCCAGTGACATAGGACGGTTGGAACACAAGAGCCGCGCTCGGACGACCGAGGGCCTCGGCCACGTGCGAACCGAGCAACATTCCGACCGGCCCGCCGCAGAGGACGAGGTCAGCGTCGTCAGCGGCCTGGGCCATGGCCTCGCCGACGCCCACCAGATCCTCACGCATGCCCACGATCGCCTCTTTCGAAGGCTTGAGCTTGCGCCCATCGACCATCGCCTGTCCGTACGGGGATGCGTGGGTGTCGGCTTCGGTGTCGCGCGGCAGGAGCCGGAAGTCGAATCCGGCGTCGGTGATCATCTGCTCGTACGGCTGTTGCGCCGCGATCGCGACCGTCGCGCCGAGATGACCCCGCAGGCCCGCCGCCAGGCCGGTCATCGGGGCCACGTCGCCGCGGGTTCCGAACGCCAGGATGGTGATTCGTGGACTCATCGTGCTGCTCCGATCGCTGAGATGATGAGTTCTGCCAATGTCGAGGTGTGGTCGAGGACGTTGTAGGTCTCGTCGCGCGCGAGCTCGGCGACGGCACCGTCGAGGGCTGCGCGCAGGATGTTCTTGAGCACTGCCGGATCTGCGGTCGTGACGAACTCGCCGTCACGGATGCCGTCCGCGAGGATGTTCTGCGGGTCGAGCAGCGCGAACTCCGCGGGCACACCGGACCTCTCGACAGAGGCCTGCACCACCTGATCGAACCGACGGCCCGCGCCGTCGCGGTAACCGACGGAGATCTCATAGAGGGCTATCGCGTCGCGACGATGAGCGTCGAGAAACTCGCCATTGGACGCGATATAGGCATGAAGACGCTCCGTCGCACTCTCAGCGGCGACGATCCGTGGGATCATCACCGCCACCGACGTGGCGAACACCGCCTCCACGATCGCGGCGACGAGATCATCTTTGCCACGAAAGTGGTACAGGACAACACTCTTCGCAATTCCGGCGCGCTCGGCGATCTTCGCCAGAGATGCCTGCGGGTATCCGACCTCCGCGATCAGTTCAATGGCGCAGGAAACTATCTGGCGCCGCCGCGCCTCGTCGGCGAAGGTTCTCCCGCCACGTGATCCAGACCGCATGATCTAACTTTAGACCGATCGGTCAAGTGGATCAACATCACACCACGGCCAGCATGGGGCACCGCCGGCGACTGTCGCTGCCGCGGACTGACCTCGTGTGGTCAGACCGACGCTTCTTCGGGGACGGGGTACGGATTGGCGCTCAGCACCAGTGGGCCGAACCGACGACGTCGCCACAGGAGATGACGGGCGTCGGGACCCTCGCGTTCCATGACCGCCCGGACGCAAGCTCGGATACGGCTGCTGTAACGTTGCCGGCGGTGGTGCGGCGACAGCGTCTCACGATCTCAGTCACTGCGACGGGTCGTGCGGAGTCCACCTACACCCCGGACTGCTCGTCCCGCACCGCCTCCCGTGCTCACTTGCGGAATCGGCCTTCTCGCGGCACGCCTGTGTGACACCGCCATTCACCGGCCTCCATGCGGATGCAGTACTCCGCGCTGCACAGGTGTTGCCGGCAACCTGAACTTGATGCCACTGCCGGGCGGGAAGTGCCCGCACGGTGGCCGGCGACTTCCCTGACATGGCGCGCCGCCGGCCCAACAAAATGCATAGGATGATCCTGCTGTGTCGCGTGACGCAGGGCCGGATGCACCTCGGTCACCGTGCATCGTTCACCGACTTGTGATCACACACACACACTGCTACGAATGTTACGAAGTTACAGCCTGTGTTTCATTGCGTCAGAAGACGCACGACGAGAGTTGGGGTAAGTCGTGGAAGATGTCAGCCGCAGAAACGTGTTGAAGGCCAGCGGTGCTCTGGGAGCCGCCGGGGCCCTGACAGTGGCCGGACAGAGTGGTGGGTGGTCATGGTCACCAGCCAACTCCGTTCCTGGGAGAGGCACCGGCGCCGATCCACACGGTGTATGGGACCCCGAGGCAGACAAGGTGATCGCAGCCTTGCTCGATCGGGGCGAGGTCCCGCGCGTCAACAAGATCCTGCGCGCGTGGCAGAAGAACGGCCAGCCGCTTCCAGCGGGTCTACCAGGCGACCTCCGCGATTTCATCGAAGACGCCCGGCAGTTGCCTGCGTGGACCGATCGGGACAAGCTGGCCACGGCAGTGCGCTTCAACCAGAAGCGCGGCACATACTTGGGGCTGCTTTACGGATTTGCCAGCGGAATGATGAGCACGGTGATCCCGAAAGAAGCCCGCGCGGTCTACTACTCGAAGGGCGGCGCGGACATGAAGGACCGCATCACCAAGACCGCCAAGCTGGGTTATGACATCGGATCACTGAACGCCTACCAACCCGACGGCGAGATGGTCGTGACATGCGTGAAGACGCGGATGGCTCACGCTGCGGTGCGTCATCTCCTCCCGCAGTCGCCCTGGTGGACGCATTCAGCAGACGAGAAGATCCCGATCAGCCAGGCCGACATCATGAACACGTGGCACAGCTTGCCGACGACCGTGATGCGGCATTTCGACAAGTGGAATGTACCCATCGCAGCCGATGAATCAGAAGGATTCTTGCATTCGTGGCAAGTCAGCGCGGCGATGCTCGGCGTCAAGGACGAGTACATCCCCAAGTCGTGGTCGGCCGCCGACGCGCAGGCCAAGCAGACGCTCGACCCGATCTTGGCGCCGACTGCCGAGGGTAAGAAACTCGCCAACATTCTGCTCGATCTGGGCATGAATCTCGATCTCACCCTGCTGTCGAGGGGCGTGCTCGGAGCGTTGACCAGATTCACCCTGGGCGACAAGATCGCCGGGTGGCTCGACATTCCGCGTGAGCCCGTGTGGACGCCACTGTTCGAGACCCTGTGGACACCGTTCGTGGCGGTACGCGAGGGCCTGTTGCACGTAGGCATGCCGAAGGAGGCGTATTGGATGTTCGATGAGTTCCTGCGCCAGTTCGTGCTGCTGTACATGTCAGAGCTGCGGACGCCGATCAACATCGAGATCCCAGTCCTGAACAATCCGCACTACAAGTGACCGCCGGCACCAAGGGGGCGATGTTCGTGCCTGAAGTCGCAGCGGAGATGGTGTCTCGCGCGGTTGTAACCTGCCCGCCGCAGCTCTCGCTGGGGCGTAGCTGCCGGCCCAGGCTTCCAAGATCGATGCCGGGCGCAATGGTGCACCGACACGTATTGCAGTCGTGGTGTCGCGACCGGGACCATGGGACTGCGACACCTGGCCGCGGGCGCATGAACGGCGAGAGTAGCTCAATGGGAGCAGTCCAGCCCCGGCACCTCGCCGTTGTCGCGGGGGAGTCGATCCTGCGCTTCGGCGCCCAGAAGCTACCCGACGCCGTTGGCGGCATCGAGCACTCACTACGCGTCTTCAGAGGTGAAGTCCTTCACCTCCACGAGGATTCAGAGTCCGCGAAGCCGTCCCGGCACGGTGGCCGACAATTGCTACCTGGCGGAGCACCAGGTGTTGCAGGTTCTCGACGCATACACGACGGATCCGCCATCACCGGCGAATCCTGCTGAGATGGGAGTGGGGGGGGGGGGGGGGGGCGGGGGGGGGGGGGGGCCGGCCCCCCCCCCCCCCC
>NZ_JASXSI010000043.1 GCF_030315685.1 Gordonia sp. ABSL11-1 | reverse complement strand
ACCGGGGGCCCGGGCCCGCACCCGATGCAACGTCAACCAACCCGGCAACCCCAAACACCAAAACAACAAACCCCGACGGCCCCTATTTCAGCAGTCTCCTAGACGAACCCGTCCCGAGAAACCCCGCGCCACATCGTCGGCGCGGGGTTTTCCGTTGTTCGGGGAAATCGGTGAGGGGGTGTGCCGTCCGCCGAAAAATCCCCTCGCGCGATGTCGGCAGGGCTTGATAGCGTTCCGGTTCATGTGGTGAGCGCGCTGAGACAGACGATGAGTTTTCCCGTCGTCCCCGGTCAACCCATCCGACGCCGTCGCCCGGCAGGGCGATGCCACCTCGTACCCGAAGGAACTCTCCGTGACCGCTGCACACTCACCCGAGGCCGCCGACGACACCATCTCGCGGCAGAACCTCCTGCTGATCGGCGTGCTCCTCGTCGCGTCGTTCGTGGTCATCCTCAACGAGACCGTCATGAGCATCGCGATCCCGGTGCTGCAACGAGATCTCGACGTCCCACCCAGTGTCGGGCAATGGCTGACGACCGCGTTCATGCTGACGATGGCCGTCGTGATCCCGCTGACCGGTTTCCTCATCCAGAGCGCCGGTACCCGCACCCTGTTCGTCGTCGCGATGTCGGCGTTCAGCGCGGGAACCGTGATCGCCTTCTTCGCACCGGGATTCGAGGTGTTGCTCGTCGCGCGGGTCATTCAGGCGATCGGCACCGCGATCATGCTGCCGCTGCTCATGACGACGGTGATGACCGTGGTCCCCGAACATCGGCGCGGCGTCATGATGGGCAACATCTCCGTCGTCATCGCGGTCGCTCCGGCGTTGGGACCCACGGTGTCCGGATTCATCCTCGATCACTTCGGCTGGCGGTGGATCTTCGGGTTCGTCACCCCGATCGCGGTTGCCGCGCTGATCCTCGGGGCCGTGCTCGTCCGGCCTGTCGGCGAGCGGGTGTCGACTCCCATCGACTATCTGTCGGTCCCGCTGGCCGTGCTCGGTTTCGGCGGACTCGTCTACGGCCTGGCCGGCATCGGTGAGTCGGCGGAGTCGGATGCCGCGGTGCCGGTATGGGTTCCGTTCGTGGTCGGTGTCCTTGCCCTGTCCGCGTTCATCGTCCGGCAACTCGTGCTGCAGCGCAGCGATCGGGCTCTTCTCGATCTGCGGGTGTTCCGGTCCCGGCAGTTCTCGCTGTCGATGGGGGCCATGGTCGTCGCGATGGCGACCATGCTCGGCACGTTCATCGTCGTGCCGTACTTCGCGCAGACGGTCCTCGGGCTCGATCCGCTCACGACCGGCCTGCTCACCCTGCCGGGTGGTCTGATCATGGGTCTCGCGGGTCCGATCGTCGGACGGATCTACGACACCCACGGTCCGCGGGTGTTGGCGATCCCGGGCACGATCATCGTCAGCATCGGTGTGTGGATGCTGGTGTTCGTCAGCCCGTCGACTTCGCTGTGGTGGTTGCTCGGCGCGAATGCGCTCCTCTGCCTTGGGCTCTCGGCCACCTTCACGCCGCTGATGACGTTGGGCCTGGGCTCTGTCGAGCCGCGTTTGTACTCACACGGGTCCGCCGTGTTGGGCACGTTCCAGCAGGTGGCCGGCGCCGCGGGAACGGCTCTGTTCATCACCGTGATGACCGTCGTGTCGACGGCCGACCGCGAGGTCGGCGTCGCGGAGGCGGAGGCGATCAGCCATGGCGTACAACGGGTCTTCACCGTCGCCGGTGTGCTCAGCTTTGTCTTGATCGCCGTCGTGCTGTTCGTCCGCAAGCCCGACGATCCGGCAGCACGGAATGTCGAGTCGCCGGACGAGCACGCGGAGCTACCCGAGCCGGTCTGACCCGGGCTTGGCCCGCGGGAGTGGTGGCGGGTGATGCCCGCGGTGGTCAGCTGAGGCGCTCGAGCACCATCGCCATGCCCTGACCGCCACCCACACACATCGACTCGATGCCGAAGGTCTTGTCGTGGGTCTGCAGGTTGTTGAGGAGGGTGGTGGTGATGCGGGCACCGGTCATGCCGAACGGGTGGCCGAGCGCGATGGCACCGCCGGAGACGTTGAGCTTGTCGTGGTCGATGCCGAGTTCGGCGGCCGAGCCGAGCACCTGCACGGCGAACGCCTCGTTGATCTCGACGAGATCGATGTCCGAGATCGACATGCCCGAGATCCGGAGTACCTTGCGGATCGCCTCGATCGGGCCCAGACCCATGATCTCCGGCGACAAGCCGGTGGCGGCGGTCGCCACGACGCGGGCGAGCGGTGTCAGGCCCAGTTCCTTGGCCTTGGTGTCGCTCATGACGACCAGCGCCGCAGCGCCGTCGTTGAGTGGGCAGGCATTGCCCGCGGTGATCGTCCCGTCCGGACGGAACACCGGCTTGAGTTGGCTGACCTTCTCGTAGGTGGTACCGGCGCGCGGTCCGTCGTCGGTGGTGACACTGGTGCCGTCGGGCAGGACGACGGGGTCGATCTCACGCTCGAAGAAGCCGGCTTTGATCGCGTCCTCGGCGCGGTTCTGGCTGAGCACACCCCAGCGGTCCTGGTCCTCGCGCGAGATGCCGGTGAAGCTCGCGACGTTCTCCGCGGTCTGACCCATCGCGATGTAGACGTCCGGGATAAGGCCGTCCTGGCGTGGATCATGCCACGCCGGTGCTCCGCCCTCGGCAGACTTCTCGGTCCGGGCCATCGCCTCGTCGAACACCGGGTTCTTCGAGTCGGGGGCACCGTCGGCGCCGCCGGAGATCCCGAAGCTCGAGACACTCTCGACGCCACCGGAGATGAGGACGTCGGCCTCGCCCGCCTTGATCGCGTGCAGGGCCATGCGGGTCGTCTGCAGCGAGGACGAACAGTAACGGTTGACCGTCACTCCCGGCACGTGGTCGAGGCCGAGCTCGACGGCGATGACGCGGCCGATGTTGTACCCGCCCTGACCTCCGGGCTGGCCGATGCCCCAGTGGATGTCCTCGATGTCGGCGGCGTCGAGCGCCGGCACCTTGGCCAGTGCGGCGGAGACCATCTGACGGGAGAGCTCGTCGGGGCGCACGTCTTTGAGGGATCCCTTGCCGGCACGGCCGATCGGGGAGCGGGCATGGGCGACGATGACTGCTTCAGGCATGGCAGTCAGATTACTCCCTAGCACTTGCTTGGTCCGCCTGGCGTCCGATGAGTCTGCGTGCCCGGCTGATCAGGCGATTCTGTTCCACTGCCTCAGACACCTCGGGCGGCTTCGGCAACGGCGCAGAACCCCATTCGCCGATGGCGGCGAGCACCTCGGGGAGCAGGATGTCGGCGGCGAGCGCATACCCGGCGGCCGACGGGTGGTACTGATCCGGCGAGAACATGTGCTCGGGTTTGGCGAGGAATTCCTTGGCGAGCAGGTCGGCCATGGGCACCGCCCGACCACCGGCCGCGCGCACCGCCCCACGCTGGGCCGACGCCAGCTGCAGGCCCCATCGCCGCAACACCGACCGCAGCGGCTGCGGGATCGCGGTGATCACCCCGAAGTCGGGGCAGGTGCCGACGACGACCGCGGCGCCGTTGCGGACCAGGAGGTCCACGGCCTCGCCGAGACGTCGCGCCGACGACCGGATGCCGTTCGACGCGGTCACGTCGTTCGCGCCGATCAGGATGACCGCGACGTCGGGATGCTCCCGGGTGATGAGCATTGCGTCGATCTGCGCGGCGAGCCCCTTCGACGTGGCGCCGACGATCGCCTTGTTCGCGTAACGGATGGTCTTACCGGTCTCGGCGGCCACCCGCCGCACCACCTGCACGCCGGGTGTCTGATCGGCGGTGTCGGCTCCCAGACCGGCCGCTGTCGAGTCGCCGAAGACGACCAGGTAGAGGTCGACGGCGCTGTCCCTCGTGTAGCGATGCGGGCCGGTCCCGTCGGGCCGGTACACACCATCGCCGTTCGGGGCGTCGTCGGTGCGATGCGGGATGACGGTCCGGGCCTCGGCGGCCTGGTTGTTCAGATAGTTGTATGCGGCCCAGGAGGCGCCGGCGCTCGCCGCGGTGGCGGCCACCGTCGCGCCGACGTCGCGGAGGAGACGAGTGCTGTCCATGGCGTGCCGACTAACCGAAACCTGGCGACCTGAACTCGGACACGGCTGCCAGCTTAGTCCGGCTTCCCGCCGATTCCGCGCCTCTGGGACGATGGACACATGCGCATCGCTGATCATGTCGTGGACCTGGTGGGTAACACCCCGCTGGTCAAGCTCAACTCGGTGACCACACCCGGCGCGGGACTGGTCGCGGCCAAGATCGAATACCTGAACCCCGGCGGCAGCAGCAAGGACCGCATCGCCGTGCGCATGGTCGATGCGGCCGAGGAATCCGGCGCGCTCAAGCCCGGCGGGACCATCGTCGAACCCACCTCGGGCAACACCGGTGTGGGGCTCGCGCTCGTCGCGCAGCAGCGCGGCTATCACTGCGTGTTCGTGTGCCCCGACAAGGTGGGTGAGGACAAACGCAACGTATTACGCGCCTACGGCGCCGAGGTCGTCGTCTGCCCGACCGCGGTGCCGCCGGATCATCCCGACAGCTACTACAGTGTTTCCGATCGCCTCGTCCGTGAGATCGACGGCGCGTGGAAGCCCGATCAGTACTCGAACCCCGCGGGCCCGCAGAGCCACTACGAGACCACCGGCCCGGAGATCTGGGCCGACACCGACGGCACGGTGACGCACTTCGTCGCCGGCGTCGGCACCGGCGGGACCATCACCGGCACCGGCCGCTACCTCAAGGAGGTCTCCGACGGGAAGGTGAAGGTCGTCGGAGTGGATCCGGAGGGCTCGGTCTACTCCGGCGGCACCGGCCGTCCCTATCTCGTCGAGGGCGTCGGCGAGGACTTCTGGCCCAGCGCCTACGACCCGTCCATCCCGGACGAGATCATCGCCGTCTCCGACGCCGACTCGTTCGACATGACCCGCCGTCTGGCCCGGGAGGAGGGGCTTCTCGTCGGTGGATCGTGCGGCATGGCCGTCGTCGCCGCCCTGCAGGTCGCCGAGCGCGAGGGTCCGGACGCGGTCGTGGTGGTCCTGCTGCCCGACGGTGGCCGCGGCTACCTCGGCAAGATCTTCAACGACAAGTGGATGAGCAGCTACGGCTTTCTGCGCACCCGGCTCGACGGGAAGGCCAAGGAGCCGTTGGTCGGCGACGTGCTGCGCGGCAAGACCGGTGCGCTGCCGGACCTGGTGCACACCCACCCGTCGGAGACCTTGCGGGACGCGGTCGAGATCCTCCGTGAGTACGGCGTCTCGCAGATGCCCGTCGTCGGCGCCGAGCCGCCCGTGATGGCCGGTGAGGTGGCCGGGGCCGTCACCGAACGCGATCTGCTCAGCGCGGTCTTCGAGGGCCGCGCGAGTCTTGCGGACCCGGTGTCGGCACACATGGGGGACCCCTTCCCGCTCATCGGGTCCGGCGAACCGGTGTCCGCCGCGACCAAGGCGCTGTCGGAATCCGATGCGTTGATGGTCGTCGACGACGGCAAGCCGGTCGGCGTCATCACCCGCCACGACCTGCTGGCCTTCGTCAGCAACCACCCGATCGTCGGATAGGAGAATCATGAGCGAGCAGCGCAGCGCAGCCGATCAGTCCCGCTGGCAGGGATTCTCGACGCAGGCCATCCACGCCGGATATGAGCCCGACCCACAGACCGGTGCGGTGAACGTCCCGATCTACGCCAGTTCCACCTTCGCCCAGGACGGCGTCGGCGGTCTCCGCGACGGATTCGAGTACGCGCGCACGGGCAACCCGACGCGACGGGTTCTCGAGGCCAACCTCGCGGCGCTGGAACAGGGTTCGTACGGACGCGGATTCGCCTCCGGGATGTCGGCGACCGACGCGCTCCTGCGGGCGACGCTGCGACCCGGTGACCATCTTGTCATCCCGAACGACGCCTACGGCGGCACGTTCCGCTTGATCGACAAGGTCTTCTCGCAGTGGGGGATCACCTACTCGGTGGCGCCGGTGTCCGACGTCGACGCGGTCCGCGCGGCCATCACCCCGGCGACCAAGCTGGTGTGGATCGAGACCCCGACCAATCCGCTGCTCAACGTCGGCGACATCGAGGCGATCGCCGGTGTCGCGCACGAGGCGGGGGCGAAGCTGGTGGTGGACAACACCTTCGCGTCGCCATACCTGCAGCAGCCACTGGTGAT
This sequence comes from Gordonia sp. ABSL11-1, assembly GCF_030315685.1. Lineage (GTDB taxonomy): Bacteria > Actinomycetota > Actinomycetes > Mycobacteriales > Mycobacteriaceae > Gordonia. The sequence goes on along the minus strand of NZ_JASXSI010000043.1, from coordinate 10,430 downwards.
CGGTGCCGACGTGGTCCTGCACTCGACCACGAAGTATCTCGGCGGGCATTCGGATGTGGTCGGTGGGGCGCTGGTCACCAACAGTGAGGAGATCGACGAGGCCGTCGCGTTCCTGCAGAACGGTGCGGGCGCGGTCCCCGGTCCCTTCGACGCCTACCTCACGATGCGCGGCATCAAGACGCTGGCGGTGCGCATGGACCGCCACTGCGACAACGCCGAGCAGGTCGTCGACTACCTGTCGTCGCATCCGAAGATCGACTCGGTCCTCTATCCGGGTCTCGCGGAGCATCCCGGTCACGAGGTCGCGGGCAAGCAGATGCGCCGCTTCGGCGGCATGGTGTCCGTGCGGGTCAAGGGCGGACAGGTTGCGGCCCAGGACTTCTGCGCGCGCACCGAGGTGTTCACGCTGGCCGAGTCGCTGGGCGGGATCGAGTCGCTCATCGAACATCCGGGCGCCATGACGCATGCGTCGACGGCCGGGTCGTTGCTGGAGGTGCCGGCCGACCTGGTCCGCCTGTCGGTGGGGATCGAGGACATCGCCGATCTTCTCGGTGATCTCGAGAACGCGCTCGGCTGAGCAGCGCCGCACCATGGTGGTGACCTGGGACGAGATCGACGCCGCGGCGGCGTCATTGGCGAAGGTCATGCGCCGGACACCGATGATCGCGTCGCGCGTGTTGTCGGAGCGGGGTGACTGCGAGGTCTGGCTGAAGTGTGAGAACCTCCAGCGCACAGGATCGTTCAAGCCCCGCGGCGCCTACAACCGGATCTCCCGGCTGTCCGCCGACGAACGTGCTCGCGGTGTCGTGGCGGCCAGTGCGGGCAACCATGCGCAGGGGGTCGCCTGGTCGGCGACGCAACTCGGCATCTCCTCCCGGGTGTACATGCCGCGAGGTGCGGCTCTGCCGAAGATCGCCGCCACGAAGGCCTATGGGGCCGAGGTGATCCTCGACGGCTCGACGGTCGACGAGGCACTCGTCGCGGCTCGGGCCTTCGCCGACGAGACGGGCGCGGTGCTGATCCACCCGTTCGATCATCCCGACATCGTCGCCGGCCAGGCGACGGTCGGTGCCGAGATCCTCGAGCAGATGCCCGACGTCGACGCCATCGTCGTACCGCTCGGCGGCGGCGGGCTGCTGGCCGGAATCGCTGCCGCGGTCAAGCAACGTCGGCCCGACGTCACGATCGTCGGCGTGCAGGCCGCACAGGCGGCGGCCTGGCCGCAGTCGCTGGCCGACGGGCATCCGGTCGCGCTGACGGCGATGAACACGATGGCCGACGGCATCGCGGTCGCCCGGCCCGGAGACGTGCCGTTCGAGCACATCTCCGATTTGGTCGACTCGATCGTCACGGTCAGCGAAGAGGCACTCAGCACCGCCCTGCTGCTGATGCTCGAACGCGCGAAACTCGTCGTCGAACCCGCCGGGGCGGCAGCGGTCGCGGCCCTCACGACGGGCACACTCGACCTGTCCGGGAAGGTGTGCGTCGTCGTGTCGGGCGGCAACATCGATCCCTTGTTGCTCAGTCATGTGACCACGCACGGGTTGACCGCCGCCGGCCGGTTCCTGACGGTGACGGCGACCGTCTCCGACCGGCCCGGCGGGCTGATCGCGCTGCTGGAGTTGCTCCGCGATCGTGGTGCCAGCGTCGTCGACGTCGTGCACTCACGTGTCGCCGACGACCTCTATCTCGACGAGGTACAGGTGACCGTGAGTGTCGAGACGCGCGGACCCGAGCATCAGCGCGAGGTGCGGCGGGCGCTGTCGGATGCGGGCTTCCTGCGGTCCTGAGGTCAGTTCTGTGTGTCAGCTCAGGTCTGCGGTGCCAGTGTCGCGAAATGGCGGACCGTGTCGGTCTCGACGGTCTTGAACACCGTCGACGCGGTCGGTCCGGAGAATGCGGTGACGGCCTTCGCGGACGTCGCGAGCTCGAGTGCGAAAAGCCAGATGAGGCGGCAGCCGACGTCGGCCGGACGGATCTCGGTCAATTCGCCGAATCTCCGCAATCCGGGTGTCGAGGCGGTCACCGCGTGAAAGGCGTTGCGGTAGTTGCCGGTCGTCTCGTCGGTGTCCCAGACGAAGAAATGCTCCGACAGCCCGGCGAAACCCGGACCGAGCGACGCCTTGCGGGTGGTGCCCACGCCGTATGGCGGTGGTGAGGTGAACTCGATGGATTTGATTGCGCGACACCAGTCGAGCGTGTTCTGCCGGGTGAGTTCGGCCCACGCCCGCCGCGGCGAGACAGGCAGGTTCACGTCGATCCGGTAGGTGATCGGAGCGGTGTCGAAGAAGTCGAGGTCGATGGCCTCGAGTGGGTAGCTGCGCGCCATGGATCCATTCAAACACGGGGTGGGGCTAACCTGACGGGGTGTCCGCGCCCGACAACCCAACAGTGATCGGCCTGCTCGGGCCCGTGGCGGTGGGGACGGTCGACACTCCGGAGCGCCTCGTCCCGGTGCCCGGGGTGCGCGCACGCCGACTGCTCGTGTCGCTGGCGCTCGCCGATGGACGCGCGCGCTCCACCGAACGCCTCATCGCCGACGTCTGGGGCGAAGAACCGCCGAAGTCGCCGATGTCGGCGCTGCACACGCAGATCTCGCGGCTGCGCCCGTTGCTCGGCGGCGGCCGACTCGAGGGTGTCGGCAACGGATATCGCCTCGTCGGTTGCCGGACCGACCTGGAGATCGTGGCGTCTTTGATCGAGGTCGGTGGTGCCGTAGCGCTTGCGTCCGCCGCATCGTGGTGGCGGGGTGTACCGGGTGACGACCTGGCCGACGACGGGATGGTCGGGCTCGACGACGATCTCCGTGCGCGGGCCGACCGGTTGCGGGAGGCGCTCGATCAGCGTCGGGTGGTCATGGCTCTGGCCTCCGGCGACCACGCCACCGCGCGGGAGATCGCCGACCGCCGTTGTCGGGCCGACCCGTTGGACGAGTCGGCGCACGTGGATCTCATGCGGGCACTCGCCGGCGAAGGCCGCGTCGCCGACGCACTATCGGTGTTCGCGAGGCTGCGGCGCGCACTGTCCGAACAACTCGGCGTCGACCCGGGTCCACAGGCGGTGGAACTCAACGGCGAACTGGTGCGCGGTGGGAGCGTTGCACCGGCGAACGGTGGACCCGAGGCGCCGATATCGCCGCCCGCCCCGAGGCGGGCTCGCGCGGTCGGGCTGGTGGGCGAGACGTCGGACCTGATCGGCCGCGACGACGACATCGCGGCCATCGTCGACCTCTTCGACGACCATCGGTTGGTGACCGTGCAGGGCCCCGGGGGCGTCGGGAAGACGCGCGTCGCACATCGGGTGGGTGACGCGCTCGCCGAGGCCGGGCGGCCGGTCTTCTATGTGCCGCTGGCCCCCATCCGCAACGACGACGATGTCGTCGCCGCGATCGCCGCCGCACTCGGCGTGGGGGAGACCGAGATCGGCAGCGGCGCACGGCCGCGGGTCGCGGTCGGCGATCTCGCGGATCGTCTCGTCGATGCCGTGCGCGGCCAGCGCGCCGTGATCATCCTCGACAACTGCGAGCAGGTCATCGAGAGGTGTGCCCGGGTGGTGGCCGATCTCCTTGCCGCCGAGCCCGCACTCTCCGTCCTCACGACCAGCCGGTCGCCGCTGCTGCTCGCCGCCGAACGGATCTTCCTGTTGCCGGTGCTCGATGTGGGGGTGCGCGGCTCCGCGGTCGAGTTGTTCGAGCGCCGTGCTCGCGCGATCCGCCCGGATGCCCATCTGCCACGCGGCGAGGTCGCCGATCTGTGCCGACATCTCGACGGTCTGCCGCTCGCGATCGAGCTGGCCGCTGCGCGAATCCGGACGATGACGGTCGCCGAGATCTCACGACGACTGGCCGAGCGGTTCGCATTGCTGCGCGGCGCCGACCGCACCGCCCCCGATCGGCACCGCACCCTCTATGCGGTCATCGAATGGAGTTGGGATCTGCTAGATGCCGACGCACAGGCGGCGATGCGGCGCCTCTGTCGCTTCCCGGCAGGATTCACCACTGATGCAGCGGCGGTTGTGATCGGGCACAGCGGATTCCGGCTCGACGACATCCTCGAGGCGCTCGTGAACCAGTCGCTGCTCACGGTGACCGAGACCGACGGACACATCCGATACCGGATGCTGGAGATGGTCCGGGAGTTCGGTGAGGAGATGCTCACCCGACCCGACGAACCGACCGAGTCCGACCACGTCGACCGTGCGATGGCTCGCTGGGCACGTGGTTTCGCCGGGACGGCCGAACAGCGTTACGACCTCGCCGTCGACGACCGGTTGTTCGACTGGATCGCCGCCGACGTCGAGAATCTCGTATGGGTGTTGCGGCGGAGCGCCGAACGCGTTCTCCGCGGGGGTGATCCGGAAGCGGTCGACACCGTGGTGTCCGTCTTCCCGGTTCTCAGCGGATTCTGGATGGTCCGTGGTCTGCACGGCGAGGTGATGTCCTGGGGCGCCCGGATCATCGCCGTGTTGCCCACGCCGAGAACCGATCTCGACGACGCGATGAGACGTCGGTGGCAGTTCACCGTCCTCGCGTCGATGGCACACCTGTTGTTGCGGCGCGAGTACCGGTGGGTGGCCACGGGACGCTACTACCTGCGCCGGCTTCATCGGCCGGAACGGGTGTTCGACGAACCGACCGAACTGTTGTCGGCCTGCGCGCTGTGCCGGTCGCCGGTCGGTGCCATGCGTTACGTGTCCCGGGCCACCCGGGTCTCGAACGAGGACGTCCGGACCGCGGCCTTGTCGATCCGGATGAATGCTCGTGAGAATTACGGAAATCTCGATCGCGCGCTGTCCGACGGCATCGCACTGCTCGGGATCGGGCGTGACCACCGCAACTCATGGATGTCGGGCATGACCCAGGTGACGATCGGGAGCCTGTACGGGCAACGGGCGATGTGGGGCCCTGCGGTCGGCTACTACCGCGGGGGGATCGCCGATCTGGCACGGCTGGGCGCGCGCGACGAGGAACAGCAGATCCGCTGCTATCTGGTCGCGACGCTTGTCGCGCTGGGACGACTCGACGAGGCCGAACGGGAACTGGAGGTGGCCGCGGAGGGCTGGGGTCCAGAGGATCCCAACCCGCAGGGCAACCCGGAGGTCATCGGCGCGATGATGCTCGGCCGCGCCGAACTCGAGCAGGCCCGGGGCAACACCGCAATCGCTGGCGAGATCTATTGGCGGGCTGCAGATCTGATCAAGAACAATCATCCACTCGGTGCGCAGGATCCGGGCATGGTCATGTTGATCAGTGTGTCGGTCATCGGCATCGTCCGGGCCGGGGACGTCGGCGCGGCGGAGGAGTTCCTCGCGCTGCTCGCCGACGGGATCGGCCAGACCTTCGGTGCGCTCGGATGGCAGGACCGGCCGCAGGCGGGTGCGATGGCGATGGCCGCCGGATACCTGATGTGTGCCGGCGACCGGAACGCCTCCGACGGGCCATGGCTTCTCTCACTGTCGACGAGACTGGGGGCGCGACAGGACTATCCGTCACTGCACCAGGTGTACTCGTCCATGCCCACCATCTCGGGCCTGTCCATGCGGGATTGGGATGCGTTGTCGGCCCGGGCACGAGCGCTGACACGGCGCCAGGCGGTGGACGAGGTCCGAATCCGCCTGGCGCCGTGGGGGAGTACTGGAGTCTAGCGCATCCCTCAGGTGTTGCGCATGTAAGCGCGGACGGCCAGCGGCGCGAACACCGCGGTGATCACGGCAGCCCCGATGAGCGCCCACAGCACGTGGATGCTCGCGTGACCGCCTGCGGTGAGATCGCGTACCGCGGTGACGATGTGGCTGACCGGGTTGATCTTGACGAAGGCCTGCAGCCAGCCCGGCATGGTGTCCACCGGGACGAAGGCGTTCGACATGAACGTGAGCGGGAACAGGATCAGCATCGAGACGCCCTGCACGGCGGACGCCTTGCTCATGAGGCAGCCCATCAGGGCGAAGATCCACGAGACGGCGAAGCTGCACACGATGATCAGCAGCGCCGCCGCGATCGTGCCCCACGCGTCGGGACGCCAGCCCATGATCAGGCCCATCACGATGGTCAGCGTGGTGGCGATGAGATACCGGATCATGTCGGCCATCAGAGCGCCCGCCAGCGGGCTGATCCGGGCGATCGGTAAAGATCGGAATCTGTCGAACACGCCCTTGTCCATGTCCTCACGGAGCTGGGTGCCGGTGACGATGGACGTCGTGATCACGGTTTGCACCATGATGCCCGGGATGATCACCGGGAGATACGACGACACATCGCCGCTGATCGCACCGCCGAAGATGTAGGTGAACATCACCGTGAAGATGATCGGCTGGATCGTGACGTCGAACAGCTGCTCCGGATTGTGCCGGATCTTGAGCACACCCCGATAGGCCATGGAGAACGACTGTTTCACGGTCTCGGGCAGGCTGACGGATGTCTTCGCCTGTAGGCGAGCGCTTTTCGTGGTGATGGCGGACGACGGCGCGCCACGTTCGATGGTGGTGGTCATCAGGCGACCTCCTGCTCGATGGTGTCGGCGGACGGCTCGTCCGTGAGGGACTGATCAGCGGCGGGTTTGCCGGTGATGGTGAGGAAGACCTCGTCGAGGCTGGGCTTCTGGACGGTGATCTCGTCGATCGAGATGTCGTGCTCGCGCAGGGCGATCAGCACGTCGGGGACCAGATCGGGTTGTTGTAGACCGACCGAGACGCGCGACGCCTCGGGGCTGAGGGAGGCCGGCTCGCCCAGCACGTTCTCCACGATCCGGCACACCTCCTGTGCATCGGGATGATGCTTGGGAACCAGCTGCAGAGTGCTCGCGCCGACCGATTGCTTGAGTTCGTCGGCGGTGCCGTCGGCGATGACGACGCCGTGGTCGATGACCGCGATGCGGTCGGCGAGCTGATCGGCCTCGTCGAGGTACTGAGTCGTCAACAGCACGGTCGAGCCCTGCTTCACGAGATTGCGAATGGTGTTCCACATCTGCGCACGGGTGCGGGGATCGAGTCCGGTGGTCGGCTCGTCCAGGAACAGCAGCGGGGGAGTGTCGATGAGGCTGGCAGCGAGATCGAGTCGCCGGCGCATACCGCCGGAGAAGTTCTTCAGCGGACGGTTGGCGGCCTCGGTCAGGGAGAACTCCTCGAGGAGTTCGTCGGCACGCGAACGCGCGGCGGGACGGGAGAAGCCGAGCAGTCGACCGAACAGGACCAGGTTCTGCGAGGCGGTCAGGTCCTCGTCGACCGACGCGTACTGGCCGGTGACTCCGACGAGGGAGCGCACGGCCACGGCGTCGTCGACGACGTCGTAACCGAAGACGGTGGCATGGCCTTCGTCCGGACGTAGCAGGGTTGCGAGCATGCTGACCGTCGTGGTCTTGCCGGCCCCGTTCGGGCCGAGCACGCCGTACACCGATCCTGTCGGGACGGCCAGATCCACGCCGTTGACGGCGCGAGTCGATCCGAAGTGTTTGACCAGACCGTGGGCGTCGATCGCCAGGCTGGTCGTGGTGGTTGATGTCATGCCGACGACGATGCACCGCTGCGCTGTCGTCGGGCTTGCACGGGCTTGCACGGAGCTCACGGCGGGTTGATCAGCGCTGTCGTGACCTGTCCCCGGGTGACGCCCGGGCTGCTCGACGATCGTGTCAGGCGGCGAAGCTCGAGGTCGGGAGGCCGATGTCGGTCGGGAGGTCGGCGGCGTAGCGGATCACCGAGTCGACGCGTCCCAGTCGACGTTCGACGAGCACGATGGCCTCGGCGAGCTGATCGGGGTCGTCGACGTCGGCGACCAGCGCGACGGTGTGCCCGTTGTTCCCGAGCATGAAGGGGACGGCGGCCGAGTACTGGCTGCTGACGACACCCAGCGGGATGTCGCGGCGAAACAGTGCGCGGGCGTAGTCGAGGGCGGCGGGGTCGTCGTCGAGGACCACGAGCGGGACAGTGGGTATGCGTGTGTTCTTTCTCATATCCCGAGGATGAAGCCGCAGGTTGGGGGCGATCTGGGCTGTGGCTGTGGATTGACTGTGAGCGATGGGGTTTCTTGTGGATCAAGAACGTGGCCCGCAGCTCACGACCGACCGGGGGCGGGCCCGACACGCAGCCGACCTGATCGAGCGGTTGCCCTGACCTGGATGTCGATATCGGCGATCCGGGCCACGAAAGAGGTGACGGTGGGTCTGCGCGGCGCGGCACCTCTGACCGCGTTGGGCTTCTCCGGATGCGCCCTGTTCGCTGAACCGATCGCTCGCATGGTGAGGACCCTGGATCCAGTTGTCTCCCTTCCGGCCGAGGTATCCGTCGACGGTGTGTGGTGGTCGTGCGCAGGGGTGATTGTGTCAACCTGTTTCGGCCGGGATGGTGACGATCACCGAGCGGTCCCTGCCGCCGAGCAAGCGGGAGTACCGGCGCCTCGGTCGGCCTGAGCTCCCGCCGATCACGTCGCTGTCCGTGGCTTCTGCCGCGTGACCCGTGGCGCGCGCTGTGGTTCGGTAGCGTCTGGGTCATGGGACGACGCAACCGTAAACAGGAATCGTCATGGGACCCAGAGAACGCTGCGGGGATCAGAGCCGGTCTCGCGCACGGCTTCCACCGACTCGAGCGTGAGTTGACCGCTGCGAGCGGCGAACTCGTCCGCTGGTCGACGACCTGCTCGACCGCGAGGTCGACCCGGACCCGACGCCGGCCCTGTCCGCCGCACTCATTCGATTCTTCGACCTGCTGGCAGAGATTCGGTCCCGCGAGCAGGTCGACGTCACCGACCACGTTCTTCCTGCGGCGCGTTGAACGTACGTGAAGGCCGGGTGGCCGGAACTGGAACCGCTGCAGTCGGTGTCGGTGGTGTCGCTCAAGTAGGTCTGCTCGTCGCACCGCGATGTGGCATGTTCTGGCCATGAGTGGCACCATTGGTGAATGGATGCCACGATTGTCATGGGGAAACAGGGGCGAGTTGTCATACCTGCCGAGTTGCGGGCCGAGCTGAGCCTGGCCGAGGGTGACGTTCTCCACGTCCAGCGGCGTGGCCGACGCCTCGTGATCGAGCGACCCGGCGACGCCGGGGATGAGCTTCGCGGACTGCTCACAGCCACCTCCAGCGGTCGCTCGCTGGTGGAAGAGTTGTTGGCCGAGAGGCTGGCCGAATCCGCGGCCGAATGACCGTCCTCGATGCGTCCGCAGTGCTGGCGCTCCTGAATGACGAGCCCGGAGCAGACGTGGTTCGCGACGAACTGGCCGGGGCGCTGCTCAGTGCGGCGAACCTCGCCGAGGTTCTCGGGAAGGTTGTCGACGTTGACGCCGACATGCGTGAGGTGGCCGATCTGCTCAAGGCGGCCGGCGTTCACATCGTTCCTCTGTCGTCCGCGGATGCCGAACTGGCGGCCGCATATCGCTCGGTGGCCGGTGGACGTTCGCTGTCGCTGGGCGACAGGTGTTGTCTCGCGTTGGCCGCGCGCAGTCAGCCGTCTGTTGTCCTGACGGCCGACCGCGCGTGGGCGGATCTGGATGTACCAGTGGAGGTTCGCCTCATCAGGTGAGTGTTGGCCTGCACGAAAGTTGATGCCGCGCAAACCGGGCGCTCAGTACGTTCGAGTTCGTCGTGACAGGCGTCGAGAAAGGGCTCGCGAGTGTGGGGGACAATCCGTACCTGACGGAGAAGCCGCAGGGACAGTTCGTGATCGTCAGCATGACGGTCAAGAACATCGGTGATCGGCCTCAGGGATTCTCGCCGAGTAATCAGAAGATGCTCGACGCCCAGGGACGCAGCTTCGAGTCCGACACGTCCGCGCAGATCGCCGTCGACAGCGACAGCACAGATGTCGCAGTGTGGGACAACATCAACCCGGGCAACGCAGTTCAGGTCCGGGTGGTCTACGACATGCCGGTCGACGCCGTGCCCGCCGTCGTCGAAGTCCACGACTCGATGTTCTCCGGCGGCGAGAAGGTGTCGCTGACGTAACACCTGTGACGTTCCGCGGAACGCGTTGGAGCCCGCCCGCTTCGCGTTCCGCGGAACGTTTGTGTCGGTGGTCGTCGATAGTGTTCGGGTAGTTGTATTCGACCTGCTGGGGGGCTGTCGTGACTGCTGCTGTGTCTTCTGCCGTGACGTCTTCTGCGGCGCCGGATTCGTCGTCGACGATGTTCGAGCGGTGCGTGGTGGGTGAGTTGATCGATGCGCAACTGCGTGAACGGGTGGTGGGCTTTGCCGGGCAGATCGCGGCGCTGACCGCACAGTTCTTGGAGATCTTGGCCGAGTTCGACGACCGCCACGCCTGGAGTGGTGAAGGCATTCTGTCGTGCGCGCACTGGTTGTCGTGGCGGGCGGGGTTGTCGCTGCGCACCGGCGCAGGAGCAGCTGCGGGTGGCCCATGCCCTGACCGAGGTGCCCGACATTCGGCAGGCCTTCGCCCAGGGGCGCCTGTCGTATTCGAAAGTGCGTGCGTTGACCAGGGTGGCCACCC
>NZ_JASXSI010000042.1 GCF_030315685.1 Gordonia sp. ABSL11-1 | reverse complement strand
GTTGAAGAGGGATGGTGAACGTCGTCGGCCTGCGTGCACAGATGGCGGCTTACCAATGTGAATACGGTGCGGGGGAAGGACACGCAGTGGCGTATGTGCATGTCGATGCCATTGGGCAGGAAGAGGACGCCGCCGATGGCCATGGCGAGGTCGGCACGGAACGTGAGCACCCCGGCGGCCCTGCCGAACAAACGGTAGGCACACAGGCCTACCGTCCGTCGCGCGTGGCAAGCGCTGCCATGTCGGCAGTTGTGATTCTTCTACTCGCCGCCTGCAGTCCCGGCGACGGCAGTTCACCCGCGAGTAGTTCACCTGTGCCAATCCCATCGATCGAGGACTATCCCATCGTCTGGCTGGACACCCCAAACCTCGATTTGGACAGCCCCGACGGGACCTTCGTCCGAGGTGTAGCCGAAGGCGGTGTCATACCCTCGTAGCAACGGTAGCCCAGAAGGGTTGAGGGACAGGGGGGTTGTGGTGGCACGCAGGATGTTGACGGTGGAGGACCGGGCGGAGATCGCGACGGGTGTGAAAGCGGGGTGGACGATCACCGCGATCGGCAGCGCATGTGGGTCGCTGTAAGTCCCCAGCTTGGCGGCTGGGTTCGCGGTGGTGAGCTTCTGGTATGTCCTGTCGTGCTATGTGTGGATTCCCGTGACGTGGCTTGTCGAGTCGATAGGTATCATCGTCGTCCGCCGGCGGCGCGGTAACACGTCGCTTCGAGCGCGATCGGAGCGCTCAGCGCGTCGTTAGCTTACCGTCGGCGAAACGGAATCCCCGTGCGCCCGAAGCACAGTCGATCCCGCCATGCTCCAGGGCGCTGCATGACACAGCTCCGACCGAGATGCTGTGATTCGCAGGGAGAACTCGTGCGCCCGGCGGCCACCTTCGGTGATCGTGTTCTGCACTCGCCCGTCGACGATCTGGATCGCGTTCGGTGGCCCGTAGAACGGCGGATTACTCACTACCGGGGTACCGGCGGGAAATGCCGCCGAGCACAGGACAGCACTTCTAACGGCCACCGGAAAATGGCGCATTCGCTCATTGGTGACGACGCGTACTGCCACCGGTAAAGCCCGGACTGCCCGGCGCTTCATACGTCGCGGGGTTCACAGCGGTTACGGGTGATGCATCTGCGAACGCGGTCCGTCCGGGCCACCATGCTCCCGATACCCACACCCCTCTCGGTCGCCTCACGGGCGCATCGCTGGTTCTGCGAGTTGATCGCTACGAACCCAGCACGCGTGGAATCCAGACGGAACACGCTGAGGCAGAAGAATTCTGGCGACCGGACCGGACTCGACACCCTCGGCGTCGAAGATGTCGATCTCGCCCCGGTCCTCCATCTCATCGTTGACGAAACAGACCAGATAGCCGTCCGTTTCTCCGGTGGAGTTGTCGCGCGGCGCGAACGGCGCCTCGGCGCCCCATCTTCCGGACCCGAACTTGTGCTCGACCTTCGAGCCAGTCTGCGAGTCGAACCGCACGATGCCGTCGAAGAGCAGCATCGGCTCAGTGCCGAGACTCATGTTGTACGAGTAGCGATGCGGCCGGCCCATGATCCGCGAGTCCACGCTGGGGAACTCGATGTTCGCGTCGTCGAGCGCAGTTTCGGTGGTCTGCCCAGTCCGAAGGTTGAAGCGGTAGCGGTACAGCTGGGCATCGAGGCGCATGTACGCGAGCATGCTGGCGAGCGGGTGGTCGAAAGTCGTCTGATGCTGCGGATTCTTCACCCGACAGGCGTCCATGACGATCTCCTCGCCCTCTTCCCACGAGTTGACGACGTGGTAGATGTAGCAGGGCCTCGCCTCGAACCAGCGCACGTCGGCACCGGTACCGTGGCGTGGGACGACCGCGAAACGTGACACGAGTTCACGGTCGTAGAATATTCGGTATTTGCCGGCTTTCCTGGCCTCCTGGTCCTGCACGAGAGGCAGGTCCATCAGGATCGAGTAGTTCTCGGTGATGGCCATGTCGTGCGGCAGGCGGGGTGCGGGTAAGTCGATGTGCGTCAGATGGGTTTGGGTACCCTCCGCTCCGATGACGCCGTACCGCAGGTAGTTCTGATCCGGGCCATAGTCAAACCAAAACAACTCGTTCGTCGCCTCGTCGACCTTGGGGTGGGCCATCATGTCACCGGCGAAGGTACCCAGAAAGTCCTGGGCGCCAACCGTTTCCAGCGACAGTGGATCGACCCCGTACGGGCTGCCGCACAGATACCAGGTGGCGAGCACCTGGCCACGGTGGTAGATGACGTCGGTATTGGCGGCGTCCTTGATCCCCAGACCGTGCCCGTTGCCGAACGGATTACCCTCGGGGTTCTCCATCAGCCCGGTCCACAGGGCCCGACCCGCTTCGGCCTCCCGTTCGAACGCGGCGGTGCGCACGTAGCGGTTGCGGTAGCGGACCGTGCCGTTCTCGAAGTGCGCGGCATGGATCATGCCGTCGCCGTCGAACATGTGGTATCGACCCGGCGCATCGAACTGCCGGTTCGGACCGTTGCGGAGGTAGACGCCGTTGAGGTCCTTGGGGATCTCGCCGATCACCTCTAGATTGTCCAACGTCAACTCGTCCCGAACCGGTGCGAACACACCGAGCAGATACGGGTTCTCGACGCCATTGTCGACCGGCGCGGCCACCGCGATCGGTGCGTCTTTCATCGAGGACTGTGTGTGGGTCATCGTCATTCCTATCGTTGTTGAAAAGCGGGCTGATCAGGGGTGAAGCACAAGTTGCGTGCAGCGGAACAGCGCGATCGTCCGGCCGTCACCGTCCCGCACGGTTGCGTCCCATGTCTGGGTCTTTCGACCGGCGTGGCTGGGTATTGCGGTCGCCGTGACCACGCCCGAGCGAGCGGTGCCGATGTAGTTGGTCTTGACTTCGAGTGTGGTGAAGCCGGTCGCACCCGCCGGCAGTGATAGGCGGGTTCCGATTCCACAGGCGGTATCTGCGAGGGCGACCACTGCTGCGGCGTGCAGGTAGCCGTTCGGCGCCAGCACGCGCTCGCTGACGGTGAACTCTCCGACAACCCTTTCCGGTGAAGCCTCGACCACCCGCATGCCGAGGATTCCCGGCATGCGCCCGTCGAGCATGGCGGTCAGTTCCTCGGCAAGTGGGGCGTTAACCCCGGCAGGAGTCGGACGGGGAGGAGCAACGGGGAATTCGTTGGTCGGCATCGCTTTACCCGTCCGCAGCGATCTCGAGACGAAGCTCGCGACGCTGTAGTTTTCCCACGGCGTTGCGGGGTAGCTGGTTCTTGACCACGAGACGCTCTGGGAGTTTGAAGGATGCGAGGTCTTTCTCGCGGAGAAACTCGACAAGTTCGTCCAGTGAGATGGACGCCTCCGGCTTCGGGACCACTACCGCACAGCACTTCTCTCCGAGAACCGGGTCGTCGTACCCAATGACCGCGATATCGGCGACCGTAGGATGATCGATCAACAGACCCTCGATCTCAGCGGGTGCGATGTTCATCCCGCCTCGAATGATGATTTCCTTGCTCCGGTCGACGAATCTGAGGTACTCGCCGTCCCCGCACAGTTCGAAAACGTCCCCCGTACAGAGGTATCCCTCTCCGTCGAAGGGGCTCCGCTCGGCTGTTCCTTCGAGATAGCCCGCGAAGACAGTGGGTCCCTTCAACCGGAGCTCTCCGCGATCGCCGACGCGAGTGACCGGCTCGCCTGTCGTGACGTCAACCAGCCGAACGTCAGTCTGCCTTGCCACCGACGTGGCCCAGGTCCTGCTGGTAGCGGCGTAGTTCGGAAGGTATTCGGCGCGAATCATGGGATCCGGCGTGTCGGACGGGGCACCGAGCAGACAGATGCCTTCGTTCGATCCGAAGAAGTTGAGGACCTCGATGCCGAGGTCGTTCTGCCAGTCCTTCACCACGCCGGGCGGAAGCGGCGCTCCACCGGAGCCGACGGTCTGCAGCGACGACAGATCGAAAGCCGTTCGCAGTGCCGGATTCTGAAGCAACATCGTGAGGACCGCAGGCGGCATGCTCGCGTGTGTGACGTGGTGTCGCTGGATCTGGTCGAGGAACACCGAAAGATCAAGTGGGTGGTGCTGCACCAGGTGAGCACCGCTCAACAGCCACGGCAGCAGCGATGTCGCGAATCCAGCCATGTTCACCATCGGGAAGGGACCGAGGATCACAGAGGTGGGAGTGACCTGAAGACCGTCTTGAGTAGTCTGACCAATCGCGAGCCAGTCGCCATGGCATCGGGGGACGCCCTTCGGGTCCGCTTCGGTGCCGCTGGTCCAGCAGATCGTGATGCAGTCGTTGACCGTTCGATCGATCCGTCGGGCCGCGTGCTTCGCCGCTTCGAGCTCATCGTCTGACGGAGGCTGCCGATCCAGGGCTATACCATCACCGTTGACGGATCCGAAGGTGAACACGAGGCGTAGCGGCGACGACTCTCCGATGAGGCCGAGGGCTTCTGCGTGCGGAGCCCGATCGTGTAGTCGAGTGGAGGTGACGACGGCGACGGCGGCAGCCGATTCGACGATGCGGCTCAACTCGTGCCGGCGGTACGAGGCGGGCATCGGTGCTGCGATCGCACCGAGCCTCCACAAGGCGAAGTACGTGGCGATGAGCGCGACCGAATTGGGAAGCAGAACCGCAACGACGTCGCCGGGGCCGATACCGTGAGCATGGAGGGTCGACGCGATGTCGTCGACCTGCGCATCGAGTTCACGCCAGGTGAGCGACTTCGCATCGATTCCTGATAGCTCCGTCACGTTCCCAGGATCACTAGCGGCTATCGCATCGCCACGCGAACGCACGTGCCCGTCGAAAAGGTCCAGCAGGGTCTCACCACGCCACCAGTCGCGCTCGAGGTTCTCTCGAACAACGGTGTCCGGGTGACAGCCGCGCAAAGGCCCCGGAGATGGGAGATTCATGTCGTTCATAGGCTTTCCGTTCCGATGGTGAAGTGGAGGGTGTTCATCCCATGCGCCGGACGACGACTGCGGCGCCGAGCCCAAGCGCTGCCGGGATGGTGACAAGGGCGTACTCGCCGCCGATCCTGTGCAGTTGATCGACCGCATTGACCAACAGCGCTCCGCCTCCGGCGCCGAGCGGATGGCCGGTGGCCATGGATCCGCCGACAGGATTGACCTTGTCCGGATCCAGGCCGAGCTGGTCGCTGATCAGGAGAACCGAGGCTGCGAAGGATTCGTTGGCCTCCACGGTGTCAAGCTCTGATGCAGCGATTCCCGCATTGGTCAGCGCGCGCCGCGCGGCGTCGACCGGTGCTGTGAGCAGTGGTGAGCGCACCGCAGCCTGGGCGATCCCGACGATCTCTGCGATCGGCTTGCGCCCGAGAGATGCGGCTGCGGAACGTGATCCGAGGACGGCGACTGCCGCACCGTCGGCGAGTGCAGGCGCCGTCGCGGCGGTGTGCAGTCCGCCGACCGGTTGGGAGACCGCCGGCAGTCGGTTCACGACGCGTTCCCAGGACGGGTCCTCACCAAAGAGCGGCTTCAGTTCCGCGAGCGCCGCGAGGTCGAGACCCGGCCGGGGCCCCTCATCCGCTGCCAACACCGTCTCCTCCCCCACCCGGATCGGCACGATCGATTCAGATGCGGGTGCTGCCAGCGCCCGCTCGTGGGAGGTGACTGCGGCCTGATCGAGATCCTCTCTGGTGAAACCGTATTGGGACGCGGTGAGGTCGGCCGAGACACCGATCGTCACGAATCCGGTACGTTCGCCGAGGGGTTCATCGCGAGCCATCGCGGGTTTGTCGGCCATCATCGGGACACGCGACATCGACTCGACTCCGCCCGTCACGACGACCTCGGCGATTCCCGATGCGATCTTGGCGGCACCGACCTCGATGGCATCGAGGCCTGAGCAACACAGCCGGGACACAACCCCCGCGTTGACGTCGTCCGGCCATCCGGCCCACAAGGCAGCGGCCCGGGCGATGTTTCCCCCCTGCTCGCCGACTGCGGTGCTGGTCCCGATCAGGATGTCTCCCACCGTCTCTGTGTCAAGCCCTCGGTCACGGACCGCCGTGAGCAGTTGACCGAGCAGATCGTGTGCGGGAACACCTGCGAGGCTTCCGCCTTGTTTGCGGACGCGGGCCTTCGGCGATCGGACGGCATCGTAGACGTAGACGCCGGACAGGAACTGGGACATCGCGTTCACTCCTCGATCTGACGGCGGTCCTGGACCATCCGGAAGCGGCCGGCCACGAAGGACTCGTCGGTCAGGGTGGCGTTGCCGGCCGGGTTGAGTCCGGTGACGTGGTAGTCGCTGTACGCCGCGGCGTACTGCATGGGCATGGACGAGACGAGGTTGGCCGACAATGATGCACCTGCATCCGCATAGGCATCCGCGATGGCGTCGATTGCCGAGTCGTCGGTGCAGTACAGATAGGAACTGATCGCTCCGTGACGCCGGATACTCGCTGTTGCATGCTCCACTGCCGCATCGCGATCGGCGCAATCGATCAGGTAGGCGACGGGACCGAACTGTTCACCGTTGGGCACTTGGTGACCGCGGCGCGGGTCGATGCGAATCAGCATCGGTGTCACAGCGCGGGCCTGCGGATAGTCCGGATGAGCGTATGGGGTGTGGCGGCGGACGAGCGTGTCTCCGGCGGTTGCGGCGAGGGAGTCGAGGGAGCGCAGCGTGGCGTCTGACTGGAGTGCTCCGCACACGGCTGCGGCGCGACGCGGGGCGGCCGCGAGATCGTCGAGCGCCGCGCGCAGCGCTGTCACGACTTCGT
The DNA here is from genome assembly GCF_030315685.1 of Gordonia sp. ABSL11-1. GTDB lineage: Bacteria > Actinomycetota > Actinomycetes > Mycobacteriales > Mycobacteriaceae > Gordonia. The sequence goes on along the minus strand of NZ_JASXSI010000042.1, from coordinate 13,263 downwards.
CCCTGGGCACGGTTCCGTCGGCGGTGTTCACACCCCCATCCAGGATATAGATGTTCTGGGGAGAGGTGCACATTTGCCCGCTGAACAGTGACAGCCCACCGGCGAGGGTCCTCAGGGTCGCAGCCAGGTCATGGACCGAGTCGAGGATGACGGTGTTGACGCCTGCGGTTTCGGTGAAGACCAGCGCGTCACCTGAATTGCGTTCGAGCCAGGAGCCGAAGTTCTGGCTGCCGGTGAAGTCGACGATTCGGGTGGCCGGGTGGGCAGCCAGGTCGCCGGCGATCGGGCTCTCCACGGTGTCGACTACCAGTTGGACCGCGTCCGCCGGCAGACCTGCATCGGCAAGTACTTCCCGGATGACCTGCACGGCCAGTGCGGTCCCGAGCACCGAACGTGGATGCGGTTTGACCAGTACCGGGTTCCCGGTGGCGAGGTTCGCCAGGATCGCAGGGTAGGCATTCCACGCCGGGAAGGATGCGCAAGCAACGACGAGAGCCGTCCCGACCGGGCGCGGACGGAACCGCTTGCGCAGCGTCACCGGGTTCTTTCCGAAAGTCTGCTGCCAGGTCACGGTTTCGGGAACCCTCGACATCGCGGCCCACGCCATCGCGACGGCTTCCAGCCCACGGTCGAGTGCGTTCGTCCCACTGCCACTGCACGCCATACCCAGGCTCTGCCCGGTGGTGTGGGAGGTTACGGCGGCGAACTCCTGCCCGCGTCGGTGGATTCGGCGCAGCGACTCGAGGCACACCCCCACGCGCTCCTCGACGCCTGCATCCCGAAGCTTGTCGGCGGCGGCCACCGCACCATCCAGCGTCTCCTCGACCGAGGGGGCGGCGTAGGTGACGTTGAGCGACTTTTCGGTGTACGGCGAGATCTCGTCGGCGGTGACGACAGAGGAAGTCGGAGCCGAAAGCTGCAACGTGACACCGTCGTACGCGCCAACCAGCGTTTCCGCGCGCTCTGGTTCAGGTGGGGCAATCGGTGCGAAGCCCGTCCACGCGGACCGGGTTCGGTTGGCCTCGACTGCGGAGTTCAGAAGAGAGAGGTGGGGCGTGAAGAACATGAACGCTCGTTTCTGTCGACGAAGGGCGCGCCTCGGTAGGTGGGGTGGCCACTGCTGGTCCGGGCCAACGCTCTTACTACCGTTAATGAAGTGAACCAATCGGCGTGCGACTTGTCAACGTTGTGGTTTCATCCGGCAAGGCTTTGGACGATGCCGAGACTTATCGGCGAGTGCGGATCAAGGGGCTCTTCAGGGCTCGAAGACAACCGAGGTGCGCTCGAGGATGGCATCGCATCCACGGCACCGCAGGGCAGGCCACAGCGGCTGCCCGCATTCGACGTGATGGAGCAGGGGACCGAGTTGCTCCACCGGGACCTCGGGGTGTGCGCGGCGGGTCCAGGCCAGCTGGAAGGCGAAGATTGGGAACAGCGCCCGACCGCGCGGGGTGAGGACGTAATCCCGGCCACCATCAGCGCGGCAGAGGACGCCGCCTTCGGTCAGCCTGGTCAGGCGCTCGGTCAGCGTGGTGGGCGAGATCTTCAAGATCGACTGGAATTCACCGAATCGGCGTACCCCGGACAGCGCGAGCCCGGTGACCAGCGCACTCCACCGGTCCCCGATCGCCTCCATGACCACCGAGAACTGCAAGTCCGCCCGGCCGATGTCCGGCGTGCTCCGCGATGACCGCCGTCGCCTGCTTCGCGCCGCCAGGACCAGTGTCGCGGGATCGACCTCGAGATGAGCGTCACGCGCCTTGACCGTGCGCCCGCAGGCCCGGCACGCGAGTTCCGGGGGTCCGCGATGACCACAGTCCTCATGGACGAACTCAGGCTGCAGCAGGCCCTCTGGGGACCATTCGCGCTGCCAAGACCAGACACTGACCAAGAACTCCCAGGTGGCGAGCCCGAGTTCGGTGAGCAGGTAGTCGTGCCGGTCGTACGCACCCGGTCGGGGTCGACGCTCCATGAGCCCGGCGTCGAGCAACGCGCTCAGTCGCGAAGTCAGGACCGCTGGCGGCGCACCTGTTCTTTCGATCCAGTCACTGAATCGCCGAACGTGGTCGACGAACGCATCGCGGAGGATGACGACGGTCAACCGATCCCCGAGCAGGTCGATCGTTTGCGCGATCGGGCTCGGCGACACTGCAACGGGATCGCCCTCCCCCACATGCACCACCTTCATCGCACTGCCCATCGACGGTCCGCGTCAGGCCTCCACAACGATAGCGATCCCTTGCCCGACTCCGATGCATGCCGCCGCGACGCCGATTCCGCCACCGAGCCTGCGCACGTGCCGAAGACAGTCGACGACGATCCGCGCGGCGGATCCACCCAGCGGGTGCCCCATTGCAATAGCGCCCCCGAAGGGATTGACCCGGTCGGCCGGGATCTCGGGCAGCTCACGAAGGCACGAGAGGACCACAGCCGAAAATGCCTCGTTCAACTCCAGAACGCGAACGTCTGCGAGGGACCGTCCTGCGCGGTCGAGTGCTCGTCCGATTGCGCCGACCGGCGCGATCGCGAACCTGTCCGGAGCGACGCCGACGACTGCCGAGGCCAGCACCCTGCCCAGCGGTTCGACCCCGAGACCCCGCGCCAGATCACCGCCCGCGATCAGTGCGGCGACGGCTCCGTCGCTGACCGGCGAGGAGTTTCCCGCAGTGACACTGCCGTGGGGCGAAAAGGCTGGTCGCAGTCCCGCCAGCGCCGCTGGGTCTGCCGCGCGGATCGGCTCGTCGCGTTCGAGACCCGCATAGGACATGGCGAACCCGTCATGTAGGCCGCCAGCCCACGCGCTCGCCGCAAGCTCATGCGATCGCAGCGCCCACTCGTCCTGCTCGAGCCGTTCGACACCCTTTTCCTCAGAGACCAGCTCCGCAGAACGCCCGAGCGACTCCACCCACGGCGCAGGGAAGCGCGGGTTCACCATCCGCCACCCGACGGTCGTCGGGACGAGGTCGAGCGTGCGAGGGAAGGCCGCGTCGACGGGTGGGAGCACGTAGGGGGCCCTGCTCATGCTCTCCGAGCCGCCAGCGATCACCACGTCCGCGTCGCCCGCCGCGACGAGCCTGACGCCGGCGAGAACCGCCTCTGCGCCCGACCCGCACAAGCGGTTCACCGAAACTCCGGGCACAGTTTCCGGCAGTCCGGCCAGGAGCGCCGCCATTCGCGCAATATTTCGATTGTCCTCGCCGGCGCCATTCGCATTGCCCCAGACGACATCGTCTACTCGTGCGAGATCCAATCCGGGATGACGCCCGATCAGGTCGACGATGGGCAGCGCCGCGAGATCGTCCGCGCGAACGTTCGAGAGTGCGCCTCGCGCCGAGCCGAAAGGTGTTCGAGCAGCGTCAACCACCCAAGGCGTGCGCACATCTGTATGCGATCCCCTAGCGCCAGCCATACCGCTCCACCTCTTCCTGCCGTGGTCACTTGCCAAAGCGCACCGTACGTTGTCTACTTCAATAATTGTAGCGAACTGGAGAGCTGGAGAATGCATGTCGATAGCAGATGTGATCCGTACCGCCGCCGACACGTTCGGTGACCGCGTGGCCGTGGAGGACAGCGACGGGTTGGTGACCTTCACCGATCTGTGCGACCGAGTTCACCGACTGGCGGCGGGACTGGGCACCCTCAGCGTCAACCTGGGCAGTACAGTCCTCGTGCTGCTCCCCAACTCTGTCGCCGCAGTCGAAGTGGACTTGGCGTTGACCATCAGCGGACACGTACGAGTGGCGCTGAACCCCAGGGTTGGCGAGGTCGACTGGGCCCGCATCATGCAGGACTGTAACCCTGCTGTCGTGGTCTTTGACCCCCGGATCGCCGGGGCCGCCGATTTTGCTGCGCGGTCGTCGGCCGCAGTCCTGATCTCGACTGTGGCGACCGCCGTCGCACCGCATACCCTCGACGACGTCGCCGCCGCTGCCCCGGCGCGTCGCGCATTACCGCACCTTGCCCCCGATTCGCTCTGCGCCCTGCATTACTCCTCCGGTACTTCCGGAATACCCAAGGGAGCGCAGCGCTCACACCGCAATCGCCTGGCATCGATGCGCGCGATGCGCGAACATGTCCTCGCCGGTACCCTTGACGGCCCCACCATCCCGGTTTTCGTTCACGCCGGACCTGTTATCCACACCAGCGGCCTGTTCGTTCTGCCGTTTCTCGAGTGCGGTGGGCGACAAATCTTGCTCGACCATGCCCGGCCTGCCGAGGTAGCTGCCGCGATCGGAACGTACGGCGGGACCCACACGGCGCTGGTGCCCACGGTCGTCGCCCGCCTGCTCGACCTCACCGATGAGCAACTCGCACCGATGCGGCGGATGCGGATGCTCGCATACGCCGGGGCGCCGATGCCGGTCGAGCATCTCCGTCAGGCCTACCGTCGGATCACACCGAACCTCGTCCAGTACTACGGCATGGTCGAGGCGATTCCTCCGCTGACGGTACTCACCCCGGCTGATCACAGGCGTGGAATGACAGAGGATCCGAACATCCTCGGCTCGATCGGGCGGCCATGCGCGGATGTCGACATCGAGTTCCGCGAGGACCACCGGATTTGCGTCGACGGCCAGGTCGGAGAACTTGTCGTGAGCGGTCCGGCGGTGAGCCAGGGCTACCACAACGCCGCCTCCCGAACAGACCTCGGCAAGAGCCATACCGATGGGTGCCTCTACTCCGGCGACCTCGGATACCGAGCCGCATGCGGCTACATCCATCTCACCGGGCGCAGCAAGGACATGATCATCACCGGCGGCTACAACGTCTACCCCCTCGAAGTAGAAGAGGCACTGTCGGCCATCCCCGGCGTCCACGATGTGGTCGTCGTGGGCCTTCCGGACCCGGTTTGGGGTCAGCGCATCGTTGCAGCGTACACGGGCGACACGGCCAACGAGACCGCTGTTCTCGCCGAGAGTCGACGCCGCCTGCCAGATTTCAAGCGACCCAAATCCGTGCACCGTGTCGAGACGCTCCCCCTGACCCCACTCGGAAAGGTCGACCGCGCGCATGCATCCCTGCTGCTCGCAGGCCTGACCCCTTTTTAGCCGAACAACCAACTGTCGCAACGTAACTCAGAGAAGGACACCATGAACAACGCCATCCCCAGCGCTCTTCGCGTCCCTGTTGTCGCGGCTCCGATGTTCCTCGTCTCCGGACCGGATCTCGTCATTGCCGCATGTGAGGCCGGCGTCATCGGCTCATTCCCCACCCAGAACTGCCGCACGGTTGCCGATCTCGACACCTGGATGGGACTGATCACCGACCATCTGTCCTCAGCCGGTGAAGATTCGCCGGCGCCGTGGGCCGTCAACCTCGTCACGCACAGCAGCAACGCACGGCTACAGGACGATCTGCAGCTGATCGCCGAGTACAAACCGCAGGTCGTTATCACTGCACTCGGTTCACCCAAACCTGTGATGGACGTGGTGAAAGACTATGGCGGCACGGTGATCGCAGATGTCGTCAACATGAAACTCGCCCACAAGGCGGCAGCCGCAGGCGTCGACGGAATGGCCTGTGTCTCAGCTGGAGCGGGCGGCCACACCGGCCACTTGTCGCCGTTCGCGTTCACCTCGGCTGTCCGCGAGTTCTTCGACGGCATGATCATCATCGGCGGCGGCATCACAGACGGCCACGGTGTGGCCGGCGCTATCACCGCGGGCGCAGATCTCGTATATATGGGCACCCGCTTCCTCCCCGCCAAGGAGAGCATGGCTGAACCGGCATACAAGCAGATGATCGTTGACAACGGGCCCGATGACCTCATCATCAGCTCCGCCGTCACAGGCACGCCCGCATCGTGGCTCAGACCCAGTCTCGTCGCTTGCGGCCTCGACCCCGACAACCTCCAGTCACCGACAGGTTCGAAGAACTACACCGCCGGCAGCGCGTCCATCAAGAGGTGGAAGGACGTGTGGGCGGCCGGCCAGGGGCTACAGACCATCCGTACGATCGAACCGGTTAGCACCATCGTTGACCGGATTGCAACGGAGTACCAGACGGCCCTGCATCGCGCGTCGGTTGCGCAGGGCGTGCCTCGCGTACCGGGGGAAAAGGTCGACGCATAGGCGAAAGAGCCAGGAGCGGAGCCTTACCCGGCTCAATGAGGGAAGGCACGCATGCGAACACCTGATGGGAACGCAAGTACCAACCAATGGGATCAATGTGCCACGAAGGATACTTGTTCACCTGAGCAGTCACGCGGTCTCCTGAGCAGCGGCATCGACGAAGTCGTGGGCGCGCTGGTTCGTGTCCTTGCTGGTCTTGGCGGTTGTGGGGGCTCAGCCTCGATCCACCGATCGGCTTTGCGGGGTGTGGTGAAAGGTGTTGACCGCGTTCGGTCCGATGGTGGGCGTGGGTGAGTCGCCGGTCTCTGATGTCGGCTTGTTTCACTGGGTTTCGGATTCGGGGCGGGTGGGCCACTCGGGTTAGGTATGGGTTAGGTATCAGGCTGCGTGTTGTCGGCCGATCGTGTCGTCGAACAACAGGGTCCACTCGTTTTCCCAGGGCCATCGGGCGGGTAGGTGTATGGTGATGCGCCGGGCAGAGGAGGCGATGCGGGCGGGCACGCAGATCAAGGCACGCCGGATCGTGGAGGTGGTGGCCTTGGCCAGGCGCTGTCCGCCGAGGCAGGCGGTGGCGCGGGTGAGGTTGACCGCGATGACCGCGCACACCAACCATGCGGCGTTCGCGCAGAACTTCCCCGACAGCAGATGCGCCAACGCGGAGGCCTTCAGGTCGGCATGGACTTGTTCGATGATCGCATGGCCGCGGTGGGTCTTGTCGGCGGTGACGGTGTCGAGGTCGCTGGTGGTAAAGAACGCGTGGAACCGCCACACACCGAACAGGCCGTCCCCATCGGGTTGGAAATCGGTGACGCGGCCTACGACCAGCCGACCTCGAACCTGCCGCGCTTTGGCTTTCGAGGTGAACGCGGTGAACGGCATCTCGGCGACCTCGGCACGCGAGACCCACCGTCGGGTGTTCTCATCGAGGACTGCGTCGGTGTACTCGATAGAGGCGTCCTCGGCGATCGTGGCGATCTGTGCCCGAACGTGGGAGTCCTGGCGCACGGTGACCGACACCTGCGCACCGGCCCGAATCGCGGTCGTGACCGCCCGGTAGCCGTAGAACGCTGAATCCGCGCGCAGCAAGACCGGCCCCGACGCATCGGCTGATCGTAGCCGAGTGAGGGTGACCAGGGTATCGGCGATCAATCGGTGTGCCCCGCGGGCGGAGTTGCAGGCCCCCTCGCGTAGTCGTTGCGCGGCGATCACCGGTGCACCCTGCGCGGTGGTGAGGGTGGTGATCGCTGAGTTCAGCCCACGTACCCGGGTGTAGCCGAACCCGGCACCGTGTGTGGCCGGGCCATGCACTTCGATGATCGAGTCGTCGATGTCGACCATCACCGGGCCGTCGATCCCGGCCAGTACCGGAGTGCGGGTGTGCAGTCCGGCCAGCACCCGAAGGGCGATCGCGTCGAGTTGGCGGACATGCCCAAGGAGGACTCCCGCAGAAACGACCCCAATGTCGACGGGGCGTAGGGGTGATCGAACACCCGGCCCATCGCACCGTGTCGTAACACCGCCATGTCGTCGATGCTGTCGGCGCCGGCGGCCATGCCGGCGACCAGCGAAAACATCTTCCGATCTGGGTTGGCACCCTTGTCGGTGGGCACCGTCAGATACTCACCAGACAGGCGAGAGAGGCCAGCCTGCTCGGCCAACGCCATCACCGGCACCACACCGGCCGCTCCGAGCAGATTCGGATCATCACAGAATGCCGACCAGACCGGATGGCTGTGAGACAATCGCATCTACGAGATGCCCTTCTGCGTGTACGGCTGGAACACTAGACAAGTCCCATTCTGTCACTCAGACAGGGCATTTCGTCTATCCCTCACCGACCAACCGCATACGAATCGGTGGATCGATGGCTTAAGCCTCGATGTTTCGCGGGGTGACGCCTGCTGTGTGAGTTGGTCCGGTGGGGTGGTCTGAGGACCGGATTGCGGACCGGGGCGGTGAGTGTGTGGCCGAGCGTCGGTGGGCGTCGGGGTTCACGGCCCCGAAGTGCGTTGTCCTTTCAGTCGTGGGTCAGGCTGGCCGGAGGATCAGCCGGGGTTGGGAAGTGCTGCGAGTCGGGCGATCCCGTCGAGCAGCAACTGGAGGTGGGGTGCGGTGGCGGCGAGTGTGAGTCGGCTCCGCCTGGCGTGGCGAGTGAGTCGGGCAGCGATCGAAAAGACTTGTAGTCGTAGCCGTTTGGGTTCCCACCGGCGGGCGGGGGTGGTGTCGAAGGCGAGTATCTGGGTCCAGGCGATCAACTCACACGCCAACGCGATGATGGCACACCAGATGCGGTTCTGATCAAAGCCGTGCAGGGGAAGGTTCGTCAGGCCGCAGTCTTTGGCGGTGCGGATGCGGTCCTCGCAACGCGCACGCCGGCGATGGCGCAGTTCCAGTTCGGCCAGCTGACCGCGGGGTGTGGTGGTGGCGAACGCGGTCAGCCGCATGCCGTCGGAGTCGGTGAACCGCAACTGCGCCCCCGGATGCGGTTTCTCTTTCCGCACGATGACCCGCATCCCGGTGGGCCAGCCTGAAAGGTCGAGCATGCCCGTCAGTTCCACGACCCACGCCCCGTCGCGTTCAACACCGTCGGCGTCGTGGGCCGGGGTCCACGTCTGCGGTTGCAGCCGGTTGATGATCTCGGCGATGGCTTCGGTGAGCCCGAATCCGACCGAGTAGGCCAGCCGCCGCCTGGTCAGATAGTCGAGGAAGTCGTGGGTAGCACCGGCGGAATCGGTACGGATCAACACAGCTTTGCCGACCCGATAGCCATCGCCGCCGGGTACCTGCGCCAACGCCTGCTCGACGACGGCGATGTGATCGGCGGCGGTGTTCGACCCGGCATTACCGGGCCGTAACGCGATCGCCAATGGTTCACCGGTGCCGGCGGCCTGATGATCGGCGAACGCGCACAGCGGGTGAAAACCGAAGCCCTTCTTCCAGGTCGGCATCGCCAGCTCTTTATTGGAGTGTGCGGTCACCAGGGCGGCGTCGAGGTCGATGATCAACGGGTGCCGCGCATCACGGTCATGGCTGGGGGCTGCGGCGCCGGCCGCGGTCCACGCCTGCTCGCGGGCGGTGTTGATCGCCGACAAGGCTGCCGGTGCATCGGTGGCCAGCGTGGAGATCAGCCGCGACACCGTCGGATCCGAGGCCACCGGCCCGAACACGCCCGGGTCGGCACGCACTTGGTTGATGTCAGCCACACAGTCCCCGCCCAGGGCGACCGAGATGGCGAGGTCGAGCAGGATCTTGCCCGGATCGTGGGTGGCCGCAGGTTTGCGCCACGGCGTTCAACAACACCGTCGACAATTGGCTGCTCAGACCGGTTTTCTCGACCACGCGCAGCAGGACCGCCGCGCGGCGTGCGACACCACCCCGGTTCCGGGACCATCTGCCGACAACGACGGGTAACACGACGTAGACTTACTCACCGGAATGGTGCTCCTCGAACTGGTCCGATTGAAACTGCGGTAAGTCCAATCATCCCAGGTCAGGGCACCATTCTTCTGTCACGCCACGGAATCACCGTGAAAGCTCGAGGCTCATGGCAGACGACACAAGTCGCTGGGAACCCGATGGAACCGATGCCCCCCACAGGTACGTCTAAGTGGTTGAGGAGCGAAGGTGAACTTCGTCGGGCCGGCTGCACCTGATGGCAGCTGACCTGGTAAGAAGGCGGTTCGGGGGAAGGACACAGAGTGACGGATTTCCATGTCGATCCATCAGAGCTGCGTACCGCAGGCAACCAGATCGGGAAGAGTCAGACCGGCGCAGACACAGCCGCTACCAGCGCGGCTCCGATCCGTCAGGCGGCAGCAGGTCTCAGCGGCACCGACACTGCTCGCGCACTCTCCGCGGCAGCGGGTTCAGCTGAATCGGCAGTCGAAGTGGTTCAGTCTCGCGTCGGCGCGTGGGTCTCAATCCTCAACGAGTCCGCAGACACATTCGACGGTACCGACAAGCAGAGCGCGGAACGCCTCAAAGCTCTCGGCGACTTCAACCAGGCACCCAACCACTGATGCGTCCCACACGGTCGCAGGTCGACGGCTTCGACTTCGGTGCGGCTCCCGCGGCCGCAAAGGCTGCCGACACCCTCGGGAGCCATATCGAGAAGGATGGCGAGAACATCCACCGGACCATCTCGGGCATGGACTGGTCCGGCGACGCTCGCGACGCAGCCGACTCCCGGGCCGCAGCCGAGAAGGTACAGCTCACCCGCGTAGCGGACGCTCTTGAGAGAGTCTCAGCTGCAGTCACCCACGGGACCTCCTCGATGTCGCACATCGCCGACCGACTCACCGCCGACGGCGCTGGGTACGAAGGCGACGGCTACGCGGTCGCCGACGACTGGAAAGTCACCGACGCATACAACTACGGCCTCGCCAACCTGATGACCGCTGGCGATGCGGAAGCACAGCAAAGACTCGCTGACCTTCAACGGGCACGAGCGAACGCGGCCGCAAATGCGACCGCCGCATTGAGTCGTCTGGTATCTGAGTTCGACCACGCGGACAGCGCATGCGCGGGCGCCATCGACGCGGCAAGCGCAGATGTCAGTGCGCTGGCACCGGTGTCGTCGGCGCTGGGTGGTCAAGTTGCTGACCGAATCGCAGACAAGCTCTCCGAGGGTCAGCCTCTCACGCCGTTCGAGCGCCGCGTTCTGGAAGAAGGCACCAAGCTCACGCCCGACCAACTCGAAGCCCTGCGCAACGGAGGTACTGCCACATTGCCGCAGGGTCAGTTCGACTTCCTGCGCGAACTGACAGCCGAGTTGGATGGAAAGTCGATGGACTCGATCCTGGCCTTGGGCGAGGGTACTCAGCATGGCGAGGTCCAGAACAACCTTGCGAATGCATCGCAGATCCTCGGCATCCCTAACGTCCGAACTGGCGCCGGCGATCACGGAGGAATGCAGGCGCTGCCCGCGAGCATTCGATCCCTGTTGACCACCAACATGGTCACTGGCACCAATCCTTCTGTGGCAGAGCGCCTCTTGGTAGGTGGGAAGCCTCGGGTCAAGAACCTTGATGAGTTCTTCAAGATGACCGACTTCATGGGTAAGAGCGACGAGAACCTGCGGGTTGGATCCGACGTGAACCGCGGCATTCTCAAGCAAGTTGCGGAAATCTCAGCTGTTGGCGAATCACCGGGATCCGGCAACAACATGACCGCCGCTGGATTCGACCGGGCTCTCGACAAGGCCCTGGCGGCCGCAGCAACTGATCGCATCGCTTCGCACGATTTCATCACCGGCGACAACATGGACGTAACCTGCGCCGACGGTGGACGTTACAACGCAGGCATCCATCTCAACGGGCTGGTCAGTCAAGAATGGGAACACGGCAGCTCCGGCCTCCACAAATTGTTCGATTGGGTCGGTGACGAAGCCGGTTCCGCGAATCCCTATCAAGCCACGATGTCACGGGAGGCCGCGAGCTCTCTGGGACACTATCTCGGCTCACGCGACGATCTCGCAGTCAACGAGGGGTTGGGCGTGCGAAACCCGGAGATGGCGCGAATCTTCGCCAATGTGCTGAGCCCCTATCTGGGAGACTTCAGCGGGATCAATGAGACCAGCAGCGGTATCCATACTTTTGGTGCTGACAGGCTTACCCCTGGGGAATTGGAGAACATCTTCCGCTCAATCAACACTGACGGCGAGGCAGCAGCCACGCTGAACTCTTCTGCGTTCAAGTGGCAAAACTTGATGGCCGTTCATTACGGACTCGATACACACCAGAGCTCGCTGGCCGAACACGCTGGCGTGTTGTCGCAAGCAATGACCGACGGTAATGGACACGCGGTGGAGTACCTCTCCGATTCACAATTCGAAGAACGAATGAGAATTTACAACAATCAAATGCAGTTCTTCGGTACAGTCAAAGACGCTACCGGACTCCTTCCATTTGGTTCCCAGACGCAGCTACTCATGCAACAGCCGCTGGCTGACGCAATCTTTGGCGAGGCACCGGTACGGGAGAACGCAGCCAATCAAGGCAACGACCCGGATTGGGTGGCCCAACTCAACGACCCGAAAGTGCTGCAATTCTACCAATTCTCGGGGTATGTGGGTGAGCACCCCGAGCTGAGACAGGAATATCCAGAGTGGTTTGGGCCGGATGGTCAGCTGGATTGGGAGGTAGTCAAGGAAAACAATAGATGGGCGGACTTCATGGGGCCAGTGTCCGACGGGTGGCAGGACAGCTACGAACGTGGGCAGGACAGGCCGGATTGGCCTGCGGGGCCAGATAACCCGAAGCCCGAGCATCCCAACGATCCTGTCCACAAGCCGTGACCATGGGACTCAGGCGTGAGTGGCGTGTCGCCGGCGTTGTCATGTCAGCGGTTGCGGTTCTACTGTTGGCCGCCTGCAACCCTGCCAGTGACGATTCACCGGCGAGTAATCCATCTGTGGCAACCCCAACGATCGAGAACTACCCAATCGTGTGGCTCGAGACGCCCAACCTCGACCTGGACAGCGCCGACGGAACCTTTGTCCGCGGGATAGCCGAATCTCGGTATCTGCGCTCGCAACTCGGCCCCGATGCTTACTTCCCTGGGTTTCGGGAAGCATCCGTGTCCGCGTACGTATGGTCCGACGACCTCTCGCCACGCCACAACCCACCGCACACGACCTACATGTGGGTAGCACCGTTCCCTGACCCCGATCCACAGAACAATCCAACCTGGCACCCATTATCAGCCCAGGTCGGCGGTGTTGCCGTCTGCGCCACTTCTCCGGGGATTCCGGTCGCTGACGATGCAGTGTTCTTCACCTATAGCCGTAGCGGCAGAACTCCGCCCGTTAACCAGCATGGCCCTCGCCAAAAACCTGTCCGCAACATCTTTGGGGACTGGAGAGGCCTCGATTTCATCGAAACCACCCATCTACGCATGCAACGCTGCAGCAATCGACCGGGCCCGTTGCCTGCACTCCACACCTCGAGACCCGGTTGGCCGTCCCAGAGTGAGTGACACCGATGACTGACCATAGCTACCAATTCCCACCGCATATCCTCGCTGCGCTCCGCGCACCCGAGGGCACGACCGTAGAGGAGATTTACGCGCGGTTCCCAGACGCCGCGCCTACGAAACACTCTGCCGAGTCAGCACAGACTCCTCCAGACGATGCGGACTTCAGGGCCAGGTACCAAGACGCGGTCGATGACTGGCATAGCCGGAATGGATGGAA
>NZ_JASXSI010000041.1 GCF_030315685.1 Gordonia sp. ABSL11-1 | reverse complement strand
GTCAACGCACCCACCCGACCCACCGGCACACCCTGATACGTCACCTCCGCATTCGTGAAGATCCCCCCAGAATCCTTCATCGACGCGGTCACGGTGTACTGGCCGATGCCGGCGAGCCGGTCCAGCCGCGCGTACTTGGCGCCGACGTAGACGAGTGCGACCAAGCCGACGACGGTGAAGACGATGAGCTGGATCTTGGCCAGCTTCGACAACATCAGTTCGCTCCGATCATGCTGAGCGGGCCGTCGATGAACCGCTGGCCGGGCTGCGCCGGCGGCATCAGCGTGTACTGGCCGTCGGGGTCACGCTGCGTCCTCCGCTTCGGCTCGGCCGACGACGACGCCGGAGCGCGTGCCGATCCGGCCGCCGGGTTCATCGGGTAGGTGCCACCCGACGGCGGGGTGTTGGGCCCCGGCCGCCAGTTCGGCCCCGGCGGCAGCAGGGTGATGGTGGGCCAGCCGTAGCGCGGGCCGTTACCGCCCACGTACGGGTTCTGCGGATTGACCGGCACCTTCACCCGGGCCGGCGGCGAGTACTTCGGCGTCGGCTGTCCGACGCCGAGCGCCTCTAGCTGGTTCAGCAGCCGCAGGTCGAGCGTCATGAAGAGGTTGGTCGAGTCGCCGTGCACGCCGGGCAACAGCCAGTCCGGGAACGGATGGGTGAGCATCAGCGGCGCGGCGGTGATCAGATCCGGCGCGGCCTTCGACAGCTGGGTGAGCACCGGACGCAACGCCTTCAGGTCGTTGATCAGTGCGGTGCGCGACTTGCCGAGGACGTCGGTGCCGACCTGACCGAGGACGTCGAGCTTCTCGAGGAGGTCGACGAACTGCGGACGCTGCTCCTCCAGGACCGCGACACCCGCGGGCAGTTCCTTCAGGATGCGGTCGATCTGCGTCTTCTGGTCCGCGGCGCGGGTCGACAGCCGGGCCAGGCCGTCGATGGCCGTGGTGATGTCGTCGCGCTGCCGGTTGAGGTTGGTGATGAGCCCCTCGGTCTGCTCGAGCAGACTCCGGAACACCGGGCAGGAGTTGCCCTTCGGGGCGACCTCACACGGCTGGCTGGTCGACCCGGCGAGGGCCTTGTTCAGCTCGGTGACGATCGGCTCGAGCTGGTTGATGCCGCCACCATTGAGCAACATCGACAGCGCGCCGAGCACCTGCTCGATGTCGGTCGCGGTGCGCGTGCGGTCGAGCGGGATCGGCTGTGCCGGATTCTGGCGCGGCAGTGCCTCGCTGTCCTTCGGCTCGCTGAGAGCGATGAACTTCTCGCCGAGGAGCGAGGTCTGCTGGACGGCCGCGGTGGATTTGTCGGACAGGTCGATCTCGTTCTTCACCGAGATCTTGACCTGCGCGTACCACTGGTCTCCGGGCACCTCGACCGACTCCACGCGCCCGACTGGTATGCCGTCCTTCTTCACCATCGACTGGGGAACCAGGTCGAGGATGTCGTCGAACTGGATCTGGTAGGTGCGGGCGTCGTCGCCGGTGTCCACACCGCCGGGCAGCGGGATGGACTGGATGCCGTTGCTGCCACAGCCGGCCAGGACCAGCACGGTGGAGGCCAGCACCAGCCCGACGACCACCCGGACGGACCGTCGTGCACGAACCGACTTGCGGGACACGATTTCTCGCTTCATCAGTTGCCACCCGCCCCGGGACGGGCCGACGGCCGTGTGGTCGAGGGTTTGCTGGACGGACGCTGCTGCGACGGGTTCGGCGGCGACTGCAGCTGCGGATCCGGATTGCCCTGATCGGTCCCCGCCGACGGGTACCGCTGCAGCTTGTTGTTGCTCATGATGCCGAAGGGCAGCACCGGCAGCAGCGGGTCGAGACCCTTCTGGATCTGCTGACCGATGTTCTCGCATTGTGAGATCAGTGGACTGAGCGTGGTGCTGAACTGCTTGGCCGCCGGGTTGCCGGGCAACAGCTGCCCGAGGTCGAGCAGACGGCATTGAGCACCGATCAGATCCTGCAGATCCGGGATGGTCAGCCGCATGGCGAGCGTGCCCGACTCCGCGTCATAGGCGTTGATCAGGTTGTTGATCGTGATCGGCAGGACCGTGAGGATCTCCTTGAGATGATCCTTCGTGTCGAACAGGGCCTGCGTCGTCGGCTGCAGATCCTTGACGGTCTGGCCGAGCTGATCACGGTTGTCCTCGACGAACGTGGCGACGTCGCCGAGCGCGACGGACAGTTTGTTGAGCGCGGCGGACAATTGGGTCCGTTCGCCGGCGAGGAACTGGTTGAACGACGCCATCTGCGTGTTGAACTGGCGCACCTGGGTGTCGTTCTCTCGAAGGGCACCGACGAAGACGTCGAGGTTCTTGACGGTGTCGACGATGTTGCCGCGCGAATCGCTGAGCGTGGTGGTCGCCTTGGAGAGCTGCTCGATGGCATCCCCCAGCTTCGCACCGTTGCCGCGCAGGTTGTCGGCGCCGGTCGTCACGAGGTCACTGACGGCGCCGTTCTTGTTGGCGCCCTCGGGCCCGAGTGCCTCCGAGAGCTTCTGCACGCTCGAATAGATCTCGTCGACCTCGACGGGGACCATCGTCTGCTTCTCGGTCAGCGTGATGTCGCGGGGCGCCTTCTCACCACCGGTGTAGGCCGGGGTGAGCTGCACGTAGCGGTCGGCGACGACGGACGGGATGATCTGCACCGCACGCACATCCGCGGGCAGATCGATGCCCCGGTCCACCGTCATGGTGACGCGTACCGAGTTGCCCTGCGGCGTCACGTCGTCGACCTTGCCGACGGCGACGCCGAGAACCCGCACATCCGAGCCCGGGTAGATGCCGACGCTACGCGAGAACGTCGCGGTGATCTTCGTGGTACCGATCAGCGAGAACGCCCACCACAGGACGCCCGCGGCGATCAGGGCCACGATCACACCGATCACCAGCATCACGATGTGACGCGGCGTGAACCACCGACCCGGACCTGAGGTGCGGGTGAGGTCGGGAGCTGTCGTCATCAGCCGGCCTCCGTTCCACCGTTGTTCTGGAGCTGCTGCTTGTTGGGCGGACGCGTGGTGTTCTGCTGCGGCAGCGCGGGCGGCAGCAGGTTGGTCACCACGGACTCGAACCAGCGGCCGTTGCCCAGCACGTTGGCGTAGAGCCGGTAGAACGGCGCCATGTAGGTGATGGTCTGGCGCAGGTTCTGGTTCTGCTCGGTCAGCAACTGTTCGACCTGCTGCAGCGAACTCAGCGCCGGACCGATCTGCGCCTGGTTGTCGCGGACGATGCCCGAGAGCGAGTCCGACAGCGAGGTGGTGCTGGCGAGCAGGGTCGAGATGGCCTGCTGGCGAGTGTTGAGTTCGTCGAGCAGCTGTCCCGCGCCGGCGATCAGCCGGACGAACTCCTGGTTGCGGTCGGCGAGGATCTTCGACGTCGACTTGGTCGCCGACAGCAGTCGCTGCACCTCCTGGTCGCGGCTGGCGATCGTGGCCGAGAGCCGCGACAGCCCGTCGAGGGACGGCCCGATGTCACCGGCGGTGCCGGAGAACGCGTTCGACAGCGTCTCCATCGACGAGGCGAGCTGCGTGGTGTCGAGGTCCTCGATCTGGTCGGCGGCGTCGGAGAAGGCCTCGACGACGTCGTACGGCGACACCGTGTCGGTGAGCGGGATGTTCGGGTCGGCAGGTTCACTGCCACGTGGGTTCAGCGCGAGGTACTTCTGGCCGAGGATCGTCTTGATCTGGATCGAGGCCTGCGTCTGGTTGCCGACCCAGGTGTTCGTGACGCGGAACTTCACGTCGACGCGGTCGCCGGCGAGGGTGATGCCGTCGACCTCACCGACCTTCACACCCGCAACGCGGACCTCGGCGCCGGGCTTCAGACCGGCCGCCTCGGTGAACTTCGCGGTGTAGCGGGCACCCGCCCCGACCAGCGGCAGCGAGTTCAGGTAAAACGCCGACACCGCCATCATCAGCAACACCAGGATGCCGATGGCACCGATGCTGACGGGGCTGCGACGCCCACCGAATCGACGGTGCGCGTGCTGCTTCGGCGCCTCGGCGGCCTCGTCGGACGAGTCCTTCGCGGCGGCGGCCCGGACCTCATCGGTCGGGATCTCCTCGGTCCGGGCGTCGTCGGGCTCGCCCGGCGTCCGGTTCTGGTTCGCGTTCTCGTCAGCCACCGTCAGCCACCGGGCCTCTCGTCCTTCCAGCAGCGGGTGGCCGCACTGGTGTAGAGCACATGGTTGATGTCGGGCAGCGGGATCAGCGGCTGCGTGAGCAGCGTCGACTTCCCGTTGCCGGCGACGACGTCGATGCCGCACAGATAGAACTGGAACCACGAGCCGAAGGTCGCGGCCCGGCCGATCTTCTGCAGCTTCACCGGCAGGTTCGTCAGGATCTGCTCGACGTCCTCGTCGCGGGCGTTGATCTGGTCCGACAACGACTTCAGACCGGCGATGTCACCTTGGATGGCCGGACGCGTCGGACCGAGGATCGATGCGGTGACCGCGGTCAGGTTCGACACCGAGCTGATCGCCGAGCCGACCGAGCCGCGCTGGGCGGCCAGACCGGTCACCAGCTTCTCGGTGTTGTCGAGCAGCGCGGTGAACTGGTCGTCGTTGCGGTTGACCGTGTCGAGCACGGTGGTCAGATTGGTGATCAGCTCACCGATCACCTTGTCCTTGTCGGCGATGGCGTTGGTGAGTTCCGACGTGCTGCTGATGAGCTGTGAGATCGTCCCGCTCTCCCCCTGGAAGATCTTGATGATCTGCTCGGACAGCTTGTTGACGTCGGATGCCGACAACTCGCGGAACAGCGGCTTGAAGCCGTTGAACAGCTCGGTCAGGTTGACCGCGGGATGCGTGTCCGGGTTGGCCGGATCGGTGCCGAACGTGTGGCCGGTGCCGACCGTCTGATCCGGGTCGCCCGCGCCCTTCTCCAGCGCCACGTAGCGCAGACCGGTGAGGTTGCGATAGCGGATGTAGATCTGGGTGCCCTCGGGCAGGCGGTCACGGTTGACGTTGAACGAGACCATCGCCTTGTTGCGGTCGTAGACCGCCACGTCGGTGACCTGTCCGACCCGGACGCCCGCGATCCGGACGTCGTCGCCCTTGTTGAGCAGCGCCGCGTCGGAGAAGACGGCCTTGAAATCGCTGTCGCCGTCGCCGCCGGCGTTCGCGATCGTCAGCGCCAGCAGGCTGGTGGCGATCACGGTGACCACGGCGAAGACGATCAGCTTGATCAGTGGTCCGGTGAGGGATTTCATCGGATGGTGACCTGCGCTCCCTGAAGCGATGCGCCGCCGATCGTGGTGACCCAAGTCGGGACCTTTTCGGGGTCGGTGCCGTTGGCGCCGCCGTAGATGACCTTCAGCTGCTTCACGTAGTCCGGATCGTCGAAAGGATTCGCCCTGATGGTCCCCACCGGGGTGGCGGAGAACTGGGGCTGCGGAAGTGAGGGCATGGTGCGGGGACCGGGGTTACGCGACGGCGGCTGATAGGAGCCGTCGGCGAGACCGCCGCCCGGGTACTGCGGGAACGGACGTCCGTTCTTGGCCGGCTCGTAGCAGACGGCCGGCGGATCGGTGTCGAGCAGACGCGGCTCGTCCTGGTTCGGCAGGTAGCGGCCGCGCGGGTTCACGAACTGCAGGTTCACGCGGACACCGGGATTGGCGGTGCCCTGCCCGACGATCTTGCGCGACTCCGGGATCAGCCCGGCGAAGTTGCGGAACGTGCACACGAACGTCGGCGACTGCTTGGCCAGGCCCACCAGGAACGGCTCCGAGTCGACGGCGAGGTCGATCAGGTCCGCGCGGTTCTGCTGCAGGAACTTCGTCGTGTCGGTGGCGGCCACGCCGACGGTAGCGATCAGCGTCCGCAGGTCGCCCTGCCGCTCGACGATGGTCTTGTTGGTCGTCCGCAGGTTGTCGAGGGCGTCGATGACGTCGGGCAGCGCCTCGGAGTAGGTCTGCGAGAAGCTCGCCAGCCCGCGCAGGGTGCCCTGCAGCTCCGGCATGTTGTCGTTGAAGCGCCCGAAGATCGTGTTGAGCTCGTCGAAGGTGACGTTGAGCTGCTCACCGCGACCGGCGAGCGCCTGCGACAGCGACGTCAGTGTGACGTTCAGATCCTGCGGCGGGATCGCTTCGAGCACCGGCAGCAGCTTGTCGAAGAGGTCCTGGACCTCCCGCGCGTTGCCGCTCTGATCGGTGTAGATGGTGTTGCCGGACGCCAGCGTCTGCGTCGACGGATCCGCGGTCGGCACCTGCAATGCGACATACCGCTCGCCGAAAAGGGTCTTCGGCAGGATGCGGGCCGTGGTGTTCTGCGGCAGCTGGTCGGCCATCGACGGGGTCAGGCCGAGCGTGACGTCGACGGTGCCGTCGGGCGACGGTTCGACGTCACGCACCTCGCCGACGACGACGCCACGCGCCTTGACGTCGGCGTTGGTCGGCAGCGCGTTGCCGGTCGAGTCGGTCTTCAGCGTGACATTGGTGAACGTCGTGAAGTTGTCGTTGAACTTCATCACCGTGACCGTGAAGAACAGCGCGACCACGATGAAGAACACCAGCCCGAGCAGCCGGCGTCGCAGTGTCGACATCGATCAGCCTCCCACTCGCACCGTCGTCGTGGTGCCCCAGATCGCCAGTCCCAGAAAGAAGTCGAGGACCGCGATGAGCACCAGCGCAGCACGCACGGCGTGCCCCACCGCAACGCCGACACCGGCGGGACCACCGGTCGCGTAGTAGCCGTAGTAGCAGTGCACCAGGATGATCACGAACGCGAACACCAGCACCTTGCCGAACGACCACAAGACGTCGGCCGGTGGCAGGAACAGATTGAAGTAGTGGTCGTAGGAACCACCGGACTGTCCGTTGAACACCGTGGTGATCACCCGAGACGCCAGATAGGCCGAGAGCAGACCGAGCACGTAGAGCGGGATGACGGCGATGAATCCGGCGATCACGCGGGTGCTGACCAGGAACGGGATCGACGGCACGGCCATCGACTCGAGGGCGTCGATCTCCTCGGAGATCCGCATGGCGCCGAGCTGCGCGGTGAAACCACAACCCACCGTCGCCGACAACGCGAGCCCGGCCACCAGTGGCGCGACCTCACGTGTGTTGACGTACGCGGACAGGAAGCCGGTCAGTGCCTGCGAACCGATCTGGTCGAGAGCCGCATAGCCCTGCAGTCCGACGACGACACCGGTGAAGCCCGACATCAGCACCATCACGCCGACTGTGCCGCCGATGACGGCCAGACCACCGGAACCGAACGCGACCTCGGCGAGCAGGCGCAGCACCTCACGGGTGTAGTGGACCAGCGTCTTCGGGATCCACGCGAGCGTCCGACCGTAGAACGACATCTGCTCGCCGGCGCCGTCGAGCACCTTGAGCGGTTTGCCCAGCTGTTTGCGGGCCTCGTACATGTAGTACTCGGGCCGCGACTTCGAGATCGTCACACCACCGGCCATCGCTAGCTTCCCTTCGGCGGAACGACCTGCAGGTAGACCGCAGTGATGATCAGGTTGGCGAGGAACAGCAGCAGGAACGTGATGACCACGCTCTGGTTGACCGCGTCACCGACACCCTTCGGGCCGCCCTTCGGGTTGAGCCCCTTGTAGGCGGCGATGACACCGGCGAGCACACCGAAGATGGCGGCCTTGAGCGTCGACACGTAGAGGTCGGGCAGCTGGGCGAGCGCACCGAACGATGCGAGATACGCACCGGGCGTGCCGCCCTGGACGATCACGTTGAAGAAGTAGCCACCACCGATGCCGACGACGGCGACGAGTCCGTTGAGCAGCATGGCCACCAGCACCATCGCGAGCACGCGGGGGACGACGAGGCGCTGGATCGGGTTGATGCCCAGCACCTCCATCGCGTCGATCTCCTCGCGGATCGTGCGCGATCCGAGGTCGGCGGCGACGGCCGACCCGGCCGCACCGGCGATCAGTAGCGACGTCACCAGGGGCGAGCCCTGTTGGATCACCACGAGCACGCTGGCCGCGCCGGTGTACGACTCGGCACCGAGCTGCTTGATCAGCGAACCGGTCTGCAACGACACGATCGCGCCGAACGGGATCGCGATCAGCGCCGTCGGCAGGATGGTCACGCTGGCGATGAACCAGGCCTGCTGGATGAACTCCCGCCACTGGAACGGGCGCACGAACGACTGACGCGCGACATCGACGAAGAGCTGCACGATGTTGCCGGTCTGGGCGAGGGCGCCCGTCCCGGCCTGAGCTATCCGATCAACGCCACGCGTGGTGGCACTGCTCATCCTTACTGACTCCGACCGTCGCTGGGCTGCTGGACATGCCGGCCGGTGTCGATCGGCTGTGTGATGGTGTTGTCGGCGGAACCGGCGCCCGGGGGCGTCGACCAGCTCTGGGTCGGTGCGTCATTGCCTGCGTAGTCGGCGGAGGTCCACTCCCCCGACTGCTGTCCGGCGGCCACGGGCACGTTGCCGTTCTGCTCCTCGGCGTGCGCATCCATTTCCTCGCGGATGCGGTCTTCTTCCTCCTGGGACCGCCGGATGGCCTCCTGCGCGTTCGGCGGCAGGGTGTGCAGCATCTCGTGGACCCGCTCGCGGTGGCGTGCGATCGCCTTGCGTTCGGGCATGCCCGGGTTCGGCTGGACCTGCGGGATAATCTCGGAGAAGTCGTCCTTGGTGCCGCCGCCACCGATACCGGCGGCCTGCATGGCCTCTTCCTGCTTCTGCACGGCCTCGTCCTTCTCCTCGGACATGCCGATCGGACCGAAGCGGTCACCGGAGAGGAACTGCTTGACGACGGGCTGCTCGGAGGTGAGCAACTGCTCGCGTGGCCCGAACATGACGAGTTCCTTGCGGAAGAGCATGCCGATGTTGTCCGGGATGGTGCGGGCGATGTTGATGTTGTGCGTGACGATCAGGATCGTCGCGTCGATCTGCGCGTTGATGTCGATCAACAGCTGCGAGATGTAGGCGGTACGGACGGGATCGAGACCCGAGTCGGGCTCGTCGCACAGGATGATCTGCGGATCGAGCACCAGCGCGCGGGCCAGGCCGGCGCGCTTGCGCATACCGCCGGAGATCTCACCCGGGAGTTTGTCCTCGGCACCGGTCAGACCGACCAGGTCGATCTTCTCCATCACGATGTCGCGGATGTCGTCTTCCTTCTTCTTCGTGTGCTCACGAAGCGGGAAGGCGATGTTGTCGTACAGGCTCATCGACCCGAACAGCGCACCGTCCTGGAACAGCACACCGAACAGCTTGCGGATCTCGTAGAGCTCCTTGGCCGAACACTGCGTGATGTCGGTGCCGTCGATGACGACCGACCCTTGCTCGGGATGCAGCAGACCGATAAGGGTCTTGAGGAACACCGACTTGCCGGTACCCGACGGCCCGAGCAACGCCGACACCTCACCCGTGGGCAACGTCAGCGAGACGTCCCGCCAGATGTTCTGCGATCCGAACGACTTGGTGAGCCCCTCGACACTGACCTCTACGCCCACTGCATCCTCCCAGACATTCGCTGCCCCCTTGCGGCGGTCGGTGCGACCACACACGAACCGGTGACATTTGTGGTTGGGGTCACTGTAGCGGACAGCCACACGTACCCATACCTACGAACCGCGCCGCGCAACCCCCTGCATGGCGCCGGTGTCGGACCGGTTGTCGCTACCCGTGGGTAACTTGCCTCGAATGAGGGTAGCGGATGCCACCCCGGTTCGGAAAGTGCGCCGCCCATCACAGTCCAGGCACGACGAAGGCCCGTGGGATATCTCACCCACGGGCCTTCGTTGTTCGCGTCCGTAGTACGAACCGGCGCTCGGCGCGGTTGTGTACTACGAGATCGCCGAAGCGGTCTTACTTGACCGAGACCGAGGCACCGGCCTCTTCGAGCTTGGCCTTGGCAGCGTCGGCGGCTTCCTTGTCGACCTTCTCCAGGATCGGCTTCGGAGCACCCTCGACGAGGTCCTTGGCTTCCTTCAGGCCCAGGCCGGAGACGATCTCGCGGACCACCTTGATGACCTGGATCTTCTTGTCGCCTGCACCCTCGAGCACGACGTCGAACTCGTCCTGCTCGACAGCGGCCTCGGCACCACCGGCAGCCGGAGCGCCGGCAGCGGCAACGGCGACCGGAGCGGCCGCGGTGACCTCGAAGACCTCTTCGAACTTCTTCACGAAATCGCTGAGCTCCAGCAGGGTCAGTTCCTTGAACTGATCGATGAGCTCGTCAGCGGTGAGCTTCGCCATGGTGGCGTCCTTCCTGTCTGTCCCCGGACGGGGGTTGGTTCATCCCTGTCGGGTGGACCCGTCGGGGATTGGTTTTGTGCGGCGCGAAATTACTCGCCGGCTTCGGTTTTCTTCTCCTGCAGGGCCGCGGCCAGGCGCGCCACCTGCGAAGCCGGCTGATTGAACAGACCGGCAGCCTTTGCCAAGTTGCCCTTCATGGCACCGGCGAGCTTGGCCAACAGAACCTCACGGGTCTCCAGGTCGGCGATCTGTTCGATCTCCGCCACGGACAGCGCGCGGCCGTCCATGGTGCCGCCCTTGATGACCAGAGCCTTGTTGTCCTTGGCGAACGTCTTGATCGCCTTCGCGGCCACCACCGGCTCACCTTCGATGAAGGCGATCGCGGTGGGACCGGTGAACAGCTCGTCGAGCCCCTCGACGCCCGCCTCGACGGCGGCACGCTTCACCAGGGTGTTCTTGGCGACGGAGTAGGTTGCACCCTCACCGAGGGAACGTCGCAGCTCGGAGATCTGCTTGACGGACAGGCCACGGTATTCCGTGACGACCGTCGCCGTAGCTCCCTTGAACTGCTCAGCGATCTCCGCAACCGCGGCGACCTTTTCGGACTTGGCCATACTTCGCCTCCTCTCTCATCACTAGAGTTGGGTCGGGCCCAACCGGAGCCGAGAAGGCGAGAAGCTGCCGCGCACACGACAAACGCCCCGGCACACAGGGCACGGGGCGTGAACAGGCACTCGAGAAGGCGCCGATACATCCTCGTTCTCCCTGCGTGGGCCGCCGGCTCGACGTCTCGCGACTCGGGCCGGGCCTTCGGTCGGGATGACTCCCGACGACCGACGGTCTCTGGTTGAACCGATACGGCACACGGATGTGCGCCACACCAAGTGGATAGGCTACCGGACCGTGGCCGACACGACCAAATCACCGACCGACGGACCTGCACCGACGACAGCCAACGACCGTGCCGCCGCTGCCGCGGCCGCGGTCACCGACCGCCACCTGCGGCGCATGCTCTGGGTGCCGGGTACCCGACTCGCTGCCGTCGCCTGGCCGATCGCGACCATCGCGAGTCACTTCGGCATGTGGCATTACTGGTGGCACGCCCACCTGATCGACCTGCTGACGGACGCGGCGATCCATCGTCCGCCGGAGGATCGGAGCTTCGATCCCGACGTCGCCGCCGACGTCGACCGCCTGTTGCGGGGCGTCCGGCTGCGCAACCTCGGGCGATGGACCAACAACTATTACGACGACATGGCCTGGCTGGGGCTGGCGATCGAACGCGCCGATCGTCACCTCGGCCTCGACCACGATGTCGCGCTGCGCACCCTGTCGCAGCGGATGATCGGTGCGTGGGTGCCCGATCTCGGCGGCGGCATCCCGTGGCGGACGATGGACCTGTTCTTCAACGCACCGGCCAACGGTCCGGCCGCGATCCTTCTCGCGCGCACCGGCGGGGTGGAACGCGCGACGGCGATGGCCGACTGGATGGACACGACCCTGATCGACACGACATCGGGGCTGGTCATCGACGGCGTGAAGCCAGGGCCGCGCGACGGTGAGTGGGAACGGGTCACCGCGATCTACACCTACTGCCAGGGCGTCGTCCTCGGTACCGAGCTGGAACTGCTGCGGCTGAACGGCGATCGGGTACACGTCGAGCGCATCGACCGACTCTTGCGTGCCGTCGAGTCCCGCATGTGTGTCGACGGGGTGATCCCGGCTGCCGGCGGCGGCGACGGCGGGCTCTTCGCCGGCGTCCTCGCGCGGTATCTCGCGCTGATCGCGACCGATCTGCCGTCGACCGCGGATGCCGACGATCTCCGACGACGCGCCGCCGCGCTCGTGATCACCAGCGCCGAGGCGGCCTGGACGAACCGCGTGGACACCGATCGCGGGCCGGTGTTCGGTCCCGACTGGCGGACGCCGGCCGAGCCACCGCGCGCCGATGGCGGTTCGGCACGGTTCGTCGGCGGCGCGGTCAACTCGTCGGAGATCCCCGAACGCGACCTGTCGGTGCAGCTCTCCGCGTGGATGGTGCTGGAGGCGGCCGCAGCGATCGAATTACATCTGCCAGAGCATGCCCAAAAAGACGCCCCCTAGTTAGCGATCCGATATACGCGCTGAGCTATCCTCGTCCGGCGAGGTGACGAACGGCACATGTGTAACGTCCGTCACCTCCCGGCCGACACGACGGGTGTCGGAAGACGAGATAGGCAGCGGTGCCCCTTGAGCGCACGTGAGTTGGGCATCACGCCTGGGCAGGGTGATGCACCATGACGTACCAGTTGGACGCAGCAGGGCAGACGCAGCCGCGACGCGGACGTTCCGCGGCACGGCCACTCGGGACGGGCTCTGCCCCGCATTTCGGTTCACTTCCCCTCGGCGACCCGACCGGCGGCGCCGACGGCATCCGATGGCGCGAGCAGGTCGACGGCAAACCCCTGTATCCGCGGGTGGCGATCGACCGTGACGTCGTGCTGACGATGAGCGACGGAGTCCGCCTGCGGGCCACCGTGATCCGGCCTGCGAACCGGTTCGGCCAGACAGTCCTCACCCCCTACCCCGCCGTCGTCAACATCAACCCCTACAACCGGGTCGCCATCGACTTCCTGGACCACACGCTGCACGCCCCGGTCGTGGGCCGGGCGTTGCACACCGCGTCGGCCTCGATCGACGGCACCGGGAGTGGTCTCGAGGGCCTGACCACGCTCACCAAGACACTCGCAGGCGGCGTGTTCGATGTCTTCGGCATCAACCGGAACCTCGTGCGCAACGGGTACGTGCAGGTGATCGTCGACGTCCGCGGCACCGGCGCCAGCCAGGGCAAGTGGCAGATCCTGGGCGCCCGCGAGCAGCAGGACTCGGTGGAGATCATCGACTGGGTCGCCGAGCAGGAGTGGTGCGACGGCGGCGTCGGTCTCGCCGGGTGGTCGTACTCGGCGATCAACTCGCTGCAGGCCGCCGACAAGCGCCCCGCCGCCCTGAAGGCGGTCTTCGCCGTCGAGGGCTGCGACGACATCGTCCGCGACATCTACATCACCGGCGGCATGCCGTCGGCGTTCATCCCCGCGTGGTTGTCGGCGGTCAACCTGCTCAAGTGGGTGCCGAATCCGGCCAGCCCGATCCGCGACGTCCTCCGCGGCGACACCGCTCGCTGGCTGCGCGACCGCGTGAAGTCGCCGGCCACCGAGATCGGGTCACTGCTCTGGGGGTTCCTCACCGCCCGCGACGACCGGATCTTCGACGACCCGTACTTCGACGAGCGCGATCCACAGGTCGACCGGATCGACGTGCCCACCTTCACCGTCGGCGCGTGGCACGACCTGTTCGGTCGCAGCGCGACCGGCGTCTACGAACGGCTGAAGCTGGAACCGGGCCGCAAGCAGATGCTCGTCGGCGACGGCTATCACATCGACGTCGGCTCGGGGTACGGCGGCAAGTTCTCGCCCCCGCGGCTCGACGTGCTCGAGCACGCCTGGTTCGACCGGTGGCTCAAGGGCCACCGCAACGGCGTCGAGTACTACGGACCGGTCACCATGTTGCAGCAGGGCGGCGCCTGGACGTCGGGACCGAGCTTCCCGCGGCCCGGCGTCCGGCCGCAGCGCCTCTATCTGTCCGACGCCTCGTCCGGCTCGGCCGATCACGCCGAGCA
This sequence comes from Gordonia sp. ABSL11-1, assembly GCF_030315685.1. Classification (GTDB taxonomy): domain Bacteria; phylum Actinomycetota; class Actinomycetes; order Mycobacteriales; family Mycobacteriaceae; genus Gordonia. Next base: position 9,754 of record NZ_JASXSI010000041.1, on the reverse strand, counting down.
CGACGGTTCGCTGTCCTCGGAGCCCGTCGATCATGTGTCGTCGCTGCACGTGCGTGCCGACGTCAAGGGCATGATCTCGCGCGACATGACCCAGGTGACGGCCGGCGCCGCCCAGGCGTTCGGAAGGTCGTTCACCGTCGACGCGCGGTATCAGGAGCAGGGCGGACTGTCGTTCACCACCGAGCCGGTGACCGGGGCGACCACGATCAGCGGCGCGATGAACCTGCGGCTCAACGTGGCGACGACGGCCCACGAGGCGATCTGGGCGGTCACCGTCAACGACGTCGCCCCCGACGGCACGTCGACCGTGTTGACCAACGGCGCGTTGTCGGCGTCGAACCGCGCGCTGGACCCGTCGTCGTCGACCTACGCCTCCGACGGCAGCCTCTTGTCGGCGCATCACTACCTGTCGCGCAAGCGCAAACTTCCCGTCCCTGCCGACGAACCGGTGCGCATCGACGTCGACCTCGTCCCGACCGACGCCGTCCTCGAAGCCGGCCATCGACTCCGGGTCGACGTCTACGCGGCCAGCTTCCCGCGCTACCTGACCGTGGTGCCCGACCTGATCAAGGCCCGCGGCCGGCGGCAACGGCTGGTGCTCGATCCGCACCACCCCAGCTACCTGACGTTCTGCTCCGCCGGGAATTGGTGACGACAACCGCGTCACCGCCCCGCGGCGTCACCGCACCCGCCGTCATCCCTCTTTCGCATCACCCCCTGCCGACCGCGCCCCCGAGTTCGCTCCTCGAATTCGCCGAGTGGACGCTCGCCGACTATCCGATGCCGCCGACCCCGCTGTCGCCGAGGATGACCCGGTAGACGAAGCCTGCCTCCGGTCCCAGCACGATGGTCACCAGGTCGGTCAGCGCGACGACGAATCCACGGCCGTGCGCAGCGTCCCGCGATTCGTCGAGGTGATGTGCCAGTTCGTGCAGCACGACGAGTTCGCGGAGCGCCCAGCGCCCGTCGGCCGACGACGGGATCGCGATCTGCGGGATCTCCGAGCCGGTGCGTAGGTATTCGGCAGACCGGTGACCGCGGCGCTCGCGCACGATCACCGGACGACCGGCCCGCGCGAAACGCTGCCGGACCGACGGCATCGACAGCACCCGGTCGACATGATCGCGCACCGACTCCACCGTCGCGAACCGTGCCTCCGCCGGCAGCGTGAGCTGCGTTCCGGCGATCTCGACGGTCCGCGACGACCCGGCGTTGTCGAACATCCGGTGCACCAGGCGTTCGGCCTCGTACAGGCGCGCCCGGCCGACATCACGCGGCCTCACCGACGGACCACCCGACGGCGCCGACCACCCACTACGATCTGACGGGCGGCCAGTCGCGGCAGCGTGCCGGAAGGGAGTCGTGCGGGGTGAACAGATCGACGATGACTGCTCGCGCCCGGACCCGGGCACTGGCCCTCGCCGACCGCGCGCAGAAGGTTCCCGGTGCGCACCTGGTGGTGCGAATCGTCCGCGACATCGCCGTCAACGACCTCACCGACCGGTCGATGACGCTCGCCGCCCAGGCGTTCACCTCGGTGCTGCCCATCGTCATCCTGCTGACCGCCCTGCCCAGCCACGACTTCATCGACACCGCACTGACCAACCTGGGGATCGACCCGAGCCGTGTCGACATCCCGTCGGCGACCTCGCCCGGCTCGATCACCGCGTACGGAGTGATCGGCGCGCTGATGACGATCGCCGGCGCGACCTCGCTGTCGCGCGCGCTCGGCCGGATGTACGTGTCGATCTGGCAGGTGACGAAGGTCCCGCTCTCCTCCTGGTGGCGGTGGGTCGTGGTCATCTTCGCATTGCCGCTCGGCGTTGTGCTGCAAGGACTCTCGAGCGGCTTGCACTCGATCACGATCACCGGGCTCACGATCGCCGGCTATGGTGCCGCCGGCGTGGCGCTCGAGATCGTCGCCACCCTCGTCATCTGGTCGGGGATGTGGACGCTGATCCCCCGCCTGCTCGTGTCGTCGCAGGTCCCGGTGCGCCTGCTCGCCCTCAACGGAGCCGTGACCGGCGTGTTCGTCACTGTGCTGCTGGTGGGCAGCAGGATCGCGCTGCCCACCATCCTCGGCGAGACCACTCGTCACTTCGGCACGCTGGGCATCGTCTTCGTCGCGATCAGCTGGCTGTTCTTCTTCTGCGGGATCATCGTCACCTGTGTGATCGTCGTACACTCGCTGACCTCCGACGACGGCGCGGTCGGCCAATGGCTGCAGCGGCATCTCGGGACACCGCGGCCGTTCCCGGTCCGGCGCAACGAGACCGTCGACGACCTGTTCGGAGCCGACTCCGCACCGCCGGCCGGCCGCTAGCGTCTCAGCCTTCCAACGACCCACGGGCACCACCGAATTCGCGGTCCGGCCCGATCTTGGCACGACGACCCGCGCGGTCGCCGGCCTGACGGGCCGCCTCCGAGTATCCGGCCGACGCACTCGACGGCCGCCACGTCCCGCGCGCCTTGGACTCCGACCGATAGAAGTCGGTCACCTCGATCTCCTTGTCCCGCAACGCCAGAGCTGTGGACGACGGTTGGTGCGCCTCGTCCGGATCCGCGCCGAGCGCGTCCGCCCGCGCCTGCTCCCGCGCCTCGTTGAGCCGCTTGCCGATCCGCTCGGCGAATGCCGACTGGAAGTTCAGCCGCGCGGTGATCGGCGACAGCGGCTTGGTCTCGACGACCCGCCGCGCACGCCATCCCGATCCCCGTCGGACGACCCGCGAGAACTCCTCACCCTTGTACGCCCCCGACCGCAGGTACGCGTCACTCGCGGCGACCATCTGCACGACCAGCGACGTGTAGAGCGTCTCGGTGGTGTCGATGTCGCCGGGGAAACCGTAGGCGAGCACGAACGTCGAGTTACCCGCGACGTCGACGGTCAGATCGTTGGCGCGGGCGATCGCGACGAACAGCTGGACGTAGGTCTTGAGGCCACGCTTGCCCGCCGTGCCGATCGTGATCTGCCGTGACACCGGGGCGGTTTCGCGACGCCCGGCCGGATCGTGGGATCGGGCGACGGCCAGGTCGATCGACGCCGCGGTCGCCAGCCGCTGGGCCGCCTGCATGAACGTCTCCGCCTCATGCGGGTTGTCGGTGCCCTCCGCCTGACGCAGGAGCGCCGAGATACGGGTCAACAGTTTGTCGTCGCGCATATCTATCAGACTATCCAGCGGCCCGATCGGTTCCATCCGATCACGAACTCGCAGCTCGCAGGTCGTTCAGGCCTCCTGTGCCGACCCCGCAGTTGTCCGGGCCCCATCGCGCGATGGCGTCGTCGGTGATCTCGCGTTCGTCGAGGCGCTGCGTCATCCGCAGGTGATTGCCGAACGGATCGCGGAACGAGCAGTCGATGCCGTACGGCTGGTCCTCGGGATCCTGGGTTCAGTGCTTCTCGCAGGCGATGCTGTCACCGTCACGATCACGACCGGAATTCGAGTTGTACAGGTCGTCGTCGACGGTGAAATCGGTGACCGGCGTCCCGGATGTGGAATCCACAGCGCCCGACTTTCCCACCCCGTGCGGGTAGTCGGCGTTCAGCTGTTTGCAGTTCGTGTACGAGGTCGCCGCATCCGCCGGCGCCACCACCATCGCGGGCGCGACGGCAAGGGTCCCCGCCGCGACGATACCGACGATCACCCTGCGCGAGCGTCCCATGACGTACCTCTTCTCACCAGCCGTGTCCCACATACCTTGCTGAACGCGGATCACGGTAGTGCGATCACGGCACATCAGGCACCTGTCCGAGCGGTAATCACCCGAACGCTCGACACCGCTGGAGACCGCTAGAGGCCGAACTTGGCCTGCATGGCACGCAATGTCTCCGCCGACGACATCAGGCCGGAGAGCTCGTCGTCCGACATCGGCATCTCGAGCCGGGTCTGGGCACCACCCCGGTCGACGATGGTCGGCAGGGACAGGCACACGTCCTCGAGGCCCTCGTAGCCCTCGGCCACCGTGGAGACAGGAAGAACTCGATGCTCGTTGTTGAGGACGGCCTCGACGATGCGCGTCGCGGCCAACCCGATCGCATAGTTCGTGGCGCCCTTGCCCTCGATGATCTTGTAGGCAGCGTGCACGACCTCGTGATGGATGCGTTCGCGGGCGGCCGCATCGATCGCCTGCTCGCCCGGCAGAGGCTTCCAGTGCATCAGCGGCACCCCGCCGATGCTGGCCGAACTCCACAACGGGATCTCCGTGTCGCCGTGTTCGCCGACGATGTAGGCATGCACGTTCTGCACCGCGACGTTGCAATGCGAAGCGATGAGGAATCGCAGTCGCGAGGAGTCCAGGACCGTTCCCGACCCGAACACCTGATTGTTCGGCAGCCCACTGTATTTCAGCGCGGCGTAGGTGACGACGTCGACCGGGTTGGTCACCATGATGTACACCGCCTTCGGTGCCACCTCGAGGACGCCGGGCATGATCTTCTTCGTCAAACCGATGGTGGCCTCGGCCAATTCGAGCCGCGACTGCCCCGGTCTCTGCTTCGCTCCGGCAGTGAAGACCACCACGTCGGCGTCCGCGCACACGGACACGTCGTCGTCGCCGATGATGTCGGCGCGCGGGACGAACTCGAGTCCGTGCGACATGTCGAGGACCTCTGCGGTCACCTTCGCGGTGTTGATGTCCATCAGCGCGATCGTCCGCGCCACCCCTCGGATCAGCGATGCATAGGCGACGGCCGTGCCGACCGCTCCTGCTCCGATGATGGCCAGTTTGGTCGGTCGTGCATCCATCAGATCGCCGCCTTCGTCTCGTTGCGCCGGTTCGTCGCCCGGTGTGGTGCCCGGTGTGGTGCCCGATGTCGCTTCAGCCCCCGCACGCGATTATTGCTGCTCCCTCCGTCGGGCGCAGGGCGATTCGCCGCGGCATTGACTTTCCGACATGGAAAGTCCACACTACTTTCCATATCGGAAAGTGGCATCGATCGATCTCGAGGAGGCGTGATGGGCGACATCACCCCAGATCAGGCGCGGATTGCACTGACCACCGTCGAGGCGGCGCGTCGCGGCGTCGCCGCCGAAGTCGGTCTCCCACGCGGCTATTGGTGGGCCATGGCCGCGGCATGGATGGTGCTCGGCCTTCTCGCCGACCTCGCGCCCTCGTGGGTGACCACCATTGCAACGATCGCCTTCGGCGTCGGGCACTCAATCGTCGCACCGCGCATACTCGACGGCCGGCATCGGACCAGCGGACTGCAGGTCAGTCGTTCGGTCGCGAATCGTCGGATCCCATTCGTCGTGATCGGGATGCTGATCGCACTCGTGCTGCTGACGATCGGCGTGGCGTTGGGACTCGACGCCGACGGCACCGGACACCCATCGGTGTGGGCAGGCGGATTCGTCGCGGCCGTCGTCGGATTCGGCGGGCCGGAGATCTTCGCGGTGCTCCGTCGATGGGCACACGCGTGACAGATCCACGGTTCGACGACGTGATCCATCCGAGCACCCGCCTCACCCTGGTCTCGACCCTCGCCGCGACGGACTGGGCCGAGTTCGCCTTTCTCCGGGAGCGTCTCGGGATGTCGGACTCCGCGCTGTCCAAGCAGTTGTCCACGCTCGAAGACGCCGGGTACGTACTGACCGAGCGCCGGCCACAGGGCCGTCGGCGCACAGTCAGGGTTCAACTGACGACGCAGGGACGGGATGCATTCACCGGGCACGTCGCCGCGCTGCGGGCCATCGTCGACGCCGCAGTTCCCGCCGACGACGACCAGACACGCTCGGCGACATGACCCTTCACACGACGGAACCCCCGCCCACAGATGTGGACGGGGGTTCCGTGCGAGCGACTCGAAGGGTCAGTCGGTCGGCGCCTCGGTGAAGTTGCGCGTCACCGACGGATCGACCTGGATGCCCGGGCCGGTCGTCGTGGAGACGGTCACCTTCTTGATGTAGCGACCCTTCGCGGCCGACGGCTTCGCACGCATGATCTCGTCGTAGGCGGCGCCGTAGTTCTCGGCGAGCTTCTCGGCGTCGAACGATGCCTTGCCGATGACGAAGTGCAGGTTCGCAGCCTTGTCGACGCGGAAGTTGATCTTGCCGCCCTTGATGTCGTTGACCGCCTTGGTCACGTCGGGGGTGACGGTGCCGGTCTTCGGGTTCGGCATCAGGCCACGCGGGCCGAGCACGCGCGCGATACGACCGACCTTGGCCATCTGATCCGGGGTCGCGATCGCCGCGTCGAAGTCGAGCCAGCCGCCCTGAATCCGCTCGATCAGGTCCTCGGCGCCCACCTCGTCGGCGCCTGCGGCGACCGCCTCGGCGGCCTTGTCGCCGGTGGCGAACACGATGACGCGTGCGGTCTTACCGGTGCCGTTCGGCAGGTTGACGGTGCCGCGGACCATCTGGTCGGCCTTGCGCGGGTCGACGCCCAGGCGGATGGCGACCTCGACGGTCGAATCGGTGTTCTTCGACGACGTGTCCTTCGCGAGCTGTGCAGCTTCCAGCGGGCTGTACAGCTTGGTGCGATCGACCTTCTCCGCGGCGGCGCGGTAGGCCTTGCTCTTCTGTGCCATTGCTCTGTTCTTTCTCCGTGTGTGAAAAATCGGGTTGGTGGTTGATGGGCCGAGCCGGCCCTCCCACGCGGTGATCTCGATACGCCCCGGTCTCGCTTCGCTCGATCGCGGCTACTCGATCAACGAGAGTTCAGCCCTCGACGTTGATGCCCATCGACCGTGCAGTACCGGCGATGATCTTCGCGGCCTGGTCGATGTCGTTCGCGTTGAGGTCTTCCTGCTTGGTCTTGGCGATCTCACGGACCTGGTCCATGCTCACCTTGCCGACCTTCTTGGTGTGCGGCTCGCCCGAGCCCTTCTGCAGGCCGGCGGCCTTCAGCAGGAGCTTCGCGGCCGGCGGCGTCTTCAACTTGAAGTCGAAGGACCGGTCTTCGTAGACGAAGATCTCGACCGGGATGACGTTGCCACGCTGCGACTCGGTCGCCGCGTTGTACGCCTTGCAGAATTCCATGATGTTCACGCCGTGCTGACCGAGCGCCGGACCCACGGGCGGGGCCGGGTTGGCCGCGCCTGCCTGGATCTGGAGCTTGATGATCCCGGCGAGCTTCTTCTTCTTGGGAGGCATCTTTGAGTTCCTTGTTTGTTCCTTGCAGATTCACGCCCGCTGGAGACGTGAAAGTTCTGTTGTCCGGCTCCCGCCGCCCCCTGAGGAGCAAGCTTGCGAGCGTCTCGAAGGGTCCTTAGATCTTCTCGACCTGGTTGAAGCCGAGTTCGACCGGCGTCTCGCGACCGAAGATCGACACCAACACCTTGACCTTGCGCTGCTCGGCGTTGACCTCGCTGATCGACGCGGGCAGGGTCGCGAACGGTCCGTCCATGACGGTGACCGACTCGCCGACCTCGAAGTCGACCTCGATGACCGCGGTGGCGGCGGCAGCGGCTGCCTCGACACCTTCGGCACCGGCCTTGGCGGCGGCGGGCTTCTTGGCCTCGACGCGCGGCATCAGGAACTGCAGCACCTCGTCGAGCGACAGCGGGGACGGCTTGGAGGTCATCCCGACGAACCCGGTCACACCGGGGGTGTTGCGCACCGCGCCCCACGACTCGTCGTTGAGGTCCATACGCACCAGGATGTAGCCCGGCAACACCTTGCGGTTGACCTTCTTGGGCTGGCCGTTCTTGATCTCGGTGACCTCTTCGGTCGGCACCTCGACCTGGAAGATGTAGTCGCCGACGTCGAGGTTCTGGACGCGGGTCTCGAGGTTGGCCTTCACCTTGTTCTCGTAACCGGCGTAGCTGTGGATCACGTACCAGTCACCCGGGGCGCGACGCAGCTGCTTGCGCAGTTCCTCGACCGGATCGACGTCCTCGGCGGGCGCTTCCTCGGCCGCGACCTCGTCGGCCACGTCGACCTCGTCGGCGACGGCGTCCTCGATCGCCTCCTCGACGGCGGCCTCGCCACCTTCGACGGCTGCTTCGTCATCCTCGGCGGCCTCGATCTGTGCCTCGACACCGGGGTCGTCGGTCTCGTCGGCAGCCTCGAGCGCTGCCTCGTCGACAGCGTCGACCGACTCAACCGTGTCGACGGCGTCGACCGACTCGGTGGTCGGATCGATCTCGTTCTCCGGGGTGCTCACTGCAGCCCACACTCCTCTGTCGGTTCGGGTCGTCCAGGGCTCGGCCTCTGCCCCACTCACGTGGGCGGCATCAGCCGAACAGCCAGAGGACTCCCTTGGCGAAGACCAGGTCGAGACCGGAGATGAAGGCGGTCATGATGACCACGAAGATCAGCACGACAATCGTGTAGGTGATCATCTCCCGGCGGGTGGGCCAGATGACCTTCTTCAGTTCGGCGACGACCTGCTGCAGGAAAACCCAGATCCGAACGAACGGATTGCGGCTTTCCCCGGCAGCGGCCTTCTTCTTGCGTTCCTTGACCGCGACGGCGGATCCCGTACCGGAATCCGTCTCGCTGTCGGTGTTGGAGGCACTCGTCGACGATCGGCGACGCGACGACCGTTTGCCCGACGGACGGAGTTCGTCCGAACCCGTCCCGGCGCCCTCGACGTCGTCGCGACCCTCGAGCTCCCCCACCGAGTCGGTGGTGGTGTCGTCCGCGGCGTCTTTGGCGCGGGCAGCTCGATCTCGCTTGCTCACTTTCGAGGTCCTCTCGTCAACGTGTGCCCTCACCAGGGCAGGGGCGACAGGACTTGAACCTGCAACCTGCGGTTTTGGAGACCGCTGCTCTGCCAGTTGAGCTACGCCCCTTTGCGACTGTGTCGCGGCTGTCGCCACGCTACAGCTGCCTTCTGGGTCGACCCTGAGAAGAAGACTCCCCACAAAACCAACGCGCCACCCTATGGGCAGCGCGCAAGTCTCAAGTCAATCCAGACACCTCAGTGTAGATCACCGGTGCGCTGAACCCAAAACGGGTTCGCGGGGCCTTCCGGCGACGTCAGAACATGCAGTCGAACCGAACGCGCTCGCCTTTCAATGCCCGCGTGACACCCGACTGGATCGACGGCAGCAGCGTCAACGTGTAGTGGCTCAGCGGGTCGCGCGGGCAGTGGTCGTCGAGCACGATGTTCTGGTAGGTCCCCGGTCCTGACATCAGGTTCACCTGCCACGGGGTGGCGTTCTCGTCGCGCCGGGTGGTGATGTTGACGTATGAGATCCCGGGAAGCGCCTCGGTCGGCGTGTTCAGTCGTGTGACCTCGGCACCGCCCATCGCCATCTCGAGACAGGCGTCGGTCGGATTCTTTCGCAGATGCGCGGGCACGAAGTTCTCGTAGCCGGCGGGCGGGCACTGGCCGTTGCGCAACGCGTCGGCCTGAAATCCGGCGCCCTTGATCATCCCGGACAGGATCACAGCACGGCGGACGGAGGGCGCACCCCCGAACTCCTTCAGCCAATAACGCGTCACCAGTCCACCTTGCGAGACGGTCACGATGTCGACCTTGCGAGCACCGGTTTTCCGGCGGACGCCGTCGACGAATGCCGCCAGTCGCCGAGAGTTGCCCTTCACCGTCACGTACGGGCTGGTCTCGGGCCGACTGGGTACCCACGTCATGAACACGTGGGTGTCAAACCCGGCGCGACGGAGTGCGGCTGCCGGTACGGCAGCGGTCTCGGGCACTTCGTTGGAACCCGAGACGTAGACCACAGGTATCGCGGGAACGCGTACAGGGTGTGCGTCGGCGGTGCCGGCGGCGATCGGTGAGACGAGCCCGGCGGCGATTGCGACCAGCGCGATCAGGATGCCGAGACGAGCAGAGGTGGACATGCGGGTGA
>NZ_JASXSI010000040.1 GCF_030315685.1 Gordonia sp. ABSL11-1 | reverse complement strand
ACAGAGCGCGGCCCTCGGCGACACCGCCAGCGTGGCGACGCGCGCACGGGTGCGGAGGGTCAGCGGGTGGTCGGCGACGCGATACAACCGGCCGGCCATCCGGATCAGGTCACCGGACTCGATGCGCCGCTGCACCGCCGGACGACTGAGACCGTGACGGCGCATGTCTGCGGCGGTGAGGACACCATCACGCTCGAGAGCCAGTGCGCGGAGGCCGGGAGGAAGGTTCATGCAACTCAGACGCACCCGACCGCCCGTCGGTTCCCTCGACGCCGTCCTTCTCACCGCCACCGGCCGGCCGGGTGCGCAGATGACGGGGAACGTAACGCCAACCGTTACGTTCTCCGTCATCTGGTCAGTCCGACGACGACCCGCTGTCCGCCGAGTCCGCGCCGCCGTCCGAGTCCGAGCCCGCCGACGACGCCGCGCCCTCCGAGGGTCCGCTGCCCGAGGCGTCACTATCCGACGCGTCGTCCCCCGACCCCGCGCCCGAATCAACACCCTCCGGCGCTCTGCTCTCCGGGGCCCAGCTCTCCGCGCCCGAGCTCTCCGCGCCCGGCCCCTCCGACGCCGCACCGTCCGACGCCGCACCGTCCGACGACTCAGCACCCGCCGGCTCGACCGGATCGCTCACCACACTCGACCCACCATCCGCAGCCGCATCCTCCGAAGCCGCCCCCTCCGCAGCCGCCCCCTCCGCCGACGCCGACGCCGACGCCGGCGCCGCGATCTCCACCGGCACCTCCGACACCGGCGGCGCCGGATCTCCACTGCTCGTACGCAGCACATCTGCGACGGTGGCCGCCTCGGTGACCGCCGTGCTCGCGCCGACCTTCGGACCGGTCTCGAACTCCGACAACGCATCCTGCACCATGCCGGCCTCGGTGGCCTTGTTGGCGTTCCAATGTGTCCAGGTGTGCGCCCCCATGGTGTAGTTGAACCGCACGGGCGCGCCGGTGACCACGGCAACCGCGTTCAGCAGTACCGCGGAGATGAACGACACCGCCTCCAGCGCACTGCCGAAGATGACCTCGCCCGGACCGCCGAGTCCCCACAACTCATCGAACTCGGCTGCCGAACCGATGATCCCGGTCCCGGCGGACACGATCACGATCTGACCGTTGTCCTTGGCCTGGATGATCCGAAGGGCGAGATCATTGTCCGCCCACACGTTTCCCGGCCGGAACGGGTTGCCCCACATACCGTCGAGCCCGTTGGCCACACCCATTCGCTGCGACAACACGTACGGGATCAGCACATATCCGATCGGGTTGTCGGTCTGGTAGTAGCCGGAGATGCTGTGGGCGACCTTGAAGACCTCCGGGTACTTCAGGGCGATGTTGATCGCCTGCCCGCCCGAGATCGACAGTCCGACGATGGCGTTGCCGGTCTGGTCGACGTCGAAGTTCTGGTCGAGGTAGGCGGGCAGTTCCTCGCCGATGAAGGTCTCCCACTGCGGATTGTAGGTCCCACCACTGGCATTGGTGAGGGTGTTGCCGTCGGCGTCTACGGGCAGCTCCTGCCAGTTGGACGACCACGCATTGCCATTGCCGACGATCGTCACCAGGGTGTACTTGGTGGCGTACTCGTCCGCGATCCCACCCTGCTGCGTGCCGTCGTCGATGCCCCCGAGGAAGTAGACGGCCTGTTCCTGTTGTCCGGGAAGCTGATCCGACGGCCGCACCTTCACAGTCACGTAGGACTGCATCGACTCCGACCACACGTGACAGGTCTGCACGTTCTTGGCCTGCTCCGCCGAACTCGCGTACGAGCAACCGGCGCTCGAGCGCACCGTCGACGGCGCGACCGCCCCGGCGGTGCCCATGCCGACACCGGCGAACATCGATGCACTGATCACCGCCGCCGTGACGCCGACGGCGCCCCGCCGACGACGCTGAGCACGGTTCGGACGGGAATCCCGGCCGGGATCGGCCACCTCGTGAATGTGTTGCATGGCCGATCCTCTCTGTCACTTGCTAATGCTGATCACACGTGGGGACGTCCACGGTCACGGTCGGGTCGTCGGTCAGCGGCTGGATCGGCACCTGCGCCGCGCCGGTCGCCGATGTCGGCTCGTCGAGCTTCAGAGTCACCGTGGCCGTCTCGCCCGGCGGAATGCGCACCATGGTCGACAGGTAGGGGCGGCCGTGCAGCGGCTGTTCGACGTACATCGGGGTCTGACCGTCGACGGAGATCTCCTTGACGACAGCACCCTTGGTGGTCAGCATCTCGACGTTGGTGAGGCTGGTCCCCTTCGGCACCGTCAGCCGGGTGCCCATCGAGCCGATGACATAGTCGGGCAGCGACATGTCGTCGAGCGTGTTGGTGAGCTTCACCGTCACCGTGCTCTCGCGGGTGTCGCCACTGCAGTCCCCGGCTCGATAGGTGATGTCCCGCTTGAGGTAATAGTCGATCTTGTTGCCCGACGCGTTGCCGAGCGCGACCTGCAGGTACGGCGACTCCGTGTCGGAGATCTGGTGTCCCAGTTCGGTGGACTCGAGGACCTGCTGCTCCTCGGGATGGGTGCTGTAGATCATGATCCGACGCTCGTGCACGCCTCGACCGAGCGCCTCGAGCACGTCGCCCGAGTCGCCCTTCGCATCCGCCAGTTGCTGCACAACGGCTTTCGCGATGGCCTGCAGATACAGCTTGCGGGCCTCGTTGTCGCCGGCGAAACGCTCGTACGACGTCGACAGCGTGATGGGGACGACGTTGTCGGCGGTGATCTTCTCCCCGTTCGGCAGCGTCACCGGTCCGGTCACCTCGAGCACATAGCTGAGCGCGATCGGGTCGAGCGCCATCGCGCCGTCGAGCTGTTGACCGGTCTGCCGCTTCCAATTGGCGAGCCAGATCTGCGCGGCGTCCGGGAAGTTCGGACTCAGGTTCCCGTTACGGAAGTCGGTGTAGGGACGGTACGACGAATAGATGGTGTCGTAGTCCTCCCCGAGGTCGACCTGCGGTCGCGGCGGGTCGTCGAACGTCGAGTTCGCACCCAGGGTGGGCACGGTGACACGTCCGTTGCGTGCGTTCAGCACCGCGAATCCGCCGACGAGCCCGCCGGTTCCGCGGGATTCCGACGGCGTCTGGAAGGCGAGGAAGTAGTTGCGCGGTCCATCGGCGCCGAGCATCGACGGGACCAGTTGCGCGGCGACATTGGTACCGTTCAACGTCGCTGCGGCTTCGTCGACTTGCTCCTGCAACTGCCTTTGTGCATCGGCGACGACACCGAGCCACGTCGGCTTGATCGTCGACACCTGCTCGGCGATGGCAGTCGACTTCTTCGCCACCGCAGCCAATTCGGGCTGCGCGGCGCGCAACGGTGCGGTGTTGACCTGATCGCCGGACCGGATCTTCGACGGATTCAGCACGGACGCCAGATCCGCCGACGGCACGAGCACCTGTGTCGCGAGGTCATCGACCGCATCGCTCATCTGCTGCACCGATTTCAGCGGCGTACCCACCCACGGGATCGACGCCGCCGCCGACCACACCATCCCGTGCGAGCGGTCCCCGGCACGGGACGCAGAGTCGGCGGCCGCCTGCGCCGCCTGACGGGCACCGTTCTGATCGCCGTCGAGGGCGAGCGTCCGAGCACGACTCGCATCCGAGCGGGCTGATTCGAGATCGTCCTTCACCTGCAACGCCGAGTAGGCCAGCCATGCGAGCAACGCGATCAGCACCGCGACGAGCACCGCCGCGATCTGGAATGTCCTGCTGCGCAACACACGCCGCGTCATCGGCGATCACCGGTGGCGACGGCGGTCCGGGCGACCCAGCTCGCGATAGTGGCGACACGCGGTTCGATCTCGCCGAACACCCGCTCGAAGTCCTCCTTCGGTCGACCCATCGGGTCCTTGATGTCCAGGTGCGCCGAGTTGGTGTCGATCCGCGACCGCGCGGCGATGATCTCGTCGAGGGTCGAGCCGTCGACGATGTCGATCAGTTCGGCGAACTCGGCGACGGTGAACATCCGCTTCCATCGGACCGGCAGCAGTTGCTGGGCCGCCGCTCGATGATCGCGGGTCATGCACAACACCAGGTCGACACCCTGCAGGATCGGCGGCCGCAGATAGCGGGACTCGAATACCGTTGCATCGTAGCCGTGCTCGTCCAGGACCTCGACGGCGTACGGATGCATCGCGTGCCCGTTCATGGCGCCGACACCCGCGCTCGACGACGAGATCGCCACCCCGGCACGCTCGGCCATTCCCGACAGCACGCGTTCGCCGATCGGCGACCGACAGATGTTGCCGGTACACACGAACAGCACCGAACTCACGTCACTCACAGCTCCTCCTCCACCACCCGCGCGATGCGCCCCATCACCCCGGGATCACCCAGAAGTGCATGCGTGGCATCCACATCCACCACTTCCACCCGGCCGCCGACGGTCCGTCCCCACGCGTGCGGGTCCGGGTTCTCCCGCGCCGCGACGTAGAGCACCTTGCCGACCGGCACCGGCCGCAGATCATAGGATCGCGCCGCCTGTGTCATCGTCGCAGACCTCTCGTCGAAGCGCCGGACCGACTCTGGATCCCGCTGCTCTGCGGCCGCGCGCAACGGGTGCTGCTCGCGCAATTCGTCGTCGGGAACCCCACTCAACGTGGCGGGAGTCCGCGGATCCAGGAGAACCAGCAGGGCGACCTCTTCTCCGGCCTCGACGAGCTGCCGCGCGATCTCGTGCGCGATCACCCCGCCGAGCGACCATCCGACGAGCCGGTACGGCCCGTTCGGCTGGACGGCACGCAACGCGGCGACGTGACGAGCCGCCAGCTCCGACAATGTGTTCGGCATGTCCCGGGACGGGTCGAGCAGCTCGGGCAATTGCAGCCCCAGCACCGGTGCCGACACCAGCGCGTCGGCCAGCGGCCGGAACTGTTCGACGACACCGGCGGCCGTGTGCACGCACCACACCGGCTGACCGTCACTCACCTCCGACGGCGACAACCGCACGACCCGATCGCCGGAGACGGTCCCGGGCGCGGCGATCAGCTCGGCCATCTCGTGGGCCGTCGGGTGGGAGAACAGCTGCGGTGCGGACACGGTGATCCCGGTGCGCCGCGACAGCTCATCACGCAGCGAGAGCAGCGCGAGCGAGTTGCCGCCGGCGGCGAAGAAGTCGTCGTCCATGCCGATCTCGACGCCGAGCACCGCCTCGAACGCCTCGACGACGGACTGTTCGGCAGGTGTGGCCGGCGCCCGACGCGACCGCGACCATTCCGGCAGCGGCAACTGCTTCTCGTCGAGCTTGCCGGCCCCGGTGAGCGGCAGTTCGGGCACGAGCACGATACGGCTCGGCACCATGTGGCGAGGCAACAACGCACGGCATGCTCGCAGGAGCACGTCTGTCGACGACGCCGGCGACACCACGTACGAGACGAGGGCCGGTCCGATCGGTCCGTCGCGCAGCACCGTCGCCGCCCGGTTCGCGCCGGCGTTCATCAACACGGTGTCGATCTCGGCCGGTTCCACCCGCTGTCCGCGGATCTTCACCTGCCGGTCGGCGCGACCGACATAGACGAGTTCGCCAGTCCCCGGGTCCCAGCGCACCAGGTCCCCTGTCCGGTAGCACCGTCGGCCATCAGGTCGTGCGATGAAGCTCGCCGACGTCAGCGCCGGGTCGCCCAGGTACCCGCGCGCCACACCTGTTCCCGCGACATAGAGTTCGCCGACGACGCCGGGCGGCACCGGCCGCAGCATCGGGTCGAGGACGAGCGCCCCGATCCCCGGCCTCGGGCGTCCGATCCGCACGTCGCCACCCTCGGTGTACCGGCCCGTCGACACCGTCACCGAGGTCTCGGTCGGTCCGTAGATGTTGATCACCTGCGCGACCCGCGACCATGCGCCGGCGAGGTCGGCGGTGAGTGCCTCACCGCCGATGTAGACCAACCGGAGCGACGCGATGTCGTCAGCGTCGAGCGTGCGCATCACCGACGGCGTCGCCGTGAACACGGTGACACCCCGGTCGCGGAGGAAGCCGGTGAGGTCACGACCGCCGGAGACGGCAGCAGGCACGACGACGAGTGTCGCGCCGGTCGCCAGCGGCAGCAGCATGTCGTGGAACGTGGCGTCGAATCCCGGGCTGATCGCCATCGCGACACGGTCATCGCCGACGACGTCACCGAGCTCGGCCACCCGATGCAGCCCGCGGTGCGGCACTCCCACGATGTTCGGTGTCCCGGTGGTCCCCGAGGTGGTGATGATGTAGGCCAGGGCGTCCGGGGAGACACGTGTGATCGGCTCGGGGACAACAGCATCAGCTGGTTGCGGTGGAAGATCGTCGGGCATGATGAGCGTTGCTCGGGTAGCGGCGACGATCTGCTCCAGACGCGCCGCCGGATAGGTCACGTCCACCGGCACGCACACTCCGCCGATCCGGCTGACCGCCCACAGCGCGACCACGGACTCGATCGAACGCGGTATGACGACGGCGACCACGCTATCCGCTCCGAGTCCCCGCGTCCGCAACGTGCGCGCTGCCAGCGACACCCAGTCGTCGAACTCGCGGTACGTCAACTGCCGGCGCCCGTCGTCCAGCGCGGTCCGCCCCGGATACCACGCGACCGCCGAGGCGAGGATGTCCGACAGCAGCCCCTCGCCCCGATCCGTGCCGTCCGCCTCCCGATCCCCGAGGACCGAGTCCTCGTCCGCCTCCCGATCCCCGAGAAGCGAGCCCGCGTCCGCCTCCCGATCCCCGAGGAGCGAGCTTGCGAGCGTCTCGAAGGGTCCCCCACCCGCTGCACGCTCGACAAACTCCCGTTCCCCCGGCGTCAGCAGATCCACCGATGCCAGCGATCGCCCGGCATCGCCGACGACGACCTCGACCGCAGCCCGCATCCGATCACCGATCACCCGAATCATGCTCTCGTCGAACAGATCCCGCGCATACGTCAGCCGCAGTCGCCACGTGCCGCCGTCGTCGACCGCGACCACATGCAGGTCGAACTCACTGCGTTCGTCGGCGAGCGCGGCGCCCGGTTCGACCATGGCTGCCGGGATCGACCCGTCCGCCGCGCCCATCGAGAACGCGATCTGCACCAGCGGGTGTCGTCCGGGTTCACGGGGCGGATCGACCAGCGAGACCACGTCGTCGAACGCGATCAGCCCATGGTCGATCGCGGCCAGATCCCCGTCGCGCACAGATTCGAGCAGTCCACCGACGGTCAGTTCGGACTCCAACTGCGTCCGCAACACGACGGTCGAGATCAGCATGCCGACGGTACGTGCGCTGTCGGCGTCGCGGCGTAGCGAGACCGGTGTGGCCACGGCGACGTCGTCAGTCCCGCTCTGAATGGCCAGCGCCAGTGCGACTCCCGCGTGCAGGACGTGGAACGCACTCGCATGGGCAGCGTGCGCCACCGAGGCGATCTGCCCCGACACCTCGCCACCGATCTCGACGTCCATCGTGGCGGTGCGCAGGTCGCGCTCTGCGGGACGACGCGGCACGAGGTCCAGACGTCCGCTGTAACCGTCAAGGGCCTGCGTCCAGAACTCGAGCTGTTCCTGCGACGATTGCGCCTGCTCGAGAACCATGCGTTCGGCGACCACGTCGAACCCGACGCCGGGGTCCGTCAACGCCGAATTGCCGAGCAACGCAGCGAGTTCGTCGCCGACGATGACCGCCGACTCCCCGTCGAACACGATGTGATGCGCGACGATCACGGCTGCGGTCGGTGTGCCGTCTGACTCGATCGTCCAGGCGCGTACCGGTGGTCCCGCCTCGAGGTCGAACGGTGCCGAGAACGTCTCGAGCGCAGCGTCGGCGGTGAGGTCGTCCGATGCGAGGACGGTGAGCTCGGGTCGCCAGTCGTCGAGCACTCGCTGTCGTGGTCCATCGGCTGCCGCGACGAACATCGTCCGCAGCGCCGGATGCCGGTCGACGACGACGTCGACAGCGTCGCGCACCTGTTCCCGGGACGCCCCGGCCGGTACCGGCACGATGACCGGCACCGCGTAGATCGGCACGTCGCCCAGCAGCTGGGCGGTCACCCACATGCGACGCTGCGTCGGCGCGAGCGGCAGTTCGCGTGGTGCGCCGGCCCCTTCGTGACGCTCGCCAGCTCGCTCCTCAGGGACCGGGGCTCCATCCCCGCCAGCTCGCTCCTCAGGGGCCGGGGCGCCATCCCCGCCGACCGTGCCCACTTTCTCGCCGACCGTGCCCAGATCCCTGGCGACAGCACCCCCACCGGTCCCTGAGGAGCCCGCGACGAAGGAGCGGGCGTCACGAAGGGTCCCCACCGCCCGCGCCAACTCCACCGGCGTCGGATTCTCGAACAGCATCCGCGTCGGAACCCGCACGCCGAGTTCGCGTCCCAGCGCCGACACTACGCGGGTCGCCGAGAGCGACGTTCCGCCGATGGTGAAGAAGTCGTCCCGCTCCCCGACCACGCCGCGTACATCGAGCACATCGGCAATCATCGCCGCGACGCTCGCCGTCAGTGCCTCATCGTCAGCTGCCTCGACCTCGACTTCCGCCGACGTCTCCTCGACGACCACATCGGTAGCGGCCCGCGCCGCGAGACTCGGGAACCGCCCGGCCACGCCCCGACCGACCGCGGCGAAGACCGTCACGAAATCATCGAGCAGCCCCTGCGCCACCTCGGCCGGGACGAATCCGGAATGCACCACGGTCACCGCGATGCCGTCCCCGTCGTCGGCGAGCACCAGCTCGATGTCGAACTTCGCGTCGACGGTGGCGAGCGCGTCGACGATCGACGCGCGCCACGACTCGTCAGCGCCAACGGTCATCATGTCGGGTGAGATCGTCGGCAGGACATCCTCGTTGACGAGAAGCACGGAGATCAGCGGGTCGTATCCGTCGTGCGCGTGCGGACGCACCGCCCGTGCGACGGCGTCGTAGGGCACCTCCGCATGGTCGGCCGCGGTCAACGCGACGTCCCGTGCCTGCTCGATCGTCGCGTGCACCGTATTCCCGGCATCGAGGCGGGTGCGCAGCGCCACGGTGTTGACGAACATGCCGACCACCGACTCCCACTCGGGCGCCGTCCGCCCGTGCACCGGGACGCCGACGACCACATCCCATCGGCCGGTCCACTGGCCGAGCACATTGGCGAGCGCGGCGTGTGCGACGTGGAACACCGTCGCCGACAACCCGTCTGCCGTCGCCCGGATGGCGTCGGCCGTCGAGCGGTCCACCCGCGACGACACCCGCCCCGGAGTGGATTGGACGGTTCGACGACCCGGGATGGTCACCGGGTCGCCGGCACCCTCCAGAGTCGACTTCCAGTGTGCGAGTTCGCGGGTGTATCGACTCCTCGGATCGTCGGGCCCGCCCAGTCGCCGCATCTGCCACTGCGTGAAATCGGCGTACGTCAGCGATCCCGCCGGCAACCCGCGCCCGTCGACGGCCCGCAGCAGGTCGTCCAGCAGAATACGCATCGACCAGCCGTCGATCGCGATGTGGTGCAGCGACGCAACGAAGTACCGCTCGTCGGCGGATTCGTCGCTGATCACCGCTGCACGGAATCCCGGCTCGTGTTGCAGATCGAAGGGGGCAGAAAGGAACTCGTCGACCACCGCTCGAACCGCACCCGAGTCGACGATACGCCGACCCAGTACCGAACCCTCACGCGCGACGATCCGCTGCTCAGGCCCGGCAGGCCCGTCCGGGTAGACGGTTCTCAGCACGGCATGCTTGTCGACGACGGCGTCGACGGCATCGTCGAGCCGTTTGATGTCGATGTCACCGTCGATCCGGATCACGACGGGCACGTGGTAGGCGGTCGACATCGGGTCGTAGTGGTTGTGAATCCACATGCGGCGCTGTGGGTGTGCCAGAGGTAGATGGTCCGGGATCGGCAGCGTCTCCGGGGCTACCGGTCCGCCCAGCATGAGGTCGTCGACGGCCGTGGCGATGGCCCGCACACTGCGTGCCTCGAACAACAGACGCACCGGGACGTCGGCACCCATCGCCGACGTCAACCGCGCGGTCACCCGCGTCGCCGACAGCGATGTCCCCCCGAGTTCGAAGAAGTCGGCGTCGGCGCCGACTCCGGCGACCGGGATGTCCAGCACCTCCGCGATCACCGCGGCGACCGTCTCCTCGGCGGGACCGGTGAGCGGGACGCCGGCCGTATCGTCGACGGTGACCTCCGGGCCGACCAGCCGGGTGACGTCGACCTTGCCGTTGCGTCCGATCGGCAAGTCAGTCACCGGCACGATCGCCGACGGGATGATGCTGCGTGGCAGCACATGCGACAGCTGCTCACGCACGGTGTTGGGACGGACCACGGCACCCGGCTCGCCGACCACCCACGACACCAACAGCTTCTCCCCACCCGCGGTGGCGCGGACAGCGGTGACCGACGTCGCGACATCAGGCAGCCGGGACAACGCCGCGTCGATCTCCGCCGGCTCCAGCCGGATGCCGCGGATCTTCACCTGATCATCGGTGCGGCCGTGGATGACCAGGGTGCCGTCGGGCCGACGATGCACGAGATCGCCGGTCCGGTACATGCGGGAGCCGGTGCCCGCCGGATCGGCGACGAACGACGACGACGTCAGCGCGGGATCGTCGAGATAGCCGCGCGCCAGGCACTGTCCGGCGAGGTACAGCTCGCCGACGGTGTAAGCGGGTACCGGCCGCAACGTGGCGTCGAGGACATGCGCTGTCACCCCGTCGACTGGCATGCCGATCGGCACGGCGCCGTCGACGGCCCTGGTGAACCGCGCGCTGCTCACCGCCACGGTCGCCTCGGTGGGTCCGTATTCGTTGCTCATCGACCGCGCGGACGTCCACTCGCGGACGAGCCCGGCTCCGAGCGGTTCGCCGCCGACCGCGATGTGCCGGACGTCCGGCAGCTCATCGGATTCCAGTGTCGCCAGCACCGACGGGGTGGTCAGCATCGTGGTCACGCGGTTCTCGCGCAGGGTGTCGCGGAGTTCGTCGCCGGCGATGACGTCGGGCGGGCAGCAGACGATGGTGGCGCCGACGATTCGTGCGGGCACCGCGCCCATCAGTTGGGCGTCGAATCCGACTGCGTACGTGTGGAGCAGGCGGTCACCGGTCGTCAGGTGCAACCGTTCGACGGTTTCGCGGGCCCAGCCGGTGAGGCCCTGGTGGGTGACGACGACGCCCTTCGGCGTGCCGGTCGTCCCGGAGGTGAAGGTGATGTAGGCGGGGTCGGCGGGGTGCAACGGTCGGATGCGCTCGGCGATGTCGAACAGGGTCGACGCCGCAGGCGCGACCTCGTCGATGCAGAGCACCGGGATCTCCGCGTCCACCGGCGGTGGCGTGTCACCGGCCAGCGTGAGGATCGCCGACGGCCTGCTGCGCGTGATGATGCCGCGACGACGTTCGTCCGGATCTGCGGGGTCGACGTTGACGAACGCCGCCCCTGTCCGGGCGACCGCGACAGTGGCGATCACATTCCACATGGAACGCGGGAGATGCTGGACCACGACGTCGCCCTGCCCGATTCCGCGTGCGATGAGTGCGCGGGCGATGGCGGTCGAGTAGTGATCCAATTGGCCGTTGGTCAGTTCGGGACCGGTCGCGGCGGGATGATGCCGATGGTCGACGACGGCCACCGCGTCGGTGCGGGACAATCCGATGGTCAGGAGGTCGCTCAGCGTCTCGATCGGCGGCGCGGGCAACGGCGGTGGTGTCGGGCGCGTCAGCAGATCACGGGTCGGGCGGTCGACCGCGGCCACCGCCGCTCTCAGTGTGTCGACGACCACACGGCACAACGCGTCCAACCGCCGAGGATCGGCGACGCGGTCCGTGCACGCCATCGCCAGATGCACCCGCTCATCGGCCCGGTACATCGACACGTCGATCCCGAACAGCGGCACATCGCCCACGTCCGCCGCTCGAGTAGCCAGCGAGCCACCCCCAATCCCTGAGGAGCGAGCGTGCGAGCGTCTCGAAGGGTCCCCCAACTCCACCAACCCGTCCGGCACCATCCCGAACGAGACCTCGAACAGCGGCGTCCCCGCCCCCGCGCGACCCGGATCAGCGATCTCGGCGATCTCCGTCAGCGGCAGATCGGCGTGCGCGAACGCACCGAGGTCCACGTCGGTGACCCGTGCGAGCAGCTCCCCGAACGGCAGGTCGAGGTCGATCGGCGTGTGCAGCGGCACCGCCCGAGCGAACAGTCCCGGGACCGTCGCCAGCCGTGCGTCCAACCGCCCCGACACCGCGGTGCCGATGGTGACCGCCGACGTATCCGCCTGTCGGGCAAGCACCGCGGCCAACGCTGTGTGTGCGATGACGAAGGCCGTGGTGCGCCGCTCTACGGCGAGCGCGTCGAGTGCCGCCGTGACCGACGCACTGAGGGTTCGGTGCGCCTGATGCACCACAGCCGCTCCCACAGCTGGGTCGGCGACACCGCGCAGGTTCACCTCGGGCAGGTTCAACGGCTGCACCGGCTCGGCGAACGCCGACGACCAGTGCGCACGCAATTCGTCGCGACGCCCGCTCAGCGTCTCGTGCCGCCACAACGTGTACTGCCGATAGTCGACGTCGATCGACGCCGCACCTGCCCCGGCGAGCTCGGCCGCCAGCTCGTCCCACAGGATCGCGAACGATTCGCCGTCGACGGCGATGTGATGCACGACGACGAGAAGCCATGTCGCACCGTCGTCCTCGACGACTCGTATCCGCCACGGCAGCGACTCGGCCACGTCGATCGGGGTGCGCAACGCCGAGGCCGCGGCAGCGACTCCCCCCGACAGGTCGACGTCTCCGTCGAGCTCGTCGCCGATGTGTTGTGCCAGTTCCGCGTCGCCCCAACGGCGTTGGTAGGGAGTTTCGTCGACTGTCGGGAAGGTGGTGCGCAGCGCGTCGTGGCGTGCGATGACGGTCGCGATCGCCGCCCTGGTCGTCTCGGCGGTGGCCGGCACCGGCACCGCCGCATGCATCAGGTAGCCGACGAAGTCGGGTTCGGTCCGCCAGCGCAGCCACACATCCATCTGTTCGGGCGTGAGTGGCAGGGTGGCGGGCTCGTCGCGGTGCTCACCCAACAACGGCACTGCCTCGGCGGAAACCGGTTCGGCGATCAGGCGCGCAAGGCTTTCGACGGTGGGCGTGTCGAAGATGTCGGCCACGGCGACCGGATGTCCCTCGGCGGCAAGACCTGCCGCCAGGCGCGCCGCGGAGAGCGACGTGCCTCCGGCGACGAAGAAGTTCGTGTCCGGGAGGATCGAGGTCGCGTCATCGAGCCCGATGACCGCGCGCATCACGGCGGCAACGGTGTCCTCGTCTGCAGTCAGCGGCCGTGTTGTGTCCGGCGAATCATCCAGCCGCGCAAGCAGCTTCTCCTTGTCGAGTTTGCCCGTTCGGGTCGTCGGCCAGCCCTCGACGATGCTGATGCGAGCCGGAACCGCGTGCGACGGCAGCCGGGCGGCACAGGCCTCGTACAGCGCCGACTCGGAGAGTGCGCGGAGGGCATCGCGGTCGGCCAGTCCGTCCTCGGTGACAAAGGCGATGAGACGCTCATCGCCGGGTGTGCGGCCGGGCGCGACGAGGACCCGCACGTCACCGACTCCCGGTACGGACCGCAGCGCCGCCGCGATCTCGCCGAGTTCGATGCGGTGCCCGCGCACCTGCACCTGGTCGTCGTCGCGTCCCAGGTAGGCAAGCCGGCCGGGCGCGATCTCACGCACGCGATCGCCGGTGCGGTACATGCGGGTTCCCGTACCTTGCGGATCGGCGACGAACCGTCCGGCGGTCAGCGCCGGGGCGTTCAGATAGCCGAGCGACACCTGCTCGCCTGCGACGTACAGATCTCCCACGGCTCCCGCGGGCACCGGCCGCAGTCGCGAGTCCAGGATCGCCCAGCTCACCCCGTCGAGCGGGGCGCCGATGATGCTGCGCCGGTCGTCGAGGTCGACCTCGGCGGTGGTCAGGAAGATGGTCGTCTCGGTGATCCCATAGCCATTGATCAGCCGAACGTCCCCCCGGTCCCCGAGGAGCGCAGCCTCCTCCCGGTCCCTGAGGAGCGACCGAGCTTGCGAGGGAGCGTCACGAAGGGCCCGCCTCTCCACGAACCCCCGCAGCATCTCCACATCGAGCGCCTCACCCCCGAACACCACCGTCCGCACCGACGCGAGCGCATCCGGATCGACGAGCGTCGGATCGGTCAGCGCGGCGAACGCTGTTGGTGTCTGCGATAACACGGTGACACCGTGCCGATGGATCACCTCGGCGAGAAGTCGCGGATCACGCACCGTCGCCTTGTCGACGGCGACGACGCTGCCGCCGGAGGCGAGGGCCGCGAAGATCTCCCACACCGAGAAGTCGAAGGTGTAGGAGTGCACCCAACTCCACACGTCCTCGGGTGCGCTGTCCACGACGGCAAGGCCGGCCCCCAACAGTGCCGCGAGGTTGTCGCGTGTGACGACGACGCCCTTCGGTTGTCCGGTCGAGCCCGAGGTGTGAATGATGTAGGCCCCGCCGAGAATCGGTTCGGCGACGCCGAGGCGCCGGCCTGCCGACACCACCAGTCCGTCCTCGACCACCGCGGCAGGGTCGGTCGCATTGATCAGCAGGTCGATTCGCGACTGCGGGTTGTCCGGATCGATCGGGACGTAGACACCGTCGATCATGAGGGTCGCGACCATGGCGATGACCGCATCGGAGCCGTCCTGCACCAGCAGGGCCACCCGGTCGCCCGCACGTACGCCGACGTCTCGCAGGTGGTCTCCCAGAAGTCGAGCGCGACTCACCAACTCTCCGTACGTGACCTTTGTGCCAGCGCTGACGACCGCCGCCGCGTCCGGTTGCGTCTCCGCGTACCGGAGGATCTCGGTGATGGGATCGATCGGCTGAGTGGTCCGCGGCCGACGTTCCGGTGCAGCGGTCTCGGGTGCGAGGTCGATGACCAGTGCATCGTCGTCGGCGTCGGCCATCGCCGACACCGTCGCGACGAATCGGTCCAGAAGATGTTCGGCCGCAACGACATCGACGTGATGCTCGGCGACGGTGAGCGTGATCGCGAGACCGTCGGGTCCGTTGACGATGCTGAACTCGAGCGCGGTCCGCGCCTGATACGTCGGCAGCGTGTCACCCGAGTCGATCACGGTCAGATCGGATACGTCGGGTTGGTCGGTGTGGTAGGCGACGATGACGTCGGCGAGTCCGGTCGGCGCCGACGCCGCATGCTTCATCGCGTCGGAGACGGACTTGCCGACACGCGAGAGTGCGCCCACGATCGGCAGACTCCGCACACCCTTGATGCGCAACGGCACCGTCTGCACGTACATGCCGACCTGGTGGAGTTCGTCGCTGGTCTCTCGCCCGGCGACGGGCATCGAGAGAACGATGTCGTCGGCGCCGGTGTAGTCGCCGAGCGTCGTCGAGAGTGCCAGGCAGAGCGCGGAGTTGATGGTGGTGTGGGCACCACGAGCTTGCGCCGACACCGCGTCGCGGATGGCTGCGTCGACGGTGCGGCGCAGGTACACGGCCGGTCCGCGGGTCAGCCCTAGGGTGTGCGGGTCGGCGGGTGCCGGCAGGGCCAGCTGCTCGGGAGCTCGACGCAGAGCGCGCGTCCAGTACAGCTTTCCGCCCGACGCTGACGATTGGTCACGCGCGGCGAGGGTCGCGCTGAACCCGATCGGCTCGGTGTCCCAGGCGGGCGCACGGCCGGCGGCGCGCGCCTGCACGGCTACCGAGAAGTCGTGCAGAACGATCGGCAGCGACCACTCGTCGATGGCGATATGGTGCGCGACGAGCACGAGTTCGACGGTGTCATCGGACGAGTCGATGACGGCACGCCACGGTGCATCGACAGTGAGATCGAAAGGTGTTGCGACAGCCCGTTCGATACCGGCCGCGTCGAGCGCCGCGGCGGTGATCGGCGCAGTTGCAGCGGCCTCCGCAACACTGCGGACCACCGCGATCGGTTCGCCGGCGTTGTCGGGATAGATCGTGCGCAGCGCTTCATGCCGCGTCGCGACGTCGACGTGCGCAGCGTGCACGATGTCGGCGGTGATTCCGGCGGAGAGCGTGACGTGGATGGGCAGGTGGTAGACGATGTCGAGCTGCTCATCCCCCGATCCCTGAGGAGCGAGCCTGCGAGCGTCACGAAGGGCCCCCTGCGCCGCCCGATTGATCACCCAGAGTTCCCGCTGCGCCTGCGTCGGCTGATACCGAACCACGCCGTTCGACGACACACGGGCGGGTGTGGACTGCTCGATCACCGCCGCCAGGTCACGCAGGGTGATGACGTCATGGAGATCTTGCATCCCGATCGTCACCTGCTGCGACGATCCGAGGTGCGCAGCCAGTTGCATGAAAGCCAGTGAGGTGGTGCCCAGCTGCACCAGTTCGTCGTCCATGGAGGGCCGTTCGGCTCCGACGACCGCGGTGACGGCCTCGGCCACCGCCTTCTCGGTCGGTGTGTTCGGCGCGCTGTAGGGCTTGGGGGCCGACCGCGTGGTGGCGAGCAGGAGCGCTGTGGCGTCCCGGTCAGCGGCATCGTCGGCGGTGGTCGGAATGGTGTCGAGAACGGCGATCTTGTCGGGCCAGATGACCTGCGGTACGACCGAATTGGCACGACGACGCACCGCGGCGGGCAACCGCTCGCGATCTGCGTTGTCGTCGGCGAGGATTCCGATGTCCAGCCCCGTCGCCCCCGCCACCGCGACTGCTGCTTTCACGCCCTCGACCTCGCGGGCCGCCCGTTCGAGGTCGGCGAGGTCAACCTTCACGCCGTCAACGACGACTTGGTCGGCGAGCCGGTGATCCACGACGAGTTCGCCAGTGGTGCCGTTGATGTGCCCGAGATCGCCGGTGTCTACACCGTCGATGTGGATGTGTCCGGTCATCCAGGCCGGCACGCGGTGACCGCGCGAGTCCAGCACGTCGACGACGCTGGTCGAGTAGCCCGAGCCGCTAGGCGAGGACGTATCGAGACCACTTCCCTCCGCAAACTCCATATCCCCCACCAACCGATCCGGCTCCTCCAGCAGCGCCCGCGAGAACGTGCCGAGCATCGCCAAGAACTGGCGGTGGTGTTCCTCGACTTCGGCCTGGGTGTACCGATTCGGGTTGGCTTCGAAGGCGACCATGAGCGAGTCCGAGCCTGACTCGCCTACTGCCGGATAGATGTTGATCGTGAGATCGTCCGACAACCCCACGGTCAGGATGTGAAACGTCGCCTTCGCGTCACCAACGACGAACTCACGATCGAACAGCATCAGGTTCAGCATCGGGCCGGAGCGCTCTTGCGCGGAGGTGCGCGGGGTTCGGCCGGTGATCTCGTCGGATGCGATGTCGGCCCAGATGTCCTCGCCGCGGTACCTCTGGTGGCGGAGTGCGCCCATCAACGCTGACTGGGTGGTCTTCACGGCGTCGCGCACCGAGACATTCGAGGTGACGTGGGTGCGAAGGGGCACGGTGTTGGCGACCGGTAGTGGGGTGGACCGCAGTTCTTTGGTGGTCCGGGCTGCGACCGGGAACTGGAAGATCACTTCGTCGCCGTCGGCGGCACGGGTCAGATAAGCCCCGAACGAGGCAGCGATCAGCGTCGGCAAGATCGTCGAATACTGCTCGGCCGCAGCTCGCAGCGACGCCATGGTGCGGTCGGCGATCGCGGCGACCGCCCGATGCCCCACTGCTTCGGGACGGCCCTCGCGGTGAGCCAGGGTCTTTCCGATGCCGACGCCCGCCATTGCATCACGCCAATAGGTGCGGTCGGTCTCGAACCGCGACGATGCCCGATACTTCGCATCAGCGCGCGCCGGCACATCGAGATCGACAGGATTCGGAGGTGGGGCCGGCTCCCTCTTCACGCCCGTTGTGTACGCGGCCAGCGCCTCAACCATCCGGTCCTTGCCACCCATCCCGTCGGTGAGGAGATGGTGCGCGCGGTTGTACACGAGGAACTTCTCGTCAGAGAGCAGGAACAGGTACCCTCGCGCCGTGCGGTCGACACGAGGGTCGAGCGGTCGCGAGTAATCCTCGCGCATCATCGCTTCCGCGACAGCACGAGGATCTGCCTCGCCTCGCAGATCAACGACGTCGGGCCAGTAGTGCAGCGACGGGTCGTAGATGCCGATCAGACCGTCCTCGGTCTCCTCGAACCGGAGCTGAAGGTACCGACCCTCTTGGACCGAACGACTCGTGTGCCGGACGAACTCGTCGACGTCGACGGGGCCATCGATCTCGACGTACTGGGCGGCGTTGATCGGAACGTCTGGGATTGCCTGTTGGGCGGTCCACAAAGCGCACTGGGCACGACCAAGGATAAAACGGCGCCCGGGCCAGAGACTATCAACTGTCCCGGTTTCGGGCAAAATCATCGGCATCCTCCCGCCTCCTTTTACTCAGTTATCAGACCGCGACCTTCAATGAACGACCTAAGTACGGAAATACGGGCATTAAGAGTAAGGGCGTACACACACCGCGGAAAAGAGGAATCGGCCAAAGTAGACATACCGAGAAATGGCAACAATCGCGCCGACACCCGTCGCCCTAGACTACTTACTGAGACCAACATTACTATCCGACGGAGAGGCCAACTCCACTGATCGAATTTCAGCGGATGACTTATCACCGTAACCGTAACCGTACGAGCCCGAACGAAACCTAACGCCATTAACCACCGAGCCTAGCAATGTACAACTAGACGACATTAGGTGATTCACAGCCCCAGACAGCTCATGGCGCCTAGTTGAACCCGCACGAACTACTAGAATGACGCCATCCATCCACTGTACGAGTACAACTGCATCGGTCACGGGAAGCACGGGGGGCGAATCGACGATAACGTACTCATAAGCGGTCGCGAGCTGGTCAAAAGCGGAGCTTGCGCGTTGAGAACCAAGCAACTCGGAGGGATTCGGCGGCAAGGGCCCGCTCGCCAAGACATCCAAACCAGTCACGCCTGTCCCTTGAACGTACTCGTGAAAATCGCCTCCATCAGCTAGGAGATTCGTCAGACCAATCGCAGGATTGACGCCGAGCGCAGAGGCAACCGTCGGTTTGCGTAGATCTGCGTCTACCAGAACTACCCGCTTGCCGGATTCAGCGATGGACGCGGCGAGATTCAGAGAAGTTGTAGTCTTACCTTCACCTTGACTTGGACTGGTCACAAGAATACGTTTAGCAGGCCTATCAATGCTCGCGAACGAAAGATTGGTACGCAAGCGACGATAACCCTCGGAAGCCTCCGAGGCTCCGAAGCTGAAATCTAGTGTGCGCCGACCTTCCAATAAGGTGTCGTCGGGAACAACTCCCAAGGCTGGCTTGGCTGTCATAAGCTCAACCGATTCAACATCCCGGATCTTCGAGTCAAGTCGACGCCACAACAGCGCAAGTAGACATCCTATGAATGCGCCCACAAGACCAGCCAACACTGTGTTGCGGATCGGCTTCGGCGAGACGGGCGCGGCCGAGGCCGTACCCGGACTCACAATAGTCGCCTTCGCAAGAGGCGTCCCACCGCCCGTGGGTTGCTCGAGCACAGTCACATAGCGTGAAAGGGATTCAGCAACTGAATCCGCCAAACGAGCGGCCTCGCTGGGATTCTTATCTCGAACCGTTATGCCGAGCACTACTGTCTCCGGATCGGCGTCCGCTCGTATTGCACGCCTGGCGTCCTCCAGACTCGAATCAGATCCCGCCCGGCGCAACGCATCCGTCAGAACCGCTTCCGACGTCGCGAGCAGAGCATAGGAAGCGACACGCTGTTGCGATGCCAAAGAGCCCTGATAAGCAGCTTGCGAGTTCGGATCTGAGCCTGACGTGACATACAGGCTCGCGGTAGCCGAATACACCGGGGTCTGCGTCAGACTGACCCCCAACGCCAAAACTGAGGCCGCAATCGCACAGATTGCGGGAATCCACCAGGACTGAACCAGTACCGACGCGCCAATGGAGAACTGATCCAGTGTGCGGGACGATCTCGATTTGTCAATTACAATACTATCCACAATTTCCGCCTTTGAATAGATTCAACAGTAGAACGAGAAAGTGCTATCATAAACGAACTAGGGATCGCTATCCCCCGAACCTTTAGCCGGGATGAAAGACAGCGCCAAAGGCGCCGCAGGCGACGGCCGGATTAAGAAGAATACAAGAAGCGGCTCGACGATATAGTAGAGGTAAGCAAACGGATGGCCATAATTACTCAGGATTAGAAGCGTCAGGAAGTAGCAATAAACCGCGATCCAGCGAGGCTCGCCGGAGACATAACCCTTAAAAAAAAGTAGAGAAGCCAATAAACCCAACACGAGAGACCCGACGAGTACGCCCGTGAATCCCCAATCAATATAAAAAGCATTCATTGATCCTAGCGCCACACCATAACCGTCAAACTGGCCGCCAAAAGCATCCTTCAAGTATAAATCCACACTCTGTCGCAACAGCAATGGCGAGAAAAACTCTAGCCCAAATGAATGACCGACAGACGACGGAAAAAAGACAATTGACTGGTCTAGTGTCTGCGCCGTGGAGTATATGTATTTCATAGCAGGACCAAACATCTGAGAATGCCCAGAATAGCCAAGGTCTTCGATGTAGCGGCTATAATTGGACTCGCCGTGCGTTTGCACGCCTCGGTTAAATCCCAAGTACGAGAACACCGAAATACCCACCAAAGCGAACGGAACAAGAAAGGAAACATTTGCCCGCAAGCGGTAGCCGACGAAAAGCGCGGCGAATATCAGTGGAATGAATATAACACCACGGTTCGCTGTAGAGTATCCTAAAAGAAGCGAAATAGTCAGAGAGCCAATCCCAACTACAAAGCGGCGCTCGCAGAAAATTAGGACAGCACCGACAAAAGCCAATACATGGAGACCCATCACGACGACGGAAGCCACATACCCCGATGGGAAGAATTGTGTTCGCGCTAGATTCGGATCGCTGCTGAGCACAGGCAACTCACCTGCGCGGATCCATAAGGCTAAGAAGATCCCACACGTCACAATCGCGACGACGATCACCAGATACGATCGGAAGTATCCATCAGTTGGCGACACCATTTGCCTGGGCGATCGAAGAACCGACCCGAATCGACGGCTGGGTGCAACCGCCAGCCAGCCAACCGCAAATCCAACCACAGATCCGACTGTCAGAAACACGATCATAGCACGGTTACTCAATCCGACTGCATGAGCACCGAGCAGATTATAGGTGAGAAATATCGGCAGATACAGCCTGCAGGCCGAATATGATAGTTCTGGATATAAACGACGGCGAAACGACAGCGACAACCACAGACATCCAATCGCAATGACACCTGCCAATAGCAGATCGTCAAACATCCAGACCACGACGAAAGGAACGGCAACTGTAGCGCACGCTCCAATCCTGGAGACCGGATAAGGACCAGGATCGACAAAACGATGATCGACTTCTGGGCCGGAGTTCTCAGTACATTTCGTATAAGGAACATTCGCGCTCATATCAATTCTCGGCTCTATAGTCACGAGCAGGAACGCCGGGGTTCAAAGAAGGGCCAGTCGTCCATACTGCGGCGCCGAAACGGGCCAGGCGACATGCCCGCCTTCGAGCAGAAGTAGACGAAGGCGACTTCATCGAGATGAGGACAGACCGCGAAATCAGTCCAGCAGAAAACACGATTCGCCACAACCAGCGGCGTAAGAGACCAGGTCGGTATGTAATATTGTACCAGTCAAAGGTATTCGCCGGCCACATCTTGGAAACTACTCCGCCTGCTTGCTCGACGGAAGTACCCATCGCGTGAAATGCTCCAGCCTGACCCACGAGCCTGATGCGTAAACCCGAGCTCGTTACGCGTTGACAGTACTCAATGTCCTCCCCATACATAAACCACCTCTCACTGAGCTCACCGACAGAAGATACCGTTACGGACGGAATGTACAGGCAGCAACCTGCCGCCCATTCTATATCTCGATCTGTGGCGTGTTTGTCAAGAAATAGATATCTACCCTCAAGCCACGCGCAGTTCGGCATCAGTCTACTCAGTCCTGAATAGTGAAGAAAGAGCGCACCGATAGTTGGAAGTTTCCCTGCAGACATTGTCCGAACACCTGGCCCTGAACGTACAACCGGCGCCAACAGTCCGATATCACCATCCATCTTCACTCTGGATTCAAGAAGTCGAAGACAACCTTTATCGAGCACTGCATCTGGATTCATGAGGAAGACGTCAGAATTGCCAGTGCGTCTCAGCGCCATGTTAACAGCACGTGCAAAACCGAGATTCTCGTCAGATGGAATCAGCACGTCTATCTTGCCCTCAGCCAGCAGTCTCTCAACCAGCTCACGACCAGAGTCCTGTGTCGAGTTGTCCACTACAAATATGCGCACGAAATCGCCTTGAGACCGTAGAGACATCAGGCAATCAACTAGTTCGCTGCCTGGATTGTAGGTGACAACTATCGTGGCGACACACCTAGCTTCGGTTCCGTCTTCCCCTGCGATGCTCATGGCAGTCCTTGCTCCTGGTCTAGATTGTCCAGCGATGCGACACTGTCCATATCGATCAGGCGCAGGATCTCCTCCGACTTCCACTTCCAGGTGTGGTGAAGGGGGATCTCCTCATTGACACGAAGTGCCCTACGGTCGTCACACGTAAGCCGACGTATCGCAGAAACATGCGTTCGCGCGTCTCCCGCAACAACGACCGAACTCAACCCCCGCGCTCCCGCACCTGTTACCGGCGTAGAGACGACAGGAAGGCCTGCAGCTCGATACTCGTACGTCTTGATGACGTCTCCACCCACCTCGAACTCCCCGACCTCATGGGGAACCCACCCGACGTCGAACTGCTGCAGAAGCGCCGGGACTTCCCGGTAGTGGACGTCACCGAGCATCTCGACGTTGGCATAGCTGGAGAGCACAGTCCGTGCCGACTTGTCCAGCAATGGCCCGGCGAATACAAACCGCACATCAGGAAGCGCGGTAACAACTTCACGGATAAGTTGGTAGTTAAGCCGGACGCCGATCTTTCCAACATAACCCACCGTGGTAGCGCCCTTTGCCAGTGACGTTTCGTTGAAACGATCTGGGTCGCATCCGTTCGGGAGGAGAATAACATCAGACCTTCCGAAGCGTCTCGCTAATTCAACAGTTCCTTCGGCATTTGCAGTCACAGCTTTTGCCTCTTCAAGGAGGAGACGATACGCATCCTCGAGCTTGTCTCGTATATCGATAAAGTGGTGGTGGACGGTCCAATCATCGAGAAGGTCGAACACAACCGGTATATGTCGATCTTTCAGA
Source organism: Gordonia sp. ABSL11-1 (assembly GCF_030315685.1). GTDB lineage: Bacteria > Actinomycetota > Actinomycetes > Mycobacteriales > Mycobacteriaceae > Gordonia. The sequence goes on along the minus strand of NZ_JASXSI010000040.1, from coordinate 6,856 downwards.
TCTCGGAAGGACGGCGACAATGCGTAAAGCGGGTTCCACACAACGGCAGCTCTAACTTCAGGATTTACCGTTGGATAACTCTGAGATGACGTAACCCACCACTTCTTTGGCCTGAATATGTTTGGTAGTCTCCATGTAAATGGATCTACAGGGCGAGTATTCGGTGACACTTGTGAGTTATTGTAGCGGTACTGACTCAACAGCCTAGTAGCGTACGGCTCCGGACGTGAATGCACAGAAACTTCAGTGCACCCCTCAAGGAGACGAGCAAACCACTGGATAAAGTGGCCATCTCGAGTCCTGTATCCTTCGTTTGCCAGCTTACGTTGCCCGTGCATAGGAATTGTAAGTAGTGCCGATTCCGTCATGTTCCACCGATACTTTCACTTAGAATGCTGTCGGCCGATTCCACTGCCAGTCGGGAATCTTTCGATTGGAGGGATGTTCTTTTCCGCCTGCTTTTACGGATCAACTGCGTCGTCAGCACCATTCCGGAGTATGCTATTAGGCCGCCAGTCGACCAGAGCAGAGTCTGTACCCGCGATGTGTACGGGACAAATAGCAGGCCAACGAACACCGGTACACATAGACTCACAGGTATCACCACTGCACGAAGTGGTGCCCGTGCAGCCGTCAAGGCCCTGCGCTCTAGAATTCTTCCGATGTACATGAACTCCGTGATTGCGCCAATTGACATGGCAAGAGCTACCGATATAAGTGCGCCCGCCTGGCCCAACAAATAGGTGAATATTGGCGTAAAAATGAGGCTAGCGAATGATGCGTACATTGACGATTTCGCAACTCGCCCCATTTGGTTCATCGCGGATGCAGCAATAGTTTGCGTCCCAGTGGCGAGGTTTATCACGAATGACAAGCCGAGCACTAGCACGATTACAACCGAGGCATCTCCGGCAGCACCAACCCATGCGTGCATACCCGTCGGGGCCACAGCGACTATTGCTACGATAGGGAAGACGGCCAAGAATGTATAGATTGGAGAGTACTTGTAGTACTGAATACGGAGGCCCTCCACTTTCTCGCGTGCATACGCCTCGGTGAAGTACGGAGTGAGAGTCATGATTGCAACTATTCCGAGGGATCTGGCGCCCATCGCTATTCGGCTGCCGATCTCATACAATCCCGCCGCATTCGGACTAACAAAGATTCCGAGTGCGATTTTGGGAAACTGGAGAACGAACAGATCGGATACTGATGTGGCCTGGCCTTTGAGTCCAAATAGTATGAATTCCCGAGTTTCGGACACGTACGGCCGAGCGAGTTTGCATTCGTGTTCCGTAACTATCAAGACAATAACCACTACCATTAGTCCAAAAGCCGCGCCGGCAGCATTCGCCAGCGCAAAATCTTGGAGGTCGCCGCCCTGTACTAGTGCAATAAGACCGCCACCAATAGTCGCTATATTGCCTAATGATAACGCTATGTTCATAGCAATCATGCGCTTATGCCCAAACGCAAAGCCCGCTATCGCGCGAGAGAACATTGACGCAATGAGCATTGAAATGCTTGCGGCTAGAACTACCCAGATCTCATGTGTCGTTACAATGCTTATCGGTATCGACAACAAATACGCAAGTGGAACTGACAAGCAGAGCAAGAGACTCCATAGAGCGCCAATAATCGCAATTGCTATGGTCCTTGTTGCGCGCTCGGCCCGTACGTCGCCGTTAGACGAATGTAGGCTGATGAAACGTGTGACAGATCGAGTAGTGCCGAGATCAAGCAACGCTCCGTACTGCGCAATCGCACCGGTAACTGCCCAAACCCCAAACTCATCCACCCCTAGGTGAGCGATGATGAGCGGCGTAGCGACTATGTTGACTAGGTAGCCGCTCGCGAGCGGAAGAACTTGCGCTGCTGTGTTAAGCCTCAGCCCTTTATTGCTATCCACAGCGCCTCGGTGTGCAGCCATGTGCATGCGCTGCACTCGGACTTATCCGGGGTGTTTCAGGAGCTCTGAATATCTCGCGCCCAATGTTGATTGGATCAGTCCACTTATGCAGCATAGTTCCATCCAGATGCAATCCAGAAACCAGAATCTAGGCACATTCTGCCGTCCAGAACGTTGGCATGTCGAACATGCTTCTTTAACTCGATCGGATCGATCTCCACAAACTCTCGCCACTCTGTTAGAACGAGAACTGCGTCCGCCTTACTACATGCTTCTACTACAGACTCGGCGTAATCTAGAGTAGGGAACAGACGTTTGGAATTTGCGGTGGCTTTTGGGTCATATACGGTAACTGAAGCGCCTTGCAACTGTATTTGTCCAGCGACATTCAGCGCTGGGGAGTCTCTAACGTCATCGGATTCTGGTTTGAATGCAGCACCTAGAATACAAATTCGCTTGCCCACTAGGCTTCCGTTGCACATTTCGCGCGCTTTTTCGACCATTCGGGTTCGACGACGCATGTTTACATTGTCAACCTCACGCAGAAAGGCAAGAGCCTCTGCTGCACCCAGCTCTCCCGCTCTGGCCATGAATGCGCGGATGTCTTTCGGCAGACATCCACCACCAAATCCCAGGCCTGCATTAAGGAATCGCCTACCGATCCTATCGTCGTATCCAATTGCGTCTGCGATTGCCTTTACATCGGCGCCGGCGGCGTCACAAACCTCGGCTATAGCGTTGATAAACGAGATCTTTGTCGCCAAGAATGCGTTAGCCGAGGTCTTCACAAGTTCGGCGGTCGCTGGATCGGTGACAATGAACGGTGTGCCAGCGTCGATGATTGGCGCATAGATCTCGCGGCATAACACCTCTGCCGCGCCACCCCCAAAGGCACCGAGAACGAGTCGGTCCGGATGCAATGTGTCGTCTATCGCGAATCCTTCGCGCAGAAATTCCGGATTCCAGGCAATCTCGACATTGATGTCCTTGGCCAGCTCGTCCGCGCGATCTGCGAGGCGTTGGGCAGTGCCAACGGGGACTGTGGACTTGCCGAGAACCAGAGCATCGCGTGTGAGAAGAGGGACCAACTCCTCCACTGCGGCATCCACATACTGCAGGTCGGCGCTGTATTCCCCTTTCTTCTGCGGTGTACCAACTGCGATAAAGAAGACGTCCGCGAAGTCCGCGGCATCGCCGTACGATCCGGATATCGTCAGCTTTCCGGAGTCGATATTACGTTTTAGCAGTTCGGGCAGTCCGGGCTCGTAGAACGGCACGTCACCCGCCGCCAGTTGTGCCCGCTTCGCGGCCACGACTTCGATTCCCAACACTTCGTGTCCGAGCTCTGCCATGCACGCGGCGTGGGTGGCACCGAGATACCCGAGACCGAGAACAACCATCCGCATCAGTACGCCCCATCCTTAGCCACAACCGCCCTCACGGTCTTCCAGAGAATCAACGCGTCCTGCATGATCGACCAGTTCTCCACATACGAGAGATCCAGTCGCACAGACTCTTCCCACGACAGGTCCGATCTCCCGGAGACCTGCCATAGCCCGGTCATGCCGGGCTTGACGAGCATTCGTCTGGCGACTCGACCGTCGTACCGCTCCACCTCATCGGGAAGCGGTGGTCGAGGTCCCACAAGACTCATCGTGCCGCCCAATACGTTGAAGAGCTGAGGCAACTCATCGATGCTGTAGCGGCGGATGAACGCACCCACCCGCGTGATCCGCGGATCGTCGCGCATCTTGAACAGCACTCCTGAGCCCTCGTTTAAGCCCCGAAGGTTGTCCTTCTGGGAGTCGGCGTTCTGCACCATCGACCGGAACTTCCACATCTCAAACGGGCTGTTGTTGATGCCCACCCGGGTCGCTCGGTAGAAGACGGGACCCTTGGTATCCAGTTTGATCGCGATGGCAACAGTAACCAGTACAGGTGCCAGCGCCAGGAGGACCAGCATCGAGCCCACCCTGTCGACGATCGCCTTGCGGAATCGGTTGGCGCCCTCGTAACGAGGCTTGTCGATATGCAGCAACGGGAGGCCGGCTACGGGCCGCAGCATCATCCGCGGTCCTGCCACGTCGGTGACACCGGGTGACACGACCATGTCGACATCGAGACCTTCGAGATCCCAGGACAGCGTCTGCATCGCCGTATGCCCCAGAGCCTCTGCCGATGTCACTGCAACAGTCGTTGCACCGGAGGCCGTCACCGACTGGCACACATCGTCGAACGTGCCGAAGACCGGAACCTCGTTTTCCCCGACCGGGACAGATTCGCGCGGTCCGCTGTGTGCCGGCAAGCAGATTCCCACCACGCGGTATCCCAGCCCCGGTTGGTTTATCAGCCGTTGCACTAGCGGCAACGCCGAGCGCGGCTCCCCTACGACGAGAACGTGTTCCAGATTCTGCGCCTGTGTGCGCTGGCGGTTCAGTCGCTGGCGCCATGCCCATCGCGAGAACAAGAGTCCGAATGTGCCGATCGGCAGGGCCAGCGCGAGGAAGCCTCGAGCGATGTTCAGCCGGAAGAGAAGGTCCAGCATCGCCAGAACTCCGAACACCGACAGACACGCGGTGACGATCCGGCTGTACTCGGTCGATCCCGCACCCACCACTCGCCGGTCCAAGGTGTGGAACGCGCGCAGCGCTGCCACCCAGGCGATCCCGAGGATCAGCGACACGAGCGCAGCTGGGGCTGCAATCGCACCGTTAGGAACGCTCGCGCTGTCGGTGCCGAAGCGAGCCACCTGCGCGATCGTGATGGCGATCGCGACGACGGCGATGTCTGTCCACGCCAGACGCACCAGGTATCCGTGAACCCATGATCGCGATCGCGCCTGAGGACGACCTGCGAACCACACGCGCTGCACGCCCCGACCCAGACCGTTGCGACGCGAGTCGTCGAAAGCTCGGCTGTTGACCACCTCACTACCTCCCCGACAACAAAGACAGGACCTGCAACGGGGCCGCAAAAGGGCGCGCTGAAGAACGCTGACCATTCATTGGCTTTGCGTGGCCGTCTTTTCGACCTGAGCAGATGCTGAGAGCGTAAAGCAGGTTGGAGCCTTTGACAACTTGAAGACATGGTTGAAATCTGCTGTTCACATTAACGATTGTTGAGTTTTCAACTGCTGTTGTGGCACGCGATGCCAGCCCGGGATGGATACGGCGACGACTCGCAGCGTTCGGAGTCGACACCGTGCTCGCTACGGCAAACGTGCTCGTAACACGTTGCACGCCAGTCATTCTGTGATAGCCGTCACTGGTCGGAAGGGTTGCCACGCCAAGCAAGTTGGGTGCACTTGAGCTGCCCGGTGTGTGCATACGGACATAGCCTTCCGAGAAGTTTGCCATCGTGAACGTGATCCACCTCCGGAGCCTGAGAGGTGCTTAAGTAACGCAATATGGTTGTCTATCGAAAACCACGATCTTTCGTTACACGTCCGATCGGAATGAACACAACTCACCCGTTTAGATGAACGGATCTCAAATCGTTCGGTTGCGCTCACGTTGCATCCCCGTTGCACACCTCGATCACCGGTTCCGTGATTGCCCACGACGACTGCATGTCGTAGGCGTCGCTGGGCTACTGTGCAGTCGTGATGGCGCCTCTCGACGCCGGATCATCGCCAATCTGTACCGTCTTTCCTCCGCCCGACTTCGCTGCGTGTCTCTGTCGATCGCGCGCCTACGACTTCCGAAAGGGTTACCAACCATGCCGAAGCAGCACGATGCGGCCGATGGCAGCCTCGGGATTGCCCTCGTCGGCACTCGGGGCGTTCCGGCCTCGTATGGCGGATTCGAGACCGCCGTAGAGGAAGTGGGGCGCAGGCTCGCAGATCGTGGGCACACGGTCATCGTCTACGGCCGCGACGCCGGCGAGGCCGGCGACCACTACCTGGGCATGCGGCGGGTGACGCTGCCAGCGGTGCGGAAGAAGGCATTGGAAACGCCCAGCCACACCGCCATTTCCGTCGTGCATGCCGTGGCCCGGGAACGACCCGACGTTGCTTTCGTGTTCAACGCCGCGAACTCGCCGTTCCTCCCGCTTCTCCGCGCGGCGCGAATCCCGGTCGCTCTTCACATGGACGGCCTTGAGTGGAAACGCAGCAAATGGGGAAACACGGGGAGGTCCTACTACCGTCGAGCCGAGCAGTTCGGCGTGCGGGTCGCCGACGCACTCATCGCAGACTCGCCCGGCATCTCGGAGTACTACGAACACCAATTCGATGCCGTTACCGAATTGATCAAGTACGGAGCACCGCAACTCCACGACGCACCGACGGCCGGCATCGCAGGGCTGGACCTCGACGCCAACGGCTACCACCTCGTCGTGGCGCGCTTCGAGCCGGAGAACCACGTCCTCGAGATCATCGACGGGTACGTTCGCTCGAACTCCGCCAAGCCGCTGGTCGTCGTCGGGTCAGCCCCGTATTCAGAGCAATACACAGAAGCCGTCCAGAACCTCGCGACCTCCGATGACCGGGTCCGGCTACTCGGTGCAGTGTATGACCAGCAACTTCTCGACGCACTGTACTTTCACGCGTACACCTACGTGCACGGTCATTCCGTAGGGGGAACCAACCCGTCGCTGCTGCGGGCCATCGGTGCAGGCACACCGGTCATCGGCTACGACGTCTCGTTCAACCGTGACGTGGTCGATGGGCAGGGATGGTTCTTCACCGACGCCGACGACGTTGCTGCGGCACTCGAAGCAGCAGAGGCGTCGCAGAATGAGGTAGCTCGACTCGGTGAGGTCCTGCGGGAGCGCGCAGCCACGCATTACACCTGGGACGGTGTGACCGATCAGTACGAGGATCTGGCCAAACGCCTGCACGACGGCGCCAGCGTCCACCGCAACCACCGAAGGGCCCGACGCAACCCCGTGGAGTGGTCGCCGCGCGGATGACCCTCAGCCGATGACTTTCTCGGTGCTCGCGTAGGT
>NZ_JASXSI010000004.1 GCF_030315685.1 Gordonia sp. ABSL11-1 | reverse complement strand
TGTCCCCCCGCGGCTCCCCCCCCCCCCACCAACACAGAGCCGGGGGAAGAACGGTCGGGATTCGCGGGGGCGTCAGCTGATTCTGCGGCGGTAGGTGCGCATCGCGAAGGCGTAGGCGACGACCAGGATGCCGACGCACCACCCCAGCGCGATCCAGATGTCACTGCCCACCGGTTGCTGGGCGAACAGATCGCGGATCGCGTTGACGATCGACGTGACCGGTTGGTTCTCCGCGAAGGCGCGCACCGGGCCGGGCATGGAGTCAGTCGGCACGAACGCGGAGCTGATGAACGGCAGGAAGATCAGCGGATAGGCGAAGGCGCTCGCACCGTCGGCCGTCTTCGCGGTGAGTCCCGGTATCACCGCGATCCACGTGAGGGCCAGCGTGAACAGGACGAGGATGCCGAGGATCGCCAGCCAGGCCGTCAGATCCGCACCGGAACGGAATCCCATCAGCAGCGCGACTCCTACGACGACGACCACGGAGATCAGGTTCGCGACGAGCGACGTCAGCACGTGCGCCCACAGCACCGACGACCGCGCGATCGGCATCGACTGGAATCGCTCGAAGATCCCGCCCTTCATGTCGAGGAAGAGCCGAAAAGCCGTGTACGAGATACCTGATGCGATGGTGATGATGAGAATGCCGGGCAGCAGGTAGTCGACGTAGTTGCCCTCGCCGGTGTTGATCGCCCCGCCAAGGACGTACACGAACAGCAGCATGAACGCGATCGGCATGAGAGCGGTGGTGATGATGGTGTCCACGCTGCGCATGATGTGGCGCAGCGAGCGGCCCAGCAGCACCGAGGTGTCGCCGAAGAAGTGGGTGGCGGTGATCATCGTTGTTCCTCTCTGGTGGTGGGCGACGTCGACGCATCGCTGGTGGTGTTCGGATGGTCCCCGCCGACGAGCGTGAGGAAGACCTCCTCGAGGGTCGGTTGCTTCTCGACATACTCGACGGTCGCCGGTGGCAGTAGCGCTTTGAGCTCGGCCAGACTTCCGTCGACGATGATCCGGCCTTCGTGCAGGATTGCGATCCGATCGGCGAGTTGCTCTGCCTCGTCGAGGTATTGCGTGGTCAGCAGTACGGTCGTCCCGTGGTTGGCGAGTTCCTGAACCGCCTGCCACACCTCGATCCGCGCCTGCGGGTCGAGACCGGTCGTCGGCTCGTCGAGAAAGATGATCGGTGGATTCCCGATGAGGCTCATCGCGATGTCGAGCCGGCGCCGCATCCCGCCGGAGTACGTCGACACCTTGCGTGCACAGGCGTCGGTCAGGGAGAACCGGGCGAGGAGGTCGTCGGCGATCTGTACCGGGTTGCGTTGATGGCGCAGTTTGGCCACCAGAACGAGATTCTCACGACCACTGAGGATCTCGTCGACAGCTGCGAACTGTCCGGTGAGGCTGATCGACTGCCGAACCTCGCCGGCGTGGGTGGCGATGTCGAACCCGTTGACGTCGGCGGTGCCGCCGTCGGCACGCAAGAGCGTCGACAGTATCTTCACCAGGGTCGTCTTGCCGGCCCCGTTGGAGCCGAGCAGTGCAAAGATGCTGCCGGGTGCCACATCGACGTCGACACCGCGCAGAACGTGGAGGTCCTTGTAGGACTTCTGGAGCCCTCGCACCGTGATCGTGGGTTCGGCAACCATGGTCATCGGTCCTGTCCTTCCGGTGTCGTGCCGTCGTCGACGGCGCTGTCGATCGCCGTGACGAGCCGGCGCTGTTCTCGCTGAATCCACTGTCCCTCTGGGTAGTTGCGCAGGAACTCGTCGGCGAACTCGACAGGATCGTCGCCGACCACGTCGCGAATCGGAGTCTGGTCAGCCACGCTGTGCTCGAAGAGATCCGCGAGATCCTCGAGCATCGAGACGAGGTTGTCGCCCTCGCCGGGCCCGAAGTGCATGAAGTACCGCTCGAGTGCCTCGATGGCGGTGAGATAGTTGGCGGGAAGTTGCTTGACGCGGGCCTTGTACTGCTTGTAGCGGCGCTTCTCGGCGATCATCTTGGTGACGAACATGGTCAGCGTGCTCCTTGGGCGAGGTGGGTGAGTCGTTCGGAGAGGAAATCCCATGTCCTCCAGAACTCGTCGAGATAGTCACGCCCGGAGGCGTTGAGTGAATAGACCTTTCGAGGTGGGCCCTTCTCGGAGGGAACCTTCTCGACGTCGACGAGGCCGCGCTTCTCGATCCGCACCAGCAGTGCGTAGACGGTGCCCTCGGCGATCTCGGTGAAGCCCTGTTCCCGGAGGCGTGCGGTGATCTCGTATCCATAGGCGGCCTGTACGGCCAGGATCGCGAGAACGATGCCCTCCAACGTGCCCTTGAGCATCTCGGTCATCTGTTTGCCCATGGAACACCTCCTTGTCTGCGGTACTCGGTGGGTGGTACTCAGTGATGATGACTACTGGTAGATAGTAACACTGAGTACTGGAAGCGCAAGGGTGCCTGAGCTGGAACTTGATCAGATCGGAAGTCTGGGTGGGGCGCTACCGACGTGAGGAGTTGTCGGCATGGCAGCGCCCAAGGGCCGACAACTCCTAGGGAGTCGGTAAGTATCCGATTCCGGGGTGGAGCATTCATCCGACCGAAAATCGGCGACGGATGTTTCAGCTCCCGCTTGAGGGCGGTGGGGTTGACAATGTGTCGAACACGGCCAGTAGTTCTCGGACTAGTACGGCGAAACTCGGTGCGACGATGGGGTCACCACCGGCCGCAGCGGTAGCAGCCGCGGGCAGTACCGAATTCGTTTCTGAGCCCTCATTTCGGAGGAAGGTCATCGCGCGGACGGTCTCGTCTCGCGCATGGTCGTGGGCGAGATGGAGGCGGAGTCCTGCGATGAGATCCTCGGTGTCGACGGTCTGAAGTAGACGGAGCATATCCAGCGCATCCTTCTCCTTGACGCGCTTGCCAGCGGTCCGATCGTCTGTCAACCGTTCTTCGAACTTGATCGCCTTGGCAACGAGTAGCGCGGCCGGGCCTGCCACCAGAACTCTACCTGGCGTTCATCTGCCCGGTCCAGTGCTTGCAGTGTGTAGGAAGCGTGATCGACAAGCGCGGGTTCGAGCCCCGCCGTTGGTCGGGCGGTCCTGTTCTGGTGGCCTTCGAGTCTGGCCGAACGCGCCGTCATGGAAGTGCGACCAGACTGTGATGGTGCGACCATGATGTCAACTGGCACTTCGCCTTGACCGATCCATCGTCCGGGATTTGTACCTGGAGCGAACCCCGCAGCCTCGAGGGCAGCAGATATCTCGGGTCGTGTATCGAGGGAGTCGGTGTTGAGAGCCACATCGCCGTCAGTTGTCATGGGAGGCTCGACGAAGTCGCCGGAACCGGTGTGTAGATAGACGGCTTGGGCGCCCACAACTATGATCGCCGAAAGGTGTGGGCGCAAAGCGTCGAGGGCATCAAGAAGGACCGCGCGGGCGGCGACATACTCTGGCGCGTAAGAGAAATCATTCTGTCCAGGCACTGTCGCTCCTTGCCATGATTTCGATGAGTTGCTCAGCCTCTTGCGCGAGGCGGCTTCGCGGGATGGTCAGCAAATCGGCCAACACTTGGGATACGGGTGCGACCGTCAAGCCGGACGTTGAGCTGGAGCCGTTGCTCAATAGTGTCCGGTCGCGCGGCGTTGTGATCATGACGTTGCTGGTTGTGCGGTCGGCGCGCACAAGGCCAAGGCCGCGCGCCGTGCTGGTGATGTCATCGGCGTACAGCGTCAGCAACGCCAGCGGCACAGCTGACGTTATGTCGTTGTCGAGGTACTCGCGGGCAGCCGCGGACCCAGTGACGGTGATGTCAGCGCGTTCGCGCACACGGTTCAGGGTCCGGGGCAACCCGCGCGGTGCGAGGAAGTCAAGCACGACTCCATTCCCGTTGACGAAGCTGTAGTCGCGTACCCAGCGGTCGAGGAGGGTGCGTTTGCGCACCAGGATGATCGTGCCAACGTCGTCTCGCTCGATCGCGCCGGCTTCGAGAAGAGCGGGCATCAGTTTGGACACCGCGGAAGCGCTGCTCGATGACATTTTCGCAAGCTCCCGAATCCCCACCGGCGGTTGTCCTTCAAGGAGTTGTCTGATTGCCCGGGTTGCGGCCGGTCCAGTAAGGCGTGTCGTGGACTTGTTCTTTCGTGGCCGCGGTGGTTTGGTTGCGCCGTCGAGACGAACGAACACAGGGGGATTGGTGGCGGAGAGGCTGGCCCATCCAGTGGTATCCAGATAGCCGACACCGGCTTTGTCGAGTTCGCGCCGCAGGGGTGGGCTTACGTACTCTGCTGCCAAGATCAGCGGTTCATCATCAGCACCGGATTCGGCCACCATGCGTAGGCGACTGACAACGTCCGTGACCGACGCATTTGTTGACGATTTCACTTCGGCTACGAAGGTGACGGTGCCGCCGTCAGGCGTGGTCAAGACAAGTTTGCCGTCGTGACCCTGCCCCGGTTGTTCGGCGGTTGCCTCAACGTGCCAGGAGTCAGGCAACCGTGACCGTAGGATCTCACGAATCGCGGTGAGCACCTCCGTTTCGCTGATAGACATGTTTCGCGACATGCGAAACACTCTATTTTGCGAAACGACGCCGGTCAACGATTTCAAGACACGTCCCCTACAGCCTTCGCGTAGTGGCGCAGAGAACTCTAGTGAGGAATGAACTCCCAGGTCACCGGTGCGAGATCGCCCGCCGAATCGAGAACAGGCGGCCGAGGCCGTCGGCGGTGAGGTCGAGTCCGAGTAGCTGCAGGCCCTGCCAGATGGTGACCTGATTGGCGGTCAGGATCGGTTTACCCGCAGCGGCCTCTAGATCCGCGATCCAGCCGATCGTGTGTAAGGCGGTGTCGGGCAACAGGATCGCTTGCGCATCGGCCGAGTCGACAGAGCGGACCATCTCGAAGAGGTTGTCGCCGTCGACGGTTCCGGCCTCGGTGGCGGTCCCGATGTCGTGGGCGGCAGCGGAGACCACGGAGATGCCGGCATCGCCGAGGAACGTCGAGAAGCCGTCGGCGACCGGGGCGGGATACGTGGCCGCGATCGCCACGGAGGTGATGTCGAGCGATCGGCAGGCGGTGGCGAAGGCCAGGGACGTCGACGACACCGGTAGGCCCGTCGCCTCCGATACCGCGGTGACCTGCTCGTGGGCTCCTTGCCAGCCGTACAGGAAACTCCCGGACGTGCACGCCCACATGAGGGCGTCCGGATCGTGTCGTCGTGCGGCCCGGGCGCCGTCGAGGAGTCGTGTGCCGGCGCCGACCGCACGCATGGCCTCGACGGTGTGGTCGTCGGACTCGACGTCGGTGATGACGACGGGAAGCGCCACGACACCGCCCAGCGCACTCTCCGCCAATGGATAGTCGTCCTCGGCCGCGTGGCCCGGATACAAGAGGGCCACCGTCGGCGTTCTGGTTGTCACGTCCTAACCTCCCGAGTAGATTGTCAACAATCTACCAACAACGGCCACTTTCGCCGAAGGGAAGTGATGGAAACGACTGCACGCTGGCGCAGCGCCGTCGACCTGGCGACGGACTACGCCTCCGGTGACCTGTCGCCGGTTGATGTCACCGCCGAGATCCTCGACGCGATCCCCGCCGAGAACAAGGCGATCAACGCGTATTGCCTGGTGGACGAGGATGCCGCGATGGAGTCCGCGCGGGCGTCGGCCGAGCGGCACAGCGCGGGGCGATCCCTGGGTCCGCTCGACGGCGTGCCCGTCAGCATCAAGGATCTGCTCTTGACTTCGGGGTGGCCCACACTCCGTGGATCCGAGCTGATCGATCCCGGTGACATGCAATGGGATGTCGACGCCCCCGCGGTCGCCCGGCTCCGGGAAGCCGGGGCGGTCCTGCTCGGCAAGGTGACGACCCCGGAGTTCGGCTGGAAGGGCGTGACCGACAGCCTGCGTCACGGAGTGACCCGCAATCCGTGGGACACCGATCGGACCTCGGGCGGATCGAGCGGTGGCAGCGCCGCGGCGGTGGCCGCCGGGCTGGGCGCGCTGTCGGTCGGGACCGACGGCGGTGGATCGATCCGGATTCCCGCATCCTATTGCGGCATAGTCGGTCTCAAGCCGACCTACGGGCGGGTGCCGCTGTATCCGGCCAGTCCGTTCGGGACGCTCGCCCACGCCGGGCCGATGACGCGCACGGTCGCCGACTGTGCGGTCATGCTCGACGTCCTGAGCGGCTTCGACTCGCGTGACTGGTGGGCGATGCCGGCACCGGCAGCCCGGGCGGCCGATGTCCTTTCGCAGAGCCCCCGTGACCTGACCGGAATCCGTATCGCGTACAGCACTGATCTGGGGTTTGGCTCGAACGATCCTGGTGTGCAACGTAATACCGATGCCGCTGTGAGTGTTCTCCGTGGACTCGGCGCTGAGGTGACCGAGGTCGGCATCGACTGGGAGGACCCGGCGTGGGCGTATCACATCCTGTGGTTCAGCGGCGCCGAGGCGGTGGTGCGCTCGTTCGGGCCCGGCGCGACGGACACGATCGACCCCGGTCTGGCGCAGGCGCTGGAGAGGCATTGCGACTTCAGCGCGGCGGACTACCTCGACGCCACGGCCCTGCGGATGTCGATGGGGGTGCAGATGGGCAAGCTCCACGAGACCTTCGACGTGCTGGTCACGCCAACCATGCCGACGGTGGCCTTCGAAGCGGGAGTCGATGTTCCGGCCAACTCGGAGAGTCGGGACTGGACGTCGTGGACGCCGTACTCGTACCCGTTCAACCTGACCGGCCAGCCGGCCCTCACCGTCCCCAGCGGATTCGCGCACGACGGGGCCGGACGCACGGGGCTGCCGACCGGGCTGCAATTCGTCGGCCCCCGGCATCACGACGACATGATCCTGCGCGTCGCCGCGGCGTATGAAGCCGCGGCGCCGTTCACCACTCTCGACTCGATCACGAAAGGTTGTCGATGACCGACCGGTACATCTCCGTCACCCTCGCGCAGCGCGGTGTCAAGGCCGTCGCGAAACTGCTCGACGACGAAGCCCCGCGAACCGCGAACGCGGTGTGGGCGGCGCTGCCTCTCGGCGGACAGGTTTACCACGGCAAATTCGCACGTAACGAGATCTACACGCTCCTGCCGTCGTTCGCGCAAGCGGAACCGGGACCCGAGAACACCACGATCACGCCCATCCCGGGCGATTTGTGCTATTTCACCTTCGACGGCGTGCTGACCAATCCGGCGTATGGCTACGAGGCGGGATCCGCACCGGGCGAGCACCAGCTCCTGATCGACCTCGCGGTCTTCTACGGGCGCAACAACCTGCTGGTCAACGGCGATGTCGGGTGGGTGCCGGGCAACGTCTTCGGGACGATCGTCGACGGTCTGACCGAGTTTGCGGCGGCATGCAATGACGTCTGGATGGGTGGGGCTCGAGGCGAAGTACTGTCCTATGCGCGTGAATGAGGGTAAGAAAAAGGGGTAATGTCGATGAGTGTTTCGCACGAGAGCAGCCAAAGGCGGAAGAGAATTCTGACGCCACTGGTGCAGGAATCGACACCTGCGATCATCGCGCGGAAGTTGCACGACGCCATTGCGAGCGGCGACTTCCCGCCGGGTTCGCAGTTGACCGAATCCGGCTTGGCCGCCGACCTGGGGGTGAGTCGCGGACCACTGCGCGAGGCCATGCAGCGCCTGACGGCCGAAGGCCTGCTGGTCAGTCACCGCAACCGCGGCCTGTTCGTGGTCTCGATGGACGACGACGACATCGGGGACATGTACGTGGCGCGGACCGCGGTGGAGCGTGCAGCGGTCGCACAGGTCATCGTGCGAAAAGATGGAACAGCGGTGGACGACCTCAACGACGCGGTTGCCGCGATGCGCGAGTTCATCGACGAGCCCAATGGGGCCGAGATGGCCGAGGCCGACATGCTGTTTCATCAGACATTGGTGGACCATGCGCACAGCCAGCGTCTTTCACGCCTGCACGAGACGATTCTCGTCGAGACGCGGATGTGCCTGCGAGCAATGCGGGGAACCTATTCCTCGGGGAAGGATCGCATAGACGAACATCAGACATTGGTGGACGCCATCGCGGCGGGGGACGCGGCGGCGGCTGACAGATTGATGATCGAACACATGAGGGACGGTCTGCACCGACTGGTCGGTGACGAACCGTCGGAAGCCGCGTCGACCGCGTGATACGCGTCGTCCGTGATGAAGGAGCCGTCACGGAGCTTCCAGGCGATCTTCTCCACTGATGTGAGTTGAGCTAGAAGACAACTGGCCGAACAACATCCAGGATGGCACAGATGACTGAAGCAACCTCACCCGCGAGTTTCGAACAGCTCGCACCCGATCCGGAATCACCGGAGGGGAAATCCATACTCCGTAAGGCGATCGGCGCATCCGCGATCGGAAACGCCACGGAGTGGTATGACTACGGCGTCTACGCAGCCGCCACGACTTATCTCACGCAGGCGTTCTTTCCCGGCGATCTCGGGACGATCGGCACCATGCTGGGTTTCGCGATCTCCTTCGTCCTCCGACCTCTCGGCGGAATGATCTGGGGGCCGATCGGTGACCGGATCGGGCGCAAATCCGTTCTGGCGATGACGATCCTGCTCATCTCAGGTGCCACCGCCCTCATCGGCGTGTTGCCCACCCATGCCGTCGCGGGCGTCTGGGCCCCGATCCTGTTGATCGCGCTGCGTGTGGTGCAGGGCTTCTCCACCGGTGGTGAATACGGTGGTGCCGCAACGTTCATGGCGGAGTACGCGCCGGACAAGAAGCGTGGCAAGTACGGCTCCTTCCTCGAGTTCGGCACGCTGGCCGGCTTCAGCGCCGGTACCGCGATGGTGCTGCTGCTCGAACTGCTGCTGACCGACGACCAGATGCAGACCTGGGGCTGGCGCATCCCGTTCCTGATCGCGCTGCCGCTCGGCCTCATCGGCCTGTACCTGCGGTCGCAGATGGAGGACACACCGGTGTTCCAGGAGCTCGAGCAGGAAGACGAGATCGTCGGGACCGCATGGACACGATTCAAGGATCTGCTCAGTAACTACTGGAAGCCGATCCTCATCATGTTCGGCATGGTGATCGCCCTGAACGTCGCCAACTACACACTGCTGGCGTATCAGCCGACATATCTGAAGGACACCATCGGGTTGTCGGACTCGTCGGGTTCGACGGTGGTCTTGATCGGTCAGCTGGTGATGATGGTGATGATCCCGTTCTTCGGGCGGTGGTCGGACAGTACGGGCCGCAAACCGATGTGGTGGGGATCGCTGATCGGACTCTTCGTGCTCTCGTTGCCGCTCTACTGGCTGATGGGTCAAGGTTTCGCCTGGGCCATCATCGGATTCGTCATACTCGGTCTGCTCTACATCCCGCAGCTCGCGACCATCTCGGCGACATTCCCGGCGATGTTCCCCACCCAGGTGCGCTACGCGGGATTCGCGATCTCCTACAACGTGGCGACGGCGGCGTTCGGTGGTACGGCTCCGCTGGTCAACGACGCGGTGGTCGAGTCGACCGGATGGAATCTGTTCCCCGCGGTCTACATGATGGGTGCCTGTGCGATCGGCATGGTGGCCATGGTGTTCCTGAAGGAGACGGCCGGTGTCTCACTGCGCGGAACGGAGATCCCCAGCAAGGAGAACGACTTCCGGATGCTGCAGGAGGCTACGGTCGCCGGGAAGTAGTCGGATGGGTTGAGCGGAGCGAGATCTCGATACACCGGGCTCGCTCCGCTCGCTCGGTTACTCGATCAGCGGTCGGGGCCGGGCTCCCTCCGCCCCCGCCGGGTACGTCTCGCCGGTCAGGGTCGGCCCGCTCCACCCCCGCCGGTCGAGTAGCCGGCGAGCGTGCGAGCCTCTCGTATCGAGACCTCTCAGCCCAGGAGTCGAAGCGCCGCGAGCGCGTAGGTGCGGGCGGCGGATTCGAGGTCGGCGATCGCGACCGACTCGTTCGGCTGGTGGGCCTCGGCGTTGATGTTGCCGGGGCCCAGCACGATCGACGGGACGCCCAGATCTCGACTGACGAACCCGCCGTCGCACGCCGCGCTCCATCCTCCGACCGAGGTGGAGCGTCCCGAGTCGGTGACGGCAGAAACCGCGGTGGTGACCAGCGGGTGGTCGGCGGGGGTCGCGAACCCCGGCATCTCCATCGTGACCCGGACGTCGACGGTGATGCCGTCGGTGTCGATGGCGGAGTCGCGAATCGCCGAACGCAACTGGGCGGCGATCGCCTCCGCGCTCTCGTCGGGCATCAGCCGGCGGTCGATGCCGAGGTTGCACATCGGTGCGACGACCGAGATCCCTTGCCCGCCTGCGATGGTGCCGACGTTCCAGGTGCCGGAGCCGAGCAGTTCGTCGGTGGTCATGGCCAGTTGCTGGTGGTCGAATCGGATGAGATCGATGATCGACGCGGCTGCTTCGATGGCGCTGCGACCATCGGCGGGGCGGCCGGAATGTGCTGCGCGACCGGTGATGTCGATCTCGAGGTACGACGCGCCGCGGCAGCCGCGAACGACCTGGAGGTCGGTGGGTTCGGCGACGATGCAGCCGGCGAAAGTGTGTTCGGGTGCGCGGGTGACGAAGTCGCGCACGCCGATGCCGTGTTCCTCCTCGTCGACGGTGCACACCAGTTGCACCGGACCGGAGAGGTCGACACCGTAGGCCGATGCGTGGGACAGTGCCTGCATAGCGGCGACGACAGCGGCCAGTCCGCCCTTCATGTCGGTGGTGCCGCGGCCGTAGATGCGACCGTCGGCCATTCGCGGCCGGTACGGGTCGGACGTCCAGCCCGGGCCCGCGGGCACCACGTCCGAATGGCCGAGGAACATCAGTCCCGGACCGTCGCCGGCGGGCAGTGTGGCCACCAGATTCGGGCGTTCCGGCGACACGTCGTGAGTGCCGACGGTGAATCCGGCCGACCGGCATGCCTTCTGTAGCACGTCGACGGTGGCGGCCTCGGTGCCGCCGGGATTCTCGCTGGGGGCCTCCACCAGGGATGCGGTCAGCATCGCCACGGTGTCGGCGTTGATGTGGGACAGCACGCCGGCCTCGGCCTCGGTCAGCGACACCGCATCACCTCTCATCCGACGGTTCCTCTCGTGAGGTGCCCCGGAAGTGGAGCACCTCTCATGGGGTTCGAGCCATCTTCTCAAGACTAGTCGTCAGCCGCCGGATGCCCTCGTCGATACGTTCGGGTGTGCTGGATGCGAAGCACAGGCGCAGCGCGTTGCGGAAGCGACCACCGGGCGACAAGGCCGGCCCGGGGATGAAGGCGACGCCGTCGGCGAGTGCCACCTCGAACAGCTCTCGGGTGTCGATCTCGGCGAACTCGTCGCGCAGCGTGACCCACAGGAAGAACCCGCCTTCGGGGTCGGTGGTCCCGACACGGTCTCCGAGGTGGCGACCGATCGACTCGATCATCGCCTCCTTGCGCTCGCGGTACAGCCTTCGGATGCCGGCAAGGTGTTCCTCGAGCCCGCCGCGCGCGATGTACTCGGCGACGATGTGCTGATTCGGGACGTTGGTGCAGGTGTCCATCGCCTGCTTGCCGTTGATGAGCAGCTGCCGCAGCGACGGATCGGCGTCGACCCAGCCGACCCGCCAGCCGGGCGCCAGGATCTTGGAGAAGGTGCGGACCGAGAACACCAGCGGGTCCTGGGGACTCAGGGTCTGGAAGGTCGGGATGTCGGTACCGGCGAACCGCAGGAGCCCGTACGGGTCGTCGTCGATGATGACCGCGCCCCACTGATGAGCGAGGCGGAGCAGCTCGCGGCGCCGCTCCTCGGACAGGGTGACGCCCGACGGGTTCTGGAACGTCGGGATGGTGTAGATCGCCTTGGGCGTCTGATGGGTGTGTGCGACGAGGTCCTCGAGGGTGTCGACCTGCATGCCGTCCTCGTCGGTCGGGACCTCGAGCAGCTGCGCGCCGTAGGAGAGCGCGGTGGCGCTGCCGTTGGTGTAGGTCGGGGACTCGACGATGACGAGGTCACCGGGATCGACGAAGAGCTTGCAGGCCAGGTCGAGTCCCTGCATACCGCCGGTGGTGATGACCAGACGTTCGTGGCTCGACGGGTCCGGCGTGGTGGCCAGGTAGTCGACGAGCAGTTGGAGCAGGCGCGGCTCGCCCTCGGTGGCGCCGTAGGTGAACGACGAGTTGTCGAGGATCTCGCCGGCGATCTGCCGGAACTCGTCGGCCGGGACGGCCTCGTCGGCCGGAGAACCCATCGCGAATCGCACGATGTCGTGGGATTGGGAGGCCAGCAGTGACGTCGACGAGTCGATCATCGACCCGACGAGGTCCTTGGCCCGCCCTGCCAGCGGCAGGGTCGGCGCGGATCGTCGGAGGTCGTGGGTGGGTTCGGTGGTGGCGGTCATGTCGTTCACCTCTCTCGTCGGGTGGGGCCCTTCGTGACGCTTCGCTCCTCAGGGACCGATTGTGGGGTCTACTTGCGGATCAGTTCGCGTGGGAAGCCGGTGAACGTCTCCACGCCGGTCGGGCTCACCCGGACCGATTCGGAGAGCTCGAAACCGTAGTCGTCCATCCACATCCCGCAGACGATGTGGAAGGTCATGTTGGTCTCGAGGATCGTCTCGTCCTCGGTGCGGATGCTGATGGTGCGCTCGCCCCAGTCCGGTGGGTATCCGATCCCGATCGAATAGCCGAGGCGCGAGGGCTTCTCGAGTCCGTACTTCGCCAGTGTCCAGTTCCACGTCGAGGCGAGTTCGCGTGTCGCGACGCCGGGGCGGATCGCGTCGAGGACGTTGTTGAGGCCCTCGGCGGTCGCATTCGCCACGTAGTCGAGGTCTTTCGACGGCTTGCCCAGCGAGACGGTCCGGGCGAGCGGACAGTGATATCGGTTGTGGGCGCCGGTGAGTTCGATGACGACGGCCTCGTTCTCGACGAAGGTGCCCTGATGCCAGGTGAGGTGCGGGGTGTCGGCCGCGGCGCCGGTCGGCATCATCGGCACGATGGCGGGATAGTCGCCACCGAAGTCCTCGGTCCCGGTGATCTGGGCCTGCGAGATCGCGGCGGCCGCGTCACATTGGCGCACACCCACATCGATGGTCTCGATGGCGGCCTGCATCGCCTCCGAGCAGACCATGCCGGCCTGGCGCATCAGCTGCACCTCGGCGTCGGACTTCACCGAGCGCACCCAGTTGACCAGCTCGAAGTTGTCGACCAGCTTCCACTCCGGGATCGCGTTGTACAAGGCGCGATAGGCCTTGGGGGAGAAGAAGTGCGAGTCCATCTCCAGGCCCACCGAGCCACCGCGCGAGGCCGGCGCGATGAGGTGACGCTGACGCAGGGCCCAGGCGACCCAGTCGAACGGATGCAGATGCGGCCGGTGCACGTAACTCTCCGGATAGCCGACGATCTGCTCCTCCGGCAGCCACGTCGTGCGATGGGCGCCGTGGGCGTCCATCTCCCGGGCGAAGAACACCATGTCGCCCTCGTTCGGCACGAACAACATCTGCGGCGTGTAGAACGACCACGCGTTGTAGCCGATCAGGTAGAAGATGTTGGCCGGATCGGTCACGATGATCGCCGACAGACCCTGCCGATCCATCAGTTCCCGGACGCGGGTGAGCCGTTGCTCGTACTCACTGTCGGTGAACAGCTGAGCGCCGAGGTACATCCGGGGGCTCCTGTCTGTCGGTGGGAGGTGTCGGTGAAGGGCTGCCGACACGTGCGGTGCTGTCGCGGAAGAGCGTATGCGGCAGCGCGGCTCACCGCTTGGCGATCGGACGAGCGACGTACTTGATGTCGAGGAACTCCTCGATGCCGAGCCGCCCGCCCTCGCGCCCGAGGCCGCTCTGTTTGATTCCGCCGAACGGCGCCGCCGGGTTGGACACGAGACCGGTGTTGACCCCGACCATGCCGACCTGCAGCTGGTCGGAGAGGCGGTCGGCGCGATCGATGTCCTGGGTGAAGAGGTAGCCGACGAGGCCCCACGGGGTGTCGTTGGCGAGGCGGAGGACCTCGGCGTCGTCGGCGGAGGCGTTGTCGGAAACGACGCTGTCGGAACTGTCGTCGTCGGAATCGGTTGTGCCGAAGGGGATGATCGCGGCGACCGGGCCGAAGATCTCGGTGTGCATGAGGTCGGCGGCAGGGTCGACGCCGGTGATGACCGTCGGCGGGTAGAAGTGGCCTGCGCCGTCCGGACGCTCGCCGCCGCACACGACCCGCGCGCCGCGGTCGACAGCGTCCGCGACGAGGGTGGTCACCTTGTCGACGGCCTTCTGCTCGACGAGAGGGCCCACCTGCGTGCCGTCGCGGCTGCCGTCGCCGACGACGAGGCCGCTCATCCGCGCACCGAGTTTCGACGTGAACTCCTCGAGCACGGCGCGATGGACGAAGATCCGGTTGGCGGCCGTGCAGGCCTGGCCCATGTTGCGCATCTTCGCGACCAGTACGCCGTCGATGGCGCGGTCGATGTCGGCGTCGGCGCAGACGATGAAGGGGGCGTTGCCGCCGAGTTCCATCGACGTGCGCATGACCGTGCCCGCGGCTTGGCCGAGCAGGATCTTGCCGACTTCCGTCGAGCCGGTGAAGCTGACCTTGCGGGCCTTGCCCGAGGTCATCCACTCGCCGACGACGGTGCCGGGATCGGACGTGGTGACGACGTTGAGGACGCCGTCGGGGAGTCCTGCCTCGGTGAGGATGTCGGTGAGCAGCAGAGCCGTGAGCGGCGTGAGTTCGGCCGGCTTGAAGACCATCGTGCATCCAGCGGCGACCGCAGGTCCGATCTTGCGGGTTCCCATGGCGATAGGGAAGTTCCACGGTGTGACGAGGATGCACGGCCCGACGGGTTGCTTGGACACGACGATGCGGTTCGCGCCGTCGCCGGTGACGGTGTGATCGCCGCCGATGCGGACGGCCTCCTCGGCGAACCAACGGAAGAACTCCGCGCCGTAGGCGACCTCGCCTTTCGCCTCCGCGAACGGCTTGCCCATCTCCGCGGTCATGACCGACGCGATCTCGTCGACCCGCTCCATGATGATCTGGTAAGCGCGATAGAGGATCTCGCTGCGCGACCGCGGCGATGTCGCGGCCCACTCCGCCTGCCGGTCGGCAGCGGTCTGCAGCGCCGCGCGGGCGTCGTCGGCGCCACCGTCGGCGACGACGGCCAGCGGCTCGCCGGTGGCGGGGTTGTCGACGGTGAAGGTGGCACCCGACGTCGCCGGTCGCCACTGGCCGTCGATGAAGAGGTCGGTGTGCAGGCGCGAGATGGTCTGCGCTGCATCCGTGTTCGAGATGGTGGCCGTCATGGTCACGCTCCTTCCGGGTCGGGTGGGGTTGTCGTCGGGGAGTGGTCGGTTGCCGTCGTCGAGGCGAAGGTTGCCGTCGGCGGATCGCTGGTTGCCGTCGGCGGGGATGGGGTGCGGGTGAGAAGTTCGGCGAGATGTAGGCCGCGGGCGGATATGCCGTCGTCGGTCGCGGTGAGGTGGTCGACGGACATGGCGCAGCTGAACCCGTCGGTGATGACCGGGCGGCCCGGAGCGGAACGCAACGCGGGGGCGAGCGCGTTCTCCGATACCGCGACGCTCACCTCGTAGTGTCCGCGCTCGAAGCCGAAGTTACCTGCCACACCGCAACATCCATCGGCGGTGTGCACCTCGACGCCGAGTGCGGACAGGGCCGCGGCGCCCGTGCGGGCGCCGAAGACCGCGTACTCGTGGCAGTGCGTCTGCACGGTGACCGCCTCGGGGAGGTTCTCGGGCCGCCATCCCTGCTCGAGTAGGCGGGGGAGGTAGTCGGCGAAGCTCTGGACCCGTTCGGCGACCCGACGGGCGGCCGGGGTGTGCACGAGTTCGGGCAGATCCTTCCGGAGAGCGGCGGCGCAACTGGGTTCGGGCACCACGATGGGTCGTCCGGTGCCATCGTCGAGGTTGTTTGCCGTCCGCGACAACACCTTTCGGGCATGAGTGAGCTGGCCGGTGGAGATCCAGGTGAGGCCGCAGCAGTTGTCGGCGCTGCATCCGACGGTGTCACCGGTCGCCGAGAGCACCTCGGCCGCCGCGGAGGCGACCTGCGGGCGGAAGGCGCGGGTGAACGAGTCGACGAACAATACGACGTCGGAGGTCGTCGACAGTGGCGGGAGTTCTCGCAGGTGTGCCCGACGCGCCTTCCGTGCGGCGAACCGGGGCATGCTGCGTCGCGGGTCGAGCCCGCCGGCACGTGCGGCGAGTCGTCGGAGTGGACTCTCCAACGCCGCGTTGATCGCCGGGGCCAGGACCCCTGCGGCCCCGAGCCAGGCCGGCATCCATCCGAGGGAGTAGTGCGACAGCGGACGCTTGCGACCCCGGTAGTGGTGGTGCAGGAACTCCGACTTGTAGGTGGCCATGTCGACGCCGGTGGGACAGTCGGTGGAGCACGCCTTACAGGACAGGCACAGCTCCAGCGCATCGGCGACATCGGCCGATCGCCAACCTGTCTCGACGTCGGGGGCGGTGCGAACCATCTCCTGCAGCACGCGTGCGCGCCCGCGGGTGGAGTCCTTCTCGTCGCGGGTGGCGCGGTAGCTGGGACACATCACGCCGCCGGACGTCGCGCGGCATCGCCCGACACCGATGCACCCCTGGACGGCGTGCACGAACGGGTCGAGGGAGGTCTGGTCGGTGTGCGCGCCGTCGGTGACCTGGGCGATCTCCAG
The DNA here is from genome assembly GCF_030315685.1 of Gordonia sp. ABSL11-1. GTDB lineage: Bacteria > Actinomycetota > Actinomycetes > Mycobacteriales > Mycobacteriaceae > Gordonia. The sequence continues at coordinate 306,968 of NZ_JASXSI010000004.1, read as the reverse complement.
AAAACCGCCCCGGAAATCCGCCCGCTGAGAGGCGGCCGTCGACATATCGGCATCCGCGGCCGTACCGGGTGTGCTTTTCCGGGGCGCCTTTCCGGTGGGCGGGGCAGTTGGCGGCTCGGTGGGCGCAGCATCGTGGGCCGGCGCACCGAGGTGGAACATGGTCGGCCAGTGCCGGTCCGGGACCCCGGCGAGGGCGAGGTCGTCGGTGATCGGTGACGGGTCGACGATGGAACCTGGATTGAGGATGCCCTGCGGGTCCCAGATCCGCTTGAACTCGGCGAACGCACCCAGCATCGCCGGCGAGTACATCACCGGCAGCAGCGCCGACCGTGCGCGGCCGTCACCGTGCTCACCGGACAGCGACCCACCATGCGCGACGACGAGACGGGCGGCATCGGCGCAGAACCGGTCCATCACCGCGCGCCCTTCGGGAGTGCGCAGGTCGAAGGTGATCCGGACGTGCATGCAGCCGGCACCGAAGTGGCCGTACATCACACCGGTCAGCCCATGCTGATCGAGCAGCCGGGTGAAGTCGTCGAGATAGTCGGCCAGGCGCTCGGGCGCGACGGCGGCATCCTCCCAGCCGGGCCACGACTCGTAGTCGTTGCCGATGCTGTCGTCGTCGGGATCGGCGAGCCGGGAGGACAATCCGGCCCCGTCCTCGCGGACCCGCCAGAGCGCCTTGCGTGCCACCGGGTCGGGGACCGTGGTGGCCGCGACCATCCGGCCACGGGCACGCAGGTCGTCCAGGAGACGCTTCGCGGTCGCCTCGACATCGCTTTCGGATCGCGTTGCGGCGCTGTGCTCGTCGACGTCGATGAACAGCCAGCCGGTGCAGTCGGAGTCGTCGACGCCGGGGAGCACCGAGATGGCGTCGCGGCCGCGGCGGGCGGCCATGGTGGCGACGATCTTGCGGTCGATGCCCTCGACCGCCGACGGCGCGTAGGGGAGAATCGCGGTGACGTCGCGGGCGGCGTCGATGACCGTCGGGTACCCCACGCAGACGAGCAGCGGTGAGGTGGCCACAGGCACGAGCCGCACGCGTGCGGCGACGACGATCGCGCACGTACCCTCGCTGCCGACGAGCGCTCGCGCCACGTCGAAGCCGTTCTCCGGCAACATCTTCGCGAGATGATAACCAGAGACCTGACGAGGGATGGTCTCGAGGTCCGTGCGCAGGATCGCCATGTGCCGCGATGTCAGGTCGCGGAGGCGATCGGTGAGCTCGGCGGCCCGGGAAACGGCATCGCGATCGGTGTCGTCGGTCGCAGTGATGCCGTGGCGGGTGGCGGTCAGCCGCAGCCCGTCGGCGGTCACCAGGAACAGTTCCTCGACGTGGTCCGTCGTACGGCCATGCCGCACAGAGTGATTCCCGCATGCGTCGTTGCCGATCGCGCCCCCCAGCGAGGCGCGTGACGCCGACGACGGGTCGGGTGCGAAGGTGAGCTGCCCGTCGGTGGCCGCGCGGGCATCGGCGGCGAGGGCCGTGAGCACGATGCCGCTCTCGGCGACCGCCGTCGAGGAGTCCGCGTCGATCGATCGGACGCGATTCATGTACCGCGACAGGTCGATCACGACTCCGGGGCCGATTGCGTTGCCGCCCATCGACGTTCCACCGCCGCGCGCGATCAGGGGGATCGAGCGGGAGTGGCAGAACGCTGCAGTACGGGCGACCTCGTTATCGGATCGGGGAAACACCACCGCGAGGGGTCGGACCCGGTAATTGGAGGCGTCGTAGGAGTACTCGGCGAGCCGTCGGGTGGACGTGTCCGCCTCGACGCCGAGAGCCGAGAGGGCGTCGGCGACGTCGAGGTCGGGTGACAATCCGGTCAGGCTGACATGTGTCATCTCTGTCCGAGGGTATCGCCTGAGAACACATCGGTCAGGGTCGCGGCGAAACGCTCGAGTCCCTGGGCGATCTCGTCTTCGGTGACGACCAGCGCGGGGATCAGGCGCACGACGTTGCCGGCGGGACCGCAGGTCAGCGTCAGCAGGCCGTGCCGGGTGGTGGCCTGCTGGACGGCGGCAGCGGCCGCGGCGTCGGGAACCGGAGTTGCGCCGTCCCCGCTGGTCACGAACTCGATGCCGGCCATGAGGCCGAGGCCGCGGACGTCGCCTATGGCGTCGAATCGGATCGCGATGTCCTGCAGCCCGACGAGCAGCTGCTCACCTCGCAGCCGAGCGTTCTCGACCAGATTCTCGTCGGCGATGACGTCGATCGTCGCCACGGCGGCGGCCGCGGCGACGGCATTGCCACCGTATGTGCCACCCTGCGAGCCGGGCCATGCCTTGCTCATGAGGTCGGTCGACGCCGCGATCGCGGAGATCGGGAACCCCGACGCGAGGCCCTTGGCGGTGATGATGATGTCCGGAGTGAGGTCCGCGGCGTGCTGATGCCCCCAGAACTTGCCGGTGCGGCCGAATCCGGCCTGCACCTCGTCGAGGATGAAGATGATGCCGTGGCGATCCGCGCGTTCGCGCAGGCCCTGGAGGAAGCGGGGCGGGGTGGGCAGATAGCCGCCGTCGCCGAGCACGGGTTCGATGAGGAACGCGGCGGTGTCGTTCGGCGCGACCCGCGACTGCAGGAGGTAGTCGAGCTCACGCAGGGCGAAGTCGACGGCCTCGTCGGTGGTCCAGCCGTAGCGGTAGGCGTACGGGAACGGCGACATGTGCACGCCCGACATGAGCGGCGAGAAGCCGGCGGAGAAACGGGTTCCCGCAGTGGTGAGGCTGGCCGCGGCAACCGTGCGGCCGTGGAATCCGCCCTGGAACACGATGATGTTGGGGCGGGCGGTCGCCATGCGCGCGAGGCGGATCGCCGCCTCGACCGCTTCCGATCCGGAGTTGGCGTAGAACACCGAGTCGAGACCGAGCGGCAGGACGTGGCCGAGTTTCTCGGTCAGCTCGAGCAGCGGCTGATGCATCACCGTCGTGTACTGCGCGTGGATGATCTTCGTGCACTGTTCCTGCGCGGCCGCGACGACGCGTGGGTGGCAGTGACCGGTGCTCGTGACGCCGATGCCGGTGGTGAAGTCGAGGTAGTCGTTGCCGTCGGTGCCATGGATCCACGAGCCGGACGCATGGTCGACGACGACAGGTGTGGCCTGTTTGAGCGCGGGGCTCAGGGTCGCGGTCTGGGCGGTGCGAATGGAGTCGGTGGTGACGGTCATGGGTACACCGTGACGGCCGATCGTCGGATTGTCAACAATTGGACATCATCGGTGGTGAGGGCGGGGTTCTGCTGTCTCACGACGTCTGTTCGAGAGCTGCTCCGAGTGCACGGAGAGCGGCGAGAGCGTCGGACCATGCGTCGGGCGTCATCCGATCGCCGATCCGCTGGGCGGCGGCCCGGTGATCAGGGTTGATCCGGCGGACCGCCGCGATCCCGGATTCTGTGGCGACGACCAGCTTGGCGCGCCGATGGTTCGGGTTGTCGCGGAACTCCAGAAGCCCGTCGTCGGCCAGCAGGTCGGCGGTGCGTTGCACGCTCTGGCGGGTGATGCCCATGGCGCGGGCGATCTCGGACACGGTGAGAGGCCGTTGCAGGACCGCGCCCAGGACCTGCCAACGCGTCGCGGTCAGGCCGGCCGGGCGTGCCAGTTCCTCCGCGAGGGCGAGGAACTGCCCGTTGAGGCGAAAGACCGTGAGTGCGGTGTCCGACAGGAGGGTTTGTAGGTCGGGCGCCTCGGTCACTGCAGGTCCGCCAGCGCGTAGAAGCCACTGGGGTCCTGGTGCCCGTAGAGCCGGTACCAGGCTTCCAGGATGTCCGGTGTGTAGATGCCGAGCAGGGCGAACACCTCACGGGCGAACTCGACCGGTGCGACGGCGGCCGCGGTGATCACGCCGCGGTCGGTGACGGCGGGCGCGTCGACGTAGTGAGCAGCGCCCGCGTATCCCGTCGGCTCGAGCTGCTCGCGCGCATTGCTCGTGTGTCGTCGGTCGTCGAGGAGTCCGCCGCGTGCGAGACCCACTGTGGCGCCGCAGATCCCGGCCACGGGAACGTCGGCATCGAGCCACTGTCCGGCGGCGTCGACGAACTCGTCGTTGGCGTCCCAGCTCTGTGCGCCGGGCAGGACGAGCATGGCGCTGTCGTCGGGCGTGATGTCCTCGAGTGTGGTGTCGGGAACCATCGTCACGCCGCCGATGGTGCGGATCGGCTCACGCGCCGCCCCGACGGTGACGATGCGGAACGAGTTCGGATCGCGCTGATACTCAGGATTGTTGATGCCGGCGGCGACGTATCCGAACTCCCAGTCGGCGAGTGCGGGGTAGATGGCCAGGTGGACGGTGTGCATGGTGATTGCTCCTTCGAGGTGAATATGACAGCAGTCTGTCATATTTGACAGGATGCTGTCAATAGAGGGCGCGCTCGGCGACGCACTGGGCACGGTCGGCGAAAAGTTGGACACGGTCGGCGAAAAGTTGGACACGGTCGGCGAGGATGGGGGTTGCTGCGTGGGTCGCCGACGGCGCGTGTGCCGGGTGTCTGGTTACGGTGGGGCTCATGTCTCCGGATTCGCCTGTGGTCGCACTGTTGGGGTCGCCGGACGTCGTCCCACCCCCGAATCTCGCCCAGATCGAAGCGCTCGCCACCGTACGGTCGTGTACCGCCGACGACCTCGGTTCCGCACTGCCGGGCGCGGATGTCCTGCTGGTGTGGGACTTCTTCTCCCGCGCACTCCGCGACAACTGGGGAGCGGCGACCGCCGATCTCCGGTGGGTGCACGTGTGCGCCGCCGGGGTGGACTCGCTGCTGTTCGACGAACTCCGGGAGTCCGACATCGTGGTGACCAATGCGGCCGGCGTGTTCGACCAACCCATCGCGGAATTCGTCCTCGCATCGATCCTGGCCCGGGACAAGCAATTACACCTCACCAGACGTCTGCAGCGGGAGCGTGCGTGGAAACACCGAGAGACGACGCGGACGGCAGGAACGTCGGCTCTGGTCATCGGCACCGGCGGTATCGGCCGGGCGACGGCGCGTCTGCTGCGGGCGGTCGGCGTTCGGGTCACCGGGGCAGGGCGCGCGGCGCGCGAGAACGATCCCGACTTCGGCACCGTGCTCCTGACCGACGATCTCGTCTCCTACGCCGGGGAGTTCGACAACGTCGTCGCCATCGCACCGCTCACCCCGCAGACCGAACGGATGATCGACGCCGACGTGTTGTCGGCGATGCGGCCGCACGCGCATCTGATCAACGTCGGGCGCGGCCAGCTCGTCGACGAAGCGGCGCTCATCGCCGCGCTGGCCGCGGAGCAGATCGGTGCCGCGTCGCTCGACGTGTTCACCGACGAGCCGCTCGACCCCGAGAGTCCGCTGTGGGTGATGGACAACGTGGCCGTCTCACCACACATGAGCGGTGACGTGATCGGGTGGCGTGCCGGGCTCGCCGGGCAGTTCCTCACCAACCTGGAGCAATACCTGACCGCCGACGGCCCACTCGTCGACATCCTCGGCAATGTCATCGACAAGCAGCGAGGTTATGTCGTGAGCGGCGGCCGCAGGGCGGGCGATAGTAGGCTGTAGCGCGATGACCATCGTGTATTTCGTGATCGCCGTATTGGCACTCGCCGGCGCGGTCGCCCTGTTGTGGCTGGACCGCCAGCGATCGAGTGTCGCGCGCCACCAGCGTGCTGTCTGGGGCGATCAGCACGAGTTCAAGTTCCGCGAGTCGGATACCAAGCTGCGCAAGGTATTTCATCGTGCCACGATGAACGCCCCAGAGCGCGTCGCGGTTCAGGACGTCGCATTCGGCCATTACCGCGGTGCAGAGGCAGTGGTGTTCGACCTGGCCGAGACCGCCACCGTGATCGCCGTGCGGCGGTCCACCCCGTCGTCGGTCGTCGTCGATCTGCGTCATGAGGACGTGCTGGCCCCGGCCGAGGACGACGTCGAACTGCTCGGCGCGATGGGTCCGCGCGTGATCTTCTCCAACAACCTCGACGTCGCGCGTCGCGTCTGCGACCGTCGGATGGTGACGTTGGCCAACACCGCGCCCAGCTACATCGAGGTGCTGTGGAACGAGGGCAACTGGGTGTTGGGGTCGATGCCGCTGACGACCGACGCCGAGCAGCTCGACACCGGGCTCGACGTGGTGCGCAGGTTCACCGACCTGCTGCGCGTGCTGCCACCGATCGTCGACCCGCAGGACGCCCCGGATCCCCGCGACCCGCACGGACCGATCCGTGCGGAACTCGCCGACGAGAAGACCGAGTCGATGCGCGACAAGCAGCGGCGCGCCCGGATCGCAGCGGCTGCGGAGGACGCGCAGGCCACGGACGAGGCGGCGCCGGAACCCACTCGCGCCTGGAGTGCGGCCCCGGATTCCGCGAAGCAGCCGTCGGCGGGCAAGCCTGTCACCGCCCCGCCCGCGCCACCGTCGTCGACCGCGGGACGCCGGATGCAGCCGATGCCCGTCCGCCGTCCGGCAGGTCGGGGATCACGCGCCGCCGAGCGGGAGGACGGCCCGGGTACACCGCCGCCGGGTACCGGACGTCCGGCACGGCCGTACGATATGCCCCCGACCCCGTCGTCGCCGACAGACCGCCCGAATCGTCACCGCAAGGACTGACGCCGGCGGGCGCCGTCGCGCACCCTCAGCGAGAAATGAGTCCTGACATGACCTCGTCCGCGCCCGTACCCCCGACCGTCCGCGAGGACGACCGCTCGCGACTGGCCGCTCTCGTCACCGACCTCGCGGTGGTCCACGGACGGGTGACGCTGTCGTCGGGCAAAGAGGCCGACTATTACGTCGACCTCCGACGGGCGACGCTCCACCACGAGGCGTCCCGCCTGATCGGCAGCCTGATGCGGGAACTGACGGCCGATTGGGAGTACGAGTCTGTCGGCGGGCTGACGCTCGGTGCCGATCCCGTGGCCACCTCGATCATGCATGCCGCCGGACGTGACATCGATTCGTTCGTGGTGCGCAAGGCCGCGAAGACGCACGGCATGCAGCGCCGCATCGAGGGGCCCGACATCACCGGCCGGCGCGTTCTGGTCGTCGAGGACACGTCGACGACCGGCGCATCGCCGTCGGCAGCCGTGGAGGCGGCTCGCGAGGGGGGTGCCGTCGTCGTCGGCGTCGCCACCGTCGTCGACCGCGCGACCGGTGCCGACGAGGTCATCTCCGCCCTCGGAGTGCCGTATCGATCGCTGCTCGGGCTGGGCGACCTCGGTCTGGGCTGAGCGGTGTCCGAACCGGGACCTACCGAGTGGCAGGCCGGACCGCCGCGCGACGCGACGGGCGCTGCCGAACCGGGACCCACTGAGTGGCAGGCCGGACCGCCGCGCGACGCGACGGGCGCTGCCGAACCGGGACCCACTGAGTGGCAGGCCGGACCAGCCGTGGGTGTGGGGCCGTGGGCCGACGAGCACGACGGCCCGGCCCCGGCCGATCCCCGCTACGATGCCGAACTGCTGGCGGCCGGCGACACCCGCAATGTCGTTGATGCGTACAGGTATTGGACGCGTGAGGCGATCGTCGCCGACATCGACGACCGACGCCACCCGTTCCACGTCGCGATCGAGAACTTCGCGCACGATGCGAACATCGGGACGGTCGTGCGGACGGCGAACGCCTTCGCCGCGGCTGCGGTGCACATCGTCGGGCGGCGTCGGTGGAATCGTCGGGGTGCGATGGTGACTGATCGCTATCAGCATCTGATGCATCATGATTCGGTCGCCGACCTGCTCGATTGGGCACGTGGCGAAGGACTGGCGGTCGTCGCCGTCGACAACACGCCGGGAGCGCGTCCACTCGAAACAGCCGACCTGCCACGCAATTGTGTGCTGCTGTTCGGGCAGGAGGGGCCGGGGGTGAGCGAGGGCGCACAGCAGTCGGCCGACGTGACCGTGTCGATTGCGCAGTTCGGATCGACGCGAAGTATCAATGCCGGTGTGGCAGCGGGGATTGCGATGCACGCATGGGTTCGGCAGCATGCCGACCTCGATCGCGCGTGGTGAAAGGACTCCGCCTCAGATCCGGCCGCAACCTCAGATCCTGCGCAGCGCCTCGGCGACCCGATTGGCCGAATCGAGAGCGACGGTTCGGCCTGCGCCGGCGACACGCTGGAGCCGCGTCGGTGGCCGCGGCGGCGTGACGGCGACGGTGTCGCCGATGGAAACGCCTCCCGTGCGGACGATTTCGGCGTAGACACCGAGGTAGCGATCCGAGGTCGATGCGACGGCCCGGGTCAGTCGCTTGTCGAGCGGGAGGCCGACATGTGCGCGGCTCGGCACGACACACCGGACGGTCTTCATCACGATCCGTAGCCGGGCGCTTCCGAGGTCGACTGTGGCACCCGTCCATTCGGACTCGGGGAGGCCGTCGTCGGTGCCGCCGACGAGAATGTTGGGGCGGAACCGGCGCGAGTCGAGCCGGTCTTCGCCGACGGCGTGGGCGATCGTGGCGACGCTGGCCTCGGTGAGCAGATGGACCGGGCACAGGTCGACGAAGCTCCCGGGTGGCGTCGCGTTGCGGGCGAGTGTCGACAGGGCGCGCGCATTCATGTCGGAGATCTTGGGCAGACGCTCATCGGGTGCGATGCCGAGGTCGCGAGCGAGCGCTTGCGGGGTCAGCGATCCCGCGCGTTCACGCCACGAGAGTCGATGGGCGCGTGGCTCATCGGGGAGTGGCACCAGCCGGACCTCGCGATCCAGCGCCGACGACAGTGCGGCGTGGACGGCGGGATCGTCGCTGTGGTGGTCGGTGCCGTCCGGGGTGGTGACGATGACAGCGGGGGCTCGCCCCGGACCGGCGTCGGGGCCGGGTGGTTGTTCGTAGCGGGCGGAGGACCGCAACACGGCGGGTAGTCGGCGGGCCGAGATGGTGGTATCGCGCTCGACATCGTGCAACGCCCACAAGCGGTCTCCGTGCACCCCGCGGATGCCGAACGTCAGGGTGTCGAGGGCTTCGCCCGCCATCGACTTCACCGGATGACGCCACAGTCGGGTGACGTGAGCGGCGGTGTCGGTCATCGGTCACCTCGGGGTCGTCGCGGGCACCTGTCCGCGCTCACCGTAACCGATCATTCACTTGCGCAATCGGGTCGACCCGGGAAGAGTTACGAGCCGTGTCGACTCTGCGGGTGCGCTCTGCGATCATCACTGTCCTGACCTCCGTCGTCGTCCTGACGGGTGTTGCCGCCGGTGGAGGTGCCGGCGCCGCCCCGACGACGGCGCCCGCCGGTTTCAGCCCGGCCCAGCTGGTCGGCCCGTATCCCTCGGATGTCCCGCCGTCGGGCACGTACTTGCCTGTGCTGGACGGCTTCTCGGATCTGGGTGCCCGGCATCGCCCGGTCATCGCGTCGAACCTGAGTCAGGTGGTGCGGATCAACAACTCGGCCACGGCCGCACAGCAGCGCGACGCCATCGCGATCAACTACGACGACCGGCTGGTGTCGTTGTCGGACGCGATCGGCGACCGCCTGGGCACGGTCTTCCGCCAGTTGCTCGCGGCGGGCAAGCTCCCGAAGGTCGACGCCCTGGCCGGCGGCGACACCGCCCGTGCAGGACTGCCCCTGGGCACGACGCTGCTCGAGAAGGAGATCTACGACAACCCGCGGCCGTTCGTCGTCGCGCCGAAGGCGATCAAGCGGTACGACAAGCCGGGCGGACATCTGTACGCCGAGCTGGCGGGCAACGGATCGTATCCGTCGGGCCACACCAACATGGCGTACTGGAAGGGTGCGCTGCTCGCGTACTGGCTACCGGAGCTGGGACCGCAGATCATCGCGCGGGCCGGTGAGATAGGCCGCTCGCGGATCGTGCTCGGCGTGCACTACCCGCTCGACGTGATGGGTGGCCGACTCATGGGCATGGACATCGCGTCGGCCCGGCTCAGCGACCCCGGCTTCGCCGCGCTCATCGATCAGGCCGGCGTGCAGCTGCGCGATCAGTTGCAGCGTGCCGTCGGTGTGCCGCTCGATCAGTTCATCGCCCGCGACACCCCGTACCTCACCACGCAGCAGGCGGTCAATGATCACCGCGCCGTGATGACGTACGGATTCGACGTCATCGATCCCGGGCAGGCGAACACCATCCCGCCGTCCGCGGCCGCCCTGCTGCGCAGCCGTTTTCCCGGACTCACCAACGCTCAGCGTCTGGACATCCTGCGGCGTACGGCCATCCGTTCCGGCTACCCGCTGGATCAGGCGGGTAGCAACGGCGGATGGTTGCGGATCGACCTGGCGGCGGCGTACGCGGCGACGCCGTGATCTCGGGGCGGGGCATCGCCTGACAAACACCGGTTGCGATCCACTCCCGATGGCGGAGTGGATCGCAACCGCTGTCGAGGGTGGAACCGCTCGCGGGTCCCGTGCGTCAGATCTGCATGGATGGTGCGGATCGATTGCGGCCTTTCCTCGCGGAGCGTGACGGAGTGATCGCCCGATGGCAGGCCCAGGAACTCGGGGTGAGCCTGTCGGGGATCTTGCGCCGCGTCGCATCCGGGGAGTGGCTCAGGGTCGTCGCGGGCGTCTATCGCGCAGCGGATCATCCCCGCAGCCTGCGGGCGCGGGTCCGCGAGGCCACGCTCGCGGTGGGCCGCACCGCTGTCCTGAGCGACGGGACCGCGGCGTGGTGGACGAAACTGGTGACCGACTTCCCGAGCCAGATCACGGTGACGACGAGCGCCAAGGGCCGCCACCTCCGGAGCACGCCCGGAACCAGAGTCCGTCACCGGACTCTCGACCAGCGGGACATCACCGTGGTGGACGGACTGCGCGTGACCACGCCTGCATTGACGGTGCTCGAAGCCACGATCGACGTCGGCACCTCCGTCATGGACAACGCCCTGCTTCTCGAACATGTCACGCTTGACGACTTGTCCGATGCTCATACGCGGTATCCGGGCCGGATCGGCTCGGGCGAGGCACGTCGTCTTCTTGCAGCAATGGAATCGGGGGCACGCAGCCAGGCGGAGCGGGTCACGACGGAGATCTTCCGAAGCCGCGGAATCGACGGGTGGAAGGCGAATCACGAGGTGTGCGGGCATCAAGCGGACTTCGTCTTCGAGGAGTCGACGCTCATCGTCGAGATCGACGGGTTCGCCTTCCATCGCGATGCGAAGACGTTTCAGCGTGACCGGACGAAGCGGAACGCGTGGATTGCCGCGGGGTGGACGACACTGAACTTCACGTGGACGGACATCACGACTCGCGCGGACCATGTGGCGACAGCGGTGTCCCGACAGCTCTGACGAAACAGCCGTTGCGATCCACTCCGGATGGCGGAACGGATCGCAACCGCTGTCAGCAGGGTGCGTTCAGACCAGTCAGTTGGGCCGCTGGGAAGGATCAGTCGTCGGGGCGTCGGAGCGAGCCTCGTCGTCGAGGGCCGACTGCGGGTCCGGCAGGGGCTCGGAGGAGGTCTTGCGCGAGCGCAGGTAGCGCTTGCCGATCTCACTGATGATCGGGATGACCGACAGGAACACGATCAGCAGGAAGATGAGGTCGACGTTGTCGCGGATGAACGCGATCTGGCCGAGGAAGTAGCCGAGCAGCGTGACGCCGGCACCCCACACGATCGCGCCGACGACGTTGTAGGTCAGGAAGACCGAGTAGCGCATCTTGGCGGCACCCGCGACGAGCGGTGCGTAGGTGCGCACGATGGGGACGAACCGCGCCAGGAAGATGGTGATCGGGCCGTGCTTCTCGAAGAACTCGTGGGCCTCTTCGATGTAGGACTGCTTGAGGACCTTCGCGTCCGGTTTGAACAGTGAGTAACCGACTCGGTTGCCGATCCAGTAACCGACCTGGTCACCGAGGAACGCGGCGATCGGGATCGTCACCAACAGCACCCACAGCGGGGCGAACGGCTCGATCTCGGCGGACTTCGCGGCGACGATCAGACCTGCCGTGAACAGCAGGGAGTCACCGGGGAGCAGCGGGAACAGCAACCCGGACTCGATGAAGACGACCAGCAGCAGACCGGCCAGGACCCATGTGCCGAAGGAGTTCAGCAGATTGACGGGATCCAGGAAGCCGGGCAGCAACGCCAGGTTCGTGGTCGTGGTGGCAAGCGCGGTGTCGATCACGGGGTCCTAGCGTACCTGGGTTCCTGTCGTCGACCGCATTCCTGATCTGGGAGGAACCTGGGAATCACCGACCACGCTCAGTCACGCCGAACGGTCGTCGACGGCCGGGAACGGTCTCGGCCAGTCCCTTGAGTCCGCCGCGCAGGGCGTTTCCCGGAGTCCGCGCGATCGTCGGACTCGGTGGCCGGGCCGCGGCGGTCGTCGTGGCCGGATCGATGGATCGGTCGGTGGCCATCACAGGGCCATCGTATCGGGCACAACGGTCTTGCGGTCGCGCTCGGCCGGCGTCGTCGGAGTCTCGATGCAGGCGCGCCGAGCGACCCGGGTACCTGCCATACTGAGACCCGATGGCAACTCGCGCCAGCGAGAGATTTCCCTACGTGCGAAGGATTCGTCGATGCCCATTGCAACGCCAGAGCAGTACGCAGAGATGTTCGACAAGGCGAAGAAGGGGGGATACGCATTCCCCGCGATCAACTGCACCTCGTCGTCGACGATCAACGCCGCGATCAAGGGTTTCGCTGATGCCGGCAGCGACGGGATCATCCAGTTCTCGACCGGTGGCGCGGAGTTCGGTTCGGGCCTCGGCGTGAAGGACATGGTGACCGGTGCCGTCGCACTGGCCGAGTTCGCCCACGTCGTTGCCGATCGCTACGGCGTGACCATCGGCCTGCACACCGACCACTGCCCGAAGGACAAGCTGGACACCTACGTGCGTCCGCTGCTGGCCATCTCGCAGGAGCGCGTCGACGCAGGCCGTAATCCGCTGTTCCAGTCGCACATGTGGGACGGCAGTGCCGTGCCGCTCGACGAGAACCTCGAGATCGCGAAGGATCTGCTGGCCAAGGCCGGTTCGGCGAAGATCATCCTGGAGATCGAGATCGGTGTCGTCGGCGGTGAGGAGGACGGCGTCGAGAACGAGATCAACGACAAGTTGTTCACCACCCCGGAGGACTTCGAGAAGACCCTCGAGGCACTCGGCGCGAGCGACTCCGGCAACCGGTACCTGCTGGCCGCCACCTTCGGCAACGTCCACGGTGTCTACAAGCCGGGCAACGTGAAGCTGCGTCCCGATGTGCTCAACACCGGCCAGGAGGTCGCGGTCAAGAAGCTCGGCCTGGCCGACGGCAGCAAGCCGTTCGACTTCGTGTTCCACGGCGGTTCCGGATCGCTGAAGAGCGAGATCGAGGAAGCCCTGAGCTACGGCGTCGTGAAGATGAACGTCGATACCGACACCCAGTACGCGTACACCCGTCCGGTCGCCGGCCACATGCTGAGCAACTACGACGGTGTGCTGAAGATCGACGGCGACGTCGGCAACAAGAAGGTCTACGACCCGCGCAGCTGGTCGAAGAAGGCCGAGGCGTCGATGTCCGAGCGTGTCGTCGAGGCATGCAATGACCTGAAGTCGAACGGCAAGTCCATCAGCGCCTGACGACTCGCGTCACCCGAACTCCCGCCGACAGCGCCCGGTCCGCCGGGCGCTGTCGGCGTTTCGGGGGTGATCAGAGCGTCACGAGGCCGACGATGACACCGACGGCGAGCGCGAGCATCACGAGCGCGGCCAGGACGACCGGGAGGTCGATCCGACGACGCGGCGGCCGCGTGGGCATGGCCGGGCGGGCGGCCTTGCGTCGGATGTGCAGCGGCCTGGTCGGTGGCTCGAACAGGACCTGGGGAGTCGTCGGTGGTGCGTCCGGGGCGGGCCGGGGTGGCGAGGTCGGGGTGTGGTGGTGCACCCAGGTGTCGTGGTGTGGCAGGCGGGTCGTGGGTCCGTTGCCGGTCACTGCGGCGTGCACACCTTCCAATCGTCACCGGACTTCTGCAGGTTGATGGTGACGATCTGCGGATCGTCGGGCCGTCCGCTGTGTACGGCGTTGACCTCGACGACCGCCTGACGGCCGTCGTCGGTGACCTTGACGGCCGTCACCTCGCTCACCTGGACGAGTTCGTTGCGGGCCCGCTGACCGTCGTAGATCTTCTGGAAGTCGGAGTCGCTGATCGACGCGTAGAACTGGTTGCGCTCGCCGCAGGTCACCGTCCTGAGGGTCTCGAGGTCCCCCTCGTAGAGCGCGGTCGAGAACTTCTCGGCGGCGTCGGCGGCCTCGTCGGCGGGTGCAGGCGGACGCAGGTTGAGGTAGGCGAACACCGCTGCGGCCGCGGCGATGACGATGACCACGGCGGCCCCGACCAACAGCGGCCAGCGCTTGCGGCCACGTGACTCGGCGGACTTCGCTGTGGACGTGGTGGTCTTGTCCCGGCCGTCTCCCTTGCCCTTGCCGGGAATCACCTCGGGCTTGTGGGCGCTCGTCGACCAGCCCTGGGACGCGGAGGTCTTGGCATCCGCGGGCGCCGACGACGCCGCACCTGCGGCAGCGGCTGCAGCCGCCCCTGCTGCCGCGGGGGTGGGCTTCGTGACGGGCCGTGTGGAGGTGTCGTCGTCCGGGTCGGCCGAAGGGTCGGTGGCGGCCGGGAACGCCGCGGTGGTGCCGGCGTCGCCGTCCGCGTCATCGTCCGTCGGGGACGACTTCCCTGTCGTCGGGACCGGCGCGGTGTCGTCGGCGGAGGTGTCGTCGGTAGCGGTGTCGTCGACGGCGTCGATCTCGGACAGGTCGTCGAGGTCGGCGGAGTCGGGGAGATCGTCGCGACGGATGACCGTCGTCGCGGAGTCGCTCGGTCCGATGCCCGACTTCGTGGCCGCGGGGGTCGCGCTCTTCGCGGAGTCGGTGTCGTCGGTGGTCTCGGTCGTCGAGGCGTCGACGGCGTCGATGCTGTCGAGATCCTCGAGCTCGGTGATGTCGGGCAGGTCCTCGCGCCGGATCACCTTGGTGGCGGAGTCGATTCCCCGGCCCCCCTTGGCTTTCGGTCGCACGGCAGGTGCGGGGGCCGGGGTGGTGTCCGGGGCGTCGGATTCGTCCGGGGATTCGTCGGTTTCGGGGTCCGCGGTGTCTGAGTCGGGAGTCTCGTCGGCCGGAGATGCGGACTCGGACTCGGTTTCTGCCTCGGTCGATTCGGTATCCGTCGACGCTGTATCCGTCGATTCGGTATCCGTCGATTCGGTATCCGTCGACGCTGTATCCGCCGACTCCGAGGATTTGTCGTCCGCATCGCCGACGCCTGGGTCGGCAGACTCACCGGCCGCGGGTTCGACAACAGCAGTGTCGCTCTCGGCAGGGTCGCTGTCCGAAGGGTCGCCGTCCGAACTCTCGTTGTCGGCGGTCTCACCGTCGTCGGTCTCGCTCGCGACAGGCTCGTCGGCATCGGTCTCGTCGGCATCGATCTCGTCGGCTTCGGCCTCGGTCTCTTCGTCGGACTCCCCGGCGGCATCGTCGGCGACAGTCGCGGCGGTCTCGTCGGTTGCATCCTCGGCGGAGTCTTCCGAGAATGAGCTCTCGACGGCGTCGTCCGCGGATGCGTCATCGGTCGATCCGCCGGCGATCGATCCGGCGTCCGCCGATTCGGTCTCCGGGTCGGCTGCGCCCTCCGGGGCACCCGTGCGCTCAGCAGTTCTCTCGGAAGCGGAGTCGGCGCCGACGTCGGTTGCGTCGACGCTCTTCTTCTCGTCGGTCGAATCCGTCACACCATCTGCGTTCGTCGAATCGGTCACCGCTGCGTCGTCGCCCTTCGTGCTCTCCACCCAGGAATCATCCGGGCCCCTGCGGCCGCCCTGACCCGCCTGGTCGTTACCGCGATTGCGCCACGCGGAGAGGGCGCGACCGATCAATGAGTCCTTGTCGTCCCGTGATGGAGGCATCGTCGTATACACCCCGCCTTCTCCGAAGTAGATGTGTTCCGGCGTCCCCTGTCCCCGTGCGGGGTCGCCGCGTTGGTCGAGTCGTGGCCGACCGCGCCATTCACCCTAGCGAATGCTCTCGGGATCCAGCACTCGGTGGGCGGGGAATCGGTGTCGCTGATGCTTGAATGGAGGCGTGACTTCTTTCGGAGACCTTCTCGGACCGCAGCCGGTACTGCTCACAGGTGACGACGAGGCCGAATCGGACCTTCTCAACGGTGCCGACCCGGCCGCCACGGCCGCCGCGCACCCCACTGCGTCGATCGCGTGGGCCCATCTGGCCGACGCCGCGCTCGCCGGCGCCGACGACGGCGCCGACATCGCCAAGGTGATCGGCGCCTACGCCTACGCACGTACCGGTTACCACCGCGGACTGGATCAACTACGACGTCACGGCTGGAAGGGATTCGGTCCGGTGCCGTGGTCCCACGAGCCCAACCAGGGCTTCCTGCGCTGTGTCGGAGCGCTCGCCCGCGCGGCAAAGTACATCGGTGAGGAAGACGAGTACCTGCGCTGCCTCGACCTCCTCAACGACAGCGATCCGGCAGCGGCCCAGCACCTCGGACTGGCTTGACCGACTGGCTGCGTCGACGACTCAACTCGTTGCCGCCGCCCGTGCGGCGACGGGTCCGCCGCCTGTGGCTGTCGCTGGTCCCGATCGCCCAGTGCTCCCTGGCCGCGGGCGTGGCGTGGTGGGTCGCGGTCCACGTGTTCGGTCATCCGCAGCCGTTCTTCGCGCCGATCGCCGCAGTCATCTCCCTCGGATTGTCGCTCGGCAAACGCTGGCGCCGCACCGTCGAGCTGGTCGCCGGCGTCGCGATCGGCATCCTGGTCGGCGACCTCCTCATCTCGGTCATCGGTTCCGGGACGTGGCAGATCGTCATCGTCGTCGCGCTCGCGATGAGTATCGCCGTCTTCCTGGACGACGGCCCGCTGATCCCGATGCAGGCCGCGTCGTCGGCGGCACTCGTCGCGACCCTGCTGCCGCCGGGCGGCGTCGGTGGCTTCCACCGGGCGATCGACGCGCTGATCGGCGGGCTGATCGGCATCCTGGTCGGTGCACTGTTCCCGGTGAACCCGGCGCATCGGGCACGACGCGACGCCGCCGGTGTGCTCGCCACGTTGCGCGATGCCGCCCGACGACTCTCCGCCGGCCTGCGTGCGATGGACGAGGACGAGGTCCTCGCCGCACTCACCTCCGCGCGCGGCACCCAGGAGGCCATCAACACCATGCGAGCCGACATGCGGGGCGGGCAGGAGGTCAGCACGATCTCGCCGCTCTACTGGGGTTCGCGCGAACGGCTGGAACGGATCTCCGCGACGGCCGATCCGATCGACAACGCCGTCCGCAACTTCCGGGTGATCGCGCGGCGTGCCCTGGGCATGACCCAGCGCGGCGAACCCCTCGATCCGGAACTCGTCGACATCATCGCCGAGATCGGTGAGGTCTTCGAGGTGCTGCGGGAGATGATGATCGCCAAACCGGGGGAGGAACCCGACCAGGCGGACGCCGCGCGGGCCCTGCGGACCGTCGCGCGCAAGGCCAAACCCGAACTCGTCTCGCACAGCACGCTGTCGGAGACCGCCGTCCTCGCCGAGCTTCGGTCGCTGCTCATCGACATGCTGATGATCGCCGGGCTGCGCCGGTCGTCGGCGGCGGCCACCTTGCGCTGACCGTCGGGACCTCCATCGCCGCAACTTCCCACCACCCTTGTCATATATGCGAAAACACGCATATATTGGCGGCACATGGGTCACTCACATTCGCACACGCACTCGCCACCGGCCGGATCGGTGTCGAATCGCCGCATCTGGCCGATGGCTGTCGCCGTCGCGATCATCGGCGGGTATTTCGTCGTCGAGCTGGTGACCGGCATCCTCGTCAACTCGCTGGCGCTGATCGCCGACGCCGGCCACATGCTCACCGACGTCGCCGCGCTGGTGATGGGTCTCATCGCGCTGCTGCTGGCCAGGCACGGCTCGGCCACCGACGACCGGAGCTTCGGATGGCACCGCGCCGAGGTGTTCACCGCGGTCGCCAACGCCGTCCTGCTCATCGGCGTCGCGGTCTTCGTCCTGTACGAGGCGATCCGTCGGATCGGCACCGACCCGGAGGTCCCCGGTCTCACCCTGATCGTCGTCGCACTGATCGGTCTGCTGGTGAACCTTGCGGTGATGCTGCTGCTCCGGTCCGACGCCCAGGGCTCGATCGCGGTGCGTGGCGCCTACCTCGAGGTGCTCGCGGACGCGGTGGGCAGTGTCGGCGTCCTGACCGCCGGCATCGTCGCACTCACCACCGGGTGGGGGTACGCCGACATCGTCGTCGCCGTGCTCATCGCGCTGTGGGTGGTGCCCCGGGCCGTCCGCCTCGCCCTCGACGCGCTCCGCATCCTCAATCAGCAAGCGCCCGCACACATCGACGTCGACGCGCTGCGCACCGAGCTGGCGGCGATCCCCGCCGTCGACGACGTGCACGACCTGCACGTGTGGTCGCTGACGACCGGAATGGACGTGGCGACCGTGCACCTCGACAGTGACGGCCTCAACCAGGACGTCCTCACCGCAGCGCAGGCGGTGATGGCCCGCCACGGTCTGGAACACGCCACCATCCAGGTCGACCCGCACGACGTGCAACGCCGCTGCCGCGACGAACTGCAGTGGTGACGCAAAATCCTCCGCGGTGATCGCGCGCGATCATCACTCCGCTCGCGACAGCCACCCGACTCCGGAACATCACCGTGGTTCGCAACCGTGGAGATGTTCTGAACAGCGGGTGGCTGCGGGAAACGCATCGAAACCCGGTGGTGCGCCGCACGGCGGGACGCCATGCTGGCAATCATGCCCGCAGACGACCTCTCCGCACTCACCCGCAAACCCGAACGGGCCGGTGACCGCGCCCTGCTCGACGAGGTCCTCGACGAGGCCCAGGTGGGTGTGTTGTCGACGGTCACCGACGACGGACTGCCGTGGTCGGTGCCGATGCTCGCCGCGCGCGACGGTGATCGCCTCCTCGTCCACGGCTCATCCGGCGCGGGTGCGCTCCGCCATGTCGCGGCCGGCGCACCCGTCACCTTCACGGCCTTCGTCGTCGACGGACTTGTCGTGGCCGACACGCTGTTCGACCACTCGGTGAACTATCGGTCGGCTGTCGTCCGCGGGACGCTCGAACCAGTCGTCGCCGACGACGCGCGTCGCGCACTCGGCGTCTTCTCCGACGCGATCCTTCCCGGGCGCAGCGCCGAGGTCCGCGACCACACGCCAAAGGAGTTGTCGGCCACCGCGATCCTGGCAGTGCCCATCGCCGATGGCGGATGGCTGGTGAAGGTGCGGGCCGGTGGTCCCGGTTCCGCCGACGACACCGCCGGGTGGACCGGGCACATCCCGACCCGCCTGGTCTACGACGAGCCGGTCACCGAACGTGACGGCGAACTGCCGGAGTCGGTCGCCGTGCTCTATCGCCAGAAGACGAACAGGTCCCATCCGTAGGACGCGAGAGCACTCGTCACACCGGACAGACCGAAGAGCCAGTACACGAGATCGAAGAAGGCGCGGTTGAGGAACGGGATGAACAACAGCGCGAACACGATCAGGAATCCGTACGGTGCGATCTTCTCCATCGAGAACCGTGTCTTGTCGGACAGGTACGGCTCGATCGCGCCGTAGCCGTCGAAGCCGGGCACCGGCAGGAGGTTCAGCACGGCCGCGGTGATCTGGAGGAACGCCAGCATCGACAGCGCGGCCCACAGATTGAATCCGTCGGAGACGTAGAGGACGCCGCCCCACCCCTGCTGTGCTCCGAACGACTCCGGCGATGCGAACCGCACGACCGCCAACAGGATCGCGGCGAGAACGGCATTGGTGAACGGCCCCGCCAGCGACACGATGGTGCGCTGAGCGCGGGTGAACCCGTGCTGGTCGACGTACACGGCGCCGCCGGGAAAACCGATGCCGCCCAACAGGATGATGAGCAGAGGTAGGCCGATAGACAGTCCGGGGTGGGTGTAGCGCAACGGATTCAGTGTGAGATACCCGCGCAGCTCCGCATTGCGGTCACCGAATCGGAACGCCGTGACGGCGTGTGCGAACTCGTGCAGGCACAGCGAGATCACCCAGCCGGCGAGCACGAGCAACAGCGTGCCGCCGACGGATTCGAGGTTGCGACCCGGCTCCGAACCGGCCACGATCCACCCGCCGACGACGGCGGCGGCGACGAGACCGAGGAACAGCGGTCCCGGCCGGATCGCGCGCAGGATCTCCCGCGTCGACGGGCGCAGCGGTGTCGCGGTCATCGCCGCACCAGCAGCAGATCGGTGTCATGCCGGTAGAAGGTGGAGCGTTTGAGTACGCGGGTGGTCACGACACCCTCCCGTTCGACGACGATGTTGGTCCCGCCGGTCTGTGCGGCCCGGCCGTGTAGCCAACGACCGGGCAGCAGCAGGCGTTCCACCTGGGCGCGCAGTCCGGGTTCCTCGGGAGTCGGTTCGATGCGGATCGACCCGACCTCACCGGTGAAGAGACGTTCGCTGTCGACGTAGGTCTCGCCGTGCAGCTTGGCGCCCTCGGCCCCGAGGTGGCGGGCCCGCCCGACGAGGACGGTCGCCGCGTCGTCGCGGATCAACGGCACCGGCGAGGCGTGGCCGTGCTCGGCGAGCTCGCGTGCCGACGGACCGTGGGGGAGTCCGTACCGCTTCGTCGCCTGCGTCGCCTCCGCGGGCACATACGCGACCTCGACGCCGAGGCGTTCGGTCACCATCAGTGCGGCCAGGACGTGGGCGAGGTACAGGTCCGACTCGTCGGCGAGGCTGGGTGCGACCCGTTCGGAGACGCGGGGCTCGACGAGGAGCCGGGTGAGGTCCGGGTCCGACAACGCATCGGCCACCGACGCGCGGATCGCCTTCTTGTCGTCGGAGCGGGAGTCCTGTGAGATCAGCGCAAACGGCACGTGGATAGCGTATCGAGCGGCCGGAACAAGTAGGGTTGGCCTGTTGTTCAGCGTGCCAACTCAAAGGAGTAACCGACCATGGCCGCGATCGTGCTGATCGGCGCCCAGTGGGGTGACGAGGGCAAGGGCAAGGCGACCGACCTCCTCGGAGGGAAGTTGCAGTGGGTTGTCCGCTACCAGGGGGGTAACAACGCGGGTCACACCGTGGTGCTGCCGAACGGTGAGACCTTCGCCCTGCACCTGATCCCGTCCGGAATCCTGACGCCCGGCGTCAACAACGTCATCGGCAACGGGGTCGTCGTCGACCCGGGCGTGCTGCTCACCGAACTCGGCGGGCTCGAGGACCGTGACGTCGACACCACCGGCCTGCTCATCTCGGCCGACGCCCACCTGCTCATGCCGTATCACGTCGCCATCGACAAGGTCACCGAACGCTTCCTGGGCAACAAGAAGATCGGCACCACCGGCCGCGGCATCGGGCCGTGCTACCAGGACAAGATCGCGCGCGTCGGGGTCCGCGCCGCCGACGTCCTCGACGAGAAGATCCTCGCGCAGAAGGTCGAGGCGGCCCTCGAGCTGAAGAACCAGATCCTGGTCAAGATCTACAACCGCCGGGCCCTCGACCCCGCACAGGTCGTCGACGAGGTGCTCACCCAGGCCGAGGGGTTCAAACATCGCATCGCCGACACCCGGCTCCTGCTCAACCAGGCCCTCGAACGCGGGGAGACCGTCCTGCTCGAAGGATCGCAGGGCACGCTCCTCGACGTCGACCACGGCACCTATCCGTACGTGACGTCGTCGAACCCGACATCGGGTGGCGCGGCCGTCGGCTCCGGTATCGGCCCCAACAAGATCACCACCGTCCTGGGCATCCTGAAGGCCTACACCACGCGCGTCGGCTCGGGGCCGTTCCCGACCGAACTGTTCGACGAGTGGGGCGCCTACCTCGCCAAGACGGGCGGCGAGGTCGGCGTGACCACCGGCCGTGCGCGTCGCTGCGGTTGGTTCGACGCCGTCATCGCGCGATACGCGACCCGCGTCAACGGCATCACAGACTACTTCCTCACCAAGCTCGACGTGCTGTCCAGTCTGGACACCGTGCCGATCTGCGTCGCCTACGAGATCGACGGCGAGCGCGTCGACGACATGCCGATGACCCAGACCGACTTCCACCACGCGAAGCCGATCTACGAAGAGATGCCCGGGTGGTGGGAGGACATCTCCCGGTGCACCCGCTTCGAGGATCTGCCGAAGAACGCGCAGGACTACATCCTGCGGCTCGAAAAGCTTGCCGGCGCGCACATCTCGTGCATCGGTGTCGGTCCGGGCCGCGAACAGACCATCGTCCGCCGGGAGATCGTGTAACCGCGACGATGTCGAGGGGGGACGGCGATGGCACGGGGAAGCCGTGATTACGGGTCGATCCTTCTCGGCTCGGCGTCGGAAGGGGGGACACGACAGCGGGTCCGCATTCAGACGCTGCTGACAGTCTTCATCGTCGTCGCCAACCTGATCGGTGCGGCCCTGGCGATCTCGTTGTCGGCAGTGGGGATTCCGGAGCCGACGGTGTTCCAGTCGCGACTGTGGTGGATCAACTTCATCGTCGTCCCGGTGTACGTCGTGGTGGCCTTCGTCGTCGGCACCACACTCGGCACCGTCGTCGTGGTACGCGATCTGCGGTGGGCGATCCGCGATCAGCGACCCACCGCCAAGGACGCCCGGCGCGCCAATCGTGCGCCCTGGCAACTGGTCCTGATCCAGGGCGTGCTCTGGGGCGTCGCAACGATCATGTTCACCATCATGTACGGCGTCCTCGATCCCAACCTGATCCCGAAGATGTTCTTCGTCGCCGGGCTGAGCGGTTTCGTCGTGGTGGCAGTGTCCTATCTGCTGATCGAGATCGCGTTACGCCCGGTCGCTGCCGAGGTCATCACCGCGGGATACCGGCGCCGCAAGCGAAGTGGCGTACGGTCGCGGTCGATCGTCTCGTGGATGGTCGGCTCGGCGATCCCCATCATCGGCATCCTGCTCGTGGTGTTCTTCGGTGCCTTCCGCGACGATACGTCGAAGATCGACCTGTTCGTCGGCGTCACGGTCCTGGCGGTCGTCGCCCTGTCGACCGGGCTGCTCCTGACCGTGCTGACCAGTATCAGCGTCACCGCACCCATCCGCAGCGTCCGCAACGCGATGAATCGTGTTCAGCGGGGCGAGATCTCCGACGTGGACCTCGTCGTCTACGACGGCACCGAGCTCGGCGACCTCCAGGTGGGGTTCAACGGCATGGTGTCCGGGTTGCGGGACCGCGACCGGATGCGTGATCTCTTCGGCCGGCACGTCGGTCGCGACGTCGCCGAGGCCGCGCTGCAACGGGATCCGGAACTCGGCGGCTCCGAACGGACCGTCGCGGTGGTGTTCGTCGACGTGATCGGTTCGACGACTCTCGCCGCGGGACGCAGCCCGACCGAGGTCGTCGAGATACTCAACCGCTTCTTCGCGGTGGTCGTCTCGGCCGTCGAGGATCACGGCGGTCTGGTCAACAAGTTCGAGGGTGACGCGGTGCTCGCGATCTTCGGTGCGCCCATCGATCTCGACGACCCCGCCGGAGCCGCCCTTGCGACGGCCCGCCAGATCGCCCACGGACTCGCCGACGAGGTCCCCGACATCTCCGCCGGACTCGGGGTCAGTCACGGACCGGTGGTGGCCGGAAACGTCGGGGCCATCGAACGATTCGAGTACACGGTGATCGGTGACCCGGTCAACGAGAGTGCTCGGCTCTCCGAACTCGCCAAACGGGATCCGACCCGACCGCTCGCCGCCGGACGTGCCGTCCACGCGGCCGGCCCAGGGGAGGCGCAGCGCTGGGAGCGGCAGGAGACCACCACGTTGCGTGGACGCACTGAGGACACGGTGGTGTACGCGGCGATGGTCGGGAACGATGCCGGTGCCCTGAAAGACACTGCGCACCAAGGTGCCTCTGAACCGAGCTGAACGTGGTCGATACATCTGCCTCAGGGATCGAGCGGTCGATCCATCTGCCCCTCGGTGAAGTCCAGCCGGCGCAGCGCGGAGCGCAGCACCTCGTCGTCGATACGGCCGGCGTCGCGTTCGTCGATGAAGACCGAGCGTTGGATCTGCAACAGTTCCATGCGCATCCGGTTGCCGGCGGCGGTCGGACTCTCGCCGATGTCCTCCGGGCCGCGACCGAGTTCCTCCCAGGCGACGTTGCGCTGAGTCGTCACCCACTTGCGGAGCATCGTCACCTGGTGGCGTCGTGGGTCGTCGTCGGCGAGGTCGGCGGCGATCTCGTCGAGACGACGCTCGGACTCACGTGACGCCCGATCCTGTGCGCCGGCCAACGCGAGCCGATCCTTCTCCGCGTCGTCGCCGGCCACCCCGAGCCGCCGGATCATCCAGCCGAGCGTGGTGCCCTGGATGAGCAGCGTGCCGACGACCACGACGAACGTGAGGAACAGGATCTCGGCGCGCGCCGGGAACGGCTCCCCGGCATCGGTGCCGAGCGGGATGGCGAACGCGGCCGCCAACGAGACCACACCCCGCATGCCCGCCCAGCCGACGATGAACACCGCCTTCGGCGTCGGCAGCGGCTCGCGTTCCCGGATCCGCGCGGAGAAGACGCGCGGGAGGTAGGTGGCCGGGTAGACCCACAGGAAGCGCGCGACCATCGTGGCGGCCAGCACGACCGCGGCGTCCACGGCCACCTGCGCCCACGACTCCCCGCTCAGCCCGCGGATGAGGAACGGCAACTGCAGGCCGATCAGCAGGAAGACCAACGACTCGAGGATCGCGTCGAGCGACTTGCGGGCGGCGTCGTCCTGCAGGCGGGTGGCGTATCCGAGGCGCACCGAGCGCTGACCGAGGAACAGTCCGGCGACGACGACGGCGATCACGCCGGACGAGTGGACCTGCTCGGCGACGTAATAGGTGGCGAACGGGACCAGGATGCCGATGGCGGTCTCCATCGGCGGATCGGTCAGCCACAGCCGCAGCCACGACACCGCAAACCCGACCGCGAGCCCGATGACCACACCGCCGACGGCGGCGATCGCGAAGGTCGCGAACCCGTCCCACAGCGAGGCCGTCGCGCCGACGACCGCCGCCAGCGCGACGCGATACGCGGTGAGCGCGGTCGCGTCGTTCAGCAGGCTCTCGCCACCGAGCAGCGTCATCAGACGCCGGGGCAGTCCCACGCGCCGACCGATGGCCTGTGCCGACACCGCGTCCGGAGGGGCCACCACCGCTCCCAACACCAACGCGGCCGCGAGGGGGAGATTCGGCACGGTCCAGAACGCGACCAGTCCGACGACCAGTGTGGAGAACAACGGCAACCCGATGGCCAGCAGCCCGATGGCCCGACGATTCGCCCGGATGGCCTGATACGAACTCTCCTGGGCGGCCGAGTACAACAGCGGCGGCAGGATCAGGAACAACACGAGCTCGGGATCGAGCTCGACCTCGGGGCTACCGGGAATCCATCCGATGCCGAGGCCGACGAGGACGAGGATCAACGGCGCCGACAACCCGTACCGTCGGCACAGGGCGGCGACGACCACGGCGACCACCGCCACCAGCAACAGCGATGCGCTCACCCGAGAAACCTATCTCGCCGACGACGGCGGCGGTGATCGGTGGCGATCGGCGATAATGGCGCCATGCGCATGTTCCGGCGATCCCCAGCAGAACAAGCCGAGTCGACGACGACCCGGACCACCGCGGACGACCGGTGTGCCGAACTGGGCACCCTCGGCATCGATGTCACCGCCGACCCCGATCCCCGTGTCGGCGACCTCGGTTCGTGCGAGGAGTGCACCCAACTCGGCGAACATCATTGGGCGCATCTGCGGATCTGCCTGACCTGCGGACACGTCGGCTGCTGCGACTCCAGTCCACGACGACACGCCACTGCGCATTTCGAAGAGAGCGGCCATCCGGTGATGCGTTCGGCCGAGCCGGGCGAGGTGTGGCGATGGTGCTATCTCCACGAGGTCATGGGCTGAACTGCACGTAGGATCTGGGCATGACCTCAGACAGCCACAGCGCTCCCGAGGCGTCGGTGCCGCCCGTCGGTGATCCGCCGGCGTCGGCCGCCCCCGACGCCGTCGCGGCTCCGGCGCCGGTCGAGTCGGCCCGCACAGCACCGCCGATCGGTCCGCCCGCGGTGCTCGGCACCCCGCTGAGTCCGACGGCGACCAAGGTGATGGTTCTCGGTGCCGGTGAGCTCGGCAAAGAGGTCATCATCGCGTTCCAGCGGCTCGGCGTCGAGGTGATCGCGGTCGACCGCTACGCCGACGCACCCGGCCACCAGGTCGCCCATCACGCCGAGGTCGTCGACATGACCGACGCCGACGCCGTGCTCGGACTCATCGACCGTCACCGCCCGCACTACGTCGTGCCGGAGATCGAGGCGATCGCCACGCAGGCGCTCGTGGAGGTCGAGGAGCGCGGACTCGCGGAGGTCATCCCGACCGCGCGTGCCGTCGTCGCGACGATGAACCGTGAGGGCATCCGGCGCCTCGCCGACGAGGAACTCGGCCTGCCCACCTCGCCGTACCTGTTCGCGTCGTCGCTGGAAGAGCTCGAGGCGGCCGTGCAGGAGATCGGCTTCCCGTGTGTCGTGAAGCCGGTGATGTCGTCGTCGGGCAAGGGGCAGACCGTGTTGCGCGCCCCCGCCGACATCGGGGTCGCCTGGGACACCGCCACCACCGGCGCGCGGGTGCAGGGCGAGCGTGTGATCGTCGAGGGATTCATCGAATTCGACTACGAGATCACTCTGTTGACCGTGCGTGCCGTTGATCCGGCGACCGGGCGCCTCGCGTCGTACTTCTGTGCCCCCATCGGGCATCAGCAGGTGTCCGGCGACTACGTGGAGAGCTGGCAGCCGCACGAGATGAGCACCGACGCCCTCGGCGCGGCAACGTCCATCGCTGCCCGGATCGCGACCGCGCTCGGTGACGGCCGTCTCGGCGGTCGCGGCATCTTCGGGGTCGAGCTGTTCGTCAAGGGTGACGACGTCTACTTCTCCGAGGTCAGTCCGCGACCACACGACACGGGGCTGGTCACCCTTGCCACACAACGGCTCTCGGAGTTCGAGATGCACGCACGGGCAATCCTCGGTCTACCCGTCGACGTCACCCTGGCCTCGCCGGGTGCGTCCGCGGTCATCTACGGACAGCTCGACGAACCCGCGATCGGCTTCGAGGACGTGGCCCGCGCACTTGCGGTGCCGGAGACAGACATCCGCCTCTTCGGCAAGCCGCAGAGCTTCCATCGCCGCCGTATGGGTGTGGTGACTGCGACCGCCGACGACGTCGACACCGCGCGTCGTCGAGCCGTGCAGGCCGCGTCGATGGTGACACCGGTGCCAGGACGTCCGTTCGAACGTGCGGTGCCCGCACCCATTGTCGGACAGCCGAATCCCGCCAACCGTCCACCCGCGCCGCAGCCGCCTGCGGCCCCCCCCGGTCCGGCCGGACCCGGTGGACCTGCGGGACCCGGTGGGCCGAGCGGACCTGCGGGACCCGTGGGGCCGCCGCCGCGCAACGGCCCGTTCCCGCCGCCGGGTGCACGTCCCGGTCCGCTGCCGCCGCGGGGTCCGCTGCCGCCGCGTGGTGTGCCGGGTCGTCCCGCCGGGCCGCCGCCGCGTCAGGTGCCACCGCCGGCCGCCGGTCGGCCCGCCGCACCGCCGCCACCACGACAGTCCAACCCCTCGCGCGCCTCGGTCGACTAGATGGGCTCGTGGCGACCGTTGACACCGGAGCCGGATGACGAAGCGCTCGCCATCCACCCGCTGCGTGATCGCGGTCTGCAGTCGGTGCTTGGCGATGTAGCACCACGGACAGCCGAAGTCTGCCCAGACCTCGACGATTAGTTTGGCCGTCTCGCTCTTCGTTGCCTGCTTACTTATGATGTCTTGCCTCACTGATAGTGCGTAACCCCAAGATGAGTCAGTGTTGAATCGTTTACAAAAGGCACTTTCACGTGCGTGAGCCCACGCTGATCGCCCGGCCGCCGATGCCCGATGCGCCCGCAGATGTCGAACGGTTGAAGATCCGCGTGCGAGTTGCGGAATCCCCATATACGGATGAGGACCCACCGCGTGGCGGCGACGCGACCCGGTGGGGGTTCGTCTCTCAGTGTCGAGAATCCTCGCCTCGGAGCGTGTCTCGGCAGGTGCTCAGCAGCCTGTGGAGAGTGGCGAGGTCGCGGGCGTTCAGAGGCGAGCTCATGACCTCGGCGATCGCGGCCACTGCCTGGCGCGCACGGCTGACGAGAATCGCGCTATCGGTGGTCAGGACCGTCGTGCGTTCGCGCCGTGGTCCCGGCTCGGTGGAGCGCTCGATGAGTTTGCGTCGCTCCAATCCCTGCAGGAGCACGTTCATCGACTGTCGCGATACGAACGCACGCCGGGCGAGATCGGAGCTGGTGATGCCTGGAGTGTCGGCGAGGGCCTGAAGGCAGGCGTACTGGGGCACGGTCAGACCGAGAGGACGCAGTACCTCATCCATGCGTTGGTTCAGCACGGCTTGTGTCTCTTTGATCAGCACACCCAGCTCTTCCGACGCAGTTCGGTCACTCAGCTCAGTCATGTCAATAGTTTGACACATGCTTCGCGCAGTGTCAGAATATTGACACTACGACCGGACGACACGAAGGGACTGTCTGCCATGCCGACAACCACAACCGGACCCGACTTCATCTCGTTGCAGGTACGTGACCGCGAGGCCTCGGCTCGTTTCTACGAAGAAACCATCGGGTTGACGCGCCTACCGGCCCCCAACCCCGCAGCGGCGGTATTCGCCGGTGGCGGCGGGGCGGCATTCGCGGTGCGCGATCCGTTTCCCGGCATCGACCTGGACGCAATCGGCCAACTCGGTGCCGGCATTGGTATCTGGTTCCACAACGCCGACGCCGCAGCCTTGCACGCTCGCCTGGCCGCGTCGGGCGTACCGATCGTGCAAGAGCCGTTTGAGGGTCCGTTCGGGTTGCAGTTCGCGTTCAACGACCCTGATGGCTACGTCGTCACCATCCATTCCAAGGCATGAGCCGGCGGATGCGGTATGCGACAGAGCTCGCGGTCGCCGGGCCATGGTCGTTGGAGACGGGCAAGCGATTCTGGGAGTCGTTTACCCCCAATGCAATTCCAGAGGACGACGCTGTTGGGACACTGAACGTGCGCTTCCTCGCTGAAGACCACTGGACTCCCGTCGATGCAACAGTCGCTCAAGCGGGAACGAATGCCCGGATCGCCGTGTCCGGCAACGGTGACCTCGAGGCCGCCGCCGGGCAGGTCGCCCGCATCCTTTCCCTCGACGTCGATGCAACCGACTGGCCGAGCGTCGGCGAACGGGACCCGGTGATTGGAAAGGCGCAGAAGAAGCTTCCCGGGTTTCGGCCCTGCGGTTTCTACTCTCCGTATGAGGCCGCTGCCTGGGCTGTGCTATCGCAGCGCACCCGCATCCCCGAAGCCGCACGGCTGCGTCGACAGCTGATCACTGTCCATGGCGTCGACGGAGCCTTCCCCGCACCGAGCAAGTTGGTCGATGCGGTCGATGATGGCCGGGTCGAGCTTCCCGGCCGCAAGGCCGAGTACCTCTCTGCGGTCGCCGCCGCGGCGGCCGAAGGCATCCTGACGGGACCACATCTGCGATCTCTGACGGAAGAGGCTGCGCGTGAACAACTCCTGTCGATCACCGGCATCGGCCCATTCGCCGTCGATCTGATACTCATCCGCGGCACCAACGCCGTCGACATCCTCCCTCGTGCCGAGCGTCGTCTCGATGCCGAGATCAGTCACCTCTACGGTCCCGATCGCTCGATCGCCGGTGTCTCACAGGCATGGCGGCCGTTTCGCTCCTGGGCCGCGGTTCACCTTCGAGCACTTCGCGAAGACCGGACCCACGAAATGAGCTGATGCGAAGGTGCTTGCGACACCAGAGTCGGTATGAGGGAGCACTTGGGCGCTGACCTGTCGCTCGCCAATGCGCGGACTATCAATCGCGGCCAGACGGACGTGTGAGTCGGTCCATCGTGTTGAGCACCGACTGCCGGGGTAAGAGTCGACTCAACACTGCGGCAGCGCGGTTGGTGCGCCCGTCGATCACGCTCGCCGAGGGCCTCCTGCGCTCGAGATGGGCGAGGCCGGTGGCGACGACTTGTGTGGGCGAGCGCTTGGCCGCCCCGGCCGTCGCGTCTTCGGTGCCGACAACCTGATTGAACTCGGTGCTCGTTGCGCCCGGCGAGAGCGCGAAAACCCTGACCCCGGTGTGGCGTAGCTCTGCTGAGAGCGACTCGGTGAAGCTCAGGACAAACGCTTTTGCCGCTCCGTACACGGCCATCCGTGGGGTGGGTGTGTATGCAGCCATGCTGGCGACGTTGATGAGATAGCCGTGGCCGGCGTCGATCAGGTCAGGTAAGAACTCCGCGGTCAGCTGAACGGGTGCCGCAACATCAACAGCGATCTCCTGTGCGAGCCGGTCGGGGTCCTCGTCGAGGAACGCTCCGAATGTGCCGAATCCGGCGTTGTTGATCAGGCTCGTGGGCCGCAGGCCCGCCGCCGTCAGCGCCGCCCGCACCTCAACGCCGGCATTGGGTGACGACAAATCGGCGGCGATCGGCTCGACTCGCACGTGATGTCGTGAACTCAGTTCGCCGGCAAGGGATGCAAGGCGGTCTTGGCGTCGTGCCACCAGGATGAGGTGCGATCCACGCGCGGCCAGGGCGCGCGCAAAGGCATCGCCGATGCCTGAACTGGCGCCCGTGATGATCGTCGTCTGCTGGGTGTGATCGAGAGTTTGAACCATATCTGCACTCTATGCATAGACTGCACTGAGTGCAATACATGCAGCAAGTGCATTGTCTGGTAGGCTGTTGCCGTGGCTGAGGTGAGGCGACCGTCTCTTCGGGAACGCAACCGGATGGCGCTTCGTCGTGATATCACCGATGCGGCGTTCGAGTTGTTCCGGCGCCAAGGGTTCGCCACCACGACCATCGACCAGATCGCGGAGGCGGCTGGCGTCTCGCGTCGATCGTTCTTTCATCATTTCCCCACCAAGGAAGATGTCGTGCTCGGCGACACGGCGGCCCTCGGTGAGCGGTTGCAGTCGGCACTGCAAGCACGGCCACCCGCCGAGTCAGCCTGGACGGCGCTGAGTGAGGCATTCCGGGTCATGGACACTGGCGACTCGTCGGAACTTCGGCTGGCCACAGCGCAGATGTATCGCGACAATCCGTCGTTGCGGGCCAGGCATCTCGAGAAGCACCTGCGATGGCAGGAGCTGTTGGCTCCAGAAATCGGTCGGCGCCTTGGTATTCCGGTCGATGACGCGGCAGCCGATCCACGTCCACGAGCACTGATCGCCGCGGCGCTGAGCTGTCTTGACGTCGCGATCGATGCCTGGCTGGCCTCAGAGGGCGCGAGGAACCTCGAAGAGTTGTTCTTCGAATGCGTGGCGACCATCCGATCCTGATCCCCGACGACATCGATCACACGTGGCGGGTACCTGGGACTTCGGGCTCCCTGATCAGCACAACTGCCCAGCATCGAGCAACTGCCCAGCATCGAGCAGAGCCCCAGCAAGCCTGATCCGATAGGTCTACCCCCGTAGACCTCGATGAGACGGCGCTATGGGTTATCGGTGAGCGCTGGCCGGCGGCTCCCAGGAGGCAACACGCTCGAGAAGGGGCAGCGCTTCGACGAGTTTCTCGGTCTCGCTATCGGTGAGTGCGGCCTCGAGGGCGGTGCGCAGCCATTGCTCACGGTGCGCGAAGTTCTCTTCGATGAGCGATCTGGCCGACGGGGTGATCGTCACGATGCTTTTGCGGCGATCCTGAGGATCGGGCTCGGTGTGGACAAGCTGTTTTTTCCGTAGCGCTGCAACCAGTTCGGCGGCCGATTGATGGCGTAGGCGCTCGGCCACGGCGAGATCTTTGATGGAGCTCGGCCCAGTCAGTGAGAGGCGGTAGAGCATCGCTTGCTGCTGCAGGCCGAGGTCGCTGGAAGGTGAATCGCGCGCCGCCTCACGGAGCCGCGCCTGCAATGTGGCTGTGAGGAGCCGCAGACGCCTGGCAGTTTGGTCGGTGTCGGTCACACCGCAGTATCCCACGCCGGATATGGCGCATCGTCGAGTACTTCTAATGACTCCTCGACTTCGGCTTCTTCTTCAGCCTGTGCGGCCCGCCCCGGACGAAGCTGAGTGAGGAGGGCGGCCAATGCGAGTATCGCTACGAAGGCCAGGTAAAGATAGGTGGTCGGGGTGAATCCGATGGCTGGGGTCAAGAATCCGGCGATGACGCTTGGCACGCCGAATGCGAGGTAGCTGACGACGTACACACCCGAAAGCACCCCTGAGCGCGCGTCTTCTGGAGTCTCGGCGAGCACGAGCCGAAGGCCGCCCTGGAATGCGGCTCCGAATCCGATGCCCGCAACGATGGTGGCGGCGAAGAACCCCCAGGTGGACGTCGCCCACAATGCGACCACGGTGAGTACCGACCCGACGAACAGTGCCCCCAGGCCGGCGAGGACCACTGGTCGGGCGTGGACCCGGCCAGTGGCTATGCCGGTGATTGCTGCCGGTACCTGCAATGCAAGAATCGCCAATCCGCCCACCAGCACGCCGTCCAGCTCCAGCGCCTGATGGGTGATCGCGGTGGCAGACCCGACGTACAAGCCGGCCAGCGCCCAGGCCGCACAAAGGGCGCTGATCACGGCCAAGAACACCGGCCGGGTACGACGCGGAATCGAGAGCGCAGGACGCATCGAATGTAATGCCCCGGGCCGGCGGGGACTGCGCTCTTCGGCGAAGATCCACAGGGCGGTGACCGCGACGGTCGCGGCGGCGAAGACGAGATAGACCGTCTGCCGGGGCGCGGGCAGCACGAGCGTCAGTGCGGCTGAGCCCAGCGCTCCTACTGCCAGCGCCAGAGGCGGCAGAGCCCCATTGAGCATCGCCGACAATTGGATACGTCCGGGCAGGTGAAAGTCCATCAATGCCGCCCCGAGGGTGCCGGCGACGAGACCGACAGATGCGCCTTGCAGGATGCGTGCGATCACGAGGACCGTCACCGACTCGGCGAGGGCGAGCAGGATGAGTCCAGCCAATGCCAAGACACCGGCGGTAATGACGACCGGCTTGCGGCCGATATGGTCCGACAGCCCGCCGGCTGTGAGCAGCACGATCAGCAGACCGACCACGTAGACGGCGAATACGCTGGCAATGGTCACTGCCGTCAGTCCCCAGGCCTGCTGATAATCGGGGTAGAGCGGTGATGGCGCCGCTGTCTGGGCCACCAGGACGACCATTGCCGCGATGGACGCGGCCAAGCCATATCTTGTGTGTCCGGCACTTCCTGCAGGCATCGGCAATTCCTTCCGTGAGGCTGACTCCATCAAGTAATATACAGGGCTCCTGTATATATCGCGCAACCGCGGCGCCTGGCAGTGCGTGATGACCGGTGCATCCATCAGGCGCCGATGCCTCTGTGCCAGGGTCGGTGCCAGCGCTGCTGCCACGAGAAAGCGAGAGAGTTTCGGGAATCACCGCTGCGCTCGCGGTTTCGGCGGGTTGACTTCCAGTTCACGACCTCGCGAGGATAGGAGCGTGGTGGGTGCAGATGGCTCCAGTGGTGGCAGCCGGGTTCCGATTGTGGCTGCGGTCGACGGGTCCGACAGCGCGAAAGTCGCCCTGAACTGGGCCGCGCAGGCGGCACGCCGAGAGGACCGGCCGCTGCATATCGTGACCGTGCTCGAGCCGATCGTCGCGGGTACTGCTCGGCCGATCCTTCCCCCCGAGATCTACGACTGGCTTCATGAGGGCGCTGCCCGCATCGTTGAGCAGGCTGCGGGAACGGTTCGCAGCACTCAAGGCGTTGACCCCGCGGGCGCTGCGACTGGCACTTACGGCGCTGGCAATGACGTGATCGTCACGACCGAAGTGGCGATCGGCAACCCCGCTCCGGTGCTGCGCGAACTCTCCAGCCGCGCCCACAGCATCGTGGTCGGGAGCCGAGGAGTCGGAGGAGTGAAGGGGCTGCTGCTTGGCTCTGTCAGCGCCCACCTACATATCGGCTAGCGGATGTCGCTGGGTGGGGAGCTGCTCGTCGGAGCGGTCATCCTCGTCGGACTCCTGGGCATCGTGTTCCCGGTCCTGCCGGGAGGGCTGCTGGTCATGGCCGCCATCGGGGTCTGGGCCGCCCTCGTCGGCGGGTGGGCGTGGGCGATCTTCGCCGCCGCGGCGCTCGTCATCGTGCTCGGGGAGGTCATCAAGTACTTCGTCGCCGGACGGTCGCTGCGCTCCGACGGGATCCCGAACATCACCATCGCCGCCGGCGGGATCCTCGGGATCGTCGGGTTCTTCGTCATCCCGGTGATCGGGCTGTTCATCGGGTTCGTCGTCGGCGCGATGCTCGCCGAACTCATCCGCACCCGTAGTGTCCGGGCAGCGTGGCAAGGCACGATGTCGGCGTCGAAAGCAGCCGTGATCACGATGGGCATCGAGCTGTTCGCCGCCCTGGTCGGGACGGCGATCTGGCTTGTGGGAGTCGGGATCTGGTGAGGAGACGGCCATGACCGCGACGCCGGCCGATGGACCCGACGGACCGCGTCGCGCGGCGCGTGGCCGCACCGACGCTGCTCCTCGTCGCCGGATTCGTCGACGCCATCGCCTTCGTCTACCTCCAGGCCAACTTCGTCTCGTTCATGTCCGGCAACACCACGGTTCTCGGGACGTCGTCGAGCATGGGAAATGGTCGGATGCGGGCACATGCGCGGCCTCATCGTGCTGTTCTTCCTCGGCGTCACCGCCGGGTCCGTCGTCAACCGGGTCGTCGCGCGACCTCGACAGTGGTTGTCGTGGGCGGTCTTCGGCGGACTGATCGTCGGTGCCGCCGTCGCGACCGCCGAGCCGCGGCGTGGCGTTCTCCGGGGGTCTCGCCGGTGCGGGGACCGTCGGGATGCTCGTGGTCGCTGTTGCCACCGGCATGATCAATGCCGGTGTTCGAGAAGGACTCCCCGATGACATACGGGCTCACCTACGTGACGGGAACGTTGGTGACCGCCGCCCGACAGCTCGGCGGCGCAGTGGTGGTGAGATCGCGGCGAGAAGGCGGCCGGTCCCGGGCACCGTGCCTGGATGATCTCGCTGGGCATGTGGGCCCTGCTCGCGGTCGTGGTCCGTCGCCGGCGGACTGTGCTACCGCTGGATCTCGTTGTCGGCATTGTAGATACCGGCCGGAGCGGCACTGGTGGTCGCGATCGTCATGACGAGGGCGCCTGCGCCGGGTGCCGTGACCCCAGTGGGACGATCATCGGGGAACCGAACACCGGATCGGTCATGACGTGTGACCGCAGGCCGAAGGCGTCGAACAGGAGGTCGGTGGTGATGACGTCGGCGGGTGCGCCCTGCGCGACGATCTCACCGGACCGCATCACGAATAGTGAATCGCTGTAGCGCGCAGCCAGATTCAGGTCGTGCAGGACCATCACCACGGTCTTGCCGTGCTCGCTGCGGAGCGTGTGCACGAGGTCGAGCACCTCCACCGAGTGCGCCAGATCGAGGTAGGTGGTCGGCTCGTCGAGCAGGAGCAGGTCGGTCTCCTGGGCGAGCGTCAGGGCGATCCAGACCCGTTGGCGCTGACCGCCGGAGAGGGCTTCGATCGGCCGGCCGGCGAGATCGGTCGTCGCGGTCTGGGCGAGGGCGCGTTCGACGGCGGCCTCGTCCTCCGGCGTGGCCTGCTGATACCACCGCTGGTGTGGGTGGCGCCCGCGGGCGACCAGGTCGGCGACCGTGAGTCCTTCCGGCGCAACCGGATTCTGCGGGAGCAGACCGAGGATCCGGGCCACCGACTTGGGCCGCATCGCGGTGATGTCCTGGTCGTCGAGATACACGGTCCCCGTGCGGGCGGGTAGTAGACGGGAGAGCGCGCGCAGCAGCGTCGACTTGCCGCAACCGTTGGGTCCGATGATCGTCGTGATGGCGGCATCGGGTATCTCGATGTCGAGCTCGGAGATGACGGTGCGGTCGTCGTATCCGACGCTGAGGCGTTCGCCGCGCAGCCGTGCGTGCGGTGCCGGGTGGTTCATACTGTCGCCTTCCGGGACATCGCGATCATGAGGTAGATGAGGAACGGTCCGCCGATCGCCGCCGTGACGATGCCCACCGGCAGCCCGCCGGGCAGGACGGTGCGGCACAGCAGGTCGCCGCCGAGGACGAGGATCGCCCCGAGGACGCCTGAGGCCAGCGGTGTCGGCAGGGGAGAACCGGTGAGCCGCAGCGCGATCTGTGGTGCCAGGAGTGCCACGAACGAGATGGGTCCGGCCGCGGACACGCACAGCGCGGTCACCACGACGGCGGCGAGGAGCACGACCATGGTGACCCGGCCGGCGTTGACACCGAGTCCGCGGGCGACGTCGGGGCCGAGGCCCAGGACCCCGATCGGGCGCGACAACCCGACGACCATCACCACCCCGACGGCAAACGCGATCGCCGACGGCCACACATCAGACCAGGTCGACTGCGACACCGAACCCACCAGCCACGTCTGGGCGCGGGCGGCGTCGGCGATCTGAGCCCGCGTCAGCATGTAACTCGTCAGTGCCTGCAGCATCCAGGTGACGCCCACGCCGATGATGACCAGTCGGAACGGATCGATCCCGATGTTGGCGGATCGGCCGGGCCAGGCCAGCAGGTACATCGCGATGGCGGTGACGAATCCGCCGATGAGGGCCGCGAGTGGCGTGCCGAGACCGGCCAACCAGGCGCCCCACGTCGAGGAGAAGGCGATCGCGGCGACCGCCGCGGCACTCGCGCCCGCGGTGATGCCGAGGATGTCCGGGGTGGCCAGCGGATTGCGGGCGATCATCTGGGTGAGGGCGCCGGCCATCCCGAAGCCGAACCCGACGAGCAGCGACACCAGCGCCCTCGGCAGTGACACGTCGAAGACCACCACGTTCTCGATCCGCGTGCCGCCGCCGAGCAGGACCCGCGCGACGTCGACGACGTTCATCGGGTAGTCGCTGATGCCGACGCTCAGCAGGAACAGCAGCAGCGTGACCGCGAGACCGACGGTGACCGCGAGCAGCATCCGCGGCCGCACCACCCACGACGACGGGCCGACGCGGAGCACTCGGCGGTGGCGCGTCGGGGGACCTGTGGTGGCGCCGGGGTCATGAGAGATCTGTCCGGGCTGCAGATCGACGGTCATACGCTGGCCAGCTTCCGTCGTCGGACGAGGGCGATGAGGAAGGGCGCGCCCACGAGGGCGAGCACGACGCCGACCTGTACTTCACCGGGTCGGGCGATGACGCGGCCGAGAACGTCGCACACGAGCACCAGGATGGCTCCGAGCAGGGCTGCGTACGGGACGATCCATCGGTAGTCGGGGCCGGTGATCGCACGCGCGATGTGCGGGACGACGAGTCCGAGGAACACGATCGGACCGCACGCCGCCGTCGCCGCCCCGACGAGCAGGGTGATGCTGAGGATGCCGACCGTGCGAATGAGGACGACGCGGGAACCCAGCGCTTTGGTCATGTCCTCGCCGAGGCTGAGGACGTTGAGGAAGTAACCGCTGCCGAGGGCGAGTACCAGGCCGATGACGATGAACGGCAGGCTCGCCGAGAACACGTCGAGTCCGCGGCCGCTCGTCGCGCCGACGTTCCAGAACCGCCACACGTCGAGCGTGGCGGCGTCGGAGAGCACGATGCCGGAGGTGATCGCCAGTAGGAGAGCGGACAGACCGGTGCCGGCCAGGATCAGTGTCAGCGGACTTGCTCCCGACAACGCGGACAGGCCGAACACCGCGCTGGCGGCGACGAGAGCGCCCAGCAGGCCGAAGGCCATGTAGGCGATCGGGCTCTGGATGCCGAGCACGTACACGCCGACGACGACGGCGCAGGCGGCGCCGGCGTTGACGCCGAGCATGCCGGGGTCGGCGAGCGGATTCCGCGTGTGGCCTTGGGCGAGTGCCCCGGCGGCGCCGATCGCGAGTCCGACGGTCAGGCCGAGGAGGGTGCGCGGGAAGCGGAGGTCCCAGACGATGCCGTACGTGTCGTCGGCGCCTGGGGGTGCCGCCGGCGACTCGAGAACGATCCACGGGATGCCGTGGAAATCGGTGAACCGCAGGTGAGGCAACCCGCCGGCCTGCAGGACGTCGACCACCTCGCCGATACCCAGGGCGCGGGCGCCGATCGCGATGGACGCGAACAGCGCCACGACGAGCACCGCGATCAGCACCACGATTCCGGTCATACGACGCACAAAGGCTGACCTTACCAAGGCTTGGCTTCCCCCGGTTTCCGGGCCGGGTCGACACATGTCTTTTGCATAACAAAAGAGATACGTACCTGTGAGCACGCTGTGCCGTGCGTAACGATTCGCTTGGTGTGGGTCGATACACCGACCAGAGAACACAACGCCGACAACGAAGGAGAGGTCGATGAAAGCATCGCTCAAGCGCGCAAGTGTGGCGGTCATGGCAACCGTCGGAATCGCTGCCGGCACCCTCGCCGGAACCGCGCCCGCACAGGCTGCGGCACCCGGTGACCTGCAGATCACCGGTGGTATCGAATGCCACTTCGGGCAGTGGGGGCAGCCCTGGAACAAGGCCTGGTACATGTACCGCTGGATGACGGTGAAGAACATCGGTGGCTCGACCATGCACAACGTGATCCTGAACGAGATCAACGGTGCATCGGTGCGCGTCAAGGAGCTCAAGCCGAACGCGACGATGTCCAAGTGGGATGCCAAGCAGAACCGCTGGGTGCGTCCGATCGAGACCCGCTGGTTCGGGTGCTTCCCGGCCACCATCTCGGGCTGGACGTTCGGCGACGAGGCCGAGAACATCACGAACAACTTCGGCTACTGGCAGAACTGGCGCAACCAGGAGAACCCGGGCACCACCAACCCGGCTCCGACGGGTAGCTGACGCACCTGACCCCGGAGGGTCGGCGGGAGGCGAGAGGACGCCTCGCCTCCCGCTCCCTCACCTGACAAAACGGCGACCGGATCACCGGTCGCCGTTTTGCTGTGGTCTATCCCACTGTCAGACTTTCGTCGCCGATGGCGAACTCGCCGACTGCGCCCCAGAATTCGCCGAGATCTGCGGGTCTCCCGCCGTCGGGCGTCGGGACCTCAGGCCGAGGGGCGGGAGACCTTGTGCGGCTCGGACGCGGCGATCATGTCCTCGCGCTCGACGACCTTGACGCGCTCACGACCTTCGGCGGCGCCGAGTGCGCGCTCGTGCTCGTCGAGGCGGTACCAGCCGTCCCATGTGGTGAACGGGATGCCCTTGCCTTCGAGCAGCTCGATGACGGCGTCCTCGGACGGGCGGCTCGGCGAGAGCAGCGCGTCGTTGGTCATGTCCTCGAGGATGCAGTCGACGGTCTCGTTGGCGTCGCCCTTGGTGTGGCCGATGAGGCCGACGGGACCGCGCTTGACCCATCCGGTGGTGTACATCCCGGTGAGGTGCTTGCCCGCGTCGAACACACGCCCGGCCTCGTTCGGGATGACGCCTGCCTGCTGATCGAAGGGGATCTTCGGCAGGTTGTCGGACAGGTAGCCGACGGCCCGGTAGACCGCGCCGAGTTCCCAGTCGGTGTGCTTGCCGGTGGGCTTGACGTTGCCGGTGCCGTCGAGCTGGGTGCGCTCGGTCCGCAGTCCGACGACCTTGCCGTCCTCGCCGAGGATCTCGATCGGGTTCTCGAAGAAGTGCAGGAAGAGCTTGTGGATCGCGCCCTGTTTGGGGTCGCGGATCGCGTAGTTCTCGATGATGGTCGCGACCTGATCGGTGATCTTGGATCCGCGACGCGCGACGGCCGAACCCTCGTCGTAATCGATGTCCTCGGGAGCGACGATGACCTCGATGTTCGGCGAGTGGTCGAGCTCCTTGAGCTCGAGCGGGGTGAACTTCGCCTGGGCCGGACCACGACGGCCGAACACGTGCACCTCGACGGCCTTGTTCGCCTTCAGGCCCTCGTAGACATTGGCCGGGATCTCGGTCGGCAGCAGCTCGTCGCCGGTCTTGGCGAGGACCCGCGCGACGTCGAGGGCCACGTTGCCCACGCCGATGACGGCGACCTTCTCCTGCTCGAGCGGCCAGGTGCGCGGGAAGTCGGGATGGCCGTCGTACCAGGCGACGAACTGCGCGGCGCCGTAGCTGCCGTCGAGGTCGACGCCGGGGATGTCGAGGGTGCGGTCGTCGGTGGCGCCCGTGGAGAACACGACGGCGTCGTAGAGGTCCTGCAGTTCCTCGAGAGTGATGTCGGTGCCGTAGTCGACGTTGCCGAGCAGACGGATCTGCGGCTTGTCGAGCACCTTGTGCAGTGCCGTGATGATGCCCTTGATCCGCGGGTGATCAGGTGCCACGCCGTAGCGGATGAGGCCGAACGGCGCGGGCATGCGCTCGTAGAGGTCGATGCTGACGCCACGATCCTTGGCGGTGTCGGACTTCATCAACGCATCGGCGGCATAGATCCCGGCGGGACCCGCACCGACGATGGCAACCCGCAAGGGGCGGCTGGTGTCACTCATGGAATGGGGTGCTTCCTGGCTCTCGTGGAACTGGCTCTCGTGACGACTCATGCGAGGAGCCGCGGGTGGTGCCGCGATTTGCGGCGCTATCCCTTCTACGGTAGGCGTTCTTCGTCCACCGCCAAAATCTCATGTGAGGATCACCTCACCTGAGAGTCGCCAGGTCGACTCAGTCGGACTTCTTCGCGGCGTCGGAGATCGGCCCGACAGACTGGTCGGCGACCCACGGCAGCGTCAGGACCGTCGGCACCGACATCGCGCTGCCGACCTGTTGATCGAGGTAGACCGCGCGGCCCTGGGTGACGAGCGGCAGTTTCGACCACGTCGCATCCTTCTTCAGCCGGTCGTTGGACCCCTCCCAGTCGACGGCGACCACCACGTCCACGTCGTTGAGGAGGTTCAGGTTCTCCGGCGAGATCTCGCCGTAGAAACCGCTGGTCAGTGCGGGCTTGAGCGAATCAGGGAACCGGAACCCGTAGTCGGACAGGGTCTGTCCGCGACCGTCCTCGGGACTGAAGATCGAGACCGCGCCGGTCGGCAGCCCGGACACCACGACGCCGGTCTTGCCCTCGAACTCCGGATGCTGCTTGCGGACCTCGGCGAGATCGCCCTTGGTCTCGTCGATCTTCGCCTGAGCGGCGTCAGGCAGGCCGACCGCACGTCCGATCTCGTTCGCCTGCACGTCCCAGGGGATCTGCCAGTTCGGGTACTCCTTGGGCCCGACGATCGTGGGCGCGGCCTTGCTGAGTACGTCGTACTGCTCTTGACTCGGTGCGGCGCCGATCGCGGTGACCAGGTCCGGGTTGGTGCCCAACGCCTTGGCGATCTGACCGCCGAATTCCTGTGCGACCTGCGGCAGGATCACCGGCTGGGCGTCGCCGAGCAGCTTCTCGTTCCACGGCGCCGACCGCTGCGTCGGGTCGGCGAACGGGGCGATGGTCGTCGGCGTGATCCCCAATGACAGGAGGGTGTCGGCGTCACCGACACCCATCGCGGCCACGCGTTTCGGGGCCGTCGAGATGGTCGTCGCACCGAATTTGTGGTCGACGGTCACCGGGATCGCGCCGGGTTCGGCGCTCGGCGCCGCGGACGACCCGCCGGTGTCCTCCTCGGGCGGGCTGCACGCGGCGACGGCGACCGTGGCCGTCGCAGCCATGGCCACCGCGGCCAGCCGCAGTGGATGGGGGAGTCGTGCTCGGGACAGGCGCATGGACGACCTCACGTCGGTGACAGTTACCCCACCCTTACCACTGACCGCGGGGTGACGTCGATGCCCGGGATCAGTGGTGCGGACGTGGTCGATAGACTCGCCGCCATGGCCAAGAGCGCAGGTGATCGCGACCGTGACCGGTCGGGATCGACCGATCCCCGGGAGGCGGACCCTGCCGACGGCCGGCGATCGTGGAAGGACGCGTGGCCGTTCCTGGTCGCGTTGGCCGTCGTCCTGATCGCCGCAGCGGGCATCGGCATCTCCTATCTGATTCGGCCCGCCGATGCACGGCTGAGCACCGAGGCGCAGGTCCAGCACGCGATCAACGACTCCTACACTGCTCGCAACGATCTCGACTACGCGAAGTACCGCGGCGTGACCTGCAGCGCCGGGCTGTCGTCGGACACATTTCCCGACGAGACGACGTTCCTCGACGAGAACCGGAGGTCGTTCGAGGCGAACGGGCACATCGTGATCCCGGAGATCACCGACATCGCCGTCGACGGTGACCGGGCGACCGCGAAGGTACATTGGCATTTCGACGAGAAGGCCGACCAGAAGCAGGTGGCCGACACGGTCGTGGTGCGTGAGGACGGGAACTGGAAGGTGTGTACGTCGTGAGCTACTCGGGAGACCTCACGCCGCAGCAGGCGTGGGAGAAGCTGGAGAACGATCCGAACACGGTCCTGGTGGACTGTCGGACGCGGGCCGAGTGGTCGTTCGTCGGTGTGCCCGACCTCGAGGTCATCGGCAAGCGGACGGTGTTCGTCGAGTGGAACACCTTCCCGGACGGGCGCCCGAACGAGGCGTTCACCGCGCAACTCCGTGAGGCCGGTATCTCCGACGAGAACGAGGTCATCTTCATCTGCCGGTCCGGTCATCGATCGATCGCGGCCGCGGAGGCGGCGACCTCGGACGGCATCGGCACCGCCTACAACGTGCTTGACGGATTCGAGGGTGGGCTCGACGAGAACGACCATCGTGGCACCAGCGGATGGCGTGCCCTCAACCTTCCGTGGCGGCAGTCGTGAGCAGGCAACTGCCCGAAGGGATTTCGCCGGATACGCGCGCGGTACGCGCCGGGCTGGACCGCTCGGGGTTCTTCGAGACCTCTGAGGCGCTCTACCTGACCAGCGGTTACGTCTACGACTCGGCCGAGGCTGCCGAACGCGCCTTCACCGGTGAGGACGAGCGATTCGTGTACTCCCGCTACGGGAATCCGACCGTCGCGATGTTCCAGGAACGACTGCGTCAACTCGAGGGTGCCGAGGCGTGCTTCGCCACCGCGAGCGGGATGGCGGCGGTCTTCGTCGCGCTCGGCGCACTGCTCAAGACGGGCGACCGTCTGGTGGCAGCGCGCAGCCTCTTCGGCTCGTGCTTCGTGGTGTGCAACGAGATCCTGCCCCGGTGGGGTGTCGAGACGGTCTTCGTCGACGGTGAGGATCTCGATCAGTGGGAGGCGGCGCTGTCGAAGCCGACCACCGCGGTGTTCTTCGAGACCCCGTCGAACCCGATGCAGACCCTCGTCGACGTCCGCGCGGTGACCGAGCTGGCACATGCGGCGGGTGCGCAGGTGGTGCTGGACAACGTCTTTGCGACTCCGCTCCTGCAGGGCGGGCTCGACATGGGTGCCGACGTCATCGTCTACTCCGGCACCAAGCACATCGACGGACAGGGGCGCGTGATGGGGGGCGCGGTTCTCGGGACCAAGGAGTACATCGACGGACCCGTGCAGACGCTGATGCGGCACACCGGCCCCGCGATGAGCCCGTTCAACGCGTGGACGATGCTCAAGGGCCTCGAGACGATGCGCCTGCGCCTCGACGCGTCGGTGTCGTCGGCGTTGCGGATCGCCGGGTTCCTCGAGGCCGACGACCGGGTGCGCTGGGTGAAATACCCGTTCCTGCAGTCACATCCGCAGTACGAGCTGGCCACGTCGCAGATGTCGGGTGGGGGCACCGTGGTCACCTTCGAGATCGCCGACCGCGACGGCGTCGACGGCAAGAAGCGTGCCTTCGAGGTGCTCAACGCCCTGCGGGTCGTGGACATCTCCAACAACCTCGGTGACTCCAAGTCGCTGATCACGCATCCGGCGACGACCACCCACCGCGCGATGGGACCGGAGGGACGCGCAGCGATCGGTGTCACCGACTCCGTCGTCCGCCTGTCCGTCGGACTCGAAGGTGTCGACGACCTGCTCGCGGATCTCGATCGCGCGCTGGGGTAGCCGGCCCTCCGGGACGCTCGCAGGCTCGCTCCTCGCCTGATCCCCGAGGTGCGAGGAGCGCAGCGACGAAGCCGCGAAGGGGCGAATCGCGCTGAGCGCCCTCAGCTTTCGCTTCGGTCGTTGCGCTTCTCCCACGCCTGACGTACCCGAGCGGGTATGCGGCCCTTGGCCGGGACCTCGATCCCGTGCGCGACGGCCCACGCACGGATCTCGGCGGGATGTGCCGACGGGCCTTCGAGATCGGCGACGACGATGTCGGTGCGCTGAGACAGCCGCCATTCGTGCAACACCGCGCCGAGCCACCGGTAGGTCCACTCCTCGGCCATCTTCCTGTTGTCGCAGAAAACGATCGGGACCCGCGGGAACCTGACCTGCGCCTCGGCGACGGCCTCGGCGAGCGTGGCACCCGCCACGTACTCGCGTTTGAACAGCGCGCTGTACGGCGCCTCGACCACCACCGCGGCCCGGTGCAGGCCGGCGAGATCGGCGAGTTGGTAGGTGAGCTTGCCCGACGTCAGCCCCGCGCTCAGGTCATCGATCGATTTGCGTTCGACGGCTCCGATGACGGTGTCGCCGTCGACGACACCGTAGTCACCCGCGGGCAGTTTCCGC
Organism: Gordonia sp. ABSL11-1; assembly: GCF_030315685.1. GTDB lineage: Bacteria > Actinomycetota > Actinomycetes > Mycobacteriales > Mycobacteriaceae > Gordonia. The sequence goes on along the minus strand of NZ_JASXSI010000004.1, from coordinate 262,605 downwards.
CGTTCGATCGACGTCTGCTGATGGGTGAACCCGTACGCGTAGCGTTCCTGCGAATCGACCACGATCTCGAGCACCTGGCCGTGTGCCCGAGCCGTCGGCAGCGTGACGTTCGGCCGCGCCTGCTTGGCTGTCCGCCGCGATTGCCAGAAGATCATCTCGCGCCCGCGAGCACGTGTGAGGACGAACTGCGACCGGTTCTCGCGCCCTCGCTCGAGGACCAGGTCGATGGCGGCACCACGGCGCGCCACACTGCGCACGGGAAGCGTCTCGACGATGTCGGGGTCCGGCGGCCAGGTCTCGGCCCGGTGGCAGTAGATCTTGGTGGTGCGCGGCCACGTGTCCCGCACCTTGAGCACGATACCGTTGGCGCCGAGCGGTATTCGCACGATGTAGGGCAGCGACGAGTTCTCCTCCGGGTTACGCGCGATCAGGAAATCGTCGGTCATGCGTGCTCCAGGCCGAGGGCGTTGAACACCGTCCGCAGCTTCGCCGTGGTCTCGTCGACCTCGGCCTGCGGATCGGACTGCGCGACGATGCCGCCGCCCGCCCAGGTGCGCAGATGTCGGCGATCGGCCGACAGTTCGAGGCAGCGGATGGTGACCATCCACTCCCCGTCGCCCTGATCGTCGCACCAGCCGACCGCGCCACCGTACAGTCCGCGACATCCCTCGAACTCTCGGATGAACTGTGCGGCAGTGATACTGGGTGTGCCGCCGACCGCAGGCGTCGGGGTGAGCAGCAGTGCGAGGTCCAGGGCGGTCAGTGACTCGTCGCGCAGGACTCCCCGGATCGGCGTCGCCAGATGCCAGATCTCTCCGGTCGACCGGAGCTCCGGAGTGGTCGGGGCGTCGAGCTCGGAACACAGCGGGCCCAGCCGGTCTCGCAGATGATCGACGACGAACGCGTGCTCGCTCAGGTCCTTCGTCGACGTCATCAGTGCGTCCGCGGCGGCACGGTCGGCGACCGTGTCGGCCGATCGAGGAGCGGAACCGGCGTACGGCTGACAGGTCACCACACGACCGTGCTTGCGCACCAACGATTCCGGGCTCGCGCCGAGGAGCCACGCCGAGCCCGGTGCGGCGCCCCCGTCATCGGGTGTCTCTCCGATCCCTGAGGAACGGAGCTCGGGTGTCTCTCCGATCCCTGAGGAACGGAGCGCCAGCGGAGTGTCACGAAGGGCCCCCAGCTCCACCGCGAACGCATTGCTCTCCGAATTACCCTGCGCGAGAGCGCCGATCAACTCGCCGACATCGACCTCCGGTTCGACGCCGAGATCGACGGACCGGGCGAGCACGACCTTTTCGAGCCGACCGGAGGCGATCTCCGCGACGGCGCGGCCGACCCGTTCGCGGTGCTCGTCGGGATCGGGATGCGACGTCATCGCGCTGACACGCCGCGGCCGCCCGCGCACCCCATGCCATGGCTGATCGGACCGTGTCAGGGTGCTCGCCGACATCAGGGCCGCGGTGTCGTCGAGGTCGAAGGGCAGGGCGCCGACAACCGCCCGGACCGTGCCGTCCCGGAGTGCCTGTGCGGCGTCGCGGGCGTCGTCGAAGCGGCGCCCGACACCGTCGGCGATCACCGTCCCGGAGGGCCGTGACAGCACGAACACGGCCGATCCGAGCGAGTCACGGTCGGCGGCGGTCACACGTCCACGCTACTGCCCGACACACCCGGCGCGTCGACCGCCGGGCACCTCGAGATCGTTCACCCCGGGGGTTTCGCGCACGGTGAATCAAAATTGACACCCCGGCCGGCCGTGGGTGAATCTTGATGCGGGTCATGAGTGCCAGTGACAAGCCCCGGCTCGCTGGTCGGCAACCCTCCTCCGCGGTGGGGTGCTCCGGGTGACGACCCGGCCGTGTTCGAGGTGATCACGGCAAGTGCGGATTCCACAGGAGTATTTGTCATGACCGCTGTTCTCTCAGCACCGTTGCAAGCATCCGGCACCGACGCCGGCCACATCGAATCCTGCGTCGGTCCGGGCCTCGCGACGTCCACCGAATCGGCTGCCCGACGTCGTCGTATCGCGCCGCTCGCCCGTGTCGTCGGCGCCGACGAGTGCGTGCCGAGCGCAGCCGGTCCGCCGGTGCGGTACGCCAATCTCGACTACGCGGCGAGCGCACCGGCATTGGCGGAGGTGGCTGATGTCGTGCAGGGCTCGCTTGCCCAGTACGCAAGCGTGCACCGCGGTGCCGGCCATCTGTCGCAGGTCACCACACGTCGGTACGAGGCGGCACGCGAGGTCGTCCGACGCTTCGCCCGCGCCCGCGTCGACGACAACGTCGTGTTCACCCGTGGCACCACCGACGCGATCAATCTCGCCGCGCACGCCACTCGGGGCGACGTCGTCGTCCTCGACATCGAGCATCATGCGAACCTGCTGCCGTGGTGCGCGCCCGATCAGAGCGGTTCGTCGCGGGTGCGGGTCGTGCAGGCTTGCGACACCATCGAGGACACCCTGGTGGCGCTGGAGGCCGAACTCGCGTCGTCGCCGGCCGCGCTCCTCGCGGTGACCGCGGCGTCGAACGTCACCGGTGAGGTGCTGCCGATCGGCCGACTCGCTGCGGTGGCCCACCGGCACGGTGCCCGCATCCTGGTCGACGCGGCGCAACTCGTCGCCCACCGTCGGATCTCGATGGTCTCGCACGGCATCGACTACCTGGTCTTCTCCGGTCACAAGCTGTACGCGCCGTTCGGTGCCGGAGTTCTCGTCGGTCGCGCGGACTGGCTTGACGTCGCCACGCCCTACCTGGCCGGTGGCGGTGCGTCGGCGCAGGTCGCCATCGGGACCGACGACGAATCGGGCGCCGACGTCGCGTGGCACACCGGTCCGGCACGCCATGAGGCCGGATCGCCGAACGTCCTCGGTGCGATCGCGATCGCCGCGGCCTGTGAGGCCCTCGCCGATATCGGGTTCGAGTCCATCGGCCTGCACGAGGCGGAGCTGACCGCCCGGCTCGACGACGGCCTGGCCGGTCTCGCCGACGTCACCGCCCTGCGGGTGTTCGCCGACTCGACCGACCGCGTCGGCATTGCCGGCTTCGACGTCGACGGGCTCGCGCCGAGGGCCGTCGCCGAGCACCTGAGCTCCGTCGCGGGCATCGGGGTGCGGGACGGGAAGTTCTGCGCACATCCGTTGTTGAAGCGATTGGGCCATCCCGAGGGGGCCGTGCGCGCGAGCTTCGGGCTCGGCACCTGCTCCGACGACATCGACCGACTCATCGACGCCCTGACCGGGCTGACGAGAGCGAGGACAGCGTGACCATCGAGTTCGCCGCGCCGGCATCGGCCACCATCAGCATCGGACGCCCGCGTCTGCAGGTCGCCATCGCCGGAGACGCCGTGGCACAGTCGTTTCCGATCGTCGTCCGACGATCCACGCTGCGTGACGCGCAGCGTGCGCGGTCGCTGCTCCGGTCCGGCACGCACGACCAGGCCAATTTCTCCGTCGCGCTCGAGGTCGAGGCCGCCATCGCCCCGCATCCGGCGTCGGCGCGGGCCGCGGCGGGGGACCCGGCCGCGTCCGACGACGATGTGCCCGAGACGATTCGCTACATCGGTACACCGCGCGGTCTGGTGTCGCTGATCCGCGACATCTACGTCGCGGAGATCGCCGATGCCGTCATCATCGTGCCGATCGACGGTTCGGCCACCGAGTCGCGGGTGCGTGAGCAGGTGCTGCCGCAACTGGACGCGGCTCGCGGACGCGTCGCCTGAGCCACGGCGCCGCCCTGGGGCCGGCGGAAACGTGACCCCGGCCGGGGGAACGCGCCCACAAGCCGCCCGGGAAGTGGTGACCGCCCCCGAAATGCGCCCAGCGGATCTGCGTAGTCCCAGGTCGGACGGTCGAGCCGACATCCACACGCTCCGTGCGAGCGCATTGCCGGGGCGGATTCCCGGCCCGGACCCGAACCCGAGTTCGACGTGCTCAGGCCTCTCCGCGCTCCCACTGCTCGACAAGTGCGGCCTCGGCGTCATCGGTGAGGGTGCCGTAGAGCTTGAAGCGGGCCATCCCCCCGTCGGGGAAGATGTCGAGTCGGGCCTCGGTCATCGGACGGTCCATCTCGAGGACGAAGCGGTGGCGCGTGTCCGGCTGCAGGTCGGTGCGACCGAGTACGTCGAACCAGTCACCGTTCTCGCCGTCGCGGCCGCGGACCGTCGCGGAGCCGGGTGCGTTGCCGAGGAAATAGCTGGTGTCGAGTTCGACCAGGCTCACGGTGCTGCGACCGGCCAGCCGGACCTGCACCCAGTCGTTGCCCGAGTCACGCCGACGCGACGTCTCCCAGCCCTCGCCCATGTGCCGTGCACGTCCCGGCATCAGCAGGTTGTTGGGTGAGCCGTAGAACATGTTGGAGCAGGCGGTGATCAGGCCGCCGTTCTCGAGCGCGGCCAGGTCGAAGTGGCCGTAACGGAAGAAATGCGGGTCGGGCACGCCTCGTCCGTGCACACGGAACCGGGCGACGCCGCCGTCGGGATACATCGACAGCCGGACGTGCGTGAAGCGGTTCTTGGCATCGACCTTGAACGGATTCCGGGTGTCGCCGTCGACTGCCGATTTCTCGACGATGGGGAACCACTCGGTGTCGTCGAGCAGCTGACCGACCGAGGCCACGCCCTCGACGGCGGCCGCCTCCACCGAGATGAACGGTGGATAGTTGCCCTTGAACCACGACGTGTCGATGACGACCCCATAGACGACGCCGGGCGCCCCGAGTCGCACGATCGCCTGGTCGACACCACTCTCGCGTCGTCGGCGGGTCTCCCAGCCGTCGTACACCTGACCCTTGTGCCCGAACGTCGCCGGCTGATACTGCGCCGCCGGCGTCTTGATCAGATTCTGCGCCTCGGCGAAGAGATCGTCGTTCGTCCAGACCACCGCGCCACCCAGGTCGCGCAGGGCGAGGTCGGGCATCGATGTGAAATGTGGACGGTTGCCCGGGGTGTTCGGCGGCTGCGGGGTCACGAGTTCTGATCGTAGGTAGTCGTTTGCCTTTGTACGAATCCGCACGCATACTTGCGCACGGCAACTAATTGCAGCGTACAACTAATTGCAAAGAGAAAGTAAAGACATCTGTCGGGAAGGTGGGACTGCCGGTGCTCGATCAAGACGCGATCGATGACCTGTTCGACACGTTGATGCGGTTCGTGCGGATTCGGGAACGGGCCGTCCACACGACCTTCCGGACGTCCGAAGGTGAGTTCGAGACGGCCGCGTTCAAGGCACTCTTCCCACTCGCACGTGTGTCCATGCGATCTCGCGAGCTCGCCGAGGCGATGAACGCCGACCCGTCGACCGTCAGTCGGCATGTCGCGCAACTCGTCGACCTCGGTCTGGTCCGTCGGGAGGCCGATCCGGCCGACGGTCGGGCCACCATTCTCGTCATCACCGACGACGGGCGCGCCCGGGTCGCGGCGATGCGTGAGATGAGGCGCTCGACCATGGCGGATGCGATGTCGGAGTGGACCGACGACGAACTGCACACCCTGGTCCGGCTCCTCAACCGATTCGTCGACGCGGCCGACACGGCGCTCAACCCGGCCTGCGCAGCCCGCAGGCCGGACGCGCCCGCCGCGAAACTTGCGAAAGGACAGCAATGACAGACTCCTCGGCCGCCGCCGGACCGGTGGCGCACGACGACGTGGCCGGGGCAGGACTGACCCACCGTCAGATCCTGACGATCCTCGGCGGCCTCATGATGGGCATGTTCCTGGCTGCGCTCGATCAGACCATCGTGTCGACCGCGATCCGCACCATCGCCGACGACCTGCAGGGCTATGACATGCAGGCGTGGGTGACCACCGCCTACCTCGTGACCTCGACCATCGTCACGCCCCTGTACGGCAAGCTCTCCGACCTGTACGGACGGAAACCGTTCTTCCTGCTGGCGATCTCGATCTTCGTCGTCGGCTCGCTGCTGTGCAGTCTCGCCACGTCGATGTACGAGCTCGCGGCGTTCCGCGCATTCCAGGGTCTCGGCGCGGGCGGCCTGTTCACCTTGGCGCTCACCACGATCGGCGACATCGTGCCGCCTCGGGAACGCGCCAAGTACCAGGGCTACTTCCTCGCCGTGTTCGGAACGTCGAGTGTCCTCGGCCCGGTTCTGGGCGGTCTGTTCGCCGGGCAGGCCTCCATCCTGTGGGTGTCCGGCTGGCGCTGGGTGTTCCTCGTGAACGTGCCGATCGGCATCATCGCGCTGGGCGTCGTCGCCAAGGGTCTCAACTATGACCAGCAGAAGGGCGTCGGCGGCCGCACCGACTACTGGGGCGCCACCGCGTTGGCCGTCACCGTCGCGCCGCTGCTGATCGTCGCGGAACAGGGCCGTATCTGGGGATGGTCCTCGTCGTGGGCGTTGCTCTGCTACGCGATCGGCATCATCGGTCTCGCCGTGTTCGTCTGGATCGAGCACAAGATGGGCGACGACGCGCTGATGCCGTTGCGCGTCTTCAGGAATCCCGTGTTCGCGCAGGGCATCGTCATCTCGATGATCATCGGTGCCGTCATGTTCGGCGGTATCTCGATGCTGCCGCAGTACTTCCAGGTGCTGCGCGGATCGAGCCCGATGGTCGCCGGGCTGCAGATGTTGCCGATGGTGCTGGGCCTCATGTCGGGATCGATCGTGTCCGGCCAGCTGATCTCGCGCACCGGACGCTACAAGGTCTTCACCATCATCGGCTCGGTGCTGATCACCGTCGCCACATTCCTGCTGCACCTCGTGTCGACGAGTACACCGGTCTGGCTCGTCATGGCGATGGCGTTGCTGTTGGGCTTCGGGCTCGGCAACCTGATGCAGCCGATCACCTTGGCGATGCAGAACATCCTGCCGCCCAAGGACATGGGTCTCTCCACCGGCACCGCCACATTCTTCCGGCAGATCGGTGCGACGCTCGGTGTCGCAGTGTTCTTCTCTCTGCTGTTCTCGCTGATGGGCCCGAACATCAAAGAGGAGATGACCTCGGCCGCACAGCAACCGCAGTATCGGACCGCGGTTGTGCAGGCTGCGCAGAGCGACGACGGCCAGGTCAGCGGATTCGCGAAGTCGCTCATCGCCGCGTCGCAGAACCCGTCGGCCGCGTCCTCGTCGTCGGACAGCGTCATGAGCGACACCTCGGTGATCGAGAAGCTGCCGACCGAACTGTCACACCCGATCAAACAGGGATTCACCGACGCCATGGACAGCGTCTTCCTCGCGGTGTCGATCATGTCGCTTCTCGCGATCATCGGCACCATCACCTGGAAGGAACTGCCGCTGCGGCAGGGCAGGCCCATCGGTGAGGCGAAGGAGACGACGACCTCGTCGGCGTAGGGGAGGGCGCGTCGTCGGCGCCGACGGCAACCGCAACCCCGACCGCGCCGAGCGTGTCCTGTTTCGCGCCCAGCCTCCGTGCTGGTGGCGTCGGGAGGCCGGGTGCGGTCTTGAGGGAGTCGAGCTCCGGTTAGCCGACGGTTAGCCGCGGCTCGGCTCGTTGGTCTCTTCCGGGTGTTCCTTCAGGCGGTCGATGGCGGCCTGCGCGACCTTCTCGGCCTGATCCTTGCCGACCCAGCCGCCCGGATCGACTTCCTTGCCCGGCTCGAGGTCCTTGTAGTGCTCGAAGAAGTGCGCGATCGGACCGAGTTCGAACTCGCTCACGTCGGTGATGTCCTGGATGTGATCCCAGCGGACGTCGCCGGCGGGCACGCACAGCAGCTTGTCGTCGCCGCCGGCCTCGTCGGTCATCGTGTACATGCCGACGATGCGCGAACGCACGATCACACCCGGGAACACCGACTCGGGCAGCAGCACCATCGCGTCGAGCGGGTCGCCGTCTTCACCGAGGGTGTTGTCGATGTAGCCGTAGTCGGCCGGGTAGCCCATCGAGGTGTAGAGGTACCGGTCGAGGTAGACCTTCCCGGTCTCATGATCGACCTCGTACTTGTTGCGTCCGCCCTTGGGGATCTCGATGGTCACATCGAATTCCACGGTTCCTCCTGGCATGTCTGTTCACGGGTGGTGACGGCAGCCGGCCCACGGGTCACCGCGGGTCGCCTGCGCAGATCGCCTCAACGATACTGTGGAGTGCCAAGAGAAGGGGGCATGACCCCGAACCGCACTCATCCGGAGGTTCTGTGGGCGCACGGCGCGGATCGACTCGCCGCATGATGTTGTGGACGGTCATCTCGGTGGTGATCCTCGCGCTGATCGCCGCTGGTTCCGTCGCCGTCGCGCTTCATCTCGACAAGTCCGACGAACTGCCGCCGGGGATTCCGCCGCAACCGGCCGCCATCTCGGTGAATCCACAGATCAAGGCCGTTTCCGCGAATGCGCCCGAGCCGACCGCGACCGGCCTCTCGCGAGCGATCGCCACGTCGGCCCGCAATCCGGCGCTCGGGCAGTTCACCGGCCAGATCAGTGATGCGCTGACGGGTGCGACGCTGTGGACGGACTCGCCTGCCGAACCGCGGGTGCCGGCGTCCAACGCCAAGATCCTCACCGCGTCGGCGGCCCTGCTGGCCTTGCCGCACGATCAGCGCCTGACGACGACCGTCGTCGCCGGCCCGAACGGCCAGATCATCCTGAAGGGCGCCGGCGATCCGACACTGTCTGCGCAACCCCGAGGCGCCGACACCTTCTACACCGACGCACCACGCATCGCCGACCTCGCTGCGCAGATCCGCAAGGCGGGCATCCCGGTGAGCTCGGTGGCCGTCGACACCAGCGCCTACACCGGACCGACGATGGAACGCACCTGGGATCGACGCGACATCGCCGGTGGCGACATCACTCCCATCGAGTCGTTGATCGCCGATGGTGGACGGATCGAACCGCTCGACGAGTACTCGCCGCGGGTCGAGGACCCGGCCATCAGCGCCGGCACCGCTCTCGCGGGCGCACTCGGTGTGTCGGGGCCGGGCAGGGTAACCGAGGCGACCGCGTCTGCCGGTGGTCAGGTGGTGGCGAAGGTGACGTCGGCGCCGCTCGTGACGCGGGTGAACGACATGATGCGTTACAGCGACAACGTGCTCGCCGAGACGCTGTCCATCGAGTTGTCGGTGGCGCGCGGCGGACCGGCCAGCATCGCCGGCGGGGTCTCCGCGGTCGAGGGTGCGCTCGCCGAGCACGGATTCGACATGACCGCGGTCACGCTGAGTGACGCCTCCGGCCTCTCGTATGCGAACCGTGTGCCGGCGGCAGTGCTGGACAAGCTGATGGCCGCCGCGAGCGGTCCGTCGCAGCCTCTGATGCGGTCGATGCTGGACGGCCTGCCGGTGGCCGGGGGCACCGGAACCCTCGCAGACCGGTTCGATCCGACCACCAATCCGGGTGCCGGGTGGGTACGCGCCAAGACGGGAACCCTGACCGGCGTGAGTTCGTTGACCGGGATAGTCCAGACCATCGATGGCCGGGTGCTCTCCTTCGCGTTGATGTCGGGAGGCACGTCACCGGCCGACGCCCGGCCCGCCCTCGACGACGTGGCCGGCGATCTGAGGGAATGCGGGTGCCGATGACCAGCAACGATCTGAGCCGAACCGACCAGACGAGCGACGTCGCCGGCGGTGACGTCGAGTCGATCGTTGCCAAGATCGACTGGTCGCTGGCTGCCGCGACCGGCCGTCGGCTGTCGCGCCCGGGCCCGACGACGACCGCCTACACACTCGACGTCGCACGCACCGAACTCGCCGATGCCGCCACCCGTGCCGAGGGGCCGGTCCGAGAGGTGACCGGACTCGCCGACGGGCTGCGCGTCCCGGCGACACGGCTGCTCGATCGCAAGGAGTGGGTGGGTGCGGCGGCGCAGTCGATGCAGTCGATGCTGGGCGCCGGGAGCGGAGCGAGCGGGCCCGGTCAGGTGGGCGCCGGGAGCGCAGCGAGCGGGCCCGGTCAGGTGGGCGCCGGGAGCGGAGCGAGTGGGCCCGGTCAGGTGGGCGCCGGGAGCGGAGCGAGCGGGCCCGGTCAGGTGGGCGCCGGGAGCGGTGCGAGCGACGAGCAGGCACCGTCCGGCCTCGCCGGGATCTCCGCGAAAGCCGGCGGAGTGCAGGCGGGTGCTCTGCTCGCGTTCCTCTCCGGCGCCATCCTCGGGCAGTACGATCCGTTCACGCCCGATCCGGACACCGGGGAGCCTGGCGTGCTCATGGTGGTCGTCCCGAACATCATCTCGGTGGAACGTTCACTTCGCGTGGTGCCCAGCGACTTCCGGCTCTGGGTGTGTCTCCATGAGGTCACCCACCGGGTGCAGTTCTCGGCCAATCCGTGGCTGCGCCAGTACATGATCGACAATCTGGAGATCCTGACCTCCGATGCGGGAGAGTCGACGAGCGAGATCGTGGCCCGCATCACGTCGACGGTGCGCGGCGACGGGCAGCCGAGGGAGAAGGGCATCCTCGGTGCGATGCAGTTGTTGCAGACGCCCGAGCAGTACGAGGCGTTCAACCGCATGATGATGCTCGGCACGCTCCTCGAGGGGCATGCCGATCACGTGATGGATGCCGTCGGCCCGGTGCATGTTCCGACGGTCGCGTCGATCCGGCAGGCCTTCGACAAGCGCCGCACCGCCCCTCGCAATCCGGTGCAGCGCATCATCCGCGCGCTCATCGGTATGGATGCCAAACTGGCGCAATACATTCGCGGCAAGGCGTTCGTCGACGAGGTCGTCGGTGCAGTTGGAATGTCGGCGTTCAACACCATCTGGACCTCGCCCGAGACGATGCCGCGCCCGAACGAGATCGACGAGCCCCGAGCATGGATGCAGCGGGTGCTGTAACCCGGGCCGTCACGCGTTTCGCCACCGCGGTCCCGGCGGCCGCCGACGGTGTGTGCGTCGGACTGTCGGGTGGGCCCGATTCGCTCGCGCTTCTGGCCGCCACGGTGCGCTCGGGTCTCGACGTCCGGGCACTGGTCGTCGATCACGGCCTGCAGGCGACGTCCGGCCCGGTGGCTGCGGGGGCCGCTGCCACCGCCCGACGTCTGGGGGCGGACGCCGAGGTGCTGACCGTGGAGGTCGGCAGTGTCGGGGGGCTCGAGGCGGCGGCGCGCGACGCCCGATATCGCGCCCTCGACGATGCCCGGGCCGGTCGGCCGGTCCTGCTGGCGCACACCGCCGACGACCAGGCGGAAACCGTCCTCCTCGGTTTGGCCCGCGGCTCGGGGGCGAGATCTCTTGCGGGGATGCGTGAGTGGAATGCGCCCTGGGGGCGGCCGTTGCTCGGGATCCGACGATCGCAGACAGTGTCGGCGTGTGCGGAGCTGGGCCTCCGGCCGCATCACGACCCGCACAACCGTGATCCGCGCTTCACCCGCGTCCGCGTCCGCGCCGAGGTGCTGCCGTTGCTCGACGACGTGCTCCGTGGTGGCGTGGTCGAAGCGTTGGGACGCACGGCATCGGCGCTGCGCGCCGACAACGACGCGCTCGACGACTACGCTGCCGAGGCCTACGAACTCGCCGGTGGGGAGGAACTCGACACGCGGACGCTGTCTGGACTGCCGGCGGCCGTGCGTACGCGGGTGGTGCGACGCTGGCTCCTGGAGATAGGTGCCACCGAACCCACACATCGGGTCATCAGCGCCGTCGACGATCTCGTCACGGATGTCCGTGCCCGGGGTCAGGTTGCGATCGGTGGCGATCCGTCGGCGCGACGGGTGGTCGAGCGGTCCGGAGAACGACTGGCGGTCCGCCTCGTCGAGCGATGAGGCGGACCGCCAGGGGTTGGAACGTTAGATCACCGTCGAGGCGGTTTGAACGGCGAATTGATGGTGTTGAAGTAGTTCACTGCTGCGACGATCACAGAACCGCCACCGCCCAGTGCGAGACCGACGATTCCGCCGAGCGATGCACCCAGCGGAATAAAGGGCAGGCAGCCGACGACAATTCCGCCGGCGCACCCAATCACACCGCCGACGATGGCTCCGAGCACGGTGCCGACGATCGAGGAGATTGACATACCCGCACTCAATTCCTGATTGAAGCGGGCAAGAGCTTGATCATCACGCTCGCGCTTGGTCGTCGGGGCATCTGCCTGGCTGGCCGCAAGCGATCGGAGTTGATCAACTTCTACGGGATTGATTGGAGTCGACCTGGCGACGTTTCGAGAAGGAATTAGCGTTGCGGAATTGCCTGCCGTTCTAGCATCTATTGGGAACTGCAGATACTCCTTGCGGTAAGACAAGGGCATCCGGAACTTCTCCACGCCTGTTGCGTTTCGGATCGAGAGAGTGTCGTTAGCCGCGCTAATCGTCCCATTGTGGACGGTGATAGTCATCGACGATGCGGTACTCGATACGTCGTAGGTGGTCGGTGCGTCCTGTTTCGGGGCTGCCTGCGCGACACCGGAGAACGCCGTAATCCCTGCTGTGGCAAGGGCGATGACGGTCAGGATGCGGAGTCGGAGCCGGGAATGGGGCCGAGTGGCGACGAAGCGCCGGTCGTGGGACATAGGGGAGTCTTTCGGGTTGTTGTCGGCTCGTCTGGCTGAGCCTGAGCCTGCGTACATGGGCTGAGCAGTGCTTTTGTTCGCAGAACAAACAATCGGTTCCCCTCCAACCGAGAATTGTCCGCGGACATGATCACCTTCACAAATTCGTCTTCAGTTATGGGTGGAAATGTGCCGCGTGTGAATCGATGGTGCCATTCGTAATCGGAGTGTGATGCCCGACACACCGGCTCCGGGCTAGATGTCGTACAAGTGACCGACTTCGTTACAGTGACACCCGAGCCGCCGGCCTCGGGAAGCTCACTCCGGCGCCTTGAACGGCGAGTTGATCGTCTGGAAATACTGGACGGCGGCATAGATCAGGGTGCCGCCCCCGCCGAGAACCAAGCCGATCACGCCGCCGAGTCCGGCGCCCGCGACGACGCCCGTGCAGGCGGCGAAGATCGTGAGCAGGCACCCGATGATGCCGCCGCCGACCGCGCCGACGATGAGGCCGACGAGCTGCGACACGGTCATGCCGACGCCGAGCGTCTGCTGGAATGTCGAGAGCGCCCTGTCGTCGCGCTGCTTCCGGGTCTTCGGCGCATCGGGATCGGCCTGCTTGGCCGCCTGGACGCGCAACGGGTCGACCTCGTTCCGGCTGACCGCGACGGACCGCGCGGGATTCTTCGACGGTGTCAGTGTCGCGGTCGTGCCGACGGTCGTCGCGTCGATCGGGAACTGCCGGTACTCCATCCGATATGCGAGCGGCATGCGATAGAGCTCTTTGCCCACGGTGTTGCGGATGGACAGCGTGCCGCCCTTGGTGCTGATGGTCCCGTTCGCGACGGAGATCTTCAGGTCCGACGACGTCGACGAGATCTGCACCTTCACGGGCGCGGGCGTCGCGGGTGCGGCCTGTGCCGTTCCGGCGACCGCTGTTGCGGCGATGGTGGCGAACGAGAGGACGGCGAGCGTGCGGATGGCTCCGCGTGATCGTCTGGCGGGGGTGAACTGACGCGGAGCTGCAGCGAACATTCGTTGTTCTTTCGTACGGGCTGACTCGGTGGGCGGGCGAGTCGCAATAGGGGAGGTGAGCGAGGCCGACGCTCGTTCGCAGGATCGGAAAGCTGTAGTTCGAGATCTCATTGTGATGTGTTGGACACTTGTTCCACAAGTCACTTCTCAGAAGTCCTTCGAACGCTCTACAACGCATGCTGTAACCCGCCGACCCGGTGGGCATGACAAGCTAGAGCCGTGGAGTCCACCAGTCCCCATGGCACCGGCGCGTACGGCGACGACATCGAAGCCGTTCTCATCACCGAGGACCAGATCAGAGAACGAACGCAGGAACTCGCCGACTCGGTGGCCGCGCGCTACGCCGGTATCAGTGAGGACCTCGTGCTGATCGGCGTCCTCAAGGGCGCGGTCATGTTCATGACCGATTTCGCTCGTGCACTTCGGATCCCGTCGCAGATGGAGTTCATGGCCGTCTCCAGTTACGGGTCGTCGACGTCGTCGTCGGGCGTCGTGCGCATCCTCAAGGACCTCGACCGCGACATCACCGGTCGCGATGTCCTGATCGTCGAGGACATCATCGACTCGGGTCTGACGCTGTCGTGGCTGATGAAGAATCTCGCCACGCGGTCACCCCGCTCGCTCGAGGTGTGCACGCTGCTGCGCAAACCGGAGGCGGTCCGGTCCCCGGTCGACGTCGCCGACGTCGGGTTCGACATCCCGAACGAGTTCGTCGTCGGCTACGGCCTCGATTACGCCGAGCGCTACCGGGACCTCCCGTTCATCGGTCGGCTGCGGCCCTCGGTCTACCAGAACTGACGTCTACCAGCGCCGAGTGGTGGCGAGTCGATGTCGGAGCAGTGCCCGGAACGGTTTTCCCCGGATGTTCGTTGACCGGTAGCCTCTAGAAATACGGACAGTCGCACATCGACGGGTGCGACCGGTCCACGACGTCGACCGGGAAGGACAGTGGGAACGGCGCGGCAGCTCTCGACGACGAGCCCGACCACCACCAACAGGCATGAACCGTAAGTCAGTCTTCCGCAACCTCGCCATCGTGGCGCTCATCGTGCTCGCCCTGTGGGGCTGGAGCGTGATGCGCGACTCCGGTCGCGAATACCGGTCTGTGGACACCTCGGTCGCGTTGACCCAGCTCAACGTCAAGAACACCGGTCGCATCGACATCGACGATCGTGAGCAGACGCTCCGGATCGAGCTCAAGGAACCGATCAAGGTCGACGGCGCCGACGTCACCAAGATCAGCGCCAAGTACCCGGCGTCGGCCGGTGAGCAGGTCTTCGACTCCGTCACGACGACCGGCGCTCCCTATCAGACCAACGTCACCCAGGAATCCGCGCTCTGGCAGATCCTCATCTTCATCCTCCCGATGCTGCTGCTGTTCGGGCTGTTCTTCTTCGTGATGAACCGCATGCAGGGCGGCGGCAAGGGTGGAGTCATGGGCTTCGGCAAGTCCAAGGCCAAGCAGCTCACCAAGGACATGCCGAAGACCACCTTCGCCGATGTCGCGGGCGCCGACGAGGCGGTCGAAGAGCTCTACGAGATCAAGGACTTCCTGCAGAACCCGGCTCGCTATCAGGCCCTCGGCGCGAAGATCCCGAAGGGTGTGCTGCTCTACGGTCCTCCCGGCACCGGCAAGACGCTGCTCGCCCGCGCCGTCGCCGGTGAGGCGGGGGTGCCGTTCTTCACCATCTCCGGTTCGGACTTCGTCGAGATGTTCGTCGGCGTCGGCGCATCCCGCGTTCGAGATCTGTTCGAGCAGGCCAAGAACAACAGCCCGTGCATCATCTTCGTCGACGAGATCGACGCCGTCGGCCGACAACGCGGCGCCGGCCTCGGTGGCGGGCACGACGAACGCGAGCAGACCCTCAACCAGTTGCTCGTCGAGATGGACGGATTCGGAGACCGCTCGGGTGTCATCCTGATCGCCGCGACAAACCGTCCGGACATTCTCGACCCGGCGTTGCTGCGTCCGGGCCGGTTCGATCGTCAGATCCCGGTCGGCAACCCCGACATAGCGGGTCGTCGCGCCATCCTGAAGGTGCATGCGCAGGGCAAGCCGATCGACTCCGACGCCGACCTCGACGGCCTGGCCAAGCGCACCCCGGGCATGTCGGGTGCCGACCTGGCGAACGTCGTCAACGAGGCCGCTCTCCTCGCCGCTCGTGAGAACAAGAACACCATCACCGCCGAGATGCTCGAGGAGGCTGTCGACCGCGTGATCGGCGGCCCGCGCCGCAAGAGCCGGATCATCAGCGAGCACGAGAAGAAGACCGTCGCGTACCACGAGGGCGGGCACACGCTCGCCGCATGGGCGATGCCGGACCTCGACCCGATCTACAAGGTCACGATCCTGGCCCGCGGCCGGACCGGCGGACATGCCCTCGCGGTGCCGGAGCAGGACAAGGACCTCATGACGCGGTCGGAGATGATCGCCCGCCTGGTCATGGCGATGGGCGGGCGTGCCGCCGAGGAGCTCGTGTTCCACGAGCCGACGACCGGCGCGTCGTCGGACATCGACCAGGCGACGAAGATCGCGCGCGCGATGGTCACCGAGTACGGGATGAGCGCCAAGCTCGGTGCGGTGCACTACGGGCAGGAGCAGGGCGACCCATTTCTGGGCCGTTCGATGGGCAACCAGGCGTCGTACTCGGCCGAGATCGCCAGCGAGATCGACGACGAGGTGCGCCGCCTGATCGAGGCCGCACACACCGAGGCCTGGGCCATCCTGTCCGAGTACCGCGACACCCTCGACATCCTGGCCACCGAGCTCCTCGAGAAGGAGACCCTGACCCGCAAGGATCTGGAGCAGATCTTCTCCGGCGTCCAGAAGCGGCCGCGGATCACCACCTTCAACGAGTTCGGTGACCGCACTCCGAGTGACAAGCCGCCGGTGAAGACCCCGGGCGAGCTCGCCATGGAACGCGGCGAGCCGTGGCCGCCGGAACCGGTCAACCCCGAGCCGCTGCCCGAGCCGGTCGGCGCCGGAACGGGCTACGGCGCACCGGGTGACCATCACGGCAGTGGCCAGCCGGGTGGTGCCTACCCGAATCCGACTCCGGGACAGGCGTATCCGCCGGCCTATCCGCCGCAGTCCGCGCCGAGGCAGCCGCAGCAGTACGGCGGCCACCCCGGTCAGCAGGGTGGATATCCCGGCCAGCCCACGCACGGCACCCGCCCCGACTACGGCGCACCGCGCGACTGGTCGGCACCCGGATGGCCGCCGCAGGACTCGACGCCGGGCTACCCGAACGGCGCCGGTGGCAATGGCGGCAGCGCCGGCGGTGGATACGGCGGCAGCGGATATGGCGGCGGTCAGTACGGCGACGGAGGTGCCAACGGCACCAACGGGTCCAACGGATCCGGCCATCACGGCGGCCCGAACGGAACCGGCGGGCACGGGGCCGATCCCGGATCCGACCACCGGTAGGCTCCGCGGGGACGAGGATTCCTGCAGCAGCGGTTCGTAGAACGGATCAGATGAGCGATGACGGTCAGTGAACATCAGGACGCGCGAGTGGACGATCACGACGAACCCGGGATGGTGACCCCGGACGGACGCGTGTTCGATCAGGTCCGTGCGGAGGCCGCGATCCGGGAGTTGCTGATCGCCGTCGGCGAGGACCCCGACCGGGAAGGCTTGCAGCGCACGCCGACCCGGGTCGCCAACGCCTACCGGGAGATGTTCGGCGGGCTGTACACCGATCCCAGCGAGGTGCTCGCGACGACGTTCGACGAGAACCACGACGAACTGGTGCTGGTCAAGGACATCCCGATGTACTCGACCTGTGAACACCACCTCGTGTCCTTCCACGGGGTCGCACACGTCGGCTACATCCCAGGTGTGTCCGGTCAGGTGACCGGGCTGTCGAAACTCGCCCGCCTCGTCGACCTCTACGCGAAACGTCCTCAGGTCCAGGAGCGGCTCACCAGTCAGATCGCCGACGCAGTCGTCAAACGCCTGGACCCGCGCGGGGTGATCGTCATCATCGAGGCCGAACACCTCTGCATGGCGATGCGTGGCATCCGGAAGCCGGGTGCGACCACCACCACCTCCGCGGTGCGCGGCCTGTTCAAGACGAGCGCCGTCTCCCGGGGTGAAGCTCTCGACCTCATCTCGCGCCGCTGACGGGCCCATCCGGACCGATGCGTCACGCGACCCTCCTGCACCCACCGGCCGACCGCACCCTGGTGATGGGTGTCATCAATGTGACGGCCGACTCCTTCTCCGACGGCGGTCGCTATCTCGACCACGACGCTGCGATCGCTCACGGACATGAACTGATCGCGCAGGGCGCCGACCTGATCGACATCGGCGGCGAATCCACGCGACCCGGTGCCTCGCGCGTCGACCCCGACGACGAGGCGGCTCGCGTCGCGCCCGTGATCGCCGGCCTCGCCGACACCGGCATCCCGATCTCGGTGGACACCATGCGTGCCGCGGTGGCCGCGGCCGCCATCGAGGCCGGCGCGACGGTGATCAACGACGTGTCCGGCGGACGTGCCGACGACGACATGGCCCGCGTCGTCGCCGACTCCGGACTGCCCTGGATACTCATGCACTGGCGTCCTGTCGACAAACCCGTCGAGGACAGCACCGGCACCTTCGTCCACGGCGTCGACGACGCCGGTGGATACCGCGATGTCGTGGCAGAGGTGAGCGGTGAACTGCTCGCGCAGGTCGACGCCGCGGTGGCTGCCGGTGTCGACCCCGACCGGATCATCCTCGACCCCGGACTCGGTTTCGCCAAGACCGGAGCGCACAACTGGGCGTTGCTGCACGCGCTGCCCACCCTCGTCGGCCTGGGTTTCCCGGTCCTGGTCGGGGCGTCCCGCAAGCGGTTCCTCGGAACCCTGCTCGCCGACGACGACGGCACCGCCCGCCCGCCGGCGGGTCGTGAGATCGCGACCGCGGCGGTGTCCGCGCTCGCCGCCACCGAAGGGGCGTGGGCCGTGCGTGTGCACGACGTCGAGAAGAGCCGGGATGCCATCGCGGTGGCGACCGCCTGGCGCCAGGGCGGTCGGCGTGGCACGGTGAACGACTGATGGCCGACCGCATCGAACTCACCGGGCTCGTCGTCCGTGGCAATCACGGCGTCTTCGATCACGAGCGCCGCGACGGTCAGGACTTCATCCTCGACATCACCCTGTGGATCGACTTGTCGGCGGCGGCCGCGTCAGACGACCTGGCCGACACCGTCGACTACGGTGCGCTCGCGCAGCGTGCCCATGACATCGTGTCCGGCGAGCCCCGCAACCTCATCGAGACGGTCGGCGGGCAGGTCGCCGAGGCGATCATGGACGACGAACGGATCGCGGCCTGCGAGGTCACCGTGCACAAGCCGTCGGCGCCCATCCCGCTGCAGTTCACCGACGTCGCCGTCGTCACCCGCCGATCACGGAAGTCGATGGGCCGATGACGCCGACGACGGCGGTGCTCTCGGCCGGGTCCAACATCGGTGACCGTCTCGCCCACCTGACCTCGGTGACCGATCGTCTCGCCGACGATCTCATCGCGGTGTCGCCGGTGTATTCGACCCCGCCATGGGGCGGCGTCGAGCAGGACGACTTCTACAACATCACCCTCATCGCATCGGCCGACCGCGGCCCGTACGAATGGCTCGACCTGTGTCACGAGCTCGAACAGGCCGCTGATAGAAGGCGCGACATCCGTTGGGGTCCACGCACTCTCGATGTCGATGTGATCAGCGTCGTCGGCGATGGGGCCGTCGTCCGCAGCGACGATCCCACGTTGGTGCTACCGCACCCGCGGGCGGCCGAACGCGCGTTCGTCCTCGTGCCGTGGCTGGCGATCGACCCCGACGCCACCCTGTGGACATCGGCGGGGGAGCGGCGCGTGGCCGACCTCGTCGGCCGGCTCGATCCGGCGCAACGCGACGGAGTGGTCCCGGTCGCCGACGTGGCCGTGTCCGTACCGACCGGAGAGGCCGGTACGCCTCCGTCCGACGTCGCAGACGTCGAGGAGGGGAGGCAACGGTGACCGCACCCCGCCGCCCTCGTCACGACCAGGACGAGGAACCGGGCCTCGGCCCGACGAAACTGCGCGACCTCGTGGTCATCGCCGTCATCGTCGCGGTGACCGCGTGGATTCTGGTCCGGTACAACTACGGCAGCCTCCCGCCGATGCCACTACTGGCCGGCCTGGTCCTCTACATCCTGGCCGCGCTCGAGGTGGTGATCGCCTTCATCGTCCGCAACCGGGTCGCATCGCGCGACGTCGGCCGTGCCCGCGGACAGCTCCATCCGCTGACCGCCGCCCGTGTGCTGGCGCTCGCGAAGGCATCGGCGATCCTCGGTGCGATCGCGGTCGGCGTGTGGACCGGGCTGCTGCTGTTCCTGCTGACCCAGCACGATCTGTCGGCGGCCGATCACGACCGTCCGGGGGCGATCATCGGGTTGGTCGGCGGCATCGTGCTCGTGGTCGCGGCCCTCTGGCTCGAATACTGTTGCCGCGCTCCGGATGACCCGACCGACGACGCGATAGAGGGGCATCCCGGTCCCGCCTGAGCCGGTCTGGGCTCACGGCGAATCGTGACTCTCCGCCACCGGTTCGCCGATATCGACACGGTCAGACGGTATGTTCACGATCATGACGACCTCGAACGGCCGTTCCACCGAGCCGCGCCGATCCGGCAGATCCGTGGGACAGTGGCTGCTCGGTCTGCTCATCGTGCTGGCGATCGTGGCCAGCGTCCTGATGGTGTTCACCGACCAGTTGTCGGTCGCCGGTTCTCTCGCCGTCATCGCCGCCCTGTGGGCCGCCGTCATCGGGGCCATCCTCGTCACCAAGTTCCGTCGCCAGGCCGAGGGGGCAGAGGCGAAGAGCCGAGATCTGCGGCTCGTGTACGAACTGCAACTCGAGCGCGAGATCGCGGCGCGACGCCAGTACGAACTCGACGTCGAGACGACGATCCGCAAGGAACTGAGCGCGGAGTCCAACGAGGAACTCGCCGACCTCAAGGCCCAGGTGCTGGCGCTGCGGTCCAGCCTGGAGACGCTCCTCGGTGAGTCGCTGCCCGATCCACGCGCGGCGCTGCCCAGCGAGAAACTGCGCGAGTTGGCGTCGGGTATCGATGCCGGGCAGTCGCGTAGCGGCTTCGGCGGCTCGTCCTACGGCTCGGGTTACGGGCAGAGCTTCCGCACCGACGACAGCGCTCTCGCCGCCCGTGACTTCGCGGCGACGGCACCCGCGGCCGACGCCGGCCGACATATCCCGCAGGACGTCGATCCCAACGAGATGACCGAGGTCATCCCTGTGATCAGCGACGATGCACCCATGTCGGGCCGCATCGCGACCGAGGTGCCCGAGACCCCCATCGACGATCAGGTCGAGGACGCCGTCATCGCCGAGGCCGAGGAACCGAGCGCGACGTCGCCCGCTGCGCCCGGACCCAGCGGTGTCGGACCCGCGCGTGGGGCGCGGTCGCCCTACGTGGACGAGACGCCCACCGACGAGTGGGCGAAGTCCGCGCCGGAACCCGTCGTCCCGGGGTCCGGGGTGGCTGCCGGAGTGCCGGGCGCCGGAGTGCCGGAGCAGGCGATGCCCGAGACCGTGGTGTCCGAGACCGTCGCTGAGGAGGTGCCCGCGGATGCGGTGTCTTCGTCGGCAGCGGTGACGCCCGAACCCGATGCGGCCGACGCGCCAGCGCCCGTCGTCGAGCCCGTTGTCGAGGCGGCGCCCGATGCGGCGGCAGAACCCGCCGTCGCCGGTCCACCGTTCCCGTCGAGCGGTCGTCACGAGTCGTCGGGCGAGTCGGCGAATGCCTCGGTCGCGGGTCGTCGGCGGCGGCGTGCCGACGGTGACGGCGAGAGCGCACACTCCGCCGGACTCCCGGTCTCCGAGTTGCTCAGCCAGCTGCGCCAGTCCGGTTCGTCGGGCGGGGGTCGTCGGCGGCGCGAGGACTGAATTCTCCGGCCTCCGGCTCGCGCTGGGTGGCTCCGCCGGACCTTCCCCCGGAAATCCGCCCGCAATCCGTCCGGAGGTCTATCCCGGAAATCCGCCCCGGAAAGCCGCCCTCTGGAACGCAGTCGTCGACATCACGTCGACGACGGGCCTGCACCGGGTGCCATCCCGGGGGCGCTTTTCCGGGATGCACTTGCGCGGCGCCTTCCGGAGCAGTCCGCCCGGACCCGCGGCGGGTGAGGCCCATCACACGTGTTGGCCTTCGCGCCACTGCGCGGCCTACCCTTGCTCTGCAACGTCTGGTACCCGTGCGCAGCCGGGACTGGAACTTTTGACGGAGGACAGTGGTGACCTCATCGAGCGATGATCGCGGCCCAGGCACGGGCGGGTCCGACAGCGCCTACCTCGACGGCGTCTCCAACCTCCCCACACCCGCACGCCTCACCGTCGGTATCGTCTCGGCGGGCCGGGTCGGTATCGCGCTGGGTGTCGCCCTCGAGCAGGCCGGGCACGTCGTCGGAGCGGTCGTCGCCCGGTCCGACGCGTCTCGCCGCCGTGCAGCCGATCGACTGCCCGAATCGGAGATCCTCACGATCGACGGTGTCGTCGCGCGATCCGAACTGCTCGTCCTGGCCGTCCCCGACGCCGCACTCGACGGCGTCGTCGCCGAGATCGCGCGCTCGGGTGCTCTGCGGCCCAACACCCTCGTCGTGCACACCGCGGGAGCGAAGGGCATCGGTGTACTGGCACCGCTGACCGAACTCGGCGCCCTGCCGATGGCGATCCACCCCGCCATGACCTTCGTCGGCACCGACGACGACATCGCACGTCTGCGCCACGCGTGCTTCGGGGTCACCGCGGCCGACGAGGTGGGCTTCGCGATCGCCCAGGCACTGGTTCTCGAGATGGGTGGTGAACCCGTCCGGATCGCCGACGCCGACCGCGTGCTCTATCACGCCGCGCTCGCCCACGGCGCCAATCATCTGATCACCCTCATCGCCGACGCGGTCGCCGCACTCGACGCCGCGATCGACGGCCCCGACGGCGACATCGCCCGCGACGCCGCGACCGTCGACGGCAGCGGGACTCGACTGGCAGAGCGCATTCTCGGGCCGCTGGTGACGGCGTCCCTGCAGAACGTTCTCGAACTCGGGCCGCGCGCACTCACCGGACCCGTTGCGCGCGGTGACGCGGCAGCCGTCGCCGACCATCTCACCGCCCTCCGGCGACTGCCCGCCGGTCCCACCGGAGTCGGGATCGCCGAGGCCTACCGGGTGCTCGCGCGCCGCACCACCGCCTACACCGACGCCCCGGCCGACCTGATCGACGTGTTGGAGATGTCATGACGTCTGCCCTCGAGAATGCCTACACGCCAGGTGAACTGACCGTTCATCGCGACCCAGCAGTGGTGCACAGGGTGAGTCAGGCGATTCGTGGCGCCGGCAAGCGCGTCGCACTCGTGCCGACGATGGGGGCCCTCCACGAAGGCCATCTCGAGCTCGTCCGGACGGCCAAGTCACGCGGCAACACGGTGGTCATCGTCTCGATCTTCGTGAATCCCTTGCAGTTCGGGGCCGGAGAAGACCTCAACGCCTACCCGCGCACGTTCGACGAGGACTGCGCGCTGCTGCGACGGCTGGGCGTCGAGCTGGTGTTCGCGCCGACGGTCGCCCACATGTACCCGAACGGCCAACGCACCACTGTTCAACCGGGTCCTGCGGGCGCCGTGTTGGATGGCGTGTCCCGCCCCACACATTTCGCGGGCATGCTGACCGTCGTCCTCAAACTTCTCGGCATCACGACACCCCACGCCGCGTTCTTCGGCGAGAAGGACTATCAGCAACTGGTCCTGATCAAACAGATGATCGACGACCTCGACGTCGACGTGGAGATCGTCGGAGTGCCGACCGTCCGTGAGTCCGACGGGCTCGCGATGTCGTCGCGCAACCGCTACCTCGACGAGCGGCAGCGCGATCTCGCCACGACGTTGTCGGCGGCGCTCGTCGCCGGCGCACATGCCGCAGCGGCTGGTCGTGACGCCATTCTCGCTGCGGCGCAGTCGGTCCTGAACGCACATCCGGAGATCGAGGTGGATTACCTCGCGCTCACCGGTCGACAGCTCGAGGAGCCCCCCGAGAAGGGCGACGGCCGCCTCCTGGTCGCCGCCCGGGTGGGCGCGGCCCGACTCATCGACAACGTCGGCGTGGCCATCGGCACCGGATTCGCCGGCCGCGACCCCGAACAGGCCTCGCGCTGACCGACCTCCCCACCGAGATCCCCCTGCACCAGAAGGAACCAGCATGCTCCGCACCATGATGACCTCCAAGATCCACCGGGCCACCGTCACCCAGGCCGACCTGCACTACGTCGGATCGGTGACCATCGACCAGGACCTGCTCGACGCCGCGAACCTGCTCGAGGGTGAGCAGGTGACCATCGTCGACATCGACAACGGCGCTCGCCTCGAGACCTACGCGATCGCCGGTGAGCGCGGATCGGGCGTGATCGGGATCAATGGCGCGGCAGCGCATCTCGTACACCCGGGCGACCTCGTCATCATCATCGCCTACGGCATCCTGAACGAACAGGAACTGCTCGACTACACGCCGTCGGTGGTGTTCGTCGACGAGAAGAACCGCGTCGTCGACGAAGGCAGCGACCCTGCGCACGTACCCGCCGGATCCGGACTGCGCGACCCACGCGAACTCGCGACGAGCTCGGTCTGACATGCTCCTCGCCCTCGACGTCGGGAACACCAACATCCATCTCGGCGTGTTCGCCGGGACAGGTGATCACGCGACGATGGTGCGGGACTGGCGCATTCACACCGAACCGAACCTGACCTCCGATGAACTCGCGCTGCTCATCCGGGGCCTACTCGGCTCCGACGCCGATCAGGTGACGGGCGTCGCGGCCCTGTCGACCGTCCCGTCCCTGCTGCGCGAACTCCGGGTGATGGTGCCGCGATACTTCGGCGACGGCTTCCACCACATGCTGCTCGAACCCGGTGTGCGGACCGGTGTTCCGCTCCTCGTCGACAACCCGAAAGAGGTCGGGACCGATCGGGTCGCCAATTGTGTTGCAGCACACCACAACTACCCCGACGGTCCGTGCATCGTGGTGGCATTCGGGACGGCCACCGTCGTCGATGCGGTGTCGGCCAAGGGGGAGTTCCTCGGCGGGGCCATCGCTCCCGGCGTGAACCTGGCGGTCGAAGCGCTGTCGGAACACACCGTGACCGTCCGCAAGGTCGAACTGATGCCTCCGCGCAGCGTGCTCGGCAAGAACACCGTCGAGGCGCTGCAGTCGGGCATCCTCTACGGCTTCGCCGGTCAGGTCGACGGCCTTGTCGACCGCGTACGTGACACGGTCGACGGGTTCGACGGCGACGACGTCACCGTCGTCGCCACGGGTTATCTCGCGCCGCTCGTGTTCGACGAGTGCGAGACCCTCACCGCGCACCATCCCCACCTCACACTCGACGGTCTGCGCCTCGTCCACGAGCGCTCCAAGCAGCGCCGTCGCTGACCCCGGTCCGACCACCACCCGCGCCGACCGTGTCCAACATCTCGCCGACCGGGTCCACGATCTCGCCGACCGGGTCCAGAATGCTGCCGACCGTGTCCAGCACGTGCGGCGCGCTCGACCCGATCGACGAGATCCTGGACCCGATGGGCGAAAATCTGGACCCGATCGATGGTGACGGTGCGAGGCCGTCCGACCGACGACGCCGCAGGCAGGGTGGTGCGAGGGCAGGATGTGTGGCACACTGTCGCCGTGATCATGAGCTGTCAGGAGTGTTGTCAGGGCTGAGTCCGCGTCTGCGGCCGCCCACTTTCGACGACCCCCGCTCGATCTCGATCACCCCAGGAATCCTCATGACCGCCGTCCTCGGCACCTCCGTTGTCACCGCCCTCGAACCCACCGTCGCGCCGTCGACGGACGCACCGCTGTCCGCCCAGGCCGCCGACTACACGCGCCTCATCGCCTCGGGTCTGACCCCCGTCGATGTCCGCAGCCAGCGCAAACGTCAGCTCGACGGCGTGCTGTCGGGTGCGCTCGCGATCGACGCCATCGACGTCCTCACCCGTCTGACACCCGGCCACGCCGACTCGTTGCGCAGCGCCACGCCCGGCGCACGATGGCTGCTGATCTCCGACGACGGCCACGAGGCCGAGTGGCTGGCATGGCACCTCCAGGCGCGCGGCGTCACCGGTGCGGTCTTCGTCGTCGGCGGATTCCGTGCGCTCCGCAGGGCACGTGTCGCGGGAAGGATCAGCGAGCAGGAGCTCGCGTCCATCTCCGCGCACTGACCCCGCGCGTCGATGCGACCGCGTCCGACGCCGCGGCCGCATAGGATCGGCCCATGACATCTCCTCCGCGGTCAGCGGAGCGCCGCGACGTCATCACAGGTTTCCGGCGGCGGCTCGACGACCTGATACACGGAGGCGACCGACGCACGGACACACGATGTCTCGTCCTCCTCGCCGACTCCGGTTCCGGGAAGACCAGCATCCTGCGGGAGGTCACCGCCGACGCCGACGTCTCGATCGGCTGGGCGACCGCGGCCGAATTGTCATGGCGCGCGCCCTACTCGGTGATCGGGGACGCTCTCGGTAGCGCCGTGCCCGACACGTTGGGTGCCGACACCGATGAGTACTTTCTCACCGCCGTCGACGACTGGGCCGGCGCAGGCCGGTGTCTGCTGGTCCTCGACGATGCCCATCACGCCGACGCCGCGAGCCTGAACGTGCTGCTCTCCGTCGTCGACGCGGCCCGCGACCTTCCCCTGACGATCCTGGTCGCAGCCAGACCATTACCGCAGCGCGAGTATCTGACCCGACTGATGCGTCGTGCCGACGTCGGGGTCGTCGGCATCCCACCGATGGATGCAATGGACCTCGACGTCCTGGTGCACGATCACCATGGCGCCTGGCCCACCGCACGATTGCAGTCGGCGCTGGCCCCCGCGCAGGGGAATCCCCTGCACGCCACGACGATCCTCGACGACCTCGATCGCGGGGGTGTGCTCATCAGGGTCGGGGACCGGCTCGACGTCGCCCGGGACGCCGAACCCGCCCCGGCCGCGTGGGTGGCGGATTCGATTGCCGCCCGGATCGATTCACTTGAGCCGTCGGCGCACGACCTGGCGGTCAAGCTCGCACTGTGGGGCGGGCCGACCCACCTGGAGGATCTGGCGGCGCTGTCCGCGGTTCCCGCGGCCGCGTTGCTCACCCCGGCCCAGGCGTTGCTGGGGGCCGGCGTCGCCGACTTCGACGCGACGGGTCGACTGGCGACCACTCACGATGCGGTCACCGAGGCGGTCACCGAGCGCACCCCGTTCCCTTTGAGAGCCGTCGTGCATCGGGCCATCGCCGAGCGGGTGGGCGATGCGGATCCGGTGGCACGCGCCTTCCATCTGCGCGCCGCCGGAGCAGATCCGCGAGAGATCGAGGTCGCCGACGACTCCGCCGCACACGTCCTGGCCGCCGTGCCGTCCGTCCGGGCCGACCTGCTGACCGACGCCGTCGACGCCGCCGCGGCGGCAGGCCGCTCGACCCAACTGCTCTCGCTGGAGCGGGTCCTCGCCCTGGCACGGTCCGGTCAACTCGACCGCGCCGACGAGGCGGCACGCACCGCCCTCGCCGTCGCCGACGACATGGATGTCATCGCACGGCTCTATCGGATTCGGCTGTTCGTGCTGACCGCACGCGGCGCCATGGACGAGACCATCGAGACCATCGACTCCCTCGCGGGCGTCGACCTGCCAGAGCGGAGTCGCCGCGTCCTGACCGACCTGCGCAACTACGTGACCCTGTTCGGCGGTCGCGCGCCGCTGCCGATGCAGCCCTACGGGCCGATCGCCGACCTCACCCTCACCGGCCTCGTCGCCGAGGCGTTGCGCAGCTGCCTCGTCGGCCACACCCATCAGGCCGTCGAGTACGCGGCCGAGGCATCGCGACGGTTCATGCCCACCGAACCCGGACCCGACGGTGTCGACTCCAGCGAGGGCGCATCGGCCGATCTGTGGCCGCCGTTCGTCGAGCTGTACCACGGCGGTCCCCGCGTCGCCGCCGAGACGATGAACGACACGATCATGCGCGAACGCGAACGCGGCACCGACTGGCAGACGACCTACCGGCAGCTCATCCAGGCCTCGATCCTCACCGTGCGAGGTCAGCTGTCCGACGCGGCCGCGACCTACGACACCGCGTTCGAAAAGGTGGCCGTCGGCGACGAGGCGGTCCCGTCGCTGGCCATGGGCGGCCGCGTCACGATCGACATCGCCCGCGGCGACTTCGCGTCAGCAGAACGTCGCGTCGAGGACTGGGACGCCGGGCGGGTCGGCCACGGTGTGCTCGTCCGACAGTTCGGACTGCCCGACATCGAACGGCAGAAGATGCTCATCTTCGAGGCCCGACGACGACATCGACCGGCCGCCGCGATGGCATCGGCGGCCTGGTCCGGCGCGATCGACCAGCACGCCTATGCATGGGCCGCGACGATCTCACCGGCCTGCGCCCGCGTCGCCGTCCGGGCGATGGAACCGTCGCTCCTCGAGCGGATCGCCCACGACCTCGACACCCTGCTGCCCCGACCGCTCAGCCCCGCGACCGCTGCACCGGTCCGCCTCGCCACCGCCATCGCCTGCGCCGACAGCGCCGACCTGGTCACGATCGGTGTGGAGGTGGCAGCGGCCGCCCACGAACTCGACGACATGTTCCTCGAGGTCGCGGGCTGGGAGGAGGCCGCGGTCGCGGCGGCCACCGCCGGAGACCGGGACCGGGCCATCGGCCTCGCCCGACGGGCGCTCCAGCGCGCCGAGGACGCCGGCGCCGACGGGCTGCAGGCGCGTGTCCTGTCCCGGATGCGTGCCGCGGGCGTGCGGGTGACGACGGCGGGGAGACGTCGCGCGAGCACGGGCTGGGAGAGCCTCACCCCGACCGAGTCCCAGGTCACCGAACTCGTCGCCATGGGCGTGAGCGGGCCGGACATCGCGGCACGTCTCTTCATGTCACCGCGGACCGTGCAAACCCACGTCTCCCACGTGCTGGCCAAGCTCGGCCTGCGTACCCGTGTCGAGCTCGCGGCCGCGGCGAGCGCGCGCACATCCGGATGAATCGGCCGAACACCGAGGGCGATCTCGAGTAGGAACGAGTCATGAGCACACCGACCGTTCCGTGGGACAACACCATCTCCGTCGGCGACTGGGTGCCCGGCGGTGCCGGCACACTCGACGTCACCGCACCGGCGACCGGGGAGATCCTCGCCGTCGGCGACCCCACGGACGCCGACAACGTGCTCGGTCCGATCATCGATCGCCGTCAACTCGAGCGCGTCGACGACATCGTGGACCAGGCCATCGACATCATCAACGCCAGCGAATACGGACTGTCGGTCGGCATCCTCACCGGCAACGCGTTCCGCGCCTACGAGCGCGCCCGACCGCATCCGGTCGGGCGCGGTGTACATCAACGATCAGACCGTCGACGACGAGGCGGTCGCGCCCTTCGGCGGCACCAAGGCGTCCGGGGCCGGAGGACATTTCGGGTCGTCGGTCAACCTGGACACCTCCTGCGACCTGCAGTGGGTGACGATGCAGGCCGACATCGAGCGGTATCCGTTCTGAGTGACGGCTCCCCGGGGCCGGCGCCGAACTCACCCGGCCCGCTCGCCGGCTCCCGGCGCCGAACTCACCCGGCCCGCTCGCCGGCTCCCGGCGCCGAACTCACCCGGCCCGCTCGCGATCGGGCCACCATGGCGATTCCGAAAGGGGCGATTCCGATAGGGTCTCACGGGTGAGCAACACGCCCGGCCCCCAGAGTGCAGCGCCCGAATCGACCGACGACAACACCCCGGAGCAGCTCCGGATCCGTCGGGAGAAGCGCGACCGCATCCTCGGTGAGGGCCGCGAGGCCTACCCGGTGTCGATCCCGCGGACGCATGCGCTGTCGGAGATCAGGGCCGCTCATCCCGACCTCGAGGCGGGGACCGAGACCGGTGAGGTCGTCGGCATCGCGGGACGCATCATCTTCCTCCGGAACAAGGGCAAGCTGTGCTTCGCCACCCTGCAGGAGGGCGATGGCACCCAGTTGCAGGCGATGGTCAGCTTCAACGGGGTGGGCGAGGAGTCGCTGGCGCGGTGGAAGGCCGACGTCGATCTCGGTGACATCGTCTACGTGCACGGGCAGGTCATCAGCTCCCGCACCGGCGAGTTGTCGGTGATGGCCGACGACTGGGAGATGGCGTCGAAGTCGTTGCGTCCCTTGCCTGTCGCGCACAAGGACATGAACGAGGAGACCCGCGTCCGGCAACGCTACGTCGACCTCATCATGCGTCCGGAAGCGCGGGAGATCGCCCGAACGCGTATCGCCGTGATCGCTGAACTCCGTGCAGCCCTGGGGGATCGGGGATTCCTCGAAGTCGAGACGCCGATGCTGCAGACCTTGCACGGTGGTGCCGCGGCGCGTCCGTTCTCCACCCACTCGAACGCATTCGACATCGACCTGTACCTGCGCATCGCTCCGGAACTCTTCCTCAAGCGCTGCGTCGTCGGCGGCATCGAGCGGGTGTTCGAGATCAACCGCAACTTCCGCAACGAGGGCGCCGACTCGACGCATTCACCCGAGTTCGCGATGTTGGAGACCTATCAGGCCTACGGCACCTACGACGACGCCGCCGTGATGACCCGCGAACTGGTGCAAGAGGTTTCGCAGAAGGCGATGGGCACGCTGACGCCGACGATGCCGGACGGCAGCACCTACGACCTCTCCGGCGAATGGACGTCGCTGTCGATGTACCCGTCGTTGTCGGAGGCGCTGGGGCGTGAGATCGTTCCCGCCGCAGGCGATTCGGGAACCTCCGTCGAGGAGCTGCGGACGATCGCCGCGGGGGTCGGCCTCGACATCCCGAAAGACAAGGGATACGGCCACGGCAAGCTCGTCGAGGAGCTGTGGGAGCACATGGTGGGGCAGCATCTGTCGCAGCCGGTGTTCGTGCGTGACTTCCCGGTGGAGACGTCGCCGCTGGTGCGCGCGCACCGGTCGGTGCCCGGTGTGGTCGAGAAGTGGGATCTCTACGTCCGCGGCTTCGAACTGGCCACCGGCTACTCCGAACTCGTCGACCCGGTGATCCAGCGTGAGCGTTTCGTCGACCAGGCACGCCTCGCCGCCGCCGGCGACGACGAGGCGATGAAGCTCGACGAGGAGTTCCTCACCGCGATGGAGTACGGCATGCCGCCGACCGCCGGCACCGGCATGGGCATCGACCGCCTGCTGATGGCCCTCACCGGTCTCGGCATCCGCGAGACGATCCTCTTCCCGCTGGTCAAGCCGCGCGCCTGACCCCCGATTCCCGATTTCGTAGTACGAACACGCGCTTAACGCGAGTCCGTACTACGAGTTCACGGTCAGGCGGCCTCGCGCTGACGGATTGTCGCGCGTACTTGGGCGAGGACCCACTGTGGTCGTTGCGTGATGTCGTGCCATGTGAACCTCAAGACGATCCAGCCGTTGGCGATCAGAACGGTCTGACGCTCGCGATCGTGTTGAAATGCGTTCGCATCGCTGTGGAACGACACACCGTCGATCTCGATGTCGATCTTCAGTTCGTCGATTGCGAGGTCCAAGACGTACCCGCATGCGTCGACATTGGTTGCCCAGCCCACGATGTCGGAGGTCTTCAGCAGGGCCACCGCTCCGCGCTCGGCCTCGGAACGTGCTCCCTCAGACATCGCCGCGAGCATCGCCCGCGCGCGGGGAGCCGCGGCGTCCTGCATTGCGCTTCTGGGCGTCAACGAGGTCGTCGAGGGCGACCCTCTTTCTCAGCAGAGCAGAGTCCATGATCGTCACGCCGATATCCACGGAGGCGTCGAGCACCGTGAGAGGAACAGCCGTGACCCGGAGTCCGTCGATGACAGTGAAGTCGCGCTCGCCGACGGTCCGGTGCCAGACGCGGGCGCGATCGACGGGCGGGCCGCGTCGACCATGGGGGGCCATCACCGATGGTCGACGGCGCTTTGTCGGTCAGCCCGTGCCACCACGCAGCGCTCGCGCCGCACAAGGCCGCTCCGGGTCCGGCGGACAGGACAGCGATCCTCGCCCTCATCCGGGTGTCGAGCTTGCGGTGCGCCACGCGATAGACGCCTCGGGTCTCGCGAATCCACTCGCCGGACCCGACCCGTCGTCGTGCGCCGTCGGCATCGACCCCGGCACGCCTGTGCCTGAGCCGAGGTGAAGACGCCGTCGTGCTCGGCGAGCATCGCACGTAGCGCTGTTTCGTCTGCCATGCACACTTTGACGCTGCCGGTCGTCAATCGGTTCCACAGCGGCACTCGTCCTCGAGCACACCGGATGGCGTTGTACAGACACGCGGAGAACGCGTGTTCGTACTACAAAATCGCGAATCGCGTCAGGAGAGCTGACGCTTGAGGATCTTGCCTGCGGCATTGCGGGGGAAGGTGTCGACGACGACGACCGACCGCGGCACCTTGAAGTTCGCGAGGTGCTCTTTCGCGTAGGCGATGACCGACGCCTCGTCGAGCGTGGCGTCGTCGCGGACGGTGAGGAACGCCCGCCCGACCTCGCCGAGCCGCTCGTCGGGCACCCCGATCACCGCGGACTCCGTGACGCCGTCCAGCCGTGCGAGGGTCTGCTCGATCTCGGCGGGGTACACGTTGAACCCACCGCAGATGTACATGTCCTTCAGCCGGTCGGTGATCGTCAGGTTGCCGCGCTCGTCGATGGTGCCGATGTCGCCGGTGTGCAGCCACCCGTCGGCGTCGATCGTCTCCTTGGTGGCCGCCTCGTCGTCGAGGTACCCGCGCATCACCATCTTCCCGCGGGCGAGCACCTCGCCCTCGTCCGACAACGCGATCTCCATCCCGTCGAACGCCCGTCCGCAGGTGTTCGCCACGGTCTCGTCGTCGTCGTCGGGCGTACAGGTCGACACGAAACCGCTGGCCTCGGTGAGTCCGTAGGCGGTGACGACGGTGTCGACGCCGAGGTCGCTCTGCAGCCGCTCGATGAGCACGACGGGCACGATCGCGGCGCCGGTGACGATGAGTCGCAGCGACGACAGGTCGTGGTCGGCCCGGGCGGGATCGTCGAGGATCGTCTGGAAGATGGTCGGGGCGCCGGGGAACACGGTCGCCCTGCGGCGTTCGGCAAGTGCCATCGCCTCGGTCGGCGAATAGACCGCGAGCGGGATCATCGTCGCGCCGAACAGTGTGCACGGCAGGATGCCGGCCTTGTAGCCGAAGGTGTGGAAGTAGGGATTCACCATCAGGTAGCGGTCATCCGACGACAGGCGCCCGTTGGTGCCCCACGCCCGCGACCCGGCCACTGTCTGCTGATGCTCGGCGAGAACACCTTTCGACTTCCCGGTGGTGCCGGAGGTGAACAGGATGTCGGAGATGTCCTCGGGCGCGACGGCGTCCGCGCGCGCATCGGCCTCGTCGCGCGTCGTCTCCGTCGCCCGTGCCAGGAACTCCGACCATTCGATCGCCACATCCGGGACCGCCGACGACCCGTCCAGCGTCACGCCGACGACGACCTCGGGCAGCGAGTCGGCATGGGAGTCCACGAGCTCGGCGAGATGATCGCCACCGAGGAAGGCGCCTGACACGATCACCGCGCGAGCTGCGGACCGCTCGATGATCTCGATCGCCTCGGCGCTCGTGTACCGCGTGTTCAACGGCACGAGAGTGGCGCCGGCGTAGTGGGTGCCCAATGCCGCGACCGGCCAGTGATGGCTGTTGGGTGACCAGATCGCGACGCGGTCGCCGGTGGCGATACCCGAGGCCACCAGCGCGGCGGCGAATGTTCGGACTTCTTCGGCGAACTCCGACCACGTCAGCTCGACGATGGGACGATCGCTCCATTGGTCGTCGACGACGGCCAGCCTGTCCGGCCAGGTCTGGGCGGCCCGGCGCAAGGCAGCCGGGGTCGTCAGGATCGGCTCCATGTCCCCAACCTAGCACTTGCTTGGTGAGTTATGCTAGCGGTCATGACCTCGAACAATCTTGCCGATCGGTCGCTTGACCTCGGCGAATGGGCGCGCTCCACCCCGGACGCCGCCGAGGTGTTCGCGACGGCGGTGCGCGCGTGGCTCGACGAGAACCTCGCCGGAGAGTTCGAGCACCTGAAGGGTCGCGGCGGGCCGGGCAGTGAGCACGAGTTCTTCGCCGAGCGGCTCGCCTGGGATCGGCACCTCGCACGGTCCGGGTGGACCTGCCTCGGTTGGCCCACCCGTCACGGAGGACGCGGCGCGACCCTCGATCAGCGGATCATCTTCCACCAGGAGTACGCCCGTGCGAATGCGCCGGCGCGGGTCAATCACCTGGGGGAGGAGCTGCTCGGGCCGACCCTGATCGAGTTCGGCACGCAGGCACAGCAGGAACGCTTCCTGCCGGGGATCGTCGACGTCACGGAACTCTGGGCACAGGGCTATTCGGAACCCGGCGCCGGCTCCGATCTCGCCGGGGTGTCGACGACGGCCGCTCTCGACGGCGACTCATGGATCCTGAACGGGCAGAAGGTCTGGACGTCGCTCGCGCATGTGGCGCAGTGGTGTTTCGTCATCTGCCGTACCGAGAAGGGTTCGACGCGACACAAGGGACTGAGTTTCCTACTGGTCCCCCTGGATCAACCGGGTGTGACCGTGCGGCCGATCCAACAGCTCACCGGCACATCCGAATTCAACGAGGTGTTCTTCGACGACGCGTCCACCGACGCCGATCTCGTCGTCGGTGAACCCGGCGACGGGTGGAAGGTCGCGATGGGCCTGCTGCAGTTCGAACGCGGCGTGTCCACGTTGGGGCAGCAGGTCGGCTTCGAGCGTGAACTCGACAATCTGACGACGATCGCGCGCCGAAACGGCGCGACGGGCAACCCCGAGATCGCATCCCGTCTCACGCGGGCGCGTATCGGTCTCAAGGTGATGCGTGCACACGCTCAACGGACCCTGGCCGGCGGCGGAAGTGCGAGCGGGCCGTTCGACGCGCAGGCGGGTTCGGCGTCCGTCGCGAAACTGTTGTGGGCGAACTGGCATCGGGATCTCGGTGAGCTGGCGATGGCCGTCATCGGCGCGCCGTCGCTGCTCGGTCCCGCGCAGACCGTCGAGGGCGTCGCGAACGACATCACCGACCCCGACCACGTCGAACTGGACGAATGGCAGCGACTGTTCCTCTTCACCCGCGCCGACACGATCTACGGCGGTTCGAACGAGGTGCAGCGCAACATCATCGCCGAGCGCGTGCTCGGCCTACCGCGAGAGGCCCGACAGTGACCGAAACGACGATCTCCCAGCACCGTTCGCCGCTCGCCACGCCACCGGAGGAGACCCCGGGACATGGTCTGCTCCTCGGCCGCAAGGTCGTCGTCACCGCTGCAGCGGGTACCGGGATCGGCTTCGCGACCGCGCGCCGAGCGCTGCTCGAGGGGGCCGACGTGGTGATCAGCGACTGGCACGAACGGCGGCTGGGGGAGGCGCAGGACCGGCTCGCGACCGAGTTCACGGACTCCACCGTCGGCCAGATCGTCTGCAATGTCCAGGAGTCTTCTCAGGTCGACGCTCTGATCGAGTCGGCCGCAGGTGAACTCGGACGGATCGATGTGCTGGTCAACAACGCCGGACTCGGTGGCGAGACCCCGGTGGCCGACATGACCGACGAGGAGTGGGATCGGGTCATCGACATCACCCTCAACGGCACCTTCCGCGCGACCCGTGCCGCGCTGCGCTACTTCCGTGGGGTCGAGCACGGTGGCGTCATCGTGAACAATGCGTCGGTGCTCGGTTGGCGCGCACAGCGCGGGCAGGCGCACTATGCGGCCGCCAAGGCCGGGGTGATGGCGTTGACCCGATGTTCGGCGATCGAAGCCGCCGATGTCGGCGTCCGCATCAATGCGGTCGCGCCGTCCATCGCCAACCACCCGTTCCTCGCGAAGGTCACCAGTGACGATCTCCTCGACGAGCTCGCCTCACGCGAGGCCTACGGCCGTGCCGCCGAGGTCTGGGAGGTCGCCGCCACCATCGCCATGCTCGCCAGCGACTACACCACCTACCTGACCGGCGAGGTCGTCTCGATCTCCAGCCAGCGTGCCTGACAACAGAATTGGAGCACTGACCATGTCCACACCCCAGGCCTACATCGTCGACGCCGTCCGCACCCCGGTCGGCAAGCGCAACGGTTCGCTCGCCAAGACCCATCCCGCCGACCTCGGCGCACACGTCATCTCGTCGATCATCGATCGCACCGGCATCGATCCGAACGTCGTCGACGACGTCGTGTTCGGGTGTGTCGACGCGATCGGGCCGCAGGCCGGCAACATCGCGCGCACCGCGTGGCTGACCGCGGGTCTGCCCCTCCACATCCCGGGTACCACCGTCGACCGGCAGTGCGGGTCGTCGCAGCAGGCCATCCACTTCGCCGCGCAGGGTGTGATGAGCGGAACACAGGACGTCGTCGTCGCCGGTGGTGTGCAGAACATGAGCGCCATCCCGATCTCGCAGGCGATGATCGCCGGGCAGGAGTTCGGATTCACCACGCCCACAGCGGAATCCACCGGCTGGCGCGAACGGTTCGGCGACGCCTCGATCTCCCAGTTCAACGGCGCCGACATGATGGCCACCAAGTGGGACATCAGTCGTGAGGACATGGAACGGTGGGCCCTGCAATCCCACGAGCGTGCGCGCGCGGCGATCGCCGACGGCCGCTTCGACAAGGAGAACGTCGCGATCGGCGATTGCGTCGCCGACGAATGCCCGCGCGAGACGTCGATGGAGAAGATGGCCGGCTTGTCGCCGCTCGCCGAGGGATCCCGGCTGACGGCGGCCGTCGCGTCACAGATCTCCGATGGTGCGTCGGCGACGCTGGTGGTGTCCGAGCAGGCGCTCAAGGAGTACGGTCTGACCCCGCGGGCCCGCATCCATCACATGTCGGTGCGTGGCGACGATCCGGTGATGATGCTGTCGGCACCGATCCCCGCGACGGCGTACGCGCTGCGGAAAGCGGGCCTGTCGATCGACGACATCGACGTCGTCGAGATCAACGAGGCGTTCGCATCGGTGGTGCTGGCGTGGCTCAAGGAGACCGGTGCCGACCCGTCGAAGGTCAATCGCAACGGTGGCGCCATCGCCCTCGGGCATCCGCTCGGCGCGACCGGCGCCAAACTGTTCGCAACCCTGCTGAACGAACTCGAACGCACCGGCAGCCGATACGGTCTGCAGACGATGTGCGAGGGCGGCGGCACGGCGAACGTGACGATCATCGAGCGTCTGAGCTGAGCGCTGCGGCCGCAGCTCGAATCGGTCCCCGAGGAATCACGCTGAACCGGTCCCTGAGGAACTCCGCTCAAGGTGGCCACATCTGAAAACAGGTGTCGCCAGAAGGGTGTGATCTGACGCATACTATGGTGGAACAAACATGCGCGGTCGTTTCACGACACGCATGGCCATCGGTACGAGTCGGAGGATCGGATGACCAAACCAGCAGAGGTGAACACCGCGGCGGCCGGCCGCGTGTCGTCGGAAGCCCACACCATGACCGAGCTGCTGGAGATCCAGCGGGCCGCGTTCCTGCGTGACGGCATCCCGGATGCGAAGACCCGGATCGATCGCATCACCCGATTGTCGTCGCTGCTGCTCGACAACGCCGACGAGATCGCGGAGGCGCTCGAGGCCGACTTCGGCAGTCGGCCGCGTGAGTTGTCGATCGCGGCCGACGTCGTCGGCTGCATGATCGACCTCACCCACCAGCGGCGGCACGCCGAGAAGTGGATGAAGGAGGTCAATGTCGCCAAGGGGCAGGGGCTGGCCGGATTCAAGCAGCGGCTGCGGCACGATCCGCTCGGCGTCGTCGGCATCATGGGGCCCTGGAACTTTCCGCTGCAGCTGACCTTCGTCCCGGCCGGGTCGGCGTTCGCGGCAGGCAACCGGGTGCTGATGCGCCCTTCGTCGATCACCGCCCGCACGACCGATGTGATCGCCAAGCATGCCCCGGACTACTTCACCGTCGAGGAGTTCGCGGTGATCACCAGCAAGCATGGTTCGGGATCGGACTTCGCGAAGCTGAAGGTCGATCACATGTTCTTCACCGGCTCGCCGGAGGTGGGTGCGTCGGTCGCGGTCGAGACCGCCAAGAACCTCGTGCCGGTCACTCTCGAACTCGGTGGCAAGAACCCGGCGGTCGTCGACGCCGATGCCGACATCGACAAGGCGGCGAAGTTCCTCGCCGATGCGCGCATGGTCAACGGCGGCCAGGTCTGCCTGTGCCCCGACTACGTCTTCGTGCCGGAGGCCAAGGTCGGCGAGTTCACCGACAAGGTCATCGCGCGGTGGAAGGACAAGTTCGCGACGATCCGCTCCAACCGCGAGTACACCGCGACGATCAACGAGAAGAATTTCAACCGGATCGTCGACCTGATCGACGACGCCGAGAAGCTCGGCGCGACCAAGCATCAGGTGATCCCGGCCGGGGAGTCGCTGCCCGACGCCGATACCCGCAAGATCCCGCCGACGCTGCTCACCGGTGTCAAGGCCGGCATGAAGATCGAAGAGGACGAGGTCTTCGGGCCGGTGCTCACGGTGTACCCGTACCGCAAGTTGTCCGAGGTGATCAGCCACATCACCAGCCACCCGCATCCGCTGACCATGTACTGGTCCGGCGATGACAACGACAATCTGAAGACCCTCGCCGACAGTACCCGCAGCGGATCGATCAACGCCAACGACTTCGCCACGCACCTGTTCAGCGGTGGCCTGCCGTTCGGCGGCGTCGGCAAGAGCGGAATGGGCAACTATCACGGCAAGTTCGGGTTCGAGACGTTCAGCCATGCCCGCGCTGTCACTGTCTCGACCTTGCCGCTTTCGGTCGCGGAGATGATGTCGCCTCCGTTCACCTCACGCGACAAGAAGATGACGAACAGCCAGCTGAAGCTGTGGGCGCGACTCAACAATCGCGCCATCAAGAAGCTCAAGCGCCGCTGATGCGACACTGATCGCACACGACACCGCTTGGCCGGGCTCGCATCACCGCGCGCCCGGCCAAGCGCTTGCTAGGGTGGACCAATGGCACCACGCGGCTCCGTCACCGGCACCACCAGGCGCGACGAGCTCCTGGCGACAGCGGGGAGGATGTTCGCCGAGCAGGGTCTGAGGTCGACGACAGTGCGGGACATCGCGGATGCGGCGGGCATCCTGTCGGGCAGCCTCTATCACCATTTCGATTCCAAGGAATCGATGGTCGACGAGATCCTCCGCAGCTTCCTCGACGACCTCTTCGCGCGCTACCGCGAGATCGCCGGCTCCGGCCTGAGTGCCGCGGAGACCCTGCGTGGACTGGTGGTCGCCTCGTTCGAGTCCATCGACGCGCAGCGCAACGCCGTCGCCATCTACCAGGACGAGGCCAAACGCCTCGCCGGCCAGGAGCGGTTCGCCTACATCGACGAACTCAACACCGAGTTCCGCCAGCTCTGGCATGCCGTCCTCCGCCGAGGCGTCGACGACGGTGAATTCCGCGCCGACCTCGACGTCGAGCTGGCCTACCGATTCCTGCGCGACACGGTGTGGGTCGCGGTGCGCTGGTATCGGCCCGGAGGCGCGCTCGCCGCCGATGACATTGCGCGTCAATATCTTTCGATCGTGCTCGACGGTATCCTGCCTCGCTGAGACGGTCAGATCACGCCGAGTGACAGCATCGCATCCGCCACATGGGTGCATCCTGCGATGTTCGCGCCGACCACGTAATCGCCTTGGGGCGCCGTACTCCTCCGCAGTCGCCAGGCAGATCTCGTGGATCGGCCGCATGATCTCGGCCAGTCGGTTCTCGGTGTGATCGAAGCGTGTCGATGGACAGATATGAGGTACCACGTGGGAGAGTGCAAGTTAGGGCACCCTTGCCCAGGATTCACGCGGGCGTTATCGTACGCGTATGACAACTGGTGCCGAGCTCGCCGAACGGACGGAGAATCTACCGGACCCACCGCCCGAGAATGTGACGCCGGACGCACGAGCCGAAGCGCAGCAGAGTGCTGCTGCGCTGCGGTCGCTGCTCGAACCCGTCCGCACGAGGATTCGTGTCGCGCAGATCCTGCAGGTCATAGCATCGGCAGCGACGGTCATCCCGTTCATCGGCATCGTCGAGTTGGGCAGGACGCTTCTCGGCGACGGTGCGGTGGACACCGGCCGTGTCTGGCTCATCGTCTGGGTGGTGACCGCCGGTCTCGGCGCCCGCGCCTTCTTCAGTGGGCTGGCCCTGGCGGTGACACACTTCGCCGACGTCGACCTCCAGGCAATACTGCGGCGACGCATCACCGCGAAACTCAGTCGGCTGCCGTTGGGATGGTTCACCCGCACGACCTCTGGGCAGGTCCGCAAAGCCACCCAGCACGACGTCGGCGAACTGCACTATCTCGTCGCACACGCCGACGTCGAGACGACGGCCGCGGCCGCGACACCGCTGTTCGCGCTGATCTACTGCTTCGTGCTGGACTGGCGCCTCGGTCTGCTCGCCGTGGCAACCCTGCCGCTGTACGCCATCGCCTACGCATGGATGGTCAAGGACAGCACCGAGCAGATGGCCAAGATGAACGCGGCACTCGCGCGGATCAGCAGCACCATCGTGGAGTTCGTGTCCGGCGTGTCGGTGGTGAAGACGTTCGGGCAGACCGGCCGCGCGCACAA
Organism: Gordonia sp. ABSL11-1; assembly: GCF_030315685.1. GTDB lineage: Bacteria > Actinomycetota > Actinomycetes > Mycobacteriales > Mycobacteriaceae > Gordonia. The sequence goes on along the minus strand of NZ_JASXSI010000004.1, from coordinate 222,580 downwards.
GGCGTTCGTCGATGCGGCCGACGAGTTCAACGACGACTTCGCCGGTTACGTCGGCCCGATGCTGCGCATCGAGGCTCTCTCGATGCTGATGTTGTCGGCACCGCTGGTGTTGCTGGTGAACCTCGGCGGGGGCTACTGGTTCGTGCGGTCGGGCTCGGTGGATCCGATCGAGGTACTGGGGTCAACCCTCGTCGCACTCATCCTGCCCGCGACACTGCTCACCGTCAGCATGGCGATGTACAGCAGGCGTGAAGCGGCCGCTGCGGCGCAACGACTCGTCGAGCTGTTCGACCTCCCAGAGCTCGAGATCTCCACGACACCTTCGGTGCCGCAGGGGAACACGGTCGAGTTCCTGGATGTCTCGTTCGCCTACCCAGGCGACGCCGCCGCCGCCGAGGTACGGGCCCTCGAGTCGGTGTCGGCGACGCTGCACCCAGGCACGGTGACCGCCCTGGTCGGGCCGTCGGGAAGCGGGAAGTCGACGCTGGCAACGCTTCTCCCGCGGTTTGCCGACCCCGACGAGGGCGCGGTCATGATAGGCGGCGTCGACGTCCGGGACATCGCTCCAGAGGAGCTCTACCGACACGTCGGATTCGTGTTGCAGGACGTCGCACTTCTGGGTGTCAGTGTCGCCGACAACATCCGTCTCGGACGCCCAGAGGCGGGACTGGACGAGGTCATCGCGGCCGCCCGCACGGCCAACATCGACGATCGGATTCGTCAGTTGCCCAACGGCTACGACGCGATAGCAGACGTCGACGCGCACTTCTCCGGTGGTGAGGCTCAGCGCATCAGCATCGCGCGGGCACTGCTGTCCGATGCGCCCATCCTGGTACTCGACGAGGCGACCGCCTTTGCCGATCCCGACTCGGAGGCCCAGATCCAGGAGGCCGTCGCGCGATTGATGGTCGGTCGCACAGTGCTCGTGATCGCCCACCGCCTGGGCTCGATCACTCACGCCGACAACATCATCGTCCTCGATGGCGGGCGGGTCGTCGAGACCGGTATCCACGCCGAACTCGCCGGCGGCGATGGGCTGTACGCGTCGATGTGGCGGGCATACCTCGGTGGGACATCCCACCGTGACGAAGAGATCGCCGGAAAGGGTGTGTCCGAATGATCAAAGGGTACTTGATGATCCTCGGATCAGAACGCTCCCGGATGATCGTCTATCTGATCTGGGCCGCAGTCTTCGGAGTCGCCCAGGGACTCTCCATGATCCTGTTGGTGCCGATCGCCCGAGATCTGTTCGACGGTGATCTGACCGCTGCCGGGCGGTGGCTGCTCGTGTTGCTACCCGTCGTCGCGTTCTGCGCCGTGACGTTCTATGTGCAGTCGCTGAAATCGATGCGGATGGCCGTGTTCACCATGCGCACACTCCATCATCGGTTGGGCGATCACCTGGTGACCCTGCCGTTGGGATGGTTCAGCCGCGAGAAGGTCGGATCGGTGTCCCAGATCGCGGTGAAGGGAACGATGTTCGTCGGCAGCGCTGGTGCCCACCTGATCACGCCGGTGGTCACGAATCTCATCAGTTCGATCACCGTTGTCGTCGGTGTACTGATCATCGACTGGCGGATCGGAATCGTAGCGGTGATCGGCGCCGTCGTCCTGTGGGGCATCGGCGGGCTGTCGAGCCGCATGATCGCCGAGGCCGAGGCGCGCAATCACGGAGCCGCCGTCGAGGTCAACAACCGGGTGCTCGAGTTCGCTCGTCATCAACCGGTTCTGCGTGCGTTCGGCAGGGCCGGGGACCGATATGAGCCGCTCGACGATGCCCTGATCGGGCAGCATCGGGTCGGGCGTCAGGTGATGTGGCGATCGGTGCTGGGCATCATGCTCAACGGCGTCGCCGTGCAGGTGGTGTTCACCGCGATCATCGTCGTCGGTGCGTGGCTCGCGGTGACCGGGCGTATCGAGGCCGCATTGCTCGTCGCGGTGATCGGCCTGGCCGCTCGCTTCACCGACCCGATCGCCGAATTGGCGTTGCTCGGTTCATCGTTGCGGATGGCGACGGCGGAGATCGATCGCATCGCGGCGATTCTCGACACCGACGCCATGCCGCAGCCCGACCATCCGAAGGCAGTCACAACGCCGGGTCTGGTCGAGATCGACCATGTCGGGTTCTCCTACGAGGGTGAGGCGACGCGCCGAGTACTCGCGGACGTCGATGTCCGGCTGCCGACCGGATCGATGACCGCGCTCGTCGGACCGTCGGGATCCGGCAAGACCACGATCACACGCCTCATCGCCCGTTTCTATGACGTCGACTCCGGTGCCGTGCGGGTGGGCGGCGTCGACGTCCGCGACCTGGATCCGGCGACCCTGATGGACCAACTCTCTCTGGTGTTCCAGGACGTGTATCTGTTCGACGACACACTGTGGGACAACATCCGCATCGGACGTCCCGCAGCGTCCGACGACGACATCCGTGCTGCCGCTGCGACCGCCGGAGTGACCCCCATCGTGGACCGGTTGCCGGACGGCTGGCGAACGCGCGTCGGGGAGGGTGGATCGGCGCTGTCCGGGGGTGAGCGGCAACGGGTCTCGATCGCACGGGCTCTGTTGAAGAACGCTCCGATCGTGCTGTTCGACGAGGCGACGAGCGCGCTCGACCCGGAAAACGAGGCGCATGTCGCGGCGTCGATCCGCGCCCTGGCCGAGCACAGCACTGTGCTGGTGATCGCCCACAAGCTGTCGACTGTGGTGGCGGCCGATCAGATCGTGGTCCTCGACGATGCCGGACGTGTCGACGATATCGGTACGCACGAGGAACTCCTCGGACGCGGTGGCAGGTACACCGATTTCTGGGATCAGCGCAGCGCTGCGACCGGGTGGAGGATGGCGTCTGCCCGAAACTGACGGAGTCGACAGTTGATACTGTGAGCGGCCCGAGTAGGTCCCTTGCACAGATGACGTGGTTCGTAACGCTGACCGTTACGAACCACGTCATCTGAGTGCGGTCACGCCAGCGTGCCCAGCGCCTTCAGTCGCGCGTGGGCCTGCGTCATGATCGACTGGATCAGCTCGTCGCAACTCGGCAGGTCGTCGATCATGCCGACGACCTGACCCGACGCGAGCACACCCGCGCGGGTGTCGCCCTCGACAAGACCGGCGCGCAACAGCATCGGCGTGTTGCCGGCCATGATGACCTGCTGCCATGTGCGTTCACCGGACTTCCGCATGGTCCGACCGTCGCGCAGCATCGTGGTCCATTTCATGCCGGTCATCTGCTTGAACTCGTTGGCGTTTCGGGCGGCGGCGACCAAGGCCTTCGCCCGGCTACCGCTATCGAGAGCCTCGACGAGCGGAGTACGGAGTACTCGGTGCGGCATGCCGTCGACCTTGACAGAGACGACGGTGTCGCCGAGACCGCGCCCGAGATACTCCTGTTTGACGGCGTCCGGAACGGCGCTGTCGGAGGTGAGCAGGAAGCGCGTGCCCATCGCGACGCCCTCGGCCCCGTATGCGAGCGCAGCGAGCAGGCCTCGCCCGTCGAAGAACCCGCCCGCCGCCACGACAGGCATGTCGATGCCGTTGGACGACAGAGCATCCAGCACCGACGGCAACAGCAGGGTGGTCGCCACCGGTCCGGTGTGGCCACCGCCCTCTCCGCCCTGCACGATGACGGCGTCGGCCCCCCACGACGCCACCTTCACAGCATGTTTGGCGGCACCGATCGACGGGATGACCACGACGCCGTGGTCCTTCAGCTTGGCGATCAACTCCTGCTTCGGAGCCAGGGCGAACGACGCGACCTTCACACCCTCCCGGATGAGGAGGTCGATGCGCTCGGGTGCATCCGTGGCGTCGGCCCGGATGTTGACTCCGAATGGCTTCTCGGTCAACGACTTCGTCTTCGCGATCGCCGCGGCGAGTTCGTCGAACGTCATGGTCGCCGACGCGAGGATGCCGAGCCCGCCCGCATTCGACGTCGCCGACGTGAGCGACGGACCCGACACCCACCCCATACCGGTCTGCACGACCGGGTACTCGACGCCGACGAGTTCGGTGAAGCGTGTCGACAGGCCCGCCGCCCTGGCAGCGGAGGTCATTTCACTTCTCGATTCCGGACGCCCTTGGGATCGAGAACGTCCCGGATCAGGGAGAGTTCCTCCGCCGAGGGCAGGCGCGTCGTCGGAGCGGAGTCGAGTCCCGCGACCTCGAATCCGGTGTTCTCGGCGACTTCCTCGGGCCCTACGCCGGGGTGCAGCGACCGCACACGCATCGTGTGGCTCGGCCCCTCGAAGTCGAAGACACCCAGGTTGGTCACCACACGGTGGATGTTCAGGAAGCGGAAGGCCGGATTGTCCGGGGCGACCTTGTCGTAGCCGACACCCGCGACGATGTCGACGCTGTCGCCGAACACCCTGGTGGAGTGACGAGGGACCCAGTAGCTCGTCGGATGATTGATGGTGTTGCCCGGTGCGCCGCGGACGCCGAACATCTGCCGGGTCGGTTGCTGCAACGGTCCGAAGGCCGACAGGTTCTGATTGCCATAGCGGTCGATCTGGTTGGCGCCCATGACGACATGACGACGGCCGGAGGCGACGACGTCGAACACCTTCCGGAACGGCATCCATCCTTCGATGGGGCCCGACTTGCCGATGGCGGGGGTGTCGGCCAGGATCAGCGCCTCGCCATCGGTGATCAGCAGATCGGGCTCGGTGGTGAGCCGGGCCAGACGGGCTCCGATCAGCGGTGTCGGCGCCATCGGCGACGCCATGATCTCGCCGGCGCCGGTGAATATCTCGGCGCAGGCGATGACGCACACCTCGGCCCTGGTGACCTCGGCGACGTCGGTCGGCGACACGGACTCGGTGGTTGCGTTGTTGCTCACTGCTGGTCCTCCTGCTCGCTCTGCCATTCGGTCACCGCGCGTTGATAATCGGCCTCGTCGACCTCGAGGAAGCGAGTGGAGAACGCCTTCCAGGTCTCGGGATCCTTCGCGGACTCGACATAGAACTGCTGGAACCTCTCATCGCGCCCGTACTCGCCGGCGAAGGTGAAATGAGCACCGTTGGGGGCGTGCACGACACGATCGACGTTCATCCTGTTCAACAGGAGCCGTTGCGTCGGAACGGTCTTGACGAGCACCTCGGTCGAGACCAGTTGATCGGCCTCGAGATAACGACGTTCCGCGGCGGCGCAGAACAGGTCGTCCATGTACGGGTCGACCCCCGTGTAGGCGGCGTTGCCGCGGTTGTCGGCGAGGTCGAGATGGACGAAGGCGGCGTCCAGACGCAGTGCCGGCATCGCGATCAGGGTCTCGGCACGGCCGTCCTCGTCCGGATAGGGCGACGTCACGGTCTGCAGCTCGCCATCCCAGAAGTTGGGCACATCCGAGCCCAGCCCGGCGCGGATCGGCAGGAACGGAAGTCGGGCCGAGGCGGCCTCGAGGCCGCACTTGACCATCCCCTCATCCATCTCACGGGCCTCGAGAGTGCCCGACGTCCGTGCCTTCGCGAACCACGGATCGTAGAACGGAGCCGAGTCGAGCGACACGAATCCGTAGTAGGCGCGGGTGACCTTGCCTGCGGCGCAGAGCAATCCGAGGTCGGGTCCACCGTAGGTGACGACGGTCAGATCCTTGACGTCGGAGCGGGCGAGCGCGCGCACCAGTGCCAGCGGCTTGCGGCGCGAGCCCCAGCCGCCGATGCCGATGGTCATGCCGTCACGCAGTTCGCCGATGACGTCGTCGAGCGAACTGGTCTTGTCGGTCGGTGTGGCCGCCATCAGGCATGTCCTCCATTGGTGTTCGATGCAGCGGTGTCGAGGGCCTTGCCGGTCGAGACGAACGCGTCACGATGCTCGTCGGCAACACCGGCCAGATTGAGTTCGAAGGTGAAGCCCTGCTCGAGTCGGTAGCTGCTCTTCACATCCACCGGGTCGATGTGGTTGATCGCTTCCTTGGCCGCCCGGATCACGCGGGTGTCCTTGGTGGCGATCTTCTCGGCCACCTCCATCACGGCGTCGAGCAGGTGATCGCGGGTCACCACGCGGTAGACCGAGCCGAAGTGTTCGAGCTGCTGCGCGGTGACGTTCTGCGCGGTGTAGTAGAGGGTCCGCATCATGTGCTGGGGGACCAGTCGGGCCAGGTGGGTGGCCGCGCCGAGGGCCCCCCGATCGACCTCTGGCAGGCCGAAGACAGCGTCGTCGGTGGCGACGATGACGTCGGCATTGCCCACGAGGCCGATGCCTCCGCCGACGCAGAAGCCGTTGACCGCGGCGATCACCGGGACGGCGCAGTCGTACACCGCGGAGAACGCGGCTGCGCATCCGCGGTTCGCGCCGATAAGTGCATCGAATCCCTCGGTCGCCTGCATCTCCTTGATGTCGACGCCGGCGTTGAACCCGCGCCCCTCGGCCCGCAGGATCACGACGTGCGTGGACATGTCGTGGCCGGCCGCGGTGACGGCGTCGGCGAGTTCGAACCACGCCGCCGACGGCAGTGCGTTGACGGGCGGGTAGTCGACGGTCACCGTCACGATCCCGTTCTCGGTGCGTGTCGTGGTGATCGGCACACCTGCTCCTCTCGGGTACGAATCACAACCAAGCAAGTGCTTGGTTGTTTGGTAGGGTAGCACCCATGAAGGCGCAGCGGCAGACCGCAGGTCAGCGGTCATCGGCTCGGGACCTGGGGCTCGACAAGAAGGTCGTGCTCATCACCGGGGGCACGCGTGGCGTCGGCGCGGGGATCACCCGCGTCCTCGCCGACCTCGGCGCCGTCCCGGTGGTGTGCGGTCGCCATCCCGGAGCCGAGGACGATGTCGAGTTCGTCGCCTGCGATGTCCGTGACGCCGATGCCGTCGACGCGATGGTGCGTGGCATAGCGGAGGATCACGGCCGGCTCGATGGAGTGGTGAACAATGCCGGGGGGTCACCGTTCGCACTGGCCGCCGACGCCTCGCCGCGGTTCTCGAGCAAGATCGTCGAACTGAATCTCCTGGCGCCGCTTGCCGTGGCGCGTGCGGCCCACGCCGTGATGACGGCCCAGGAGTCCGGTGGGGCGATCGTGAACGTGTCGAGCGTGAGCGGCCATCGTGCGTCGCCGGGGACCTCGGCCTACGGTGCGGCCAAGGCGGGCCTGGACAATCTGGTGACGTCGCTGGCCATCGAGTGGGCACCGCACGTGCGCATCAATTCGGTGGTCTGCGGTGCCGTCCTCACCGAGCAGGCCCACCTGCACTACGGCGACGACGAGGGCGTTGCCGCCGTCGGCGCGACGATCCCGATGGGTCGGCTGGCGATGCCGGAGGATGTCGGCAACGCGGTCGCGTTCCTGCTGAGCCCGATGGCCGGATACATCACCGGGTCGACGCTCACGGTGCATGGTGGAGGAGAACGTCCGGCCTTCCTGGCCGCGGCCACCGCCGACAACACGATGTGATCGGCCGTGCGTCGTCGGGCGCACGAGGAGACGAACGAGGGGAAGAACTTGTCTGACAAGCTGAATGAAGGACGGGTGGCGATCGTCACCGGGTCTGGCCAGGGCATCGGGCGCGCACATGCGCTGGCGCTCGCGGCCGACGGCGCCAAGGTGGTGGTCAACGACTTCGACGCGAATGCCGCACACTCGGTCGCCGACGAGATCACCGCGGCCGGAGGCCAGGCCATCGCGATCGTGTCCGACGTCGCCGACTGGGCGGCGGGGGCGACGATGATCGACTCCGCGGTCAAGGAGTTCGGCGGCCTCGACATCATCGTCAACAATGCGGGTTTCGTCCGTGATCGCATGCTGGTCGCGATGTCGGAGGACGAATGGGATGCGGTGATCCGTGTGCATCTCAAAGGGCATTTCGTGACGATCCATCATGCCGCGGCGTTCTGGCGGGCGCAGTCCAAGGCGGGGCAGGAGCCGGCGGCGCGCATCATCAACACTTCCTCGGGTGCCGGACTCTTCGGCTCTGTCGGCCAGGGGAATTATGTTGCCGCCAAGGCGGGTATCTCTGCGCTCACGATCCAGGCGGCTGCGGAGCTGGGCAACTACGGTGTCACCGCGAATGCGATCGCACCGTCGGCGCGGACGCAGATGACGATGAGCGCCGGCGATGCGATGGCCGCGCAGATGGCGGCACCGGCCGACGGATCGTTCGACACGATGGACCCGGCGAACATCTCGCCGCTGATCGTGTGGCTGGGCTCGCCCGAGTCGTCGGCGGTGACCGGACGGGTCTTCGAGGTCGAGGGTGGCCGGATCACGGTCGTCGACGGATGGCAGCGCAGTGCCGAACAGGACAAGGGATCTCGATGGGCGCCGAGCGAACTCGGTCCCGTCGTCGAGGAGATCCTGGCCAAGTCGCCTGTGCCCGTTCCGGTCTACGGCGCGCGGTAGACGTGACGCCGAACGTCGATCCCGAACGGGCCTCCGAACGCGTCGCGGTGGCCCGTGCCTACGTCGATGCACTGGTCAGCCACGACCCGTCGGGCGTCTCGCTGCACGGCGAGTGCACCCGCACCGAAATGGGTGTGAAGACGGGACGCAGTGGGTCGCACATCGCACGGAGTCTCGCGCGCGGGCCGCAGTTCCGGCTGATCCATCGCATCAGCGATTTCAGCGCAGACGTCGACGGCCACACGGTGTCCACCAGATACTGGGTGCACGTGCGGCCCAAAGCGATCGGACTCGCCGCCCACGTCAGCGAGTCGTTCGTCGTCGACGAGGACAACCGGATCCGGGCGATCGTCGCCCGGTTCGGCGTGCCTCGGCGACGCGTCGGGTCCTGACCCTTCGAGACGCTCGCAGGCTCGCTCCTCAGGGATCGGGGTAGGCCTAGGAACTCGGTGCGCGGACCACCATCGGGACGCCGGGGAAGTCGGCGGCCATCTCCGAGCGTGACTTCCGCAGCGCCGCTGTGCCATAGCCCTTCTTGCGGTGCTCCGGATGGATCCAGATCCGGACGTCGACCTCACCGTTGACGAGCTCACCGAAGACGAAACCGACCTTGGTGTCACCCTCGAGCGCGACCAGCCACACGGCGTCCTCATTGTCGACGCGCTCGGTCGCCTTGGCGATCTCGTCGCCGAGATCTCCCGCCGGGCTGCCGGAGCCGTCGCCGGCGACCTTCAGTTCTTCGGTGCGCACCTTGAACAGGTCGGCGTCGTCGGATGCGGAGAAGGGGCGCAGATCGAGCGAGTCGCCGCTGCTCGCCGGCCGCTCGGCCAGAGTGAAGGTCAGCGCATTGTTGAGGTCGTCGAGCTCGGCCTGATTCTTCCGGCGCTCGTCCTTGGTGAGCTGATAGAAGGACATACCCAGGACGGCCTGGGCGCCGAGCGTCGACTTCCCGAGCAGGGTGGCGATGGCCTCGACCGCCTCGTCCCGGGTCTCGGCGTCGACGATGGCGTCGAGGACGTCATGGCGACGCTCGAGTGCGGCCAGAAGTGCATCGGTGATGTCGCGGCGAGTGGTCGCCAGGTCAAGATCGGTCATGACTCCCGATGGTAGTTCAGCACCCGCTGGGGTGGGGCGTCGATGACATTCCTCGTTCGATCAAAATGAAACACGTTCTATGTTGCTCCGATCGCGAGCTGAATGTCCTTATTGCCACGTCATCGCCACTGAAGTGAACCCGGTCCTTCCCTGAAGCTGTAACACGTCCTAGTCTTTAGAACCATGACTGATGTTCAGGATGCGACGACCGACCTCGACCACCTGCGCGGCGGCACCCACCTCGGCGACCTGCTGGTCGCGGCTCTGCGCCGCCACGCGAGTCGCAAGGTGCTGTTCCTCGGCGAGACCGAACTGACCGGTCGTGAGATGGCCGACGCGGTCAGCCGGTATCAGCAGGCGTTCGAATCGCTGGGCGCCGGAACCGGGTCCACGGTCGGATTGCTCGCGCTGAATCGGCCGGAGGTCCTGCTGGTGATCGGCGCCGGGCAGACCCAGGGCTGGCGGCGTACCGCGCTGCACCCGCTCGGTTCGCTCGACGATCACGCCTACGTTCTCTCCGACGCCGGCGTCACCACCCTGGTCATCGACCCGGTGCCGATGTTCGTGGAGCGCGCGCTCGCCCTGGTGGAGCGGGTGGACAGCCTGAAGCAGGTCCTCACGCTCGGCCCGGTCCCCGAAGAACTCGCCGCCTACGGTCGCGATGTGATCGCGGAGGCGGACAACTATCAGCCCAAACCGCTCGCCGCTGCGGATCTGCCACCCGAGCACGTCGTGTCCATCACCTACACGGGCGGCACGACCGGAAAGCCCAAGGGCGTCATCGGAACTGCGCGCGCGATGTCGACGATGACGCAGATCCAGCTCTCCGAGTGGGAATGGCCGGAGAATCCGCGGTTCCTGATGTGCACGCCGCTGTCGCACGCGGGTGCCGCATTCTTCGTGCCCACGCTCATCAAGGGTGGGTGCATGGTCGTCATGGCGAAGTTCGATCCCGCCGAGGTGCTCCGGGTCATCGAGGAGGAACGCATCACCGCGACGATGCTGGTGCCGTCGATGCTCTATGCCCTGATGGACCATCCCGACTCGCGGACGCGCGACCTCTCGTCGCTGGAGACCGTGTATTACGGTGCGTCGCCGATCAATCCGGTCCGGCTGGCCGAGGCCATCGAACGCTTCGGACCGATCTTCGCCCAGTACTACGGACAGTCCGAGGCGCCGATGGTGATCAGCTATCTCGGCAAGAACGATCACCCCAAGCCCGGCGAGGATCCGCGTCGGCTGAGCAGTTGTGGACGCCCGTCGGCGTTCTTGCGCACCGCATTGCTCGGTCCCGACGACAAGCCCGTCCCGCAGGGTGAGCCTGGCGAGATCTGTGTGGCCGGTCCACTGCTCGCCGGCGGCTACTGGGGCCTACCGGAACAGACCGCCGACACCTTCCGCGACGGGTGGCTCCGTACTGGCGATGTCGCCCGCGAGGACGCCGACGGATTCTGGTACATCGTCGACCGGACCAAGGACATGATCGTGACCGGTGGTTTCAATGTCTTCCCGAGAGAGGTGGAAGACGTTGTCGCCGAACATCCCTCGGTCGGTCAGGTGGGTGTGATCGGTGTCCCCGACGACAAGTGGGGAGAAGCGGTCACCGCCGTCGTCGTCCTGCGGACCGATGCCGATCAGAGTGATGAGGCCAAGGAGAAGGTGACAACAGAGATCCAGCAGTCGGTGAAGGATCGCAAGGGCGCCGTCCAGTCGCCCAAGCAGGTCATCTTCGCGGAGTCGCTGCCCCTGACCGCGCTGGGCAAGCCCGACAAGAAGGCGCTCCGCGCACAGTTCTGGGAGGGGTCGGGACGCGGGGTGGGATAGGGCGGAACGTCCGAGAGTCGACGCTGCGCGAGCGTCCCGGGGGCCGTAGGGAAGTGATGGGTGGGCGACTCGCTCCTCACTCAGGGACCGGAGTTCAGCTCACTCCGTAATCGACCCGTAGCTCCTTCACCCCGTTCAACCAGCCGGATCGGACACGTTGTGGCTCAGCGAGTTTGGTGATGTCGGGGACGAGGTCGGCGAGGGTGTCGAACAGCAGGCGAACCTCCAGGCGCGCGAGATTTGCCCCGATGCAGAAGTGTGCGCCGTTGCCGCCGAAGCTCAGATGCGGGTTCGGGTCGCGCAGGATGTCGAAGGTGAACGGGTCGTCGAAGGCCATGTCGTCGTAGTTCGCCGCACTGTAGAACAGGCCCACTCGCTGGCCCTGCGCGATCCGTACGCCGCCGACTTCCGTGTCGATGACAGCAGTGCGCTGGAAACAGTGCACCGGGGTGGCCCAGCGGATGATCTCGTCGACTGCGGTGGGCGGACGTTCACGCCGATACAACTCCCACTGATCGGCGCGGTCGAGAAAGGCGTCGAGGCCATGGGAGATCGCGTTGCGGGTGGTCTCGTTGCCGGCGATGACGAGCAGGATCACGAAGAACCCGAACTCGATCTCGCTGAGCGCGTGACCGTCGACGTCGGCCTGGACGAGGACGGTCACCACGTCGTCACGGGGATGTGCACGACGGTCCTCGGCCATCGCCTGGGCATAGCCGAGCATCTCGATGTGGGCGGTGAAGGGATCGAACTTGCTGTCGGGGTCGTCGGGATTGACCATCGAATCGGCGAGATCGCAGAGATGCTCGTGATCGGCCTCCGGAACGCCGAGGAGGTCGAGGATCGCACGCAGCGGTAGGTGGACTGCGATGTCCTCGACGAAGTTCCCGCTACCGTGATCCGCTGCGGCGAAGATGATGTCGCGGGCATGCTCGCGGAGGTCATCCTCCAGTGCGGCGACCGCACGCGGTGTGAACATGCGCGAGACGATCCTGCGCATCCGGGTGTGCTCGGGCGGATCCATGTTGAGGAGGAAGGCGCGCCCGGCGTCGACCTGTTCCCGTGTCGACGTCTCCGGCAAGCGCATGACGGCACCCTTGGCCCAGTTCGACCACGTGGCGGTGTCCTTCGAGACCGACCGGATGTCGGCATGGCGACTGATCACCCAGAATCCCTCGTCATCGAAGAAGGCCGGGCCGATGGCCTGCGGATTCCACCACACCGGCGCGGTCGCGCGGCGCTCGGCGAACTCCGCCAGGGGGAGACCACGCTCGAGCAGTGCCGGATCGGTGAAGTCGATGACGTCGAACGTGTGGTGAGTCGATGCGGTCATGGCGTCCTCCGCGGTCCCACGGGCGGCCGGTCCACACCGTGGATGTGTCCTACGTCACATGACCGTACACCGTCAGGTCACCGGACAGCCCCCGTAGCGCACGGGGAGGTCCTTGACGCCGTTCAGCCAGCCCGAGCGGACCCGACGCATGTCGCCGAGCCGGCCGATGTCGGGCAGGACCTCCGCGATCGCGTTGAAGATCAGGGTCAGTTCGAGCCGGGCGAGGTTGGCGCCGATGCAGAAGTGCGCGCCGTTGCCGCCGAATGCGAGGTGCGGATTCGGGTCGCGGGTGATGTCGAAGGCGAACGGGTCGGTGAACACGTCTTCGTCGTAATTGGCTGAGCTGTAGAATAATCCGACGCGCTGCCCCGCGGTGATATCGACGTCGCCGACCCTCGTGTCGGCCAGCGCGGTGCGCTGAAACGCGTGCACGGGCGAGGCCCACCGCAGCACCTCGTCGTTCGTCGTGCCGGGTCGTTCGCGCTTGAAGAGCTCCCACTGGTCCGGATTGTCCAGGAAGGCGTTCATCCCATGAGTGGTCGCGTTGCGGGTGGTCTCGTTGCCGGCGGTGATGAGCAGGATGACGAAGAAGCCGAACTCGAGTTGGTCGAGGGCCTCGCCGTCGATGTCGGCCTGGATCAGGGTGGTGACCACGTCGTCGGTGGGGTTCTTCCGTCGCTCCTCGGCCATCGCATAGGCGTACCCGAGCAACTCGGCGTTGGCGGTCGTCGGATCGATCGTCTGATCGGGATCGTCGCTGTTGATGATCGCGTCGACGAGCTCGTGCAACCTCGGACGGTCGGGTGCCGGCACGCCCAGCAGATCCAGGATCGCCTGCAGCGGAAGGTGAATCGCGACGTCGTCGACGAAGTTGCCGGTGTCCTTCTCGGCCGCTTCGCGGACGATGCGGCGGGCCGAGTCCGTCAGGTTCTCCTCCAGGGTGGCGACCGCACGCGGGGTGAACATCCGGGAGATGATCTTGCGCAGTCGGGTGTGCTCGGGCGGATCGTGGTTGATCAACAGCGCCTTGGTGAACTCGATCTGGTCCGGGGTGACGTAGTCGGGGAGCCGGATGATCCCGCCGTTCGCGTTCGTCGACCACAGCTGACTGTTCTTCGAGATCTCCCGGACGTGGGCGTGTTTGGAGATCACCCAGAAACCGCCGTCGGTGAAGCCCGATGTCCCTTCCGGCTGGGCGTTCCACCAGACGGGTGCGGTCGCGCGGAGCTGGGCGAACTCGGTCAGCGGGATGCCCTGCTCCAGGACGTCGGGATCGGTGAAGTCGAAGTCCGGGCTGAACGGGCAGACGCCGGTTGCAGAGGCCATGGTGTCTCCTCGGATCCGGCTCGCGGTGGGACGGGAACTGTCCGCCGACTGTGGCGGCCGTCACCACACCATGCATTATCCGCGCATCGCGTATGGTCGGCGAGATGTCCGACTCCGCCGGGAGCGTGCCGGTAGGCTGGCGTCCCATGAAGGTCCGTCGGATTCGGTGAGGGGTAGAGCGGTACATGCGCACCCACGGATGGGGAGGCAATGTCCCGGTCAACGACGAGGACGCGGTGGCCAGGATTCTCGCGGCGGCTCGCGAGACGATAGACCGGGAGGGGCCGGGCACCGGGCTTGCCGACGTCGCCCGCACCCTGGGTGTGACGCGGCAGACCGTCTACCGGTATTTCCGCAGCACCGATGAATTGCTCTCGGCCACAGCGATAGACGCCGTGGGTGCACTGCTGGGCAGGATCGAGGAGAGGTTACGGGGGATCACGGCCCCGGATGAAGCGGTGGTGGAAGGTCTCGCGGTGTGTCTCGCCGAGCTCGCCGACGACCGATACGTCGGTCTGCTGCTCCGGGCCGACCGGCTGAGCGTGCCCGTCGTCGGCGAGATCACCTCGGAGATGGCGCGCCAGTTCGCGCGGTCGATGGTCGATCGGATGGACGTCGACTGGGTGGGTGCCGGCTATCGGTTCGCCGAGATCGAGGACATCATCGAAATCGTCCTGCGGACACTGCAGTCCATGGTCCTCGATCCCGGCCGGCCACCACGGTCCGATACGGAGCTACGGGCGTTCCTCGACCGCTGGGTGGGCGCTGCCGTCCGCGGGCTACCGCGGTCGGACCGGGAAGCAAAGGGTCAGCGCGGCTCGCAGACGACCGGGATCTGACGGTCGGTCCACGCGGCATAGGTGTCGAAGTCGGCATAGAGCTCGACGAGCTCCGACCAGAGTTCGGCACGTTCGGAGTCGGACGCGGTGCGCGCCACCAGCTCGTGGGTGGTGTTCTTGCCGACCTGGATGCTCACCGCCGGATTCGCGGTCAGGTTCGGGAACCACGCCGGATTCCTGGGCAGTCCACCCTGCGACGCGACGAGCACGAAGGCATCGCCCTTTCGGAGATAGAGCAGCGGCGCGGTCCGCGGCGCACCGCTCTTGCGGCCGATCGTCGTCAGCAGACACACCGGACGGGCTTGCGGAAGCCGGACCCGACGCGCCAGCTGTTGCCCAAGCGACCACCCGTGGCCCGGTAGAGCTTCGTGTTGAGGCGGGAGCCGGCCTTGATCAGCCACGCCACCGTCGGCGAGCCGGGCTGCTTCGGCCTCGCGTTGGGATCCATGACCGGCATCAGATGCGCTCGATGATCGTTCCGGTGGAGAGTGCCCCGCCCGCGCACATCGTGATGAGGGCGGTCTGACCGTCGGTGCGCTCGAGTTCGTGCAGAGCGGTGGTGATGAGCCGGGAACCGGTGGAGCCCACCGGATGTCCGAGCGCGATAGCGCCGCCGTTGACGTTCACCCGATCCATGTCCGCCTTGTGGACCTGAGCCCAGCTGAGGACGACGGAGGCGAAGGCCTCGTTGATCTCGACGAGGTCGATGTCGGAGAGCGCCATCCCGGACTTGGCGAGAACACGCTCGGTCGCCTGCACCGGACCGTCGAGGTGATAGTACGGTTCGGCGCCGACCAGTGCCTGGGCCCTGATCCGTGCTCGCGGCGTCAATCCGAGCGCACGGGCCTTCGATTCGTCCATGATCAGGATGGCGGCGGCGCCGTCGGAGATCTGGGATGACGTGCCGGCGGTGTGGATTCCGCCGTCGATCACCGGCGTCAACCCGCCGAGCGACTCGAGTGTCGTGGCGCGCAGACCCTGATCGCGACTGACGTCGAGGATGTTGCCGGTGTACTCACCCTCCTTCGTGCGCTCGGGGGCCTTGAGGGCGAGGACCTCCCGGTCGAACCGGCCCTCGTCCCACGCCCGCTTCGCCAGGCGCTGGCTGCGCTCGCCCAGGGCGTCGACATCGGCGCGGCCGATACCCCGCCGCTCCGCGATGCGTTCGGCCGCCCGGAACTGATTCGGCATGTCGACGTCCCAGGAGTCCGCGTGGTAGGGCCCTGCATCGGTGCCGACGTTCGCGCCCAGCGGCACCGTCGACATCATCTCGACACCGCAGG
Organism: Gordonia sp. ABSL11-1; assembly: GCF_030315685.1. Lineage (GTDB taxonomy): Bacteria > Actinomycetota > Actinomycetes > Mycobacteriales > Mycobacteriaceae > Gordonia. The sequence continues at coordinate 206,545 of NZ_JASXSI010000004.1, read as the reverse complement.
CGACGCCGACGTCGATCGTGTCGGAGGCGATGAGTCCGGCGATGAGGTGATTGGCCTGCTGCGCCGACCCGCACTGGCAGTCGATGGTGGTCGCGCCGGTCTGATCGGGCAGCCCGGCAGACAGCCACGCCTTACGCGTGATGTTGCCCGCCTGCGCACCGGCCTGGGTCACGCAGCCGCCGATCACCTGCTCCACCAGGGAGGTGTCGATTCCCGCCCGCTCCAGCAGCCCCCGCTGGGCGGCGCCCAGCAGTTCCTCGGCATGCAATCCCGACAGCCAGCCGGCACGCTTGCCGATCGGGGTCCGAACCGCTTCCACGATCACCGGTACGCCCATCGCGCTCCTCCTCGTTCTCGTCACCACACGTCATGTCGTCATCCTCAAACTAGAACATGTTCTCATCCGAGTCCATGGGCGGGTGACCTGGGCCTGCGCTGGTGATCGGAAGACGTTCTGTCGGATGTCGGCGATGATGTGGAGACGTTGCTGGTCGCGCATAACAGCGCGCGACGGGGCGCCACCGGCCATCTCTGAGGCATGCCACAATTGATGGTGGCAGTATCGCCGCATCTCGAGACGGGTCGGGCGGCCCAAACTAGAACAAGTTCTCGTTGAGGCCTGTCATTCGGGTCACAATGTGCTCTAATGAGATTGAAACAGGTTCTAATCTCACAGCGAGGTGGTGTGACGTGACCCAGGCACAGGGTGCGACAACCGGCGCCGACATCGGGGGCGCTGCGGCCAATGTTCCGTTCATGGAGCAGGAGGGTTGGGATTTCACCAACCCGGACCTGCTCGAGAACGGCATCCCGGTCGAAGAGTTCGCTCAACTGCGCAAGACAGCTCCGGTCTGGTGGAATGCCCAGTTGCCCGGCAAGGGCGGGGGCTTCCATGACGGCGGGTACTGGGTGGTGTCCAAGCACGCCCACATCCGGGAGATCTCCAAGAACAACGATGACTGGTCGACCGCGACCAACGGTGTCATCATGCGCTTCGAGGACGACATGAGCCAGGATCAGCTCGACGTCACCAAGGCGCTGCTGATCAACCATGATCCGCCGGATCACACCAGGCTGCGCAAGCTCGTGTCGAAGGCCTTCACGCCACGCGCGGTGCATTCGCTGGAGGAGAAGCTCGACAACGCGGCGCGCACCATCGTCAGCAAGGCCGCGGAGAAGGGGAACGGTGACTTCGTCCACGACGTCGCCGTCGACCTGCCGCTGCTGGCGATCGCCGACCTGCTCGGCGTGCCGGAGGAAGACCGCGGCAAGCTGTTCGACTGGTCGAACAACATGATGAACTACGACGACCCGGAGTTCGGCGAGGATCCCGCCATGGCATCCGCCGAGATCCTGGGCTACGGGTACACCATGGCCGAGGCGCGACGCAAGGACCCGGTCGAGGACATCGTCTCGACCCTGGTCAATGCCGACATCGACGGACAGGCTCTTGACGAGACCGAGTTCGGGTTCTTCTTCATCCTGCTGACCGTCGCCGGCAACGAGACGACGCGCAATGCGATCAGCCACGGCATGAACGCATTCCTCGAGCACCCGGATCAGTGGGAGATCTTCAAGAAGGAACGCCCGGCGACGGCCGTCGACGAGATCGTCCGTTGGGCGACCCCCGTCAACGCGTTCCAGCGCACCGCCAAGCGCGACACCCAGATCGGCGGGATCGACATCAAGGAGGGCCAGCGCGTCGGGATGTTCTACGGCTCGGCCAACTACGACGAGGACGTATTCGACGATCCGTTCTCGTTCAACATCCTTCGCGATCCCAACCCGCACGTCGGCTTCGGCGGCAACGGTGCACATTTCTGCATCGGCGCGAACCTCGCGCGCATGGAGATCAACCTGATGTTCAACGCGCTCGCCGATCTCGTCCCAGACATCAGCCGGCTGGCCGCGCCGCGCCGACTCCGTCACGGGTGGATCAACGGCGTGAAGGAACTCCAGGTCGATTACGGCACCAAATGACGGATCAGGAAACAGGTCTGGGCAACGACGCCCCCGCCTACCTGAACATCGACCGGGAGAATCATCCCGCGGTGGTGGCTGGTCGTCGGTCGCGGGAGCTCGTCGCGTCACGTGACAAGCAGGCGTGGGTGGAGAACTTTGCCGCTGAGGGGACGGTGGAGGATCCGGTCGGGCCGTCGATGTTCGATCCCGAGGGACACGGATTCCGCGGACACGAACAGATCGCGGAGTTCTGGGACAAGTCGATCGCGACTACCGCGAGCATCGAGTTCGTCTTCGACGACGAGATCATCTGTGGCAACGAGGTCGCTTACGTCGGCAAGATCGTCACGCACATCGCGGGGCACATCTCCGAGGCGCACGGCGTGTTCACCTACCGTGCGGACGCCGACGGCAAACTGAGTGCGCTCCGCGCATTCTGGGAGGTCGAGAAGACGATCAACTCGGTCCGACCGGCCTGAGAACTCGATCACGAATCCACCCCATCTCTTGTCAACCACCTTCGGACCGACGAAGGTGAGAGACGAGAGGTGGGGTGGACGCATTTCTCCCCACGTTCATCGGCTGCAAAGGTGGAGCGATGCGTGCAATCGAACGAATCCGTGGCTACGGCAAGGCGTTTGCCTCCTCCAAGCGACATCGCGGTGACCTGGTCGGGTGGCTCGGACGACGACCGCAGATCGCCGCGGCCACCGGTGTCTACGAGACCGCATTGCTGCTGAGCAACGCACTCGACCCGAAACTCAAGGAACTCGCCGAACTCAAGACCGCGGGCCTCGTCAGTTGCGAGTTCTGCCTCGACATCGGATCGGCGCTGGCCCGCGGTGCGGGCGTCACCGAGCAACAGATCCGTGACCTTCCACGCTTTCGCGACAGCGGCGCCTACACGGATCTGGAGAAACTGGTCATCGGCTACGCCGAGGCGATGACCATCACACCGGCCGTCGGCGACGATCTCTCGGAACTACGAGATCGACTGTCACACCATCTGTCCCGCCGTCAGATCGCCGAATTGGCCGCCACGGTGGCGTGGGAGAACCAACGGGCGCGACTCAATCAGGCGCTCGGTGTCCGTCCGACCGGGATGTCCGACGGGGCGGCGTGCGCGGTGCCGGAGAGGTAGCGCCCCACCGCACGCACCGCACCGCAGCTTCCCCCCAACGTGCCCAGCACGGAGGCGCCCCGCGGCGTCGTGTCCCTGGCGCGGCGTAGCCTCCGTGCTGGGTGCGTTCGGGAGGCGGGTGCGGTGGCCTCCGTGGTGGGCGGGCGCGGGGCTAGTGGACGGGTTTGTCGGCGCCTACCAGCCACATCGAGAAGTACTGGGAGCCACCGCCGTAGGCGTGGCCGAGGGCCTTGCGTGCGTCGGGGACCTGGTGCGCGTCGGCTTTGCCCATCACCTGGATGGCGGCCTCGGCGAAACGGATCATGCCGGAGGCGCCGATCGGGTTCGACGACAACACGCCGCCGGACGCGTTGACCGGCAGGCGTCCACCGATCTCGGTCTCGCCCGCCTCGGTGAGCTTCCAGCCCTCGCCTTCGGCGACGAAGCCGAGGTTCTCCAGCCACATCGGCTCGAACCAGGAGAACGGCACGTAGATCTCGGCGGTGTCGACCTCCTCGAGCGGATTGCTGATCCCGCCGGCCTTCCACAGTGCCGCCGCCGCGTCGCGTCCCGCCTGCGGACTGACGACGTTGCGATGAGCGTACGACAGCGGTTCGGTGCGCATGGCGGTGGCGTGGATCCAGGCCACCGGATCGCCCGCGGCGATCGCGCCGTCCGCGGTCTTCTCGTCACCGATCACCACAGCGCACGCCCCATCCGACGACGGGCAGGTCTCGTCGTATCGGATCGGATCCCACAGCATCTGCGACTCCATCACCTTCTCCTTGGTGATGTCGGGTTGCTGCAGGTGCGCCAGCGGGTTCTTCGAACCGTTCCGACGATCTTTGGCGGCGACGATGGCGCCGATGTGCGAGGGCGCCCCCGACTGTCGGATGTAGGACCGGACATGCGGGGCGAAGAACCCACCCGCACCGGCGCCCACCGGCTTGGTGAACGGCACCGGAATCGACAACGCCCACATGGCGTTCGACTCGGACTGCTTCTCCCACGCAACTGCGAGCACGCGCTGATGAACGCCGGCGAACACCAGGGAGGCGGCGACATTCGCGGTGGATCCGCCGACCGAACCGGCGGTGTGGACACGGATCATCCGCTTGCCGACGGCGCCGATCGCCTCGGCCATCGCGAGTTCGGGCATCATCGAGCCCTCGAAGAGGTCGGGCGCCTTGCCGATGACGATGGCGTCGATGTCGTCGATGGAGACCTTGGCGTCGGCGAGGGCGGCGTCGATGGCCTCTCGGCACATGCCGGCCATCGTCACGTCGTGCCGCTTGGCGACGTACTTCGTCTGTCCCGTGCCGAGGACAGCCGCGCGGTTGTTGTGTGCCATCAGTTCTCGTCTCCTGCCAAGGTGACCACCATGTTCTGTTGCAGCAGCGGGCCGCTCGTCGCGTGCGCCAGTGCTGTGCCGGCGTTGCCGGTCAGGATCTCGTGGGCCGCATAGCCGACCCGCTGCAGACCTGCGGAGAACAGCGAGTTGCCGGCCAGCGAACCGCCGGACGGATTGATCTGCACCGAATCCGGGAGCTCGAGCGCGTTGCGGATGATCAGTTCCTGATGGGTGAACGCCGCGTTGATCTCCGCGACGTCGACGGCGCGGCTGCGATCACCGAACGCCGTGCGGCCGGCGAGCGCGGTCGACGGTGACACCGTCAGATCGCGGGCCCCGAAGTTCGGGGTGTCGATCCGATGATCCCAACCGGTCACGAATGCCGGATTCGCGACGAGCTCGCGGGCGCGTCGTTCACTCGCGATGATGACCGCGGCGGCCGCGTCGGTGTACGGCGCGATGTCATGGGCGCGCAGGGGATTCGCGACATAGTCCGCGGCGAGCAGGTCGTCGAGGGAGGCGCCGGTGGTGCGGGCCGCGACCGAAGCCATGTCGGCCTCGGTCCAGGTTCCGGCGTCGAGGCCGGCTCGTGCCTGCAGGGCGCCGAGTGACCGGGCGTCGGGCCACAACGGTCCGACGGTGTACGGATCGGTCTGCAGTGCGAGGGTCTGATCCATGTTGCCTGCGGTCGACTTGCCGAAGCCGTATGCGAGCGCGAGATCGACCTCGCCCGTGGCGATCTTCACCCACGCCTCGTACAGTGCCCAGGCGCCGTCCATCTCGACGTGGGATTCGTTGATCGGCGGCATGGCGCCGATGGAGTCGATTGCCGAGATGAACGAGAATGCCCGCCCGGCGAGGTAGTCGGATGATCCACTGCACCAGAAGTCGATGTCGGTGCGGGAGATGCCGAGGTCGGCGTACAGCTTCTGGAAGCAGGGGATCAACATCTCGACACCGTTGGTGGTGCCGTGGGTCCCGACGACATTCGGGCTGTGTGCGAACCCGATGATCGCGATCCGTGGGAGTGTCACAGGTGCTCCTAGTCCGGAGTGGTGGTCTGATGTGCGATCAGAGCTGATCGCGGTAGGTCTCGTAGTCGGCGTCGGGTTCACCCGTCGGCGCGAAGTGGCTGATGTTGCCGATCGAGTACTCCCACTCGTCCTCCGGGAGCCAGACGGCCTTGACGCGCATGCCCATTCGGACGTCGGCTGCCTCGCAATCCAGGATGAGATGTAGGAACGGGATGTCGGTGCCGTCGAGGAGGACGTAGGCCGCGACATACGGCGGCTTGATGCGCTGGCCCTGGAACGGCACGTTGACGATGCAGAACGTCGTCACGATGCCGGTGTGCGCCAACTCGACACGCTCGACTGCCTGCGCGCCGTCGGCGGGGCTGACCTTGCGGGGCGGGAAGTAGACCCGGTCGGCGTCGACGCCGGAGCCGATCCGGGTGCCGTAGAGCTTGCCGGCCTTGAGACCCTCCAGATACCAGGACTCTTCCTCGGTGGCCGAATGCTCGATCTCGGTGGTGATGGGGGTCGGCATCACGACGAGATCGCCCTCGGGGTTCTCCGCCTCGTTGGGTGGTGCGTCCGCGGCCGCGTCGCCGGGCGCGAAGTACGCGATGTCGTCGATACGCCCGACACGAGCAGCCCTCCACACGGCGTGGACCCGCAGGCCGGTGGAGATGCCGGCGGGGGAGTCGACCGCCACGACGTGCAGGAGTGAGGTTCCGGCGCCGTCGAGGGTGATCAGTGCCCAGGCGAACGGCTTGTCGACCGGCTGGGCCGCCAGCGGTTCCGGCTGCCACGACCACGTGGTCACGGTGCCGGTGGTGGCGACGTCGACGAGTTCGGTGATCGGCGCGCCGCCGGCCGGATCGAATTCGACGGGCGGGACCGACACCGTGCCGTCACTGCTCTTCGAGCCGATGATGCGACCGTCACGCAGCGCGAGGGCGAACTGACTCAACACCGGGCCCAGCGAACGCGTGTAGTCGAACGAGTTCTTCAGGGGAGCGGTGAGGATCGGGGACTCCGGTCGGGGTACCGCCGCGACGGGGCTGGCCGGGGCCGGGCGGGGTGCAGTTGTGCTGGTGCTCACGCTTCGAGTAGAACACGTTCTAGTATTGAGGCACAAGGTGCACGTCACGGACCCGTGGAGGACGCAGAGGTGAAGCTCGGACTACAACTCGGCTATTGGGGCCGAGGACCCATCGAGAATGCTCCGGGCCTGATCGCGGCCGCCGAGGAGTCCGGATTCGATGCGGTGTTCACCGCCGAGTCGTGGGGGTCGGACGCGTACACGCCCCTGGCATGGTGGGGGGCCGCCACCGAACGTGTCCGGCTCGGGACGGCCGTTGCCCAACTCTCCGCCCGACCGCCCACCTCGTTGGCGATGCACGCGCTCACGCTCGACCATCTGTCGGGCGGGCGACACATCATCGGACTCGGGGTGTCCGGGCCGCAGGTCGTCGAGGGGTGGTACGGGCAGCCGTTCGCCAAACCGCTCGCGCGCACCCGCGAGTACGTCCAGGTGGTCCGCGACGTCCTGGCGCGCGACGGCGCCGTGACCAGTGCCGGCCCGCATCATCCGCTGCCCTATCCGACCGACGCGCCGGGCGCGACGGGACTCGGCAAGCCCCTCAAGCCGATCACGCACCCACTCCGCGCCGACATCCCCATCTGGCTGGGCGCCGAGGGGCCCAAGAACGTCGCGCAGACCGCCGAGATCGCCGACGGCTGGCTGGCGATCTTCTACAGCCTGCGGCTCGCCGATCAGTACGAGGAATGGCTGGCCGAGGGCTTCGCCCGGCCGGGCGCCCGGCGCACACGCGACGAGTTCGAGGTAGCCGCGACGGTCCAGCTGGTGATCACCGATGACGTCGCGGAGGCGGTGGAGCGATACCGGCCGTCGACCGCGCTCTACGTCGGTGGAATGGGCGCCAAGGAGAAGAACTTTCACGCCGAACTCTACCGGCGGATGGGATACGGCGATGCGGTCGACGAGATCGGTGCCCTCTTCCGGGAAGGCCGCAAGGTCGAGGCGATGGCTGCGGTGCCCGACGAGATGGTGCGCGAGACGATGATCGCGGGAACAGCGGACGAGGTGCGTGCGCAGATCAAGCAGTGGGAGGCGGCCGGCGTGAGGATGCTGATGGTGACCGCCCGCGACACCGAGACGATCCGGGAATTGGCGGCATTGGTCTGACCCTGCGAGCGTCACGAAGGGTCCCCGCCGGGATCCATCTCCGCGAGTATCGCCAGCGCCGACCGAACAGTGAAGTCGCGCAGCCACTCCGACGGCGTACCCCGATCCGGGAGATGTCGGCGGACCGCGGCGTAGGGCAGGTCGACGAGCGCGAAGGTGACCCGGTCCATGACCTCGACTGTGTCACTGGCGAAGCGTCGACGAGCGTAGTCGCGCAGCGCAGTTCGAGCTGACCGGTTGTGCCTGCGCAGTTCCGTGGCGAGGGTGTCCGGCCACGACCGCAGGAGATCCCGCTTGTCGTACTGCACCAGCAGCGCGGACTCTCCGGGATGTGTGGCGGTCCAGTCGAAGCAGTGGGCGACGACGGCGCGGGCGGCGTCGTCGGCGCCGTCGATCGCCAACGCCGCGACGACACCCTCCTGGTACCGGACGATCGTGCGCAACCACAGTCGAGCCATCAGTTCGTCCCGGCTGGCGAAGCGGTGATACACCGACCCCGACGGTGCGCCGATTGCTCGCCCGATGGCTGTGGCGGTCGCCGCTCCTGGGCCGTCATCGACGACGAGTGCCAGTGCCGCGTCGAGGATCTCGTCAGCGCTGAACTGCGGTCGACGACCCACGGCCCCGTACCATGCTCGTACCCTGCGCCGCAGCGACGATCCGCCGCGAACCATCGTCGGCGACCAGGCTGATGTCGCACCGCGCAACGGCTTTCGTGCGACCCGAGTGGACGAGGACGGCGTCGGCGACGAGTTCTCGACCGTCGTCGGCGGGCGCGAGATACTCGATGCTGAACCCGCTCGTGATGATGTCCGTCCCGAGGCCGAGGGCCGCCGCGTAGGTCAGTGCGTTGTCGGCGAGGTAACTCAGCACGCCGCCGTGGATGTAGCCGTACTGCTGCCGGAGATCATCGCGGATGTCGACGGTCAACGAGACGCCGTCGTCGCCGACACGGGTGAGTCGTGCACCGATCATCCGACTGAACGGCTGAGCGTCGAGCACCGAGCGTGCGAGGTGTAGATCCATCATTTATCAGAGAGTGCTCGCTATTATCGACTCTGTCAAGAGCGCCGGGGGCTCGATTCCACCCGTGGATGGATTGACATCGTCGACGGCCCGGCGCAGGGTCGAGGTGTGGTCGGCAAGGTGAAGAACGACTGGTCGGGACAGTCCTTTCCGCATGCGGGCGCACGCAAGCCGCTGATCGGTGATCTGGGCGTGTCCGATCCGCGGCACCCGCTGCTGGATCTCCTGGAGTGGGGCGCCGACCTCGGCCCGATCTACGAGATGCGGATCTTCCGACAGAATTTCGTGTTCGTGTCGAGTGCTGAGCTCGCCGCGGAGCTCTGCGACGAGTCGCGATTCTGCAAGGCCCTCCCGCCCGCGATCGTCGCGCTCCGGCACTACGCCGGCGACGGACTGTTCACCGCGCGCAATGACGAGCCGAATTGGCAACTCGCGCACGAATTGCTGATGCCGGCCTTCACCAAACCGGCGATGCAGTCATATCACCCGATCATGCTGGAGACGGCCGGTGAGCTGTTCGACTACTGGGATCGACAGTCCGGACCGGTCGACGTCACGCGATCGATGACCAAACTCACCATGGAGACACTCAGCCGCGCGGCGTTCAGCCACGACTTCGGGTCGTTCACGACGTCGCAGCCACACCCGTTCGTCGACGCCATGATCCGCGCGCTGGAGACCGGCCGGCGGAAAGGCGGTCTCCTGACCGCGCCCGGCGGCCGACTGCTGGGTCGATGGCTCGATCGCCGCAACGCCGCCCAGCAGGCGTATGTGGACGAACTCCTCGACGACCTGATCGCCGAACGTTCCGGCAGTACCGATCAACACGACCTGCTCGGCATCATGCTCAACACGGCGCATCCGGAGACCGGAGATCGACTGTCTGCGTTGAACATCCGGTATCAGATCCTGACGTTCCTCGTCGCTGGGCACGAGACCACCTCGGGGGCACTGGCCTTCACGCTCTACTACCTGTCACGGAATCCCGGGTGCCTCGCACGGGCGCGGCAGGAGGTCGACGACATCCTTGGTGAGGATGCCGGCGCGACACCCACATTCGAACAGGTCCCGAAGTTCCGCTACATCCGTCGGTGTCTGGACGAGGCGTTGCGGATCTGGCCGACGGTCCCCGGATTCGCCCGCAGCCCGAAGTCGGAGACCACCATCGGTGGCGGTCATCGGATGCGGCCGGAGGATTGGGCGGTGATCGTGCTCGGCCAGGTCCACCGGGATCCGACCGTGTGGCGAGATCCTGACACCTATGACCCGGATCGATTCCTGCCGGCCGAGGTCAAGAAGCGCCCCGCGCACAGCTACAAGCCGTTCGGTGCCGGACTGCGCGCGTGCATCGGGCGTCAGTTCGCGTTACACGAGGCGGTGCTGGTGTTGGCGTGCCTCATCCACCGGTATGACATCGCCGCCGATCCCGGCTACGAGCTGGCCGTCGATGAGCGACTGACGATGGTGCCGAGGGGATTCGAGCTCACGGTGACGCCGCGGCGGGTAAGGGCGACGGTACCCATTCTGTAGTCCGGACACGCGTCGAGGGCGGGTTCGTACTACGAAATCGCAGTCACTCCCCCGTGAAGACCGGCTTCTCCTTGTTCGCGAACGCTCGCGGGCCGACCTTGGCGTCCTTGCTCTTGAACACGGCGATGCCGAGCTTCGACTCGATGTCGAACGCGTCCAACTCGTGCAGCCCCTCGGTGTCCCGGATGGTCTTGAGGATCGCCTGTACCGCGAGCGGACCGTTGGCGGCGATCGATTCGGAGATCTCCAGGGCCTTGTCGAGGGCCGAGCCGTCCGGAACCACGTAGCCGATGAGGCCGTACTCCTTGGCCTCGGCCGCGGTGATGTGCCGGCCGGTCAGCAACAGGTCGGCGGCGATCGTGTACGGGATCTGCCGGGGCAGTCGCACCGCACTGCCGCCGAGCGGGAACAGACCCCACCGTGCCTCTGCGACACCGAACTTCGCACCCTCGCCGGCGACCCGGATGTCGGTGCCCTGCAGGATCTCGGTGCCACCGGCGATCGCAGGCCCCTCGACCGCGGCGATCAGCGGCTTGGTCAGACGGCGACCCTTCAGCAGTGCCGGCAGACTGGCCGGATTCCACGTGCCCTGATCGGCGGTCTCGCCGGGGGAGTTCTTGTTCATCGCCTTGAGGTCCATGCCGGCGCAGAACGCGCCCCCGGCACCGGTGAGGATTGCGACTCGGATGTCCGGGTCGTTGTCGACCTGGTCCCAGGCCTCGACCATGATGCGCATCATCTCCGCCGACAGCGCGTTGCGTGCCTGCGGGCGGTTCATGGTCACGATCAGGATGTGGCCGCGCTTCTCGACGAGGCACTCCGGTGCCCGGTCGGTGTCGGTCTCGGCGCCGGCAACAGTGGTCATCGTCGTCCCTCGCGAATCTGTGCGTGATTGCTGCTTGCCCGAAACGATAACACGTTCTAATTTTGTTGCCATGGCCTATACGATTGCCGACCTCATCGAGCATGCAGTCGACCTGGTGCCCGATCGCGTCGCGCTGGAATCCGGCGACGAGACGCGGACCTACGCACAGCTCGAGGCGAGATCCAACGCCCTTGCCCACACGCTTCGCGAGCTCGGGGTGAAACCGGGCGACAGAGTGGGGTTGTACAGCAGGAACATCATCGAGGCGGTCGAGTCGATGGTCGCCATCTTCAAGGCGCGCGCGGTGATGGTGAACGTCAACTACCGCTACGTGGAGTCCGAACTCGAGCACATCTTCACCGACTCGGGGATGTCGGTGCTCATCCACGAGCGCCAGTTCTGTGAACGGGTGTGCAACACGTTGCCGAACGCGCCCTCGATCGAACACCGAATCGTCGTCGAGGACGGCTCCGATGCCCCACCGACCTGCGTCGGATACTCCGACTCCATCCGGTTCGAGGACGCCATCGCCGGAGCGAGTGGGGAACGGGACTTCGAGGAGCGGTCCGACGACGACCTGTACATGCTCTACACCGGCGGCACGACCGGCAAGCCGAAGGGTGTCGTCTGGCGCCAGGTCGACGTGTGGCGAGTTCTCGGCGGTGGAATCGACTGGTACACCAGCACTCCCGTTGCCGACGAGTGGCAGCTCGCGCGTGCGGGTGCCGACGGCGGGCAGCTCGTCCGGTTCCCGATCCCGCCGTTCATCCACGGCGGTTCGCAGTGGGCGATCTTCCAGGCGCTGTTCGGTGGCGGAAAAGTGGTGGTGTACCCCGAGTTCAGCGGTGGCCATGTCTGGGACGTCATCGAGCGGCACCGCGTCAACGTCGTCTTCATCACCGGAGATGCCATGGGACGTCCCATGATCGAGGCGCTGGCGGAGAAGGACGAGCACGATCTGAGCAGTGTCGTGTCCATCGCGTCGTCGGCGTGTCTGTTCTCGCCGAGCATCAAGGAACAGTTCATCGACCGCTTCCCGAATGCCATCATCATCGACGCGATCGGGTCGTCGGAGACGGGCTTCGGCGGTCTCGGAGTCGCGTCGAAGGACTCCCCGCACACGGGTGGGCCCCGGGTGAAGGCCGACAGCGAGACCCACGTACTCCGGGAGGACGGCACCCGCGTGGCACCTGGCAGCGGTGAGATCGGCGTGCTGGCGCGCACCGGCCACATCCCGCTGCGCTATCACAACGACCCGGAGAAGTCGGCGAAGACTTTCAAGGAGTTCAACGGAGTTCGCTATTCACTCCCGGGAGATTTCGCCCAGGTCGAGGAGGACGGCACCATCACGATGCTCGGCCGGGGCTCGGTCTCGATCAACACCGGCGGCGAGAAGGTGTTCCCGGAAGAGGTCGAGGGTGCGCTCAAAGCTCATCCGGATGTGTTCGACACGGTGGTGGTCGGCGTCGCGGACGACCGGTTCGGCCAGCGGGTCGCCGCGGTCATCGCCACCCGCGACAACGCCCGGCCGACCCTCGCCGAACTGAACGACGTGGTGCGCAAGGAACTCGCGGGCTACAAGTGCCCGCGCAGTGTGTGGTTCGTCGACGAGATCAAACGATCGCCGGCCGGCAAACCCGATTACCGGTGGGGTGCCGGGATCACCCAGGAACGACCCGCAGATGAGGCGCTCGGCGCCCCGGAGAAGAGCTGACATGCGTACCGCACTCGCCGAACGATTCGGCATCGACTATCCGATCTTCGGATTCACCCCGAGTCAGGACGTCGCCGCGGCGATCAGCCGCGCGGGCGGGTTGGGGGTACTCGGCTGCGTCCGCTTCAACGAGGCCGACGAACTCGACGAGGTGCTCGAGTGGATGCATCAGAACACCGACGGCAAACCGTTCGGTGTGGACATCGTGATGCCGGCGAAGATCCCCACCGAGGGCAGCAAACTCGACCTCGACTCGATGATCCCGCCGGAGCATCGCGCGTTCGTGGAGCGCACCCTCGACGATCTCGGCGTGCCTCCGCTGCCGAACGGCGAGCGGGTCGACGCCGGGGTGCTCGGGTGGTTGCACTCGGTGGCCCGCTCGCACGTGGACGTGTCGATGGAGCATGCGCGTAAGTACGGCCAGATCAAGTTGATCGCGAACGCGCTGGGCTCGCCGCCCGCCGACGTCATAGCCACCTCGCATGACAACGGAGTTCTCGTGGCCGCCCTCGCGGGCGCGAAAGAGCATGCGCTGCATCATGTCGAGGCTGGTGTCGACATCGTCATCGCACAGGGCTACGAGGGTGGCGGTCACACGGGTGAGGTGACCTCGATGATCCTGTGGCCCGAGCTCGTCGACGCCGTGGGAGATGCCGCCCCGGTGCTCGCGGCGGGTGGCGTCGGCAGTGGACGCCAGATCGCGGCTGCCATCGCACTCGGCGCACAGGGGGTGTGGATGGGCACCTACTGGCTGACCGCGGCTGAGTACAAGCTCGGTGTGCAACCCGACGCCGACGGGCCCTCGACGATCCAGAAGGCCCTGCTGAAGGCGACGTCGCGGGACACCGTGCGGCGGCGGATCTACTCCGGAAAACCTGCGCGACTGCTCAAGACGAAGTGGACCGACGCCTGGGACGCGCCCGGTGCGCCCGATCCGCTACCGATGCCGCTGCAGAACCTGCTGGTCGGCGAGGCCCACGCGCGGATCTCACGGGCCGACGATCCCGAGGTCGTCGCGATGCCTGCGGGTCAGATCGTGGGTCGCTGCAACGAGATCGTCCCCGTGGCCGACATGATCGCCGGTCTGGTGGGGGAATACGACCGGGCGGTCGCGCGGATGAACGCGACGGTCACCACCCCGGTGAGCTGAGCGGCCGCGATATCAGAGCAGTGCGGGGGGGCCGGGGCGACAACAGTCGTCGCCCGGGCCCTTTCGTGCTGCAGGCGCATCTGGGTCGTCGACTACTGCGACGGTGAGTGCTGGACGGCGACATATCGTCCGTCACGCCGGGTCCAGGTGCACGGCTCGGGGGCGTCGCGGAGCTGTCGCTTCACCGTCTTGAAGGTGGCGGTGTCGGGCAACTCGTGGGTGAGGCGGATCCGGTGCGGCCACTGCTTGGGGCCGAGATCGTTCTGTGCCTTCAGGAATTCGGTGAACGCTTCAGCGTCGACGGTGTCGTCGGTGACGAGGACGGCCTCGATCTCGTCGCCGATCTCGACGGGCACACCGTAGACCGCGGTCTGGCGTACGGCCCGGTGCCGCAAAAGGATTCGCTCGATCGGTCCGGTCCCGAGATTCTCACCGTCGACCCGTAGCCAGTCGCCGAGCCGCCCGGCGAAATGCAGGAAGCCGTCGTCGTCGACCCAGGCGAGATCGCCGGTGTGATAGACGCCGCCGCGCATCCGATCCGCGGTGGCGTCGGGATCATTGTGGTAGCCGCTGAACAGTCCCGGCCCAGAGGCATTGACGATCTCACCGACCTCTCCGGGAGGCACCGGGTCGCCGGACTCGGGATCGATGACGGCGGTGGGTGCGCGCAGGGGACCCAGCGCGTCCGGGGGCGTGTCCGCTGTGCGGGTGATCGCGACACCACCCTCGGTCGATCCGAATCCGTCGACGACACGGCAGCCGAACCGCTCGGCGAACCGGGCTCGATCACGTGCCGACGCCTCGTTCCCATACATGATCCGCAGGGTGTTGTCGGCGTCGTCGGCGTGCTCCGGTGTCGCCAGGATGTAGTTGAGCGGCTTGCCGACGTAGTTGGCGAACGTGATGCCGTAGCGGCGCACGTCGGAAAGGAAACCGCTGGCGGAGAAACGATCTCGAAGGGCGATCGAGGCGCCTCCGGCGAGCGCCACCGACCATCCTGCGATCACCGCGTTGGAGTGGAACATCGGCATCGACAGATACACGACGTCTCGGGAGCCGATCTCGAAGCGATCGGCGAGCATGCGCCCGCTTTCCGCGAACTTCCGCTGCGTGCACCGCACGGCCTTGGGGTCGCCGGTGGTCCCGGAGGTGAAGATGAGCATCATCAGGTCGTCGGGTGTCGGGAGTGGTCTCGATACGCGTCGGGCTTGCTGCGCTCGCTCGCCGCTACTCGACCAGCGGTTCGAGGCGTCGGGATTCTCCTGCTGATCGCGTTCTTCCTGCTGATCGAGTAGCGGCGAACGGAGTGAGTCGCGTATCGAGATCACCGGCAGATCACCGAGATCGGCATCATCGAGCAGTGCGCGGTGCGTGCCGTCGGTGAGGACGATCTGACACTCGGATCGCGCGATGTCGGCGGCGAGTGCGGCGCCCCGTCGGGTCGTGTTCAGCCCGACGAGGACGAACGCGCCGGTCGCCGCGGCCCCGAGCAGGTAGCTGAACCCCGGCGAATTCCCCATCAGCACACCGACATGCGGGGGACGGTCGGCCGGCAACACCTGGTGTACGGCCGTGGCCCACTCATCGGAGCGGGCCACATGGTCGCGCCACGACACGAACTCGTCTCCGTGGTGGAGGCCGCGGTCGTCGACGTCGGCGACCGCGGCCAGCATCTCCGCGAGGGTCACACCGGGGTGGCGGCCAGCTCGGCGCCGATCGAGGCCAGGACGACGGGCGCCGAGCCGAGGGTGAACTCGTTCTGCTTGGCGCGCAAGAAGTATCGATGCACCGGGTCACTGGTGTCGAGGCCGACGCCACCGTGCACGTGGACGGTCGTGTGGGCGACGCGGTGGCCGGCCTCCGTGGCCCAGAACTTGGCCGTCGCGATCGCGGTCCGCAGGTCTGACTCGGTTCCGGTCGGTGCGTCGGTGTGCAGGTTCGCGAGCATCCACGACGCCTGGGTGGTCGTGAGCGACAGCCCCTGGGCGTCGATGTAGCCGTCGGCGAGGCGCTGCGCGACCGCCTGGAACGACCCGATCGCGCGGCCGAACTGCTCACGTTCACGGGCGTACTCGGCGGCGAGTTCGAGCGCGCGCGTCACGACGCCGGACTGCTCGGCACAGACCGCCAGCGTGAACCGGTCGGCGATGTCCTGGACGGCGGTGAGGCCGCCGTCGAGGACGTGGTCGGCGTCGACGACGACGTCGGTGAGATCGACCTGTGCGGTGGGGATCTTGCCCGTCGAATCCGTGGCGGTGATCGAGAGGCCCGTGGAGCGCGCGGGGACGACGACCGCCACCGGGCCGTCGGGTCCGACGGTGTTGACGACGAAGTGATCGGCCGCCTCGGCGTAGGGAACGTTGACCTTGGTGCCGGTGACGGTCAGTCGGTCACCGTCGCGCGTCGCGGTGGTAGCCGGTGCGGTGACGTCGACCCCGAGGTCCTCCTCGAAGGCGACGGTCAGCACGACCTCGCCCCCGGCGGCGGGGACCACGATCGAGTCACGCAGTGCGTCCGCGCGGGTCGCGATCACCGGCAGGGCGGCGCAGGCGTGCGCAGCGAACGGCACACGCGCCAGGGCGCGGCCCAGTTCCTCGGCGACGAGGTCGTTCTCGATCGCTGACAGGTCGCCGCCGCGCTCGCCCGCTGCGGCGCTGGACACCTCGAGACCGAGCAGGCCGGCCGCGCCGAGTTCACGCCACAGGTCGGTGTCGATCGGCGCCGACGACGACTCGAGGTCGGCGACGCGTTCCGGTGTGCTGATCTTGCCGGTGATGTCGCGGGCGAGGCCACGGACGTCCTCGCCGGATTCGGGAAGTGTGAAGTCCATTGTGCTGGGGTGCTTTCGGTGTGTGGGGTTTCGATACGCGTCGGGCCCGCTGTGCTCGCTTGTTGCTACTCGACCGGCGGATGGAGGTCGGGGCGGCTACCGACGCTGGTGGGGGAGGCCGAGGGCGAGCATCGCGATGATGTCGCGCTGGACCTCGTTGGTGCCGCCGCCGAAGGTGAGGATGAGCGAGGATCGCTGGAATCGCTCGAGACGGCCCTGTAGGTGAGCGCCCGGGGTGCCCTGCCGGAGAGTGGCGGCGGGCCCGACGATCTCCATCAGCAGCCGATAGGCCTCGGTGGCGAACTCGGTGCCGAACACCTTGGTGGCGGAGGCGTCGGCCGGACTCGGCGATGCGCCGGACGCGGCGATCGACGCGATCTTCCAGTTGATCAGCTTCAGGAACTCGACCTTGGCGTGAACCCGCGCGAGGTTGGCCTGGACCCACGGGGAGTCGATCACCCGCTGGCCGTCACCGGTCTTGGTGTGCTGTGCCCACTCGATGGTCTCCCGTAACGCGGTCTGGATCGGGGCCGCGCTGCACAGTGCCACGCGTTCGTGGTTGAGCTGATTGGTGACCAGCGACCATCCGCCGCCCTCCTCGCCGACGATCGCCGACGTGGGCACCCGCACGTCCTGGTAGTAGGTCGCGCTGGTGTCGACTCCGGCCATGGTGTGCACCGGCGTGTAGCTGAAACCGTCGGCCGTGGTCGGCACGATGAGCATCGAGATGCCCTTGTGCTTCTTTCCGCCCGGCTCGAGCGTCGATGGATCGGTGCGGCAGGCGAGCCAGATGTAGTCGGCGTAGGGGACCAGGCTGGTCCACATCTTCTGGCCGTTGATGACGTACTCGTCGCCGTCGCGGATGGCGGTGGTGCGCAGGGCGGCGAGGTCGGTCCCCGCGCCCGGCTCGGAGTACCCGATGGAGAAATGGAGTTGTCCCGCAGCGATCTTCGGGAGGAAGAACGCCTTCTGCTCGTCGGTGCCGTAGTGCATGATCGTCGGCGCGACGGAGTTGATCGTGAGGAACGGGACGGGCGCACCCGCGATGGCCGCCTCGTCGGTGAAGATCAGCTGATCCATCATCGATCGGTTCTGCCCGCCGTACTCGGTGGGCCAGCCCAGCGCGAGCCAGCCGTCGGCGCCCATCTGTGCGACCACGTCGCGGTAGGCGTCGCCCTCACCGAGCTCGCCGCCCTCACCCCCGGTCAGCGCGGCGCGACGATCGTCGGTCATCAGACCCGCGAAGTAGGCCCGGAGTTCACGGCGTAGTTCGTTCTGCTGGTCGGTATAGGCGATGCGCATCGGGCTGTCCTCTGGGGCGTGGTCTCGGGCGGGTGTGTCTACAGTGATCAACCGGGGTCGGGCGAACTGTTGCTCGCCAACTTCTGAAACACGTTCTAACCTGAATGACACAGCCCGTCAACCAGATGAACTTTCGTGAAGGAGTGGGCACGATGCGAATCAAGGCCGATTTCGACCTCTGCGAGTCCAATGCCGTGTGCGTGGGTATGGCACCCGACGTCTTCGACCTCGGTGACGACGACTACCTGGTGATTCTCGCCGAAGATGTTTCCGCCGAGCGAGAAGAGGAAATGCGTCAGGTGGTCGCCAGTTGTCCGAAATCCGCGCTGTCGATGGAATGAGTTCGCGACAGCCAATCTGACCAATCGGTTCCGGCCCGAGCGCGTTCGTGCTAGAACAGGTTCTAGTTTGTGGCAGCCTCGGAAAGGAACAGGCGTGGGTCGGTCGTTGGACGGACGGGTGGCGGTCGTGACCGGTGCCGGTGGGGGGCTCGGTCGCGCGGAGGCGATCGGGTTGGCCGCACACGGTGCGGCCGTGATCGTGAACGACCTTGCGTCGTCGTTGGATTCGAGTGACGTCGTCGACGTCATCAGCAGTGCGGGTGGCCGTGCGGTGCCGGTCGCTGGTGACATCGCGGAGTCCGCGACCGCAACCGAGATCATGCGGACCGCCACCGAGGATCTCGGTGGACTCGACGTGGTCATGAGCAACGCGGGCATCACCCGCGACAAGATGCTCTTCAACATGACCGACGACGAGTGGGACCTGGTCATCCGGGTCCACCTGCGCGGGCACTTCCTGCTCAACCGCAATGCCGCGAGCCACTGGCGTGCCGCGTCGAAGGCCGCGGGTGCCCCGGTGTACGGCCGGCTGATCAACACCGCGTCGGAGGCCGGCCTGCTGGGTCCGGGTGGACAGGCCAACTACGCGGCGGCGAAGTCGGGGATCATCGCGCTGACGGTGTCGGCATCCCGGGCTCTGGGGCGCTACGGCGTCCGTGCGAACGCGATCTGCCCCCGGGCCCGGACGTCGATGACCTCCGACGTGTTCGGCGAGGCGCCGACCGACGGTGTCGATCCGTTGTCGCCCGAACACGTCGTGAACCTCGTGACCTACCTGGCCGCACCCGACGCCGCGCAGGTCACCGGACAGGTGTTCGTCGTCTACGGCGGCAAGGTCATGCTGATGGCCGCGCCGACCGTCGAGGAGACCTTCACCTCGGTGGGAGAGGCGTGGGATCAGGGTGACCTGGCGAAGACGCTGACCAGCTACTTCGCCGACCGCGACGAGAACCGTACGTTCTCGGCGAGTGAATTGGTCGACTGACCTAATCCATCTGAGCGTGCGTGATAGGTTCGCGGTGTTCGCCGGGGCGAACGCAGGAACGGGAGCGATCCCGGGGGGTGAGGAGTGTCGGTGTTCGAGAAGCTCGCAACGCCCATGTCCGGTGTTGGGGACTTCGTCGCCCTGGGGGTCGAATCGGCACGGGAACTGCTCCGCCGCCCGTTCCAATGGCGGGAGACCGTCGAACAGTCATGGGCCATCGCGCGGGTCTCGATGGTGCCGACCCTGCTGGTCGCGATCCCTTTCACGGTGCTGGTCAGCTTCACGCTGAACATCCTGCTGCGTGAGATCGGCGCGCAGGATCTCTCCGGTGCCGGCGCCGCACTCGGCACCATCACCCAGATCGGCCCGATCGTCACCGTGCTCATCGTCGCGGGTGCCGGTGCCACCGCGATCTGCGCCGACCTCGGTGCGCGCACCATCCGCGAAGAGATCGACGCGATGAAGGTGCTCGGCATCAACCCGATCCACCGTCTCGTCGTGCCGCGCATCATCGCCTCCACGGGCGTGGCCGTCCTCCTCAACAGCCTCGTGTGCACGATCGGCATCGGTGGTGGATTCATGTTCTCGGTCTTCCTGCAGGACGTGAACCCGGGTGCGTTCATCGCCAATCTGACACTGCTCACCGGCTTCGGCGAGCTGATGATCTCGATGGTCAAGGCCGCGTTGTTCGGGCTGTTCGCCGGGATGGTCGGGTGCTACCAGGGACTGAACGTCAAGGGAGGCGCGAAGGGTGTCGGCGACGCGGTGAACGAGACGGTCGTGTACTCGTTCATGGCACTGTTCGTCGTCAACGTCGTGGTCACCGCCGTCGGTCTCAAAGCAACGGCGGGATGAGCGATGGTACTTCCGTTCACGACCCGGTTCCGCACTGCGCGGGTCGCGGTGAAACGAGCCGGCGAGGACTGGGACCAGATCGGCGACCAGGCGCTGTTCTACTGGGACAGCATCATCGCCATCCCGCGGGCCCTCAAGCACTACAAGAAGGAGACCCTCCGCCTCATCGCGGAGATCTCGATGGGCACCGGCGCGCTGGCGATGATCGGTGGCACCGTCGTCGTCGTCGGCTTCCTGACGCTGTTCACCGGCGGCACGATCGCCGTCCAGGGATACAGCTCGCTGGCCAACATCGGTGTCGAGGCGCTCACCGGCTTCTTCTCCGCCTTCATCAACGTGCGTATCGCCGTCCCCGTCATCGCCGGTATCGCGCTGGCGGCGACGATCGGTGCCGGCGCGACGGCGCAACTCGGTGCGATGCGCGTGAGTGAGGAGATCGACGCCCTCGAGACGATGGCCATCTCGTCGATCCCGTACCTGGTGAGCACCCGCATCGTCGCCGGCCTGATCGCGATCATCCCGCTGTACTCGCTGGCCTCACTGGCGTCGTTCCTGGCCAGCCGCTTCGCGACGGTGTTCATCTACGGACAGTCGCCGGGCGTCTACGACCACTACTTCAACACCTTCCTCATCCCGTCCGACATCCTGTGGTCGTTCGTGCAGGCGATCTGCATGGCCGTCGCGGTGATGCTCATCCACACCTACTACGGCTACAACGCCTCGGGTGGGCCGGTCGGTGTGGGCGTGGCCGTCGGCAACGCGGTGCGCGCGTCGCTGGTCGTCGTCGTGGTGATCACCCTCCTGACCTCACTCGCCATCTACGGCGTCGACGGCAAGTTCAACCTGGCGGGGTAGGCAGATGGCACGGAGACAGGAACGGAGCAGAGCGGTCCGACGGACCGCGGCGGTCGTCATGGTCGGCTCGCTCGTCGTGATCGTCGCGGCGGCATCGGGGCAATTCCTCGGCTGGTTCTCCTCGACGCAGACGGTCACGCTGGAGGCGCCGCGCGCGGGTCTGGTGATGAGCCCGGACGCCGAGGTGCGCTTGCGGGGAGTGCCGGTGGGACGTGTCGAATCGATCGAACAGCAGAACGATCAGGCGGTGCTGACCCTGCACATCGACTCGGATCAGATGTCGCAG
This sequence comes from Gordonia sp. ABSL11-1, assembly GCF_030315685.1. Taxonomy (GTDB): domain Bacteria; phylum Actinomycetota; class Actinomycetes; order Mycobacteriales; family Mycobacteriaceae; genus Gordonia. Next base: position 185,160 of record NZ_JASXSI010000004.1, on the reverse strand, counting down.
ATCCCCGGCAACGTCACCGCGGACATCAAGTCCAACACGGTCTTCGGAGCCAAAACGGTCAACTTCGTGGTCCCCGAGTCGGGTGCCAGCGGGCAACTCGCCCCGGATCAGGTGATCGAGGCCGATCATGTCGTCGTCGAACTCAACACGGTCTACCAGCAGTTGGTGAACGTGCTCGCCGAGATCCAGCCCGAGAAACTCAACTCGGTCGTCGGCGCGGTGAACACCGCACTCGCGGGCAACGGCGAGCGGATCGGATCGGCGCTCGATCAGCTGTCGGGAATCCTGGAGCAGACCAATCCGCATCTGCCCGAACTGAATCAGCTGCTGCGTCAGGCCGCGACGACGACGGACGTGTACGCCGATGCGATGCCCGACCTGATGCGCACCGTCGACAACGCCACATTCATCGGCAACAACCTCGTCGACAACACCGCGAACCTCGATGCCCTGCTGATCAACGCGACCGGGATGGCCAACACGATCAACGGGGTGCTCGCGCCGTCGAAGTCGACGCTGATCTCGACGCTGACCAACCTCGATCCGGTGTCCCAGTTGCTGGGGTACAACTCGCCGGGTATCAAGTGTTTCCTGACCACCTCGGCGAAGGCGGCCGACCTGGCCAAGCCGTACTTCGGCGGGCGCAACGGCAACCTCTTGCTCTACGCCGGTCTGCTGCCCGGCAAGGAGCCCTACCGCTACCCGCAGAACCTGCCGCGTGTGGGCGCTGCCGGACCTCCGACATGCGCGGGCGGCCTGAGCGACCCGACGACGACCCAGCATTCGAAGTTCTACGTCACGAACAACGCCCCGGTGCCGTATCAGCCGCGCACGACGCCGAAGGCTAACCGAGAGAAGTTGTTCCAGCTGTTGTTCGGGGAGCCGCCACGTGGATAACCGCGCACGCGCGTTCCGCGCGACCGTGATCAAACTGGGCGCTTTCGCCATCGTCATGCTGCTGGTGTTCGTCGGCCTCGTCGTCGTGTTCAGCAACTACCGCTCCGGCAAGTCCGACGACTACCATGCCGTGTTCACCAGTGCCTCGGCGATGAAGTCGGGCAGCAAGGTGAAGATCGCCGGCGTCGAGGTGGGCCGCGTCTCCGGGATCTCGCTGAACCGTGCCAACCAGGCGGAGGTGGAGTTCACCGTCGACCGGCAGTATCGTCTGCCCGCATCGGCACGTGCTCTCATCCGGTACGAGAACCTCACCGGAGACCGCTACCTCGAACTGCAGCAGGGGACCGGCGAGCCGGGCAAGTTCCTGTCGCCCGGGGACGAGATCCCGATCAGTCAGACCGAACCCGCTCTCGATCTCGACAAGCTGCTGGGTGGCTTCAAGCCACTCTTCCGCACATTGAACCCGGAAGAGGTCAACCAACTGTCGGCGTCCATCGTCGAGGTGTTCCAGGGGCCCGCGCAGACCGCCGCCGTGGACAAGCTCCTCACCGACACGGCGTCGTTCACCAGTACCCTCGCCGACCGCGACCAACTGATCGGGCAGGTCATCGACAACCTGAACGCGACCCTGGGCACCCTCGACGGTGACCGCAAGGGCCTCGACACGAGCCTCGACCAGTTGCAGCAGCTGACCTCCGGACTCGCCGAGCAACGGGGCATCATCGGGAACTCTCTGACCCAGACCTCCGAGGTGACCAACGGGTTGTCGGATCTGCTGGGGGCGACGCGGCCGGACCTGAAGCAGATGATCGCCAACACCGGGCAGACCTCGGACTCGATCCTGGGCGCCGAACCCTACGTCCGCTCGCTGCTTCAGCGGCTGCCGAGCGACTACCAGAAGCTGTCGAATCTCGGCAGCTACGGATCGTGGCTGCAGATCTACTTCTGCCGCATCCGGTTGCTGGTCACCGGACCGGCGGGCAAGCAGTACTTCTTCACGTCGAACGACGTCATGGGTGACGCGACCAGAGCAGGCGGGAGGTGTGCGGCGACATGACCAATCCGTTCGGACGGTTCTTCTCGAGCCAGCGCACCGAGTCCTCCGAGGCCGACGTCTCCCGCGAGCAGAAGCGTGGCGGCCGCAGCCGGGCCGGCATCGGTGTCATCGGCGTGGTTATCACGGCGCTGGTCGTCGTGGTGGCGTTGCAGATGGACAAGCTGCCCTACCTGTCGCCGATCAGCTCCTACACCGCGTACTTCGACGACGCGGGCGGTCTGGTGTCCGGCGACATCGTCACCGTCTCCGGCGTGAACGTCGGCACGGTGGAGGGCGTGAAGCTCGCCTCGACGGGGCAGGGCACCAAGGCGGCCGTCACGTTCCGCATGAAGGACGACCTCGTCATCGGCGACGAGACGCAGGCCGCGATCAAGACCGAGACCGTTCTCGGTCGGCGCAACCTCACCGTCATTCCTCACGGCGGGAACCGGATCAAACCCGGCGGTGAGATCCCGAATCAGAACACGGTGGCGCCGTACTCGCTCACCGATGCGCTCGACGACGCGTCGTCGACGTTGGAGACCACCGACACCGACGAGCTGAACAAGGCACTGACCACGCTGTCGGTGACGTTCGAGGACACGCCTGCGCAGGTGCAGGGTGCCGTCGACGGGGTCGCACGCCTGTCCAAGGCCGTGGCCGACCGGGATGGTGCGTTGCGGGAACTGCTCGCGAAGGCCAACTCGGTGAGCAAGATCCTCGGCGACCGCAACAATCAGATCAACAAGTTGCTCGTGGATGCCAACTCGTTGCTCGGCGAACTGCAGTTCCGGCAGTCGGCGGTCGCGTCGTTGATCACCGGCACCCGCGATGTGTCCATCCAGATCAAGGGATTCATCGCCGACAACAACGCGCAACTCACCCCTGTGCTGACCAAGTTGGACCGAGTCACCAAGATCCTCACGGACAACGAGAAGAGTCTGAAGGAGACCATCGATCGGCTCGGCCCGTACGCCAACGCGCTCGGTGAGGCGGTCGCGAACGGACCGAACTTCGACTCGCTGGTCGGGGTGTCGACGTTCGGTGACTACACCGCGACCTTCCTGAAGGTCTTGCAGCAGAAGTATCCGGAGGCTGCGAAAGCATTCTCCTACAGCGGTTTCCCGCTGCTACCGAACGCATGGAGCGAGGCGCCGCCGGCAGGTACCCGGCCCAAACCGCCGGTCGTGCCGGAACCGACGTATCCGACGCCGCCGCCCGGTTCGACGCCGTCCGGTGCCGCACCGAGGTCAGGAGGGTGATGTCGCAATGACCAAACGAATTCTGCAGATCGTCGCGGTCGTCCTCGTGGTCCTCATCGGTGTGATCGCGTGGGTCGGTTTCACCCGCGCGACGACGAAGTCGGTCACCGCCTACTTCCCGACGGCCACCGGTCTCTACGAGGGTGATCCGGTGCGTGTGCTCGGGGTGAACGTGGGCGAGGTCCGCTCCATCACGCCGCGCAGCGGCGATGTCCGCGTCGAACTGCAGGTGGACAAGGACACCGCCGTCCCGGCCGATGCGAAGGCCGTCGTCGTCGCACAGAGCCTGGTGTCGGGTCGCTTCATCCAGCTGACACCGGTGTATTCCGGTGGGCCGCAACTCGAGAACGGCGGCACCGTCCCGATGGAGCGGACAGCCGTTCCGATGGAATGGGACGACATCAAGAAACAGCTGAACCGCCTGACCGAGGCCGTCGGACCGAAGGGCACCGACCCGGGTACCGCGGAGAAGGTCATCGACGTCGCCGAGAAGAATCTCACCGGAAACGGTGCGGCCATCAACCGGTCGATCAACGAACTGTCCGACGTGATGGGCACCCTGGCCGCGGGCAGTGGAGATCTGTTCGCGACCATCCGCAGTCTGCAGAAGCTGACCGACGCCCTGTCGGACAGCCACGAACAACTCGTGCAGTTCAACGGACGGATCGCGTCGGTGAGCGACGTCCTCGCCGACAACACGAAGGGCCTGAACGAGGCGCTGCACGAACTGGATTCGGCGATGGGCGACATCCAGGTGTTCATCGACCAGAACAAGAACGCGCTGACGTCGTCGGTGAAGAGCCTGGCCGACACCACGCGGATTCTCGCCGAGAAGGACGAACAGGTGCGCGGAGTGCTCCACTCGGCGCCCAACCAGCTCGCGAACTTCTACAACATCTACAACCCGCTCACCGGATCGCTGTCGGGTGTGTTCGGACTCGGTATGGGCAACAACCTGATCACCCTGCTGTGCGGCACGATGGACGCCAACAACCGGCCCGGGGCCAGCAAGGCCGACGTCGAACACTGCGCCGATGTCCTCGCGCCGATGCTGTCGACGATCGCCGTCGCCTACCCGCCGTTCATGACGAATCCGGTCAGCGGCATCAACGCGACACCGGATCAGATCACCTACCAGAACTCGAGCGTCGAGGCACGGGCGAAGGCCGGAGTGCGTGCGCAGGACGCACAGACCCGCCGAGACAACGGCGGCGGTGCGCTCGGTGACCTGCTCGTGCCGTGGGGAGGCGAAGGATGAGGCGCCACCTGCGGATGGCGATCGCCCTGCTCGCCGTGATCCTCGCGTCGTCGGCGTGTGGATTCTCCGGACTCAACAACCTTCCCGTGCCGGGCGCACAGGGGACCGGCAACGGCTCCACCGAGATCAGCGCCGTCCTGCCGAGCGCCGCCGGTCTGGTCACCAACGCCCCGGTCATGATGGACGACGCGACCGTCGGCAGCGTTGGCAAGATCACCGTGGAGAACTGGAACGCCGATCTGGGCATCCGGCTCGATCCGGGCGTGCGGGTCCGCAAGGGCTCACATGTGATGGTCGGGATGACCAGCGTCCTCGGCTCGACGCACCTGCAGATCGTCGAACCGGAGACCTCGGACGGGTATCTGCAACCGGGAGATCAGATCCCTCTGCCCGCGTGCCCTCAGCAGGCGAACATCGCCACACCGACCGACGTGGCGCCCGTCGCCGACATCAACTCCGCCCAGCAGGTCCCCGGGTGTTCGTACCCGACGACGGAGCAGGTGCTGAGTTCGTTGTCGGTGGTGCTCAACGGCGGTGGGCTCTCGCAGTTCGGCGACATCGTGCACGAGATGAACTCGATCTTCGACGGTCACCAGAAGCAGATCCGCTCGCTGATCCCACGACTGTCCACCCTGGTCGCCGACCTCGACCGTCAGACCGGGAACATCATCTCGGCGATGGACGGGCTCGATCGGCTGAGCGCGTCGATCAACGAGCAGAAGCCGACGGTGGAGAGGGCTCTCGCCGACGCGCCGAAGATCCTGCAGTTGCTGAACGACCAGCGCCAGCAGTTCGTGACGGCTCTCGACTCACTCGCCCGGCTGTCGAAGACCACCAACGACGTGCTCGATGCCAACAGTGAGGACATCAAGACGATCGTCGGCAACGTCAAACTCGCTCTCGCTCAACTCGCGGCGGCCGGTCCGTCGTTGCCTGGGTCGCTCAAGATCCTGCTGACGTTCCCGTTCCTCGAGGAGGCGATCCCGACCATCGTCAAGGGCGACTACGTGAACTCCGACCTCGTCCTCGACCTCACCTTCGAGAAGCTGAACGACAGCATCTTCCGGGCGGTCGGTGTGGTCGGACCGGAAGCGGTCGCCGGGAAGCCGGCGGGTGCGGCGAAGCAGGGGATGAATCCGTTCACGTCGCCGCTCAAGCCCGGCGGCGAACGCAAGCCGGACACCAAGGACCCGGTCCCGTCGATTCCCGGCCTGCCCAAGCTGCCCGCACTTCCGGCGATTCCCGGGGTAGGGGGTAACTGATGAAGATCACCCGGTTCGTCCGGATTCAGCTGACGATCTTCGCGATCGTCACGGTCGTCGCCATGGTCGCCATGGCCATCTACTACGTGAAGCTGCCCGCGATGGCAGGTGTCGGACGCTATGCGGTGCAGCTGGATCTGCCGAACACCGGTGGCCTGTACCAGAATGCGAACGTCAGCTATCGCGGCGTCAATGTCGGCAAGGTGACCGGGGTGCGGCTCACCGAGAGCGGAGTGCAGGCGGAGCTGTCGATCAACAGTGACGCGAAGATCCCGGCGTCATCGAATGCGGCCGTGCGCAGTGTGTCCGCCGTCGGCGAGCAGTACGTCGAGTTCACCCCGCAGCCCGACGGCCCGTCGGGGGACCTGCACAACGGGTCGGTGGTCACCAGTGACGATGTGCCCGTGGAGATCTCGTCGGTGCTGGATCAGGCGAACGCGCTGTTGGACAAGGTCGGTGACACCAAGTTGCGTGCCCTGATGGACGAGGCGTTCACCGCGTTCAACGGGACGGCGGAGAATCTGCGGCGGCTGCTCGACTCGATGGTCCTGCTGGTCGACGACGCCGACAAGAACACCGGTGTCACCATCGACCTGGTCCGTCAGGCGGGGCCGTTGCTGGCGACCCAGTCGGCCACCTCGGACGAGATCCGGGCGTGGACCGCGAACGTCACGAAGGTGACCGATCAGCTGCGGGCCAACAACCCGGAAATCACCGGGATCCTGCAGAAGGGGCCGTCGACGGCGTCGAAGTCGCAGGATCTGTTCGCCTCGATGGACGAGACGTTGCCGATGCTCATCTCGAATCTGGGCGTCGCGTCGAAGACGCTGGCGGTGTACCTGCCGAACCTGCAGCAGGTCCTGGTCATCTATCCGCGACTGATCGACGCCCTGCTGACCGCACTCAACGCCGGCGATCCGCGCTATGGCCCGAGCGTCGAGTTCTCGTTGGGCTTCCAGGATCCCCCACCGTGCACGATCGGTTATCTCCCGCGCTCGGACTGGCGGTACCCGTCGGCCCAGACCGCCCGGGAGTTGCCGCCCGGCATGCTGTGCCGGGTCCCGCAGAACGCGCAGGTGGCCGTCCGCGGTGCCCGCAACTATCCCTGTGTGGAGTTCCCCGGGCGGCGCGCGCCGACGCCCGAGGAGTGCCGTACCGGCTACAAGCCGCTGCCCGGATACAACAACGCCCTGCCGAACGGTATCCCCGGCGTGCGGCTGCCCACCGATCCCGCGGGTTACACGACCCCGGGGACGCCGACCGACCATGAGCCCGGACCCGCGGTCTATGCCACCAGTTACGATCCGAAGTCAGGAGATTTCATCGGACCGGATGGCAAGACGTACAACGCCGGTACCGGGCAGGATTCGCGAGGACAAGACAGTACATGGCAGAGCCTGATAACGCGGACCGTGCACGGATGAACGAGGGCACGGATCCCGGCGACACCGAACAGAACAGCACCGAAGCCGGCAACACCGAACCCGGCGCCGCGGAGGCCGGCAACACCGAACCCGGCGCCGCGGAGTACGACAACACCGACGGAGCACGCGCCGCGACCGGCGGCAGCGAACGCAAGGGACCCGTCCGGTCGGCGCCGCTGCGCCGTAAGCGCCGGCCACCGGCGCGATCGGCCGACGAGTGGACCGACGCGCCCGGCACCGCGGATCTGTCGGACGACACCCCGGGCACGTCCGAGGTGGTCACTCCCGTCGACCCCGATCCCGCCGCCGCCCCCGACCCGGCACCACCCGAGCCGGAACCCGAGGCCGTCGAACGCGAACTGAGTTATCGCGAGCGTCGCAACCGCCGGATGTCGTCGACGCCGGCCGCAGGTGCGGGTCGCGGCGTCCGGTACCGCGGTAGTCGCACACGCTCCGCGTCGACGATCGCCGCCGTCAGCGTGTGTGCGGTGCTGCTCGTCGCGAGCATCGTCGCGGCCGCCGTCTTCGCGACCGGCATCGGACGGATCAGAGATCAGCAGGAGCTGCGTGAGGAGTACTCCGGCTTCGCCCAACAGATGGTGGTGAACCTGACCTCCCTCAACGCCGGCAACGTCGACGACGCGATGAAGACGTTGGAGGACAAGACGAGTGGTCGTGCCCACCAGCAGATGCAGGAGTCGATGAAGCAGGCGGTCAGTCTGGTTCGCGACCAGAACCTCGAGACGAAATCGACCGTCCTGTCCGACGCCGTGACGCAGTCGACGCCGGACGAGGGCACCGTCATCCTCGTATACGGGTGGCAGATGAAGCCCGAGAACCCGAAGGAACAGACGATAGTGCAGACCTTCCGCTGGCGCGTGCAGATCACGCGCATCAACGGAGAACTGAAGATGACCAACTTCGAGTGGGTGACGTGATGACAGTGTCGACCCGACGTCTCGTCGCCGGTGCCGTCGTCGTCCTCACCGTCGCGGCGATCGCCGTCGCCGGATTCCTCGGATACCGCTACTACGATCTGCGGCAGACCGAGAACGCCCGCGACTCCTCGCTCGCTGCGGCCAAGGACTACGCGACCACGATGTTCGGGTACACGCCCCAGAACGTCGAAGATCATGTCGCACAGTCGCAGAAGGTGCTGACCGGCGCGGCGAAGCCCACGTACGACGAACTCGTCACGAAGAACAATCTGGTCTCCGAGGTCCGCAAGCAGCAGGTGGTGTCCGAGGCGGCGATCCAGGACGCGGGCGTAGTCACCAACACGGCCGACACGTCGACGGTCCTGATCTTCATGAACCAATCCGTCACGCGCGGTGGGAAAGATCTCGTGCGCGTCGATCCGAGCCGGCTCACGTTCACGATGGTCAAGCGCGACGATCAGTGGCTGATCGAGGGCATCGACGTGATCACCGACGACTCGTTCCGCAGCCGGATCCAGCAGACCGACACCCCGCCACCCGGAGCCGTGCCGCTGCCGAACCCCGCGCAGGGATCGTCGGAGGCGCAGTCATCGGCACCGGTGCCGTCGGCACCTGCGGGCTGATCTCGATACGCGTCGGGCTCGTAGGCTCGCGCGTCGTTACACGATCGGCGGGTGGGGCAACCGCTCCGGCGCCATATCGTCGGCGGGCATGGCGACAGCAGAAAGGGCCGGCCACCTCTCGGTGGCCGGCCCCGCCCCCCTGTGAGAGCAGGCCTTCAGGACTCCGACGTGTATCCCATCGGCATCAGGATCGACTTGTGCTCGAGATACGACTCGAGGCCCTCGCGTCCGTTCTCGCGGCCGATGCCCGAGTTCTTGTAGCCGCCGAACGGTGACGCGGGATCGATGGCGTACCAATTGATCCCGAGTGTCCCGGTACGGATCTGCTTGGCGATCGCGACACCGCGCTCAACGTCGGCGGTCCAGATCGACCCGGCGAGACCGTAATCCGAGTCGTTGGCGATGGCGATGGCGTCGTCGTCGGTGTCGTAGGCGATGACGCTGATGACCGGGCCGAAGATCTCCTCGCGCGCGATCGTCATGTCGTTGGTGACCCCGGTGAAGATGGTGGGCGTCACGTAGAAGCCGTTGTCGAGGCCCTCGGGACGGGTGCCCTCCAAAACCGCTGTCGCACCTTCTTCCTTGCCTTTCGCGACGTAGCCCTCGACCTTGTCGCGCTGCTTCTCGGTGATGATCGGCCCGAGCGTGGTGCCCTCGGTAGTCGGCAGGCCGGGGGTGAACGACTTGGCGGTCTCGACCATTGCGGCGACGATCTCGTCGTGCCTCGAGCGCGGGACCAACACGCGGGTCTGGGCAACACACGCCTGACCGGCGTTGATGAGCCCGGCGGAGAAGACGAGCATGTGGATGTTCGCCTCGAGGTCGACGTCGTCGAGGACGATCGCGGCGGACTTGCCGCCGAGTTCGAGCGAGCAGCGTTTGAGGGTCTCACCGCATCGTGCGGCGATCGCCCGGCCGGCCGCCGTCGAGCCGGTGAAGGTGATCTTGTCGACGTCCGGGTGGTCGACGAGCGCCTTACCGGTCGCGACGTCGCCCGGGATCACCGAGATGACCCCCTCGGGCACACCGGCTTCCACGAACAGCTGCGCGAGCAGGTTGGCGTTGAGCGGAGTCTCGGGTGCCGGCTTGAGCACGATCGAACAGCCGGCTGCCAACGCGGGCCCGAACTTGTTGCACAGCAAGAACAACGGGACATTCCAGGCGATGATCGCGCCGACGACACCGACCGCCTCGCGGGTCACGAGCGTCTCACCGAACAAGCCGGTACGACGCTCCTCCCACGGAAAATCGGTCGCCGCGGTGGCGTATCCCTGCAGCACGCCCGTCCCGGCGAGTTGCTGGAGGGTCGCGACGTCGGTGGGTGTCGCGCCCATCTCGGCGGACACCAGGTTCGTGATGTCGGCGGACCGCTCGTTGATCAGGTCGGCGGCACGGTTGAGGACCGCGGCGCGCTCGGCGGGCGCCGTGTCGCGCCAGATCCCGGATTCGAAGGCGGTACGAGCAGCTTTGACGGCGGTGTCGACGTCCACCTCGTCGGCCAGCGGCACCGAGCCCACCCGTTCGCCGGTGGCCGGCGAGAACACCTCGAGCGTCTCGGTCGAATGCGGATCGACCCACTGCCCACCGATGAACAGTTGCGATTGGTCGCCGGCGCCGACAAGATCGGCGGCCGGACGGGACTCGACGGTCTCGGTCATGAAATGTGCTCCTGGTGATGGTGTGAACTACTCCACACCCGATACTAGAACACGTTCTAACTTTAGGGCCAGGGGCATCCGGGACGAAGGTCGTCAGCGGCCGAAGCGGATCATCGCGGTCAGCCCCTCGGCAACGTCGTGCAGGACGGTGACCTGGTCGGCGACTGAGTGGCACTCCAGTAGTCGCTGGCGATCCGCCGGTCCGATGGGCAGTCGGATGGCCCACTCGAAGACGCCGAACACGGCGAGATCCGCGAGGTCGAAGTCCGGCAACCCCACCGGGACAGCCTCGGGCCTGACCTCGGCGACTTCGTCGACGAACGCGCGCAGTTCGAGAGCCAGTGCGCGCAGCGACGCCTCGTCGTCGGGATCGATCTCGATGGCCGGCAGGGTCTCGGTGACCGCCCGCGGATACGGGTCGTCGGCCAGCCACTCGATCACCCGGAAGCGTTCCGCTCCCGTGCAGGTCAGCGATGCGCGACCGTCGGGTTGCGCCAGCACGTTCTCGATGCGCGCGAAGGTGCCGATGTCATGACGGACGTCGCCACCACCGACCTCGTGTCCACGGGCGATGAGCGTGACACCGAACCGGCCGCCGTCGGGCCCGCTGTCGAGGCAATCGGCCAGCATCTGCCGATAACGCGGCTCGAAGATCCGCAGCGGCAGTGGTTCGCCGGGCAGCAACGCGGTGCCCAGTGGGAACATCGGCGTGACCGGCACCGGATCGGCGTCGGTCACCTACGACTCGTTCAGGCGCTCGGCCGTGCGTCGAGGACGACCTCGAACTCGAGTAGGTCGGCGCCACTGGCGACGGGCTTGGCGCGCTCGCCCGCGTGGGCCTCGCGTGCGGGACCGGACGCCCACGCCTGGAAGTCCTCCTCCGTCTCCCACTGGGTGACGACGAAGTACCGATCGTCACCCTTCACCGGGCGGAGCAACTGGAATCCGAGGAATCCCTTCGACCCGTCCACCGAGTGGGCGCGATGGGCGAAACGCTTCTCGAGTTCGGGTCCGGCACCCTCGGGAACCGAGATCGCATTGATCTTCACAACAGTCATGTGCCCCACCCTACTGTCGCCTGTTCGTCACCGGAACGGCGATCGGACGAGACCGATGACGGCGACGACGCCGTCGGCGTGCGGATCGGGCTGATCAGCCTACTCGTGTCCTACCCTTGAGCGCGTGACTGCCGATCCGACCGTGCCCGACTGTGATATCGACGGCACGACACGGGTGATCGGCGCGAGCGCACCGGAGACCGGGTTGCGCGACCACGGCGGTCCGGTCGGCGCCGACGGCCAACCCGTGCGCGGCGTCGGGCCGATCGTCCTGCTCCACGGTCTGATGGGACGCGGCCGCACGTGGCGTCGGCAGATCCCCTGGCTCCGACGACACGGCCGTGTGTTCACCTTCGACGCGGCCTTCCACACCGGCGCCGACGCGGAGCCGCCGCAGGGTCCCGACGACATCAGCACCGAACGGTTCGTCGCCGACCTCGCGGAGATCCTGGTCTGGATCGACCAGGGGCCCGCGGTCCTCGTCGGGCACTCGATGGGTGCACTGCACGCCTGGTGCACGGCCGCGGCGTACCCGGAGATGGTGTCGGCGTTGGTGATCGAGGACATGGCGCCCGACTTCCGCGGCCAGACCACCCGCAACTGGACGCCCTGGTTCGACAGCTGGCCCGACCGCTTCACCTCATCGGTCCACGCGCAGGAGATGTTCGGTGCCGTCGCCGGACGCTACTTCTACGAGGCCTTCGACGACGGACGACTGCACGGGCGTCTGTCGGTCTGGACCGACATCGCCGAGGAGTGGGGCGGCCGGGACTTCTGGGGCGAGTGGGCCGCCGTGCGTGTGCCCTCGCTGGTCATCGAGGCCGGCAGCACCGTCACCCCGCCCGGGCAGATGCGGACCATGTGCTCGACCAACCACCGGGCCCACTACCTGCGGGTGCCCGGCGCCGGACATCTCGTCCACGACGATGCCCCCGACGTGTACCGCGGCGCCGTCGAGGCGTTCCTGTCCGCACCGGCCGGCTGAACCGGCGCCGTCGTGAGGAAGGGCGCGTGAAGTCAGTTCGCCTCACCCGCAAGGCAATACCGTCCGTCGTCGGTGATCTCGACGAGTCCGTCGACGAGCAGCGAGTCGAGCGCACGATCGCGCTGCGCGACATCGGTGGTCCAGACGGCGTCGAGCCGATCGCGGATCACCGGGTGATCGGTGCCTCGCAGGACGTCGAGCAGCAGTCCGCGGACCTGACGGTCGGTCCCCGCGAATTTCTGCACCTTGCGCGCCGCACCCGCATGGGCGGGCCGGCCCAGATGCACCCACGTGCAGTCGGCGAGCGGACACACGGCGCAGTTCGGGTTGCGTGCGGTACAGACCAGCGCGCCGAGTTCCATGAGTGCGGCCGAGAAACGAGGTGCCCGATCGGCCGGAGAGCCGTCCGGATGTCGGGGGAGGAGGCCCTCGGCGTCGGCGAGGTCGGTGCGTGACGGGTTCCCGGGCTGCTCGCGGCCGTGCACCGCGCGGGCGATGACACGGCGGACGTTGGTGTCCACCACCGGAACGGACTGTCCGTAGGCGAAACAGGCCACCGCACGTGCGGTGTAGTCGCCGATCCCGGGCAGCGTGAGCATGGTGTCGACGTCGTCGGGGACACGGTCGCCGTGCTGCTCGGCGAGGACGCCCGCGCACTCGTGCAACCGCAGCGCCCGGCGCGGATAGCCGAGTTTCCCCCACGCACGCAGGACCTCACCCGCCGACGCGGCCGCCATCGCCGACGGCACGGGCCACCGCTGCACCCACTCCTGCCACGGGCCGACGACGCGCGACACCGGCGTCTGCTGCAACATGATCTCGCTGATCAGGATCTGCCAACCGGACAGGCCGGGGGCGCGCCAGGGCAGGTCGCGCTCGTGGAGGTCGAACCAGCCGAGGAGAACGGCCGGTGGCACACTAATGGCCATGAGCCAAGTGACGCCCACCGAAGCCTGGAAGATCCTGCAGGAAGGGAACGATCGGTTCGTTGCCGGTGAGTCTCAACATCCCAAACAGGGTATCGAGGATCGTGAGCGACTGACATCGGGTCAGCACCCGCACGTCGTCCTCTTCGGCTGCTCCGACTCACGACTGTCCGCGGAGATCATCTTCGACCAGGGCCTCGGCGACATGTTCGTGGTCCGCACCGCGGGCCAGGTCATCGACTCCGCGGTGCTCGGCTCCCTCGAGTTCGCCGCGGAGGTGCTCGAGGTCCCGTTGATCGCGGTCCTCGGCCACGACAGCTGTGGCGCGGTGAAGGCGACACTCAACGCCCTCGACAACCTCGAGATCCCGGGCGGCTACATCCGCGACGTCGTCGAGAAGGTGAGCCCCAGCATCCTGGCCGGACGCAGCGAGGGCCTGAGCCGCGTCGACGAGTTCGAGGCGCGGCACGTCCTCGAGACGGGCAAGCAGCTCATGGAACGCAGCCGGATCATCGCCGATCGCGTCGCCGACGGCCGCCTCGCGATCGTCGGGCTGACCTATCAGCTCGGCGAGGGACGCGCCCACGTCCGGGGCGTCCTCGGTCAGGTCGACGGCGTCGAGACCGTCGACGTCGCGCACAGCTGACCCATACGCCGGGGGTGAACCCCGACTTGAGACTTTCCGCCGGTCAGACCCTGTTCCCGCGACACGCCGAGCAGGGTCGGACAGCGCTCTGAGATCGGCCGTTAGCGTGGGGGCGTGATCGAACCGCAAGGCCCGTTACCCCCCGAGATCTACTGGCGGCGTCGTGTCGTCGCGCTCGGCGGTGCGGCCATCGCGGTGGCATTGATCATCGGTCTCATCATCTGGGCCACCGGCGGCAGCAACGACAAACCGTCGAACGCCGCGGCGACATCGTCGGTCGCCTCGTCGACTGCCTACTCGGCCGAACCGTCCGCATCGGCGGATCCCTCGGCGAGTGAAGGTGTCTCCGGCGGCCCTGTCGCCGGTGGTGGCAGCGGTGGCGGTGTCGCCGCTCCGTCAGGCAGTGCGGCCGCGTCGTCGGTGCCCGCGCCCGGTGGGTCGTCGGCGGCTCCCGGTCCGGTACCTGCGTCGGGTCTCTGCCCGGACGCCAACATCTCGGTCGTCCTCTACACCGACAAGCCGACGTACTCGACCGGCGATCAGCCCGTCTTCACCATCGTCACCACCAATGCGGGACTCACCGACTGCACGCGCGACGTCGGCAAGGCGGCCCAGAACGTGGTGGTCCGCACCCTCGACGGCACCCGCACCCTCTGGTCGGCCCGCGACTGCTCGCCGCTGCAGACCGTCAACAACGTCAACCTCAAGCCCTCCCAGCAGGTGCGCGACACCATCACCTGGTCGGGCACCACGAGCAGCCCCGGCTGTGACAAGCCACGCGTGCCGATCCCGGTCGGGGCCTACCAGGCCATCGGAAAGATCGGGGAGAAGGAGTCGGCGCCGATCACGTTCAACGTGGTCGCGCCGGCGCAGCAGCCCTGAGGATCATGCCTCACCCGATCTGAGGAGCGAGGCATCATCCTTGGCGAGGCAACATCCTCACTGTCTCGAAGGGCGGCCATTCGTGAGGCTCGCAGGCTCGCTCTTCAGTGGTCGGGGGCGGTCAGCTCGTCGCCCGCGCAATGAGTTCGACGGGGAGTCGGACCGTCTCGCCCTCGTCGCCGTCGACGAGGCGGAGGAGTCGGGAGACGGCAGTCGCGCCGATGTCGTGAGCCGGCGACCGGACTGTCGTCAGCGGGACAGTAGCTGCGCCACCACCGGGATGTCGTTGTAGCCGACCAGCGCGAGGTCGTCGGGGATGCGCAGCCCGAGGTCGCGGGCCACACCCATCACGCCGATGGCGATCGTGTCGGAGACCGTGAAGATCGCGCGTGGTGGGCTCTGCGATCCCAGGTCGGAGCCGGCGGCGATCCCGCCGTCGACCTCGAACGTCGACTGCACGATGCGCTCCGGCGGCAGCGGGACCCCGGCGGCGTCGAGGGCAGACCGGAACCCTGCGACCCGGTCGGTAGCGGTCGTCGCGTGTGCCGGACCGGCGATGACCGCGATGTCGGTGTGTCCCCGGTCGAGCAGGTGGGCCGCGGCGAGTTCTCCACCGCGGCGGTCGTCGCCGACGAACGGGATTCCGGCGTCGGCATGGCGCGTGACCGCGAGCAGGGGCACGCGCCCGATGGACAGTGAGTCGATGAAAGGAGCGACCGGGCGTGTGCAGGCTGCTGATCATGAGGCCGTCGACCTGGCGGCCGACGAGGAGTTCGATCGCCCGACGTTGCGCATCGACATCGTCGGTGGGACTCGACAGCAGCACCGAATATCCTGCGCGCGTGGCGGTTTCCTCGATGCCCTGGTACGTGGTGGCGACCACGCCGTCGGTGAGTCGCGTCATCACCACGCCGATGGTGGTGGTCTTGCGGGTGCGCAGGTTCGCCGCCCAGAGATTGGGCTGGTAGCCGAGGTCCGCGGCGACTCGTCGCACCCCGTAACGCCGACTCCGACCACCCGTCGGCCGGTTCGCGCTGGCGGAGGATCCGCGAGGCGGTCGACACGTGCACGCCGGCCTGCTCGGCGATCTGCCTCAGTGTCGGCGCCCGGCCACCACCCCGCATACCGTGCTCCACCCGACCTCCCTCGATGTTGACCTTCCTCGGCGACTCCCCTGGTTTAGTGGATGCAAACGTTCTTGCAATCGTTCTCAGCACTGCTTTCGCCGATGGAGGCCAGATATGTCCCGCCCGCAGACCCTCAGTCAGCTGTTCGCCCTCGACGCGCTGCTCGAGCCCGAGCAGATCGCGATCCGCGACACGGTGCGCGGATTCGCCGACCAGAACCTTCGCCCGCATGTCGCGGACTGGTTCGAGAATGCGCAGATCCCCGCCCGGGACATCGCGAAGGAACTCGGCTCCCTCGGTGTGCTGGGCATGCACCTCGACGGCTACGGCTGCGCCGGCATGAGCGCCACGTCCTACGGCCTCGCCTGCCTCGAGCTCGAGGCCGTCGATTCGGGCATCCGCAGCCTGGTCTCGGTGCAGGGGTCTCTCGCGATGTTCTCCATCCATCATTGGGGCAGCGAGGCGCAGAAGCAGGAGTGGTTGCCGCCGATGGCTTCCGGCGACGCGATCGGTTGCTTCGGCCTGACCGAACCCGATTTCGGTTCCAACCCGGCCGGTATGCGGACGAACGCCAAGCGCGACGGCGACGACTGGGTGCTCAACGGCACCAAGATGTGGATCACCAACGGCTCGATCGCCGACGTCGCGGTGGTGTGGGCGCAGACCGATCTCGAGGACGGATCCGCCGGCATCCGTGGATTCGTCGTCCCCACCGACACCCCGGGATTCACCGCGCCGGAGATCCACAAGAAGCTCTCGTTGCGCGCCTCGGTCACCTCGGAACTGGTACTCTCCGATGTCCGTCTGCCGCAGTCGGCGATGCTGCCCGAAGCGCGCGGCCTGCGTGGTCCGTTGACCAGTCTGGGCGAGGCGCGTTTCGGAATCATCTTCGGTGCCGTCGGTGCCGCGCGGGACTGCCTGGAGACCGCGATCGGCTACGCGCAGACGCGCGAGGTCTTCGACAAGCCGCTGGCGGGTTATCAACTGACGCAGGCGAAGATCGCCGACATGGCACTCGAGGTCGGCAAGGCGCATCTGCTGGCGTATCACCTCGGACGCATCAAGGACCGCGGTGAGATCACGCCCGAGCAGGTGAGCACGGGCAAGCTCAACAATGTCCGCGAGGCGATCGCGATCGCTCGCGAATGCCGAACCATTCTGGGCGCCAACGGCATCACCCTCGAGTACCCGGTGATCCGGCACGCGAACAATCTCGAGTCGGTGCTCACCTATGAGGGCACCTCCGAGGTGCATCAGCTGACCATCGGCAAGGCGTTGACCGGTGAGGCCGCCTTCCGATGAACCGCTCTGCGGGCGACGAGAACGGCAGTGCGCTCGGCGGCCTCGTCATCGCCGACTTCGGTCGTGTGCTCGCCGGGCCGTACGCCACGATGCTCCTCGCCGACCTCGGCGCCGAGGTCGTCAAGTTCGAACGGCCCGGCTCCGGCGATGACACGCGGACGTGGGGGCCACCGTGGGTCGGCGATCCCGGCGCCCGGGAGTCGACCTACTTCCTGTCGGTCAACCGCAACAAGCGTTCTGTGGACATCGACCTCGCCGCCGACGACGGTCGGGTCGCGGCGCGCGAGCTCGTCGGCCGGGCCGATATCGTGGTCGAGAACTTCCTGCCCGGCACGATGGATCGTCTGGGCCTCGGGTACGACGCCGTTCGCGAGATCAATCCCGACATCGTCTACTGCTCGATCACCGGATTCGGCGGCGACAACCGGCTTCCCGGCTACGACCTGTTGATCCAGGCCGTCGGCGGACTGATGAGCGTCACCGGGCCCGACCCCGCGACCCCGACCAAGGTCGGCGTCGCGATGGTCGACGTCATCACGGGACTGCATGCGGCGGTGGGGATCCTGGCCGCGCTGCGGCACCGCGACCGTACCGGCGAGGGGCAGCGGGTCGAGGTCAACCTGCTGTCGTCGCTGCTGTCGGCGCTGGTCAACCAGACGTCGGGCTACGTGGCCGCGGGCGTGGTGCCACAGGCCATGGGCAATCGACATCCCAGCATCTCGCCCTACGAGATGTTCGCCACGGCCGACCGCCCCTTTGTGCTCGCGGTCGGCAACGACCGGCAGTTCGCCGCTCTCGTCGATGTTCTCGGCCGTGCAGACCTCGCCACCGACGAGCGATTCGCGACGAACGACGCGCGAGTCGCACACCGGGTGGAGCTCGGATCGATCCTCGACGACATCCTCGCGACCGACACCGCCGACGCCTGGTTCGAGAAGCTCACGGCACGGCGGGTCCCATGCGGCCCGCTCAACGACATCGCCGACGCGATCGCACTGGCCGAGCGACTCGGACTGGAACCTGTCGTCGAGATCGACGACCCCCGGCGCGACGGCCCGGTCCGGCAGGTGGCCAACCCGATCCGGTTGTCCGGGACACCCGCGACCTATCGGTCGGCGCCACCGCGGCTGGGCGAGGACCACGACGTGACCAGCCGCACGCAGGGCGCATCGCACTGAGGTCCCCGTGCTCGGATCTTCGTGCTCGGATCTCCGTGACCGGGATCTGCGCGACCTGATCCATGGCTGCTCCTCGGCGCGGCATCCGGCGCGGCGCGACTCGCCGGATCACAGTCGTTGCCACCCGACGATCGACGGCGTCTCATCGACCGGTGATGGTCCGCCGCGGTCTCGGACGCCCGTTCGAGCTGCTCTGGGCGTCGTTCGCCGTCAGCAGTTACGGCACCTGGCTGGGATTCGGTGCGTTCGCGATCGTCGCCGTCCAGGTCCTGCACGAGGGCCCGGCACAGGTCGCCGCGCTGTCGTCGGCGGGTCTCGCGGTCGGTGCTCTCCTCGCCCTGCCGATAGGCCCGTGGGTGGAGTTCCGTCGGAAGCGTCCGGTCATGATCGTCATGGACCTGATCCGCTTCGGGGCACTGGCCACGCTCCCGATCGCCTATGCGCTCGGCGCATTGACCTTCGGCCAGTTGCTTGCGGTGTCCGTCGTCGTCACTGCGTCGAAGATCGCGTTCGGGGCGGCCAGCGGTGCGTTCGTGAAGGACGTGGTCGATTCGCCGGATCTGTTGCAGGCCAACAGTCGGTTCGAGTCGACGACATGGTCGGCGTCCGTCGTCGGGCCGACGCTCGGCGGCGCGATGGTCGGGCTGGTCGGCCCGGTCGTCACGATCTGTGCCGACGCCGCCAGCTACCTGTTCTCGGCATGTGGGATCGCCGCGATCGGACGCGACGGACAGACCCGTCCACCGCATCGGCCTGCGCAACGGGCGCGGTTCGCTGATGTCGCCGACGGCTGGCGGTACATCGGCAGGCATCGGCCCCTGCGGCTCCTGTTCGTCAACGTCGTCGCCGTGAACGGCCTGATCATGGCCGGCGAGCCACTGCTGGCCGTACTGATGCTCGGAGACCTCGGGTTCTCCGCGTGGCAGTACGGTCTGGCGTTCTCCTGCCCTGTCTGGGCGGTCTGATCGGCGCACGCTGCGCCGGCCGCATGGTCGCGCGGTTCGGTACCCGCGGCGTCTTGTTCGGGGCCGGTGCTGCCTGTGCATGCTGGCCG
The DNA here is from genome assembly GCF_030315685.1 of Gordonia sp. ABSL11-1. Taxonomy (GTDB): domain Bacteria; phylum Actinomycetota; class Actinomycetes; order Mycobacteriales; family Mycobacteriaceae; genus Gordonia. The sequence continues at coordinate 165,644 of NZ_JASXSI010000004.1, read as the reverse complement.
ATCGGTCTCGCGTTCGTCGGGCCCGGTGTCGTCGGTCTGGCCGTCGTGATGATCACCGAGTTCGGACTCATCTTCTGCTGCAGTCTGTTCAACTCGGTGTTCGCGACGTACCGGCAGCAGCAGACGCCTGTCGACCGCCTGTCCCGGGCGCTGACCTCGTGGTCGATCTCGACCAGCCTCAGCATCGCCGCGATCACCGCACTCGGCGGGCTGCTCGCCGCGGCCACGTCGGCGCGTATCGCTCTCGTCGTGGCCGGCCTGCTGCTCCTGCTCACACCGGTCGCGCTGCTCGGGCTGCGACTGCGGGCACGCTCGTCCGTCGACTCCGCCGACGTGGATGCCGAGTCGGCGGCGCGGACCTGATCGCTACTCGTAGCGTTCGATACTGCTTTCGGCGAGACGGGACAGTCCCTCACGGATGTGGCGCGCCCAGATGCTGCCGATGCCTTCGACGGCCTGCAGGTCGGCGGCGCTGGTCGCGAGAAGTGCCTGCAGTGTGCCGAAACTGCGCACCAGTCGGTCGATGTGGGCGAACTGCAGACGGGAGATCCGGGCGAGCAGACGGTAGCCGCGGGGACTCATCGCGGTGTCCTGCGCCTCGATCGTCGTCGGATAGCCGAAGGCCCCGGCCAGCAACGTGAGATCGAGAAGATCGGCGTCGGACAGTTGCTCGATCGTCTCCAGCGCTTGCCGTACCTCCTCGGTGCTGGCGGGCTCGGGGCTGGCGTAGTAGTCGCGGACCAGGAGTTCGCGCATGGTGTCGTTGTCGCTGATCAGTTCCTCGAGCTGCAGGCTGACCTGCCGTCCGTTCACACCCAGTTCGAGGACGTACTCCTCGATCTCCACCGACACCCGGCGGACCATCTCCATCCGCTGTGCGGTCGACATCGCGTCGCGCAGCAGGACGAAGTCCTCGATCTCGGCGCGCGACAGTCCGGCGATCACCTCGTCGAGGCGCATCTTGTAGCGCTCGAGCGTGGCGAGCGCGACATTCGCGCGCGAGAGGATGGGATCCGGGCTCTCGACGACGCGGCGGGCGCCGTCCACGTACACGCTGACGATCGACATCGACGCACTCACCGAGATGACCGGATGCCCGGTCTGGATGGCGGTGCGTTCGGCGGCACGGTGGCGGGTACCGGACTCCTCGGTCGGGATCGACGGATCCGGGACGAGCTGTACGTTGGCCCGCACGATCCGTTTGCCGTCGGTCGAAAGGACAACCGCCCCATCCATTTTCGCGAGCTCGCGCAGACGGGTCGGCGCGAACTCGACGTCGAGGTGGAAGCCGCCGTCGCAGATCTTCTCGACGTCGGAGTCGTGCCCGAGGACGATCAACGCGCCGGTGCCGCCGCGCAGGATCCGCTCGAGACCGTCACGCAGTCCGCTGCCCGGTGCGACGCGCGCCAGGGTCTCCCTGGCGAGTTCGGATTTGACGATCTCCGCCATCACGGCCTTCCTGCTCCTACGAGCTGATCCGCCCACCGCGTACAGGTGTGCTCCGACTAGGGTAGCGGGACGTGAAGAGCAGTTTTGTCGTGCCCACCGACCTCGAACCGATGAAACGCCATCCCAAGGCGGTCCCGCCGGGTGAGCGCATGCGGATGCACAACCCGTTGTGTTACGGATGTGGCGAAGAGGCACCGCAGGGCCTGCATCTCGAGATGTACGCAGGAGAGGACTTCGTGGTCCACGCGCGGATGGCGGTGGAGGCCCGGTTCGAGGGCGGTCCGGGCGTCGTCCACGGCGGCGTGCTGTCGACAGCGTTCGACGACGTGATGGCGATGGCGCCGTTGCTGATCGGGCCGTCGGCGGTGACCGTGCACCTCGAGGTCGACTATCTGCGACCCATCCCGATCGGCTCGACACTGGAGTTCACCGCGACGCTGCTCGGTCGGCAACGTCGCAAGCTCTACACCGAGGGATTGGCCCACATCGGGGATCCGGACGCGCCCGTGGCGATGGCCCACGGGATCTTCGTCTCGGTCGACGCGCGCGAGCATTTCGCCGATCACCTCGAGAAGAGCCAGCTCTCCGACGAGTACAAACAGCGGATGTCGCGACCCTGAGGGTGGGCGGCGCCAGGGTCAGAACGGGGCGTCGACGACCTCGCGTGACTCCGCGGCGACGGCTTGGGCGAGATCGTCGACGCGGGTGATCCGGATGCCCGTCGGCAACTTCTCGTCCGTCCCGGCCGGGATGATGGCGTGGGCGAAACCGAGTCGCTTCGCCTCGGCGACGCGGCGCGACACCGCCGACACGCGGCGGACCTCGCCGGCAAGCCCGACCTCGCCGATCGCCACGGTGTTGTACGGGATCGGCCGATTCCGGAATGTGGAGGCGATGGCCAGTGCGAGCGCGAGATCGGCGGCAGGCTCGGTGACGCGCATTCCGCCCACGGTCGAGACGTAGATCTCCTGGTCGTGCAACTTCAGGCCGAGCCGGCTCTGCAGCACCGCGATCACCATCGCCACCCGTGCAGAATCCACCCCGGAGACGGCACGTCGCGGCATCGCCATCGTGCTCGTGTTGGCCAGCGCCTGCACCTCGCCGACGAGTGCTCGTTTGCCGTCCATCGTGACCATCGCCGTCGATCCGCTGACGTCGTCGTCGCGTTGATGCAGGAAGATCCCCGACGGGTCGGGGACCTCGTGGATGCCGTCGTCGCGCTGCTCGAAACAGCCCACCTCGTCGGAGGCCCCGAAGCGGTTCTTGATACCCCGCACCATCCGCAGACTCGAATGCCGGTCGCCCTCGAACGACAGCACGACGTCCACGAGGTGTTCCAGTGAGCGCGGTCCCGCGACGGCGCCGTCCTTGGTGACGTGACCGACCAGGATCACCGCCACCCCACGGTTCTTCGCCATCGAGACCAGAGCGGTGGTGACCGCCCGGATCTGCGTGACGCCACCGGTGACACCGTCGGTGCCGGTGGCGACGACTGTCTGCACCGAGTCCATGATCACCAGAGTCGGGTCCACCGCGTCGATGTGGCCGAGGATGGTGGCGAGGTCGGATTCGGCTGCAAGATAGACGTTCTCGTGCACCGCATCGGTGCGCTCGGCGCGCATCCGCACCTGTCCGGCCGACTCCTCGCCGGTGAGATAGAGCGCCTTGCGGCCACCGCGGGCCCAGTGTTTGACGGCCTCGAGCAGAAGAGTCGACTTGCCGACGCCGGGCTCGCCCGCCAGCAGGATCACCGACCCCGGGACCACTCCTCGACCGAGTACACGGTCGAGTTCGCCGATCCCCGTCGCGATGGCCAACGAGGAGTTCGCGTCGATCTCCGTGATCGGCCGGGCGGGACTGGTGGGCGCGACCCCGCCGACACCGCCCCCGCGCGGGCCGGGTGCGATGCCGGCGATCTCGTCGACCGTGCCCCACTCGCCGCAGTCGGGGCAACGCCCAACCCATTTGGCGACCGAGTGTCCGCAGGCGCTGCAGCGGAAGGAGGATCTGGGTTTGGCCACGCGATCACACTACTGGGCATCGCCGACAGTGGTCCGATCCCGGACGTGAGCATGTGCACCGGCCAGGTGCACCGACGAAACCACCCCGACGTCAGAACATCACCTCGGTTCTGGACCGAGGTGATGTTCTGCAATCGGGGTGGATCGAAAAAGCCTTGTGCGCGAGGCGCAATGGTGGGTTCAGTGGCCGCCGGAGTGCCCTTCGGCGGGCGCCTCGGCCTGGCGGACCTTGTCCTGCCGGATGAGGTAGGTGCCGGAGTCGACCGGGGTGTTCATGGTGATCGAACCGGACTTCTCGAAGCGGAACGTCAGCGGCGTGGTGAGGCCGGGGGCGACCGAGTCGCCGGCGTTCGACAGCGTGACGGTCAGGCGTTTCTGCTCGTCGGTGGTCTGGATGTCCTCCGGCTCGAGCAGCCCGATCGGCTTCCCGGCGCGCAGCGCCTGCCCGGCCGGGATCTCGGTGTTGCCGGCCAATGTCACCGATCCGCCCTGGGGGGCGTCGATGCCGAGCAGGCGATCGTTCTCCACGGGGTCGATGTTGCTGATCACGAACGAGACCTGGAAGGGGCCACCGTTGCCGAACACCTCGTCGGCCTTGTCTGCGGGATAGATGATCTGCACGTTGCGCAGCTGCATCGAACCGACGTTGGCGGTGTTGCCGTTCACCGCCGGCTCCTGATTCGCGGTCTGCGAGATCTGACCCGCACCGCAGGCGGTGCTGCCCATCGCGAGTGCGATGCCGAAGGCGGCGACCGTCACCGCCCTGAGCGTCCGCCCTCCGATCGCACGTCCATTGACCGTACGCACAGCCGAACGCCGAGCGGTTTTCCGAAGCACAGACACCCGTTCCTCCCAGGTAATCGAAGGCCGATACGCACATGTCGCGAACCCTGCACTACGCAGCGTAGTGGGCATGGGTGGCAAAAGTCCGATCGGGTGCCCGATTGGTGTCGCGAACCTGGTGCGGCGGAGTGTGTCCGGGGCCTGGCGTGACGCCGCTGCGAGGGGGATCACAGTGGGTGTTTACGCTGGTCCACCGGCCCTGGTGTCAGCGCGCTCGGCGTTCGTTCATGGCCTTGACCTGCACCGTTGGGTGGGCGCTCTCGGACGCCCGTGCTAGACTGGCTGTACTCGAAAGGGGCACGGAACATTGAATTTCAAAGTTGGCGACACCGTTGTCTACCCACATCACGGTGCTGCTCGGGTCGAGGACATCGTGACTCGGACCATCAAAGGTGAGCAGATCGAATACCTCGTTCTCAAAGTTGCCGATGGTGACATGACCGTTCAGATCCCCTCGACGAAGCTGGAGTACGTCGGCGTTCGTGACGTCGTCGGCGAAGAGGGTCTCGACCAGGTTTTCCAGGTGCTACGCGCCCCGCACACGGAGGAACCCACCAACTGGGCCCGACGGTTCAAGGCGAACCAGGAGAAGCTCATCTCCGGCGACATCATCAAGGTCGCCGAAATTGTTCGTGACCTGTGGCGTCGCGAGCAGGACCGCGGTCTGTCGGCAGGCGAGAAGCGCATGCTGACCCGCGCACGTCGGGTGCTCGTCGACGAACTGTCGCTGGCACAGAACACCGACGACGAGAAGGCCACCAGCATTCTCGACGAGGTCCTCGCCGCCGCGTCCTGACGCATTCGTGGTGACTGCCATCGGCGACCCGGACACGGTCGCGGCCGGCGTGACGGTCGGCGTGATCATCCCGGCCGCCGGGTCGGGAACCCGACTCGGCGAACCGGTTCCCAAGGCTTTCGTCGACCTGCACGGCCGGACGATTCTCGAGGTCTGTGTCGCAGGTGTCGTCGATGCCGGCGTTGCGACGACCGTCGTGGTCGTCGTTCCGGCCGATCTCGTCGAAAGAGCTCGGGGCTTGGTCCCCGATGCGATCGTCGTCGCCGGTGGGGCGCACAGATCGGACTCCGTCCGGGCGGGTATCGATGCTGCCGGAAGCGCCTCCGAGGTTTTGCTCGTCCACGACGCCGCCCGACCCCTCACCCCGTCCGCGGTGTTCGGTCGGGTCGTCGCGGCCGTCCGTTCGGGCCACCCGGCCGTGGTGCCGGGACTGCCCGTCACGGACACCCTCAAACAGATCGAGCCACGATCGGCCGCCGGTTCCGAACGTGTCGTCGCCACGGTCGACCGCGACCTCCTGCGTGCGGTGCAGACGCCGCAGGGTTTCACGCGCGACGCGCTGCTCGCCGCGCACGCCGACACCTCCGGCCTCGCCACCGACGACGCCGGCCTGGCAGAGCGTTGCGGTATCCCGGTCCATGTCGTCGCCGGCGATCCGTTGGCGCTGAAGATCACCACGCCCTGGGATCTGCGGATCGTGCGCGACATCGTCGCGGAGCCACCTCCGCCGGTCGAGTAGCGTCGCACGAGCGCAACGAGTCCGGCGCGTATCGAGACCACCCGCCCCAGGAGCGCACCCATGAGAGTCGGCATCGGCAGCGACGCACACCGCGTCGTCGGCGGCACATCGTGCTGGATGGTCGGTCTGCACTTCCCCGACGCGCCCGGGTGTGAAGGCCATTCCGACGGTGACGTCGGCGCCCACGCCCTCTGTGACGCGGTGCTCTCGGCCGCCGGCCTCGGCGACGTCGGATCCGTGTTCGGAACCGGACGTCCCGAATGGGAGGGCGTCTCCGGCGTCGCCATGCTCGAACACGTCCGCGAACTGGTCACCGCCCAGGGACTCACGATCGTCAACGCCGCGGTGCAGGTGATCGGCAACCGGCCCAAGATCGGTCCACGCCGCGAAGAAGCCCAGCAGGTGCTCGGTGCTGCGCTCGGCGCGCCGGTGTCGGTTTCGGCGACGACCACCGACGGACTGGGGATGACCGGCCGGGGCGAGGGCGTGGCCGCCATCGCGACCGCACTGCTCGGCTGACGGGGACGGCCGTCGGGTCCCGGATGGCGAATCTGACCAGGTAGGATTGCTCGTCGTGACCTTGCGCCTGTTTGACACCGCTACCCGAGAGGTGCGCGACTTCGTCCCGCTGCACCCCGGACACGCTTCGGTGTACCTGTGTGGCGCGACCGTCCAGGGTGTCCCACACATCGGCCACGTCCGCAGCGGCATCGCCTTCGACGTGCTGCGCCGCTGGCTCGAACACAAGGGCCTCGACGTCCTGTTCGTCCGCAACGTCACCGACATCGAGGACAAGATCCTCCGCAAAGCCGAGGAGGCCGGCCGGCCTTGGTGGGAGTGGGCCGCCACGCACGAGCGCGCCTTCGACACGGCCTACGACGCGCTCGGCGTGCTGCCGCCGTCGGGTGAGCCGCGGGCCACCGGGTTCATCACGCAGATGGTCGAGTACATGGAACGGCTGATCGAGCGCGGTCACGCCTATGCGTCCGACGGGAACGTCTACTTCGACGTGCTCAGCCTGCCCGACTACGGCGCGTTGTCGGGGCATCGTCTCGACGACGTGCACCAGGGCGAGAGTGCAGGCACCGGCAAGCGGGACGCCCGCGACTTCACGCTGTGGAAGGCGGCCAAACCCGACGAGCCGTCGTGGCCCACGCCATGGGGCCCCGGCCGCCCCGGCTGGCACCTGGAATGCTCGGCGATGGCCACGTCACTGCTCGGTCCCGAGTTCGATATCCACTGTGGCGGAATGGATCTCATCTTCCCGCATCACGAGAACGAGATCGCGCAGGCGCACGGCGCCGGAGATCCGTTCGCGCGCTACTGGTTACACAACGGCTGGGTGACCATGGGCGGGGAGAAGATGAGCAAGTCGCTCGGCAACGTCGTGTCGATCCCGGCGATGCTGCAACGTGTGCGGGCCGTCGAACTGCGCTATTACCTCGGCAGCGCCCATTACCGATCGATGCTGGAGTACTCAGACGGTGCGCTCACCGAGGCCGCTGCCGGTTACCGTCGGGTCGAGTCCTTCGTGGCCCGGGTGTCCGCGCGCGTCGGCGACGTCCCGGTCGGCGACATCCCGGATGAGTTCGCCGTCGCCCTCGACGACGACCTGGGGGTCCCCGCAGCCCTGGCCGCGGTGCACAACGCTGTGCGACAGGGCAATACGGCCCTCGAGTCCGGGGACGGGACCGGTGCGCTCGCGGCGGCGTCGTCGGTGCGGGCGATGATGGGCATCCTCGGTGTCGATCCGCTCGACGCACATTGGGTCGACGAGGGCGCCGACGAGTCCGCCGCCACCACAGCACTGGACGTGCTCGTGCGCGCCGAATTGCAGCGGCGCGCGCAGGCGCGCGCCGACAAGGACTGGGCCACCGCGGATGCGGTGCGGGACCGGCTCGCCGAGGCGGGCATCGAGGTCACCGATACCCCCGATGGTGCGCAGTGGTCGCTGAAGGGAACCTCCTGACATGGCCGGTAACTCGAAACGTAAGGGCGCGGTCCGTAAGACGGGCAGCAAGAAGGGGCAGACCGTCGGTTCCGGCGGTCAGCGACGACGCGGTCTCGAGGGCCGTGGCGCAACGCCCAAGGCTGTCGATCGTCCGTACCATCCGGCGCACAAGCGTGCCAAGGCCGCGGCGAAGTCGGTGGCCGGTCGTGGTGGGGGCAACCGCCGCAAGGACGACGGGCCCGAGTACGTCCTCGGTCGCAATCCGGTGCTGGAGTGCCTGCGTGCGGGCGTCCCGGCGACCGCCCTCTACATCGCGACGAACTCCGAACCCGACGAGCGTGTCGCCGAGGCGGTCAAGTTCGCCGGAGACACCGGTGTGTCCATCCTCGAGGTCGGTAAACCGGAACTCGACCGGTTGTCGTCGAACGGTCTGCATCAGGGCATCGCCCTCCAGGTCCCGGAGTATCAGTACGCCCACCCGGACGACCTGATGCGCGCGGCCATCGACAGCGGCACACCGCCACTGCTGGTGGCGCTCGACAACATCACCGATCCCCGCAACCTCGGCGCGGTCATCCGCTCGGTCGCGGCGTTCGGTGGGCACGGCGTGGTGATCCCGCAGCGTCGTAGCGCGAGTGTCACCGCGGTGGCGTGGCGGACCAGCGCCGGTGCGGCCGCTCGACTACCGGTCGCGCAGGCATCGAATCTGACTCGCACGCTGAAGGATTGGGCCGAGTCGGGGGCTCAGCTCGTCGGACTCGACACCGGGGGCGATGTCACGCTCGACGACTACGACGGCACCGGGCCGACGGTCATCGTCGTCGGCTCCGAAGGCAAGGGGCTGTCGCGCCTGGTCCGTGAGACCTGTGACTCGATCCTGTCGATCCCCATGGCCGGAAACGTCGAGAGTCTCAACGCCTCGGTTGCGGCGGGCGTCGTGCTCGCGGAGTTCGCCCGCCAGCGTCGGCGCTGACGGCAACGCCGATCTCGCCGACGGCAAGCCAGATCACGCCGGCGGCAACCGGGTGACGCCTCACTAGACTCGGCTCCATGTCGAACTCATCGCCCGCGGGTCCGAAGGTCGACCTCAACGCCGATCTCGGGGAGGGCGTGGGCGACGACGAGGCCATGGTCGCGGTCGTCACCAGTGCGAACGTTGCCTGCGGCTTCCATGCCGGTACACCCCTCGAACTGGTCGCCACGTGCCGCGCGGCCGTCGCGGCAGGTGTTCGTATCGGGGCCCAGGTCTCCTATCCCGACCGGGAAGGATTCGGCCGACGGTTCATGGACGTCGAACCGGCGCAGCTGACGGCCGACATCCTTTATCAGATCGGTGCGCTCGACGCGATCGCGAGATCGGTCGGATCGAGTGTCGAGTACGTGAAACCGCATGGGGCGCTGTATAACTCGATCGTCTCGCACGAGCGGCAGGCCGACGCCGTCGTCGAGGCCATCGTCGAACTCGGTGGCTCGCTGCCGTTGATGGGCCTGCCCGGGTCGCTCTCGTTGCGTCGCGCGGAGGAGCGCGGCGTCGCGGTGATCACCGAGGCGTTCGCGGACCGCGCCTATCGCCCGGACGGGTCGTTGGTGCCGCGGTCGGAGCCGGATGCTGTCCTGACCGACGCCGCGGAGATTGCTCGAAGGGTCGTCACGTTGGTCGAGCGCGGTGAGGTCATCGCGATCGACGGGTCACGCGTGGAGGTGTCGGCGGAATCGATCTGCCTCCACGGCGACACCCCGGGAGCGGTCGAGCATGCGCGCGCGGTCCGCGCGGCGCTCACCGACGCGGGGGTGGTCGTGTCGTCGGCGGCGCAGCGCCGCTGATCGATTCGGCATTTCTGAGGTCGCCGTCGGCGCCGGGCATGTGACGGTCGTCACGGGCCTCCGGCGGTGTTCACGGCGTGTCCACTATGTTGGGTGACATGACATCGATCGATAGCAGGGTTACCACCGCCGATGGCATCGTCGAGGGTTCCCCGGGCAAGCGCACCCGGCGCGGCACGATCAGCTGGAAGGGCATCCCGTTCGCGGCGCCGCCGGTCGCCGGGCTCCGCTTTCGAGACCCGCAGCCGGTCCATCCGTGGCCTGGCGTGCGCGACTGCACGCGATTCGCGAAGGCGGCGATCCAGGAGAAGCGGTTCACCGCGGTCGCGCCCGGCAAGTACCAGCCGATGGGGGAGGACTGCCTCACCCTGAACGTCTTCGCGCCGGACCGTCCGTCTCCCACACCGCGACCGGTGATGGTCTTCATCCACGGTGGCGCCTACATCCTGGGTACGGCGGCGACGCCGCTCTACGACGGTTCGCTCCTGGCCCGGTCGCAAGACGTGATCGTCGTGACCGTGCAGTACCGTTTCGGGCCGTTCGGCTATCTGGACCTCGGAGCGTTCGCGACCGAGGACCGGCCGTTCGACTCCAATCTGGGGCTCAAGGACCAGGTAGCGGCACTGCAGTGGGTGCAGCGCAACATCGCTGCTTTCGGTGGCGACCCCGCGAATGTCACCGTGTTCGGCGAGAGCGCCGGCGGATCGGCGGTCATCTCGTTGCTGAGCACCCCGGCCGCCGAGGGCCTGTTCGTGCGGGCGATCGCGGAGAGTCCCGCCCCCGAACTCGTGATCTCGTCCGACGCCGCGCACACCTTCGCCGACGAGTTCGTGCGCTTTCTGCGCGATCCGGATCGTCGGCCCACCGCGGTCGACCCCGATGCCGACCCGATCCCTTCCGACGAGGCGCAGCGACTGCTCGCCCGGTCGTCCGCACAGGACGTCCTCCGCGCAGGCAACCTGCTCATGTCGTTCGCCCGGCGTGTCGAGGGTCTCGACCCGATCCCGTTCGGGCCGGTCGTCGACGGTGAGTACCTGCAGGAGGCGCCGCTGGCGGTCGTCGCGGCGGGCCGGACGTTGCCGGTGCCGCTCATCATCGGCAGCAATCACGACGAGGGACAGCTGTTCACCCGCCTGTGGAACGTGCTGCCGGACGCGGAGAAATCGCTGCTGCGCGTGACCGACGAGCAGGATCGACGCGAGATCCGCGCGCTCTATTCGGGCGGTAAGCGCGACGACGTCCAACTCACCGCCGATTCGGTGTTCTGGGCACCGATGGTGGCCTTCGCCGAAGGACACAGTGCCGTCGCCCCGACCTGGGTCTATCGCTACGACTTCCGGACCCGTGTCCTCGCCGCGACCGGCATGGGCGCAACCCATGCGACGGAGATGTTCGCGGTGTTCGGTGCCTACCGCACCGCGATCGGCGCAGGTCTCGCGGTGGGCGACTGGCGGTCGACGGGCCGGGTGATCGCCGACGTGCAGGACCGGTGGGGAGCCTTCGCGACCGGCGGTGTCCCGGGTGTGGGCTGGCCGGTCTACGACACCGAGACCCGTCGCGTGCTGATCATCGACGACCCCGACCGTGTGCAGTCCGATCCGGACGGCGCCCGCCGCGCAGCGTGGCAGCGCGTACACGCATCGGCGTGAGTCGCCGGCCTCGATCGACCCCGGCGAGCCGTTTCCCGTGACGGTGTCGCCTCAGGGGTGCGGCACCCAGTGGCTCGGGGGATCGGCCGTCAGGAACGCCACGACCAGCGGGTTGAACAGCTCAGGTGACTCGACGGGCAGGATGTGCGTGCCCGGCAGGACGGCGAGACGCGCCTGCGGCAGTGCACGCGACAGCGCGAGGATGTGATCGACACGTGCCACCCCTCGATCCGCCGCGACGAGCAGGATCGGTACGTCGACATCGGTGAACTCCGCGTAGTCGTAGGCCGGCTCGTGCGCGAGCATGGACACCGTCTTGTCGTAGACGACATCGAAGTGGTCGGGGCCGTCAGGCGTGATGTCGACGTAGCCGCTGCGCAGGAAATCGACGGTCGCGCTGTCCCGCGACTCGATCAACCGGAAGAACTCGTCCGCGTCCTGATCGGCGCGATTGACGTAGAACGACACCACGACGACACGGTTGACGAGGTCGGGGCGGTATTTGGCCACCAACAGCGCGATCACCGCACCATCGCTCCAGCCGATCAGGTGCGCGGGGCCCTGGACCTGCTCCTCGAGGTAGGCGATGGTCTCGGCCACCATGTCCGAATACGTGAACGGACCATGGTGGTCGGGTGAGTGTCCGTGTCCGCTGCGCTCGGGTGCGTGGATGGCCAGGCCCGCGGATGTGAGGTCGGCGAACTGCGCGCCCCACGCCGACGCCGAACCGAAGGCGCCGTGGAGCAGGACCGTCGGCTGGCCGGATGGCTCGCCGCCGACGAAATGCCAGATCCGCCTTTCCCCGAGGTCGACGTAGACGCCCCCGTCGATACGCTCACCTGTCATGACGCTGGACACCCCGCCATCGTCGCAGACCACACGTGGCCGGCAGGAAACGGTTGTGACTCGATCCCACAACGACAAGCAGACGGACAACGCAGACGGACAACGCAGACCCAGTGCGATGGCGGTCCGAAGTCGACGGCGACGCCACCGATCGGCAAACCTCCGTCCATTGGCAATGCCGACGCCCGGTTGTTCCGATAGTTTCTTTCTGAAAGATCCAGTGGAGTATGTTGTCCCGCCGAGTATCCGCGCATCATGTCTGAAAGGGCCCGATGGTTGTGCGCCAGAGTTCTCGCTGTGGAAGCCGTAGGGTTTCGGTCGTCATCCTCGTCGCGGCGGTGATCGCGTCCCTCATCGGTTTCGCAGCACCGTCCGCGGCCGCCCCGGGAGATCCGCCGCCGCCGATGAGCCTGCAGGATCTCGGATCGTCGTCGACGATCTCCTTTCCTGGTCAGCAGGGCGAGGTCAGCATGAGTTTGCCCGTGCCGCAGAATCTCACGCCATCGGTGTTGCGCGGCCTGACCGAGCTGCCGGCGTTCGTGACCGGGGGCAGCGTCGACGTCTTGCAGGACGAAAGGCTGATCTCGCGGACGCCGATCAATCCGGAACCCAATTCGCCGATCGAATTACCGCTGCGCGGACTACGAGTCGACCAGAATGGCGCGGATATCGTTCTGCGGGCGTATCTCCGGGTCGAGGGGTTGTGCCAGTTCGATCCCGAGAACGCATTCCGAATGGTGAATGCGACCGTGTCCTATACCGGCCGCGAGGCGATCCCGGATTCGGTGGCCGAGTTCCTGCCGCCGATTCTGCGCGGTCTCACGATCTACATCCCCGACGACGTGCAGCAGGCCGAGGGTGCCGCTGCGGTCAACCTCGCGACCGCCGTCGTCGCGAATTACGGTGCCGCGCAGGTCCCGATCCGGACCGTGGCGCTGCCACGCTCGAACATGACGCCGCCGACCGTGCCGGGACCGCTCGAGCGCCAGATCGTCATCAACACCCAGGCGAATCCCGGTCTGTCGCTACAGTCCGATGACGGGTCGGCATATCTCGTCATCGGCGGCTCGGCCGACGAACTCGTCACCCAGACCCAGTTCCTCACGTCGAACATGGCACCCATCGCGTTGAGTTCGGCCGCCGTGGCCGGGTCGCTGCACAACGCGCCGCAGATCGCACCGTCGGTGCAGACACTCGGCGACCTGGGCATCGGCGACCAGTCGGTGACGTCGGCGTCGTGGCCGACGATCGACTTCGGTATCGACCAGACGCGCCTCGGCCGCCCGTCGAAGAGCATCAGCGTCCAGCTCTCGGGCTCGTACAGCCCGGGCCCCCGCGACAGCGACGGTCTCGTCGCCGTCCGTTCCGGTGACCGCACGATAGCGACGATCCCGACCGATGAGTCCGGGTCGTACAACCAGTGGGTCGACATCCCCGACGACGTCGTCCGCCGCTACACCCCGATCTCCCTGGTGCTGCAGCGCGGTGATCTGAGTGAGGGCTGCGGCAACGGGTACCGCAGCACGCTCAGCCTCAGCTCGTCCGGAGAGGTCCGCTCCGAGGCGGCGGCCGATCCGCCGCAGCCGCAGGGTTTCCAGTCGTTGCCGCAGTCGCTGATGCCGCGCACCCAGCTCGCGTGGACGAAGGGCGACGTCGGGGACGTGTCGCGGGCGGTGTCGATCGCCGCCGGTCTGCAGGGGATGTCGGCGGTGCCGCTCGGTCTCGACGTGGTGTCGATGGATTCCGCCTCGTCGTCCGATCAACCCGCGATCCTGATCTCGGCGGACGGGACGGGTTTGCCGTCACTGGACCTGCCGTTGCGTGCGGATGGCCGCAAGCTCAGCGTCGTCTCGCCGGGCGGCGGGTCGTCGTCGGTGACCCTGGACCCGGGGATCAGTTTCGGGGCGCTCGAGGTGACCCGATCGGGTGACCGCAGTGTGCTGGTCGCCACCTCCACGAACGACTCCGGCGATCTCGACTCGCTGCTCGACTATCTGTCCACCGATCAGCGATGGGGCGAGGTCGACGGTGACGCGGTCATGAAGATCGCCGGCAACGACCCCGTCGCGGTGAACTCGACAGCGATCAACCCGGAGAGCGAGGACACCAGGTCGACGGGTTCGTGGGGCACCGTCGTCGGCGTCCTCGTCGGTGCCGCGATCCTGGTCGGCGCGGTGATCGGCGGCACGCTGCTCGTGCGGCGACGTCGCGAGCGGTCGGCCGCCGGATGACGGTGACCGACATCGCGCCCGCCCCGGCGGCACGCGGTCCCGGCTTCCGAGAGCGGTTGTCGGGCAACACGTCGGCACAGATCGCTCTGCGGTGGCTGCTGGTGCTGGACGCGACGATCGTGGCGTTCTGGCCGACCCTGGGCGCGTTGGCTATCGAGATGCGGGCGCAGACCGCGATCGCCTATCTTCCCGCGGTCATCCTGCTCGTCGTCATCGCGGCGATCGGCACGTCGTGGCGGCGGGGTGATGAGCTCCCGATCCGCGACCGCCAGACCGACGTCATCGTCGGGATCGTCGTGTTGATCGTCTCGCTGACGTTCACGGTCATGAACCTGCGGTACGCAACGTCCTATCTCACCACCCACGTGGATCTGCTCGCACTGTGGATGTTCCTGCTCGGCAGCTGCATCCTCGTGTTCGGCCTGCGGCCGGTTGCCCGCTACAAGTGGCCGTGGTTCCTGTTGTTGATGATCTTCCCGGTGCCCTACCGCGTCGCAGTCCTCCTACTCGGGGGAGGGCCGTGGGCGGCCGGCGGGGTGATGATCGCCTTCGGCGCGGTGGCGAGCGGGGTGGCGACCGGTCGCACCGTGCGTCGCGGGCTGTTCGGCGCGGCGATCACGACGACGGTCGGGGTCATCACCCTGGTCAGCCTGCGTCACTTCCACCCGAGCGCACCCGGCTGGGTCTATCAGACCCTTCCGTGTGTGGGTGCCGCGCTCGTCGCGAGTGCCTGGCTGTACGTGGATTATCGTCGTCGGCACAAGGACTCGTGGACGCCACTCGGCCGCGACATGATCCCCGTGTCGGTGCCGAGAGTCGGGCGACCCGCATGGGTGATCGTGGTGTTCGCCGTCGGGATGTTCTTCATCCCGATCCCGAGCTTCGGGACGACCGAGAACACCGAGGTACCGGGCCTCGACACGCGGCCTCCGCTCGTCGTGCCGTCCAACTGGGTGGCCGGCGATGTGAACGAGTACGACTGGATCACCCGACTGTACGGCCGCGGGTCCATCATGACGACCCAGGATCTGTTCCAGGCCAAGGGGAGTCTCGCATTCGACAAGTTCGCACGGCCACGCAAGGTCGTCGTCAACGCCATCGAGACCCGGTATCCGCTGCGCTTCGACGTCTACCCCTTCACATTCGTCTACGACCTCGTCGGGGATCGCATCAGCGAAACCCAGCCCGTCGCACTGCCCCACGGGGTCACCGGACATCTGCAGACCGTCGTCGACGACCAGAGCTATCTGACCTTCAACCGCATCTTCTGGCAATGGAACAACGGGACACGGACACAGCGCGTCACGGTCATCTCCGTCGACAACCACGACGCCGACGCCGAGTTCCCCCGTCCGGAGATGACGGTGGCCCGCAATCTGAACACCTTTGTCACGGTGCTGTTCCGGGGCAACTCGGTCACCGTCGACCTCGAGCCGCAGTTCAAGGATCGCGACCTGCTCGTCCAGACCGCGGGTGATCTGATCGACGCGCAGGTCGATGCGATCACTGAGGACGACGCCCGATGACCCCGCGCAACGACCGCGAGGTCGCCGAACTGCTCGACGATCCGGAGTACCGGCATGCCGCACTCTACGACGCCGTCGAACGTCTCCGCGACATCGACTCCCAGATGACCGCCTCGGTGCCGTTCAGCCGCGGGCAGAAGATCCTGGGTGCGATCGGCGCCGCGGTGATCATCGTCCTGCTCGTGTTGTTCACCATCCCCGCCGTTGCCGGGCTGGTGTCGATCGCGACGGTCGTCTACATCCTGGCTCTCATCGACCGGCTGACCATCTTCCGGCGCGGTCTGGTGAACGGCGCGATCGTGATCCCCGACGACGAGGCCCGGATGATCCCCGACGACGAGCTGCCGCTCTACACGGTGCTCGTGCCGGCCTACGGTGAACCGGAGGTCGTCGGCGACCTGATCGCCGCCATGGAGTCGCTCGAGTATCCCCACGACAAGCTCCAGGTGCTCCTCCTCCTCGAGGCCGACGACGAGCCGACGATCGAGGCGGCTCGGGACATGGGGTCTCATGATCTGGTCACCGTGGTTCTCGTCCCGCCTGCCGATCCGCGGACGAAACCCAAGGCATGCAACTACGGTCTGCATTTCGCCACCGGCGACATCGTCGCGATCTACGACGCCGAGGATCTGCCCGATCCGCTGCAATTGCGCCGTGCGGTCGCGGCCTTCCGGGCCGAGGACGAGACCGTCGTCTGCGTCCAGGGAAAGCTCAACTTCCACAACGCCCGCGACAACATCCTGACAGAGTGGTTCGTCGCCGACTACGGCATCTGGTTCAGCTACCTGCTGCCGGGTCTGATGGCCAGTCGCGCGCCGATCCCGTTGGGCGGCACGTCCAATCACTTCCTCCGACAGGTCCTCGACGACATCGGCGCGTGGGATCCGTTCAACGTCACCGAGGACGCCGATCTGGGGGTCCGTATCGCAGGCAACGGCTATCGCACCGCCGTCCTGGATTCGCTGACACTCGAAGAGGCGAACGTCGACGCGATCAACTGGGTTCGTCAGCGATCCCGGTGGTACAAGGGCTACATGCAGACGTGGCTGGTGCACATGCGCCGGCCGGTGGATCTGTGGCGGATCCTGGGTCCGGTCGCCTGGTACCGGTTCACCCTCCTGATCGCGGGGACACCGCTCATCGCCTGCATGAACATGGTGTTCTGGCTCATCATGGTGGTCTGGATCGCCGGGCAGCCCAAGGTCTTCGCCGACATCTTCCCGGGACCGATCTACTATCTGTCGTTGATCTCGCTGATCTTCGGCAACGGCGCCGCCATCTACATGAACCTGGTCGCGATCCGGGAGGACGGTCGCAGTGGACTGATGTGGTCGGCACTGCTGGTGCCGGTGTACTGGGTGATGATGAGCGTCGCGGCGATCAAGGGCATGTGGCAGATGCTCGTCAACCCGTCGTACTGGGAGAAGACCTTCCACGGACTGGCCACCGGGTCCAAGGACGAAGCCGACGATTCAGCGGTCTCGGATGCGGATGCGGGTGCGGCCCGGGCGACCGAGGGCGGCACGCCATGAGCCGGCGCCGGATCGTCGGGCTGTTCGTCGTCGTGTGGCTGCTCTACCTCGCCGTCGGCGTCTATCTTGCCGCGGATGTCCGTCTGTACGTGGGTGACTCACTGTCTCGCGTGCAGTCGGCGCAGAGTGTGCTGTTCAGTCGCGACCCGCACCTGTCGGCCATCGGCTTCATCTTCACCCCGCTGACCGCGATCATCCAGCTCCCGCTGACGGCCCTGACCCCGCTGTTCCCGGCGATGACGACGTCGGCGCTGTCGGCGGCGGTGATGTCGTCGGCGTTCATGGCCGGCTCGGTCATCCAGGTGTCGGGCATCGCCCGCGATCGTGGTCTGTCCCCGGCGATATCGATCGCGGTCACCGCGTGTTACGCGATCAACCCGATGATCATCTTCTACGCGGCCAACGGGATGAGTGAGGCGCCGTATCTGTTCTTCCTCGCGTGGGCGGTGCGACGTGGCATGAGGTGGGTGGACACCGACGACGTGCACGACCTCGTGACCACGGGAATGGCACTCGGATTCGCCTATCTGACCCGCTATGACGGCGCGGCCGCGGCGCTCGGTGCCGGGCTGCTGGTGGCCACCGTCAGCTACCGACGGCCCGATCGCACCGACCGGGTCATGCGCGCATTGCTCGACGTCGCGCTCGTCGCGCTGCCTGCGTTCGTCGCCTTCGTGATCTGGGCCCTCACAAGCTGGCTGATCACCGGTAACCTGTTCGCCCAGTTCACCTCCGAGTACGGCAACTCGTCGATCATCGCCGAATCCGGCGGCAGTGGCTCCGACACTGCGACCAGTGCGCTGCAGTTCTCCATCGTCGAGCTCACCATCCTCGCGCCGCTGTTCCCGCTGCTGCTCGTGATCGTGCTGGCCTTACGACAGCGGCGGCATCGGCTGTATCCGCTGCTGGCGCCGCTCCCGCTGATCGGCGGTGTGCTGTTGTTCCAGATCTACAGCTACTCCAAGGGATCCACGTTCGGCTTCCTGCGGTTCTACATGACGGTCGTCCTGCTCGCCGCGATCATCGCGCTGCTCGCGGTTCCCGCGCGCCGTGTGGCACCGCGACGCCGGCTCGGACGACACGCACAGATCCCGCCGGTGGTCACCGGACACCGACGGCAGATCCGGGCACTGACGGCGATCGCGATCGTGACGATGGTCGTGGCCATACCGGTCACCGCCTACGGCATGACGTCACCGAAGTACGCTCCTCAGGAGTTCGCCCTGCAGAGCATCGTCATGCCGAATCCCGACGCGGTGGACAAGAAGACGCTCGATGCTCAACGTGTCGTCCGCTCGTTCTCGACGGAGCGGTCGATCGCGGAATACCTCGACAGCCTGAACCTGCCGGAGGGCAGCGTACTCTGCGACACCGTCTACGGTTTCGCGGTGATCGCGCAGTCGGCGCGTCCGAAACAGTTCGTGATCCCCTCCGACCAGGACTTCACCGAGATACTCAATGACCCTGCGGCGCATGATGTCCAGTACATGCTCGCTGTCCCGCGTTCGGGTCGAGGTGAGTCGGATGCCCTCAACATCCGCTTCCCGACGTTGTACGAGAACGGTGCGCAGGTGTCGGTGCTGATACTGGAGGCCCGCAATCAGGGTGCGGATCTGCCGAACTGGCGGATCTACCGGGTGTCCCCGGCGGCCGACCTGCTCGGGGGTGGCAGCGTCAACTGAGGGCGGCGCGCGTCGGGTGGACGTCGACGTGGACACGCCGGAACCATAGCCGCCCTCACCGGACCAGGTCGGTCACGACCTGCCATGCCGGGCCGTCGTATCCGATGTCGAAGGTGCAGTCGTCCGGTCGTGGATCCGGGACGAACGCCCACAAGAGCGCCGCGGCGGTTCCGGCGTCGCGTTGCACGGTGATCTTGCGGCGGAACTGATCCGCCCGATCGGGCAGTGAGAGACAGGCGCCCGCTTTGATACCCATCTCGCCGACGATCAGTGGCTTCCTCAATGCGCGCGCCTGGTCGAGTCTGGTGGGCAGGTCGCTTCCCGCGGGGCCGAAATCGGTGGGGGTGGTGCCGTAGTCGTGGAAGTCGAGGACGTCCAGAGTGGGGGAGGCGCCGACCTTCGCGTAGTCGTCGCCCTCCATTCCACATTGATCGCCGCCGATGAAGCCGGCGAACACCAGGTGGCGGTCGTCGAGGGAACGTAGCCGGGCGCCGGCGTCGTCGTAGAAGCGTCGCAAGACATCCGCGCCGCCGGTCGGGCACGTACGTACCTGCCAATCGCATCCGCGGGCTGTGCACATGCTGGCCTCGGGCTCCCCGACCATCTCCCAGCCGACGAGGCTCGGCTCGTTGCGCCATCTGGTGATCGCGGCGCGCATCCAGTCGGCGAAGGTGAGTCCACCCACCGATTTCTTTGTTTTCCAGCCGGATTCGTACCAGGTGCGTTCCTTGAACCGGTCGTCCTCACAGGTGCCCGGCCCGCCGGTCAGGACCGGAAGGACCATCTGGCGGTGGCGTTTCGCGGCCGCGAACACCGCGTCGAGGGGCCCGAAATTCAGCAGCCCGCTGTGCTTGTCGACGGCGAACATGGAGAACAGGCTGATCCGCGTCAGCGCGCGCGGCGGAAGGCGATCGAAGTAGTCGTCGACGTCGACGGCGGCGCCGCATCCGCGGTTGACCGACCAGTCGGTGCCGAGTTGGTAGGCGTTGAATCCGGTGGGCCACCATGGCTGTCCGTCGAGCCGGAGGTGCGTGTCGGTGGTGGTCACGCGTGGTTTTCCGCCGTCGGTGGAGGTCTCGCTCGGTGGAATGGTGGTACCGGACGGATCGGTGCATCCGGTCGCGACGATCGTCACGATCAGGAGGGCGCAGAGCGCGGCGACACGAAGTCTTCCCACAGCCGAAGGCTACTCGTCGATAGGGTCCGGGGTATGGATGTCGTTCGTTCGTGCGGGTTCGGGAGTCGTCGTCTTGTCATTGCGGTGTCCCTTGCGATGGTGGGGCTCGTGTCGTCGGCGGCGTGCTCGGCGGAGGGGCCCGGGACTGGGGGAGAGAACGCCGGTAGCAGCGCGGCCGTGCCGGTCGTGGGGTCGTCGTCGGCAGGTTCGACGAGTTCCGCGGCGACCGGGTCGACGACCCCGGTGATACCACCGCCGTACGTCGATCATGTGGAGTGGGTGCGGACCGCGGTCGGACCCAGCCTCCAGATCCATCCCACCGTCGCCGGCCGACGGACCGAGAACCCGGACGGTGCGGACATCGCCTGGGCGGAGGTACTGCGGCTGGAGCCGGACGCGGACACGCCGGGCATGCGGGCACAGTTCGACTGCCACTGGGATTTCGCGCGTGCCGTCGAACCGGACAAGCCGAGCTGGAACATCGAGCCGTCGCGGCCCGTCGTCACCGATCAGGTGATGATCCAGACCCGTTGCAACCCGGGCGCGCCGGAGGAGTGACGCATCCCCGCCGACGGCCCGCGGCCTGGCGGAGCCCCACCTCGCCGACCGTGCCCTGGTTCTCGCCGAGCGTGCCCTGGGCACGATCGGCGAGTTCAGGCCAGCTCTGGCGAGGGGCGGCCTAGCGGGTGGCGAACTGCCGACGACGACCCACCACGCGGCACACCACGTAGATCACGAACGAGATGGTGGTGACGAACACCGACACCGGCAGCCCGGGGGCGAGGGACAGGATCAGACCGCCGACGGCGGCCACCTCGGCGAACACCACCGACAGCACGAGCACCGTCGTCGGGTTGGCGGTCAGCCGGGCTGCGGCGGCCGCCGGGGTGATCATCAGTGACATCACCAGCAGCGCACCGATGATCTGCACGCCTTGCGCGCAGGCCAGTCCCATCAGGACCGCGAACACCACCGACAACGCGCGGATCCGGACGCCGTGAGCGCCGGCGACCCTCGGATCGAGCGAGGCGAACAGTAGCGGACGATAGATGACCGCCATGCCGAGGGCCACGACGACGGTCGTGGTCGCGACGGCCGTCAGGCCACCCGTCCCGACGCTGACCACCTGGCCGGTGAGCATCGCGAAACCCGTTCGCGCACTGCCGTACAGCGACAGGAACAGCACGCCGAGGCCCAAGCCGAACGCCATCACCACACCGATGACCGAGTCACGTTCGCGCGCACGGTCTCCCATGAAGCCGAAGACCGCGGCGACGACGACGGCGCCGATCACCCCGCCCACATTGATGCTGATGCCCAACAGGAGTGCGGCCGCGGCACCGGTCACCGACAACTCGCTCACACCGTGGACGGCGAACGACATCTGGCGCGCCACGATGAGTGGCCCGAGGATGCCGCCGAGCAACCCCAGCAGAGCGACCGCGATCAACGATTGCTGGACGAAGTCACGTTCGAGCAGTGAGCCGGTCTCGCCGAAGTCCCAGAGTTTGCTGATCTCGATCTGCGCGGCGGCCAGGGGAGCGCCGACCGTCATGACTGCGTGGTCCGCTCACCGTGCGAACCCTGCGCCGTCGGTGCAGGCGCTTCGGGACGGTGATCGCAGTGGTGGGCGTCCTCGCCGCCGATCACCAGCAGCCGGCCGTTGACCCGGAGCACCTCGACGTCACTGCCGTACAGGTTGGACAGCGTGGCGGTGGTCATCACCTCGTCGGGCGTCCCGATGCGGAAACGGCCGCCGACGAGGTAGAGCACACGGTCGACGTAGGGGAGGACCGGATTGATCTCGTGGGTCACGAACACGACGGCGGTCTCCGCGGTCCGACGACGCTCGTCGATGAGGTCGACGACCAGGTGCTGATTGGTGGGGTCCAGGCTCGACAGCGGTTCGTCGCACAGCAGGAGGGTCGGATCCCCGGTCAGCGCCTGGGCCACTCGAAGGCGCTGTTGTTCACCACCGGAGAGCAGGCCCATCGGGGCCTCGGCGTACGCCGTCGCGCCGACCTCGGCGAGTGCGGCATCGACCAGTCGCCGGCGACGCGCCCGGCCGCGCAACCCGACGCCCCACCGGGCACCGTCGACACCGAACCCGACCAGATCGCGTCCGCGCAATGCCATCGGGTCGGCGTCGTCGGAATGTTGCTGCGGGATGTAGCCGATGCGTTCGGTGACCTCGAGCCGACCGTCGTCGAGCGGGTACTGCCCGAGCAGGCACCGCAGGAACGACGTCTTCCCGGATCCGTTGGGGCCGAGCACCGCGATGAACTCCCCGCGGGAGATGCCCAGGTTCAGGTCGTCGAAGAGCACCCGCGACCCGAAGCCGAGGCGCGCGTGGTCGAATCGTGCGACCTGCACGTCCGTCCGGGCGGGTTCGGTCATGACATCAGTGTGCGGCATGGTTTCCGAGTGCGGCGCTCAACGCATCGATCTGGCCCTGCTGCCACGCGATGTAGTCGGTGGTGCCGTCCGGCAGCGTCTCGGTGAACTTCACGACCGGCACCCCGGAACGCTCCGCGACCGACAGCATGGCCTCGGTGACCGAGTCGACGGCCTGCGTGTTGTAGATGAAGGCGTGCACGGTTTTCGAGGTGAGCAGGTCCTCGAGGGCGGCGCGGTCGGCCGCCGACGGCGACTGTCCCTCCTCGACGGACTGCGTGAACCCGGCGGGCGATGCGTCGACGAGGCCCGCCTCGGTCAGCAGGTAGCCGGCGAGAGGTTCGGTCTGGGCGACCTCGGTGCCGTCGTGGTCCTTCTTGATGGTGGCGAGATAGCCGCGCAACCCGCTGACCTTGGTGCCGAATGCCTCCGCGTTGGCGCGGTAGGCCTCGGCGTTGGCCGGGTCCTTCTCGGCGAGCGCGTTCGCGAGGTCCATGGCCACCTCGGCGACGACAGGCAGGTCGTAGAAGACGTGCTCGTTCTGATCGCCGTGGTCGTGGTCGCCATGGTCGCCATGGTCGTGATCTCCGGCTGCTCCGGAGTCGGAAACCCCATCGGAACCATCCCCGGAACCATCACCGGAACCATGGTCGTGGTCGCCCTGGAAGATGTCATAGGCGTTGATCGTCGGGATGTCGGAGCCCTCGACGGCCTTCTCCATGTAGGCGTCGTATCCGCCGCCGTTGAGTACGACGACGTCGGCGTCGGACACCTCTGCGGTGTCGGCGGCGGACGGCTCGAACTCGTGCGGGTCGCCCTCGGCGTTGGTGTACAGCGTGGTGACGCTCGCCTTGTCCCCGGCGACCGCGGAGGCCACCGAGCCCCAGACATTGGTCGAGGTGACCACCGTCGGGGTGCCGGACGCGGCCGTCCCGTGGTCGCTGCCCGAGCAGCCGGCCAGGGCCAGCGCGCTCGCACCGATCAGAGCCACGGTCGCGGCCAGTGTTCGCCTCATCGTCTTCTCCGCCTCACGCAAATGACAATCGTTACCGAAAGCAGTGTAGGGGACCCCGCGACGGCGCGGCGAATCGGCACAGCAGAGATGGTCCCCGGTCGGAACGGTTGGTACGGAACCCGACGGGTAGCCATCGATTCAATCGCGTACTATCGAATTCGTGAGCGACGGTCTGACGGGCCCCAAGGGCTGGCAATACGTGAAGTACGCCTATGGGGCGAAGTTGCCGCCGTCGACGCGGGACTGGGTCGCCAACGATCTCGCCGGGCCCGGGGCGGCCGCTCGGATGGTCGCGCGGTGGGCGGTGCCGTGCGTGATCCTGCTCGCGCCGATGATGTTCATCCCCACCGACTTCATCATCCGGCTCAACATGACCATCCCGATCCTGTTGCCGTACATCTTCTTCTCGATCGCTCTGAACCGCGTGTACCGCCGCTACCGGCTGACACAGCATGGTCTGGATCCCGAGCTCGTCACGAAGATCGAACGCGAACGCGACGCCGATCTGTACGACGAGTACCACCGCAAGTACCGCGGTCGGCAGCGCTAGCAGACCTCACCGCACGCGCTCGCCGACCGGCTCCCGTCCGGGCGGAGGATCACGGACCGAGAACCACCGGCACGACGAATTGTTCGAGCATCGCCCGCTCGTCGTCCGGGTCCCGTCCCGGCGTGGTCAGGAGGGAGACGATCACGCGGACCAGCCATCGCCCGCGTTCGCGCAGGTCGGCGGCATCGGGGTCGCGTCCGCCGTCGTCGGCGCGGATGTCCGCGAGGAAGCCGCGCACGATCTCCTCGATCGCGGGGGACAGGAGTGCGAGATTCGCCGACGCCCCGGCGGTGTCCGCCGTGAACCATGCCGACAATGCCGGGTTCGCCCGCACGGCCTCGACGGCCGTCATGACTGCGGCGATCAAGCGTGTGCCGGGATCACTCGTGCCGTCGGTGGCCCCGGCGATGGCGACACCTACCTGCGCGGCCGCGCGTTCGACATAGGCGGCGAGCACCTCGGATTTTCCCGGGAAGTACCGGTACAGAGTCGCCCTCGAACAGCCGACCGCGGTGGCCAGCGAACGCATGGTCACCGCTGCGACGCCGTGCTCGATGAAGAGACGTTCCGCGACGTCCAGGATGCGTTGGGTACCGAGTTCGGCTCGGTCCGTCGCGAGCCAGTCCACGGTGCGGGAGTCAGACATGGACGCCCACGTAGGTGGGTCGTCGGACGTAATTGCCGTCGGCCCATTGGATTCCGTCGACGTCCACGGTGAACCGCGGGTGGCGAGCCAGCAATTCGGCCAGGGCCACTCGCGCCTGCATCCGAGCGGCGGCGGCGCCGAGGCAGTGGTGGTTCCCGTGGCTGAACGTGAGGATGTTGCGGGGACGCCGCGTGACGTCGAGCTCGTCGGCGTCCGGTCCGTACACCGACGGATCTCGGTTGGCAGACCCATAGCACAACAACACCTTTCGGCCGGCGGGGATCGTGGCGCCGCCGTCCGGGGTGTCCGGATAGTGCACGTCGCGCGACGTCGTGCGGGCGAGACCCTGCACCGGCGAGGTGAGGCGCAGCAGTTCGTCGACGGAGCCGGGAATCAATCCGGGGTCGTCGACGAGTCGCTGCCGTTCCTCGGGAAAGCGGTGCAGCAGAGCCACACTCCCGCCGAGCATCCCGGTCGTGGTGTCGTTTCCGCCGGCCACCATGGTGAAGGTGAACGCCATGATCGACAGCAGCCCGTGCGGATTCTCGGGATCGTCGGCCAGACCGGCCGCGACCAACTGCGAGACCGTGTCGTCGGCCGGGTGGCGCTTGCGGTAGTCGACGAGCTCGCTGAAGTACCCGAGCATCTCCAGCGTCGCCGCCCCGGCGGACTCGGCGGCGGCGTCCATGCCACCGACCCCACCGGCCGACGACGTCGCGCCGACCACGGCCTCCGTCCACCCGTCGAAGCGTGACCAATCCTCTTCGGGCACACCGAGATAGTGGGCGACCACCATGCTGGGCAGCGGTTTGAACAGCTCGCCGACGATGTCCGCGGGGCCGCCGGAGGGGAGGCGTTCGAGGCGCTCGACGACGAACTCGCGCACCTTCGGCTCGATCTCGACGACCTGACGCGGGGTGAATCCACGCGACACCAACCGTCGGAACGCGGTGTGGGTCGGCGGATCCTGCATGACCATCGGCGGATGGTCGGCCATGCCGATCGCGTCGAGTTCACCGTAGGCGACGGTGAGCCCCTGGGCCGAGGAGAACGTCGTCGCGTCGTTGGCGGCGGCGAGGACGTCGGCGTGACGGGTGAGGACCCAGTAGTCGCCGGCGTCGGGCTCGCCGGTGCCCGGGTCGGTCGCGGGTTCGACGTGATGCACGGGTGAGTGCTGGCGCAGCGCGGCGTACATCGGATAGGGGTCGGCCCACGTCGCGCCGGATCGAAGCGAGAACCGCGGGATCTCGGCCACGTCGGACACTTCAGCACTCATGTGTCGAGAATGAGACACAATCAGAAGAGTGTCAACCCACGCCGAGATCTGCGGGCGAGGCCGGTGTGCCCGGGCACGATGAGCGTTGATACGGCCTTCTCTAAGCTGGTGGGATGACCAGCCCCCCGTTGCCGCGGCGAGTCGCACTCATCTCCGTGCACACCTCGCCGTTGGCGCAGCCGGGCACCGGCGACGCCGGGGGGATGAACGTCTACGTCTGGCAGACCGCCACCCGGATGGCCCGGCGCGGGATCGAGGTCGAGATCTTCACCCGCGCGACGTCGTCGTCGGATGCGCCGACCGTCGTCGCGGCACCCGGCGTCACCGTCCGCAACGTCGTGGCGGGCCCGTTCGAGGGCCTCGACAAACGCGACCTGCCGGCCCAGCTGTGCGCCTTCACCGCGGGGGTCCTGCGGGCCGAGGCCATGCACAAGCCCGGCTACTACGACCTCATCCACTCGCACTACTGGCTGTCCGGCCAGGTGGGCTGGCTGGCCCGCGACCGCTGGGGTGTGCCTCTGGTCCACACCGCCCACACCCTCGCGGCGGTGAAGAACGCGTCATTGGCCAAGGGCGACACCGCGGAGCCGATGCTGCGGGTGATCGGTGAGCAGCAGGTCGTCGACGAGGCCGACCGCATGGTCGTCAACACCGAGACCGAGGCGACCGAGCTGATGTCGATGTATCACGCCGACCGCGGTCGGATCGACGTCGTCACCCCTGGCGCCGACCTCGACGTCTACGCGCCCGGACCACGTGACCAGGCCCGCGCCGAACTCGGCCTGCGGCCCGACGAGACGGTCCTGACCTTCGTCGGCCGCATTCAGCCGCTCAAGGCCCCCGACGTCCTCCTGGCCGCGGCCGCACCCATCGTCGAGCGGTCGCGCCGACAGGGCCGCCGGGTCCGTGTCCTCGTCGTCGGCGGACCGTCGGGCAGCGGCCTCGCGCAGCCGACGGCGCTCATCGATCTCGCCGCCGAACTGGGCATCAGCGACGCCGTCACGTTCCTGCCGCCGCAGCCGTCCCATCGCCTCGCCCAGGTCTATCGGGCGTCGGATGTCGTTGCTGTACCGAGCTATTCGGAGAGTTTCGGGCTGGTCGCGATCGAGGCGCAGGCGTGCGGGACACCGGTGATCGCCGCCGACGTCGGTGGACTGAGCGTCGCGGTCGCCGACGGCCGTACCGGGCTGCTCGTCGACGGGCACGACGTCGAGGACTGGACCGCCGCGATCGGCGGACTGCTCGACGACCCGGACCGGCTCGCCGCGATGCGACGCAACACGCGCACACATGCCGAGCAGTTCTCCTGGGAACACACCGCGACACAGTTGCTGTCGAGCTACTCCGACGCGATGGCGTCGTTCGCGGCGCGCAACCCGGGGACGACCGGTGCGGCGTCGGTGCGCCGGGGTTCGCGTCGCTGGCGTCGTCGCCGACCACGCATGACCGTCAGACAAGGATGAACGGGTGAACCAAGCCGAGATCGTCGACCTACTCGAATCCACGCTCGCCGAACGGGAGATCCCGTTCAGCCGCAAGGACGCCGGCGGAGCACAGGCCGACCACCTCGTCCTCGAACTGCCCGGCGAACGCAAGCTCACCACGACCGTTCTGCTGACCGCCGGTCCGCACGGGGTGCGGGTCGAGGCCTTTGTCTGCCGCCGCCCCGACGAGAACCACGAGGGCGTCTACCGCTATCTGCTCCGGCGCAACCGTCGGCTCTACGGCGTCGCCTACACCATCGACAACACCGGCGACATCTATCTCGTCGGGCGGATCTCCGGTGATGCGCTCAGTGCCGACGAGGTCGACCGTGTCCTCGGGCAGGTACTCGAGGCCGCCGACGGCGACTTCAACACGCTCCTCGAGATCGGCTTCCTCTCGTCCATCCAGCGCGAGTGGGCGTGGCGCGTCTCGCGTGGTGAGTCGCTGCGGAACCTCCTTGCCTTCGAACACCTCATCGACAAGGAGTCGCTTCCCGAGCCGGGAGAGCCGCTCGAGGGGCGCTACGAGCCGGGCGTCACCGCCGTCGATCGCGCGGGGGAGCAGCCGGAGGCCTCCGCCACTGACGACGAGAGCTGAACGACGGCAGCATCTCTCGCGGATGAGCCGGTTTCCGGTCGCCCATCTCTGGTCATTCGTCGACGAATTCGAGAAGATGTCCCGGCTGGCAATCGAGCACACGGCACATGGCCTCGAGAGTGCTGAACCGGATCGCCTTGGCCCTGCCGTTCTTGAGTACCGACACGTTGGCGGCGGTCAGCCCGACGCGTTCGGCGAACTCGGCGACACTCATCTTGCGACGGGCCAGCTCCACGTCGATCCGGACGACGATCGGCATCAGATGACCGCGTCCACGTCGGTGCGCAGCGCGGTCGCCTGCCGCAGCAGTGCGCGCATCACCACCATCAGCAGACCGAGGACTCCGACGGTCACGAGGCAGAGAAACATCAACAGCGGCAGCCCCGGGTCGTCGGCGTGCACGCCGAGGTAGCGGAATGCGGCGGCGAAGGCGAGCCGGCCGGCGAGGATCGACCACACGATCACATCCACCCAGACGAGTGAGGCCGCGGTGAAGATCTTGTCGCCGCGGACGAGTGTGAGCAGTCGCCAGACGCAGATCACCACGATCTCCACGCCGAGGACCAGGAACGCCGCGACCGTCGTCGCGGGCCAGCGGAGGTACGCCACATCCGGAGATTCGGCGGCCGTGTGCGCGAACTGGCCGGGCAGCGACAGCGTCTGCGGGACCACGAGGAGCGTGACGAACACGACCAACGCCGCACGTGAGACAAGTACCACTCGATTGTCGACGTTCACACATCGATAATCGATCTACAACCATCGCTTGTCAATGCGCGGTACTCAGGTCAAGATATTTGCCGCAGTCGGGAGTTCGCAGGGGTGCCGCCACGTAGAGTGGTGCGCTGTCGAGGCGGAATCCGATTCGCGTCAATCGGACGATGCGGACATTGTGTTCAGGTCAATCGTGACAACGCGTGTTGCTACGATTCTCCTGGAGTCCCCCAACGGAGGTGTCATGAGCTTCACGAGTCCCTTTCCCGATGTCGAGATCCCGAATGTGAGTGTCTACGACTTCCTGTTCGGTTCGATCAGCGACGCTGATCTCGACCGCGTCGCGCTGGTCGATCCGAAGTCCGGCGACGAGACGACCTACGGGCGGTTGATCGGACAGATCCATGCGGCGGCCGGCGCCCTGGCCGCGCGTGGCGTCGCGGTGGGGGACGTCGTGGGGGTCCTGTCCCCGAACATCCCGGCGTTCGCGACCGTCTTCCACGGAATCCTGCGGGCGGGCGGCACGGCCACCACGATCAATGCGTTGTTCACCGCGCCCGAGATCGCGAAGCAGTTGACCGATGCCAAGGCGAAGATGCTGATCACCATCTCGCCGATGTTCGAACAGGCCGCGGCCGCGGCCAAGGAGGTCGGGATCTCCGACGAGAACCTGATCGTGCTCGACGGTGAGGGCCAGAAGGCGACCGGCAATCCCAACGCCGTCGACCTGTTGGGTCCGAATCTCCCGGCGCCCGACATCACGATCGACCCGGCCACCCATGTCGCGGCGCTGCCGTACAGCTCCGGCACCACGGGCAACCCGAAGGGTGTCGCGCTCAGCCACCGCAACCTGGTCGCCAACGTCGCCCAGATCAAGCCGCTGCAGGGGATGACCCCCGATGACGTGGTGATCGCCGTGCTCCCGTTCTTCCACATCTACGGGATGACGGTGCTGCTCAACGCCGCGCTGTACAACCGCGGCCGCCTTGTCATCATGCCACGCTTCGACCTCGTCGAGTTCCTGGAGAACATCCAGAACCACAAGGTCACCAGCGCCTACATCGCTCCGCCGGTCGCGGTCGCGCTGGCCAAGCACCCCATCGTCGACAACTACGACCTGTCGTCCCTGCACACGATGATGTCGGGTGCGGCGCCGCTCGACGACGAGCTGGGCAAGGCGGTTGCCAAGCGGCTGAACCTGCACATGCTGCAGGGGTACGGCATGAGCGAGTTGTCGCCGGTGAGTCACCTCATCCCGTTCGACACGCAGGCTGCGCTGGGCCGTGAGGATCCGCCGTTGTCGTCGACCGGATGGGCGATCCCCAACTCGGAGAACAAGATCGTCGATCCGGCCAGTGGCGAGGAGATCGACCTGCCGTCCGAGGGGCTCTCGGAGCCCGGCGAGCTGTGGGTGAAGGGGCCCAACGTGATGCTCGGATACCTGAACAACGAGCAGGCCACCGCCGACACCATCGATGCCGACGGCTATCTGCACACCGGCGACATGGCCCAGGTCGACCCGACCGGATGTGTCTACATCGTCGACCGGCTCAAGGAGCTCATCAAGTACAAGGGCTACCAGGTGCCGCCGGCCGAGCTCGAGGCTCTGCTGCTGACACATCCGAAGATCGCCGACACCGCGGTCATCGGTGTCAATGATGATGAGGGCGAGGAGATCCCGAAGGCGTTCGTCGTCAAGCAGCCCGACACGGAGCTGACCGCGGACGAGGTCATCGAGTTCGTCGCGGCCAAGGTCGCCCCGCACAAGAAAGTCCGCGCCGTCGAATTCATCGACGCCATCCCGAAGTCGGCGTCGGGCAAGATCCTGCGCAAGGATCTGCGCAAATAGCCTTGGACGCAGGCGGTCTCGATACGTCGGCGCGCCTGCCGGCTCGCGTGCTACTCGACCAGCGGGCAAGAGATCTCGCCGGTCGAGTATCCCGAGGGCGTATCGAGACCCGTCAGTTCACCTCTTCCAGATGACCTTTCGGGATGTGTCGGCGTCGATGGTGCCAGTACGTCAGCGCCCACAGGATCACTCCCAGTAGCAGGAGCCACCCGGCGATCACGTACTGCTCCGGATCGCGGCCGGTGACCGGCAGCGTGAGGTAGCCGCACGTCACGGCGCCCAGCACGGCGATAGGCGTCCACGTGCGGAAATGCTTGTGCTGCACCGGCTTGCGGCGGAGCACGAGGACCGAGATGTTCACCACGGTGAAGACGGCCAGCAGGAGTAGTGCGGTGGTGCCGCCGAGCAGGCCGACCACCGAGCTCTCCGGGTCCGCGCTGACGTACACGAGCAGGCACAGCGCGATGACGGTGGTGAAGATGATCGCCGCAACGGGTGTCCGGCGACCCGGGTGGACGTAGGAGAGGAAGCCCGGCAGCACGCCCTGCTTGGACATGCCATAGAGCAACCGGCTGGCCATCATCATGTTGATGAGCGCGGTGTTGGCGACCGCGAACATCGAGATCCATGGCAGCAGCTCACCGATCGGGAAGTCGGGGGCCGCGGCCTGCACCACGTCGATGAGCGGGGTCTCGCTCTCGGCGAGGACGCCGACCGGCACGATCGCGACGGCGGCGATCGAGATGAGCACGTACACCACGGCGGTGATCGCCAGACCGCTCAGCATGACCTTGGGGAAGATGCGGACCGGTTCCTTGCATTCCTCGGCCATGTTCACCGAGTCCTCGAATCCGACGAGCGCGAAGAACGCCAGTGATGTCGCCGCCGTGATCGCTATGAAGACGTTCTTGTCGTCGGGTGTCTCGAAGGCCGCCACCGCGTCCCAGTGCTCGGCGTTGCCGCCGACGATGAACCAGTAGCCGATGAAGATCACCATCAGCAGGCCGGACAGCTCGACCAGGGTCAGCACGACGTTGGTGCCCACGCCCTCGGCGACGCCACGGAAGTTGATGAACATGACCACCAGCAGGAAGGCGATCGCGAAGAAGAGCAGGGCCGGACTGGTGGTGTCGGGCTTGTCGCCGCCGCTGAAGGCGGTCAGCATGTTCACCGCGAACGCCCGGGACGCCGTCGTCGCCGACGTGATACCGGAGCACATCACCGTGAACAGCACGATGAACGTGATGAAGTGGACGCCGAATGCCTTGTGCACATACAGCGCGGCGCCCGCCGCCTGCGGGTACTTCGTCACCAGTTCGAGATACGAGAAAGCGGTCAGGGTCGCGACCGCGAAGGCGATCAGGAACGGGACCCACGCGGCGCCGCCGACCTCGCCGGCCACCTGGCCGGTGAGAGCGTAGACGCCGGTGCCCAGGATGTCGCCGATGATGAAGAGCAGCAGCAGCTTCCATCCGAGAACGCGTCTGAGTTCGGGTTGGTCGGTACTGGGCGCACCGGCTTCAGGGGTGGCTGTCATGGATCAACGCTAGACCCAGAATGTCCGTTATGTGAGATAAGTGCACCGGATCGGGACCTGCTGTGCGATCGCGCAATCGCCGATCGTGCCCTGGACCCCGCCGAGCGTGCCCAGAATTCCGCGGAGCGTGTCCGCGGAGCCGATGGAACGGCTGTGCAGGGGAGAAGCCACGACCCATCTGTCCATCTGTGCAAAACTTTGTGGCATGAGCAACGGCACCTTGATTCTGATGCGGCACGGCGAGAGCGAGTGGAACGCGTCGAACCAGTTCACCGGCTGGGTCGACGTCGCACTCACCGAGAAGGGCGAGGCCGAGGCGGTCCGCGCGGGCGAACTGCTCGTCGAGCACGACGTCCTGCCCGACATCCTGTACACGTCGCTGCTCCGACGGGCCATCCAGACCGCGCAGATCGCACTGGACAAGGCCGATCGCCACTGGATTCCGGTGACCCGCGACTGGCGGCTCAACGAGCGTCACTACGGCGCCCTGCAGGGACTCGACAAGGCGGACACCCTCGAGAAGTACGGCCAGGAGCAGTTCATGCTCTGGCGTCGCAGCTATGACGTCCCGCCGCCGGCGATCGAGCGCGACGCCGAGTACAGCCAGTCCGACGACCCGCGGTACGCCGACCTGGCCGAGGTCCCGCTGACCGAATGCCTCGAGGACGTCGTCGCCCGGATGATCCCGTACTTCACCGAGACCATCGCCGCCGACATCCGGGCCGGCAAGACGGTGCTCGTCGCGGCGCACGGTAACTCGCTGCGGGCGCTGGTGAAGTACCTCGACGACATCTCCGACGCCGACATCGCCGGGCTCAACATCCCCACCGGCAACCCGCTGCGCTACGACCTCGACGAGAACCTCGAGCCGCTCAATCCGGGCGGCACCTACCTCGATCCGGAAGCAGCTGCAGCAGGGGCCGCGGCCGTCGCCGCGCAGGGGCAGAAGTGACCTACGGGTCGGTGCACCTGTAACACAATCGTCATGGTGCCGAAGGTGTGACGCGCGCTACATTGGATGCCATGGCGGATGCCGGGATTCTGAGAATCAATCATTCCCCAGCTCAGGAGCGTTACGAAGCGATATTGAGCTCGGATTCGACTGCCGACGGGAGCGGCGACGAGGAGACGGTCGGATATCTCGACTATGTCTCGGAGCCCTATCAGGTGGTCCTCACCCATACCGTGATCCGCGAGCAGTTCAGCGGACACGGATACGCGGGTCAGCTCGTGCGCGTGGTTCTCGACGACATCCGCACGACGGGGAAGCAGGTGGTCCCGGTCTGCTCGTATGTCCAGCGGTTCATCTCGCAGAACCCGGAGTATGCCGACATGGCGGTTCCCGTTCCGCAGTGACGGTGTCAGATCGGGTCGGTGGAGCGGCCGTTTCCCCCGCGTAGCAACGTCGTGTCACAACCGTGTCCGGTTGGCCGAACAGTGCGTGAACACCCGCAGAACAATGGCGACGAATGTGCAGTGCGCGTTTGTCGCGCCGTAAGCTGCCATTGTGACCGTTGCACTGGTTTTCGCGGCGATCGCGCTCGCATTGTTCTGCGGGGTCCTCCTGGGGCTCGGCTGGCACGGACGCGGCTGGAGTGCCTGGCACGTGCGGAGATCGGTGTCCCCGGCCAACGCACGTGTGTCCCAGTCGACCGCTGTCCCGGTCACCACTGATCTGGTCGCGACCCGGTTGAACCAAGCGAACGCACCCCGCGAGGTCGCCGAGGCCGCCGAGCTGCGCGACTCCGATGTCACCGTGACCACCGACGACGGCCGGATGACCAAGGCGGGGCTGCTCAGCCTCATCGTTCGCCACAGCGAGTCGGCGGTCGCCGTCGTCGACCAGTTCCGCGATGTCGTCCTCTACAACCATCAGGCCGTCGAGATGGGGGTGGTCCGTGACCGTCTCCTCGCCGACGAGGTGTGGGATGCGGCCAAGGAGGTGCTTGACACCGAGGTCGAGGCCCGGTTCGAGTTCAGTCCGCCGCAGTCGTCGCTGGGATTCATCTCCACCGGGCGCACCACCGCGCGACATTTCGAGTCGGTGCGCTGTCTGATCCGCCTCGTCGCCCACGACGACGAGCGCTACGCCGTCGTCTACGGCGTCGACGACACCGAACACAGTCGGGTGGAGGCCACCCGCCGCGACTTCGTGGCCAACGTGTCCCACGAACTCAAGACCCCGGTCGGCGCGATCGGACTGCTCACCGAGGCCCTGCTGGAATCCGCCGACGACCACGAGTCCGTCGAACACTTCGGTCGTCGGGTGCTGACCGAGGCCGATCGACTCGGCAACATGGTCAGCGAGCTGATCGCGCTGTCCCGACTACAGGGCGGCGAGACGTCG
The DNA here is from genome assembly GCF_030315685.1 of Gordonia sp. ABSL11-1. GTDB lineage: Bacteria > Actinomycetota > Actinomycetes > Mycobacteriales > Mycobacteriaceae > Gordonia. Next base: position 130,968 of record NZ_JASXSI010000004.1, on the reverse strand, counting down.
GCGTTCACGACGGTCGACGTCGACGAACTGGTGTCCGAGGCGATCGACACCGCCACCACCAATGCGGAGGCCGTCGGCATCACGCTCAAGGCCGACATGCCCGCCGGGCTCACCGTGCGCGGCGACCGCGTGCTGCTGCTGACCGCGCTGAGCAATCTCGTCGTCAACGCGATCGCCTACTCGTCAGAGAACACCACCGTCTCGATCAGTCGCCGCGTCGCCACCGTCGACGGCCGTCCCATGGTCGCGATCGCGGTGACCGACCGCGGGATCGGGATCGCGCAGGAGGACCAGGAACGCGTCTTCGAACGGTTCTTCCGTGTCGACAAGGCCCGCTCGCGACGTACCGGCGGCACCGGACTCGGTCTCGCGATCGTCAAACACGTCGCCGCCAATCACGGTGGCACGATCGGGCTCTGGAGCAAGCCGGGCACCGGTTCGACCTTCACCCTCTGCATCCCGCAGGACCTGACCCCCGAGGTCGTCGACTCCGACGACTCCGGCATCGCCGACATCCACCCGGGTGCGGCCGCCGCCGACCGCGTTCCGATGCACCAGTCCGCACCGGAACGTCCCTGACTACCAAAGGAATTCCATCGGTGACGCACGTACTTATCGTCGAGGACGAGGAATCACTGGCCGACCCGCTCGCCTTCCTGCTCCGCAAGGAAGGGTTCGAGGCCAGCGTCGTCAACGACGGTGCGCAAGCGCTGTCGGCCTTCGATCGGGTGAGCCCCGACATCGTGCTCCTCGACCTGATGCTGCCGGGCATGTCCGGAACCGAGATCTGCAAGTCGCTCCGACAGCGTTCGGGTGTCCCGGTGATCATGGTGACCGCCCGCGACAGCGAGATCGACAAGGTCGTCGGACTCGAACTCGGTGCCGACGACTACGTCACCAAGCCGTACTCGGCCCGCGAACTCATCGCGCGCATCCGCGCCGTCCTGCGACGGGGTGGTGACGCCGCCGAGGAGGAACTCGCCATCGGCGTCCTCGAGGAGGGGCCGGTCCGGATGGACGTGGAGCGGCACACCGTCGCAGTCAACGGTGACGCGATCACCTTGCCGCTCAAGGAGTTCGACCTTCTCGAGTACCTGCTTCGCAACTCCGGCCGCGTCCTGACCCGCGGTCAGCTGATCGATCGGGTGTGGGGCGCCGACTACGTCGGTGACACCAAGACCCTCGACGTCCACGTGAAGCGGTTGCGATCCAAGATCGAACCCGACCCCGGCAACCCCAAACACCTGGTCACCGTCCGCGGCCTGGGCTACAAATACGAACCGTAAGGTACCCACACAACTCGCGGCACGGAGGCTCCTTTCGCGCCGACCGTGCCCAGTTTTGCGCCGACTGTGCCCGGTGCTACCGAGCTGAGCGCGCGCAGGGTGGATGGCCGGGCACAGTCAGCGCAAAACAGGGCACGGTCGGCCTCCGTGCCGGTGGCGTCGGGAGGCCGGCTTCCGGACGAGTTGATGACGGGCGCTACTCCTCCATCAACTCGTACTTGATGTCGGTCTCGCGGCGGGTGGTGGCGGCGGTCGTCGCCGGGTGGACGGCGATGAGCCCCAACCCGTTTCGACGACGGCACGCGGCGGCGAGCACGTCGTAGGCGGGTTGGCCGATCAGTTCGACGAGTTCGGGGGCGTACGACTCCCACACCTGGGTGGCGCCGACGTGTGCGTCGGGTGAGCCGGAGCAGTACCACTTCAGGTCGTGCCCGCCCTCGCCCCAGCCGCGACGGTCGAACTCGGTGATCGTGGTGCGCAGCACCTCGGTGCCGTCGGGCCGCTCGACCCAATCCTGTTCGCGGCGAACGGGTAGCTGCCAGCACACCTCGGGCTTGACGGTCAGCGGTTCGATACCACGGCGCAGCGCCATCGAGTGCAATGCGCAGCCGGTCCCGCCTGCGAACCCGGGTCGGTTCAGGAAGATGCACGCGCCCTTGTATTTTCGCGTCTTGAGAGCTGGCCCGTCGTCCCCGGGATCGTCATCGCCGTCGCCCTCCTCGAGGTAGCCGCGCGGGCCGAGTGGGTCCTTGCCGGAGCCCTTCTTGTAGTACTGCCAGTCGTCCTCGGTCAGCATCGCCATGGCCTTCGCCAACTTCTTGCGGTCGCCCTTGTCCGACAGGTACGCGCCGTGACTGCAGCACCCGTCGCTCTCGCGGCCCTCGATGATGCCCTGACATGCGGGGGTGCCGAAGACACAGGTCCAATGCGACAGCAGCCACGTCAGATCCGCGTTGATCACGTGTTCGGAATCGGCCGGATCGGCGAATTCGTACCATTCGCGAGGGAAATCCAGATCGACCTCCGGCGCAGGCGTGATGCGCTCGGGGGTCTGTCGCGGGGCTTGTGTGCGGCTCACATGGTCAACGGTAACCGCCGTCGGCGAAGTCGCACGGCGGCGGGCGATCGCGGCGGAATTCCACTCCGCGTGCCGAGAACCCCATGCCACGGACTAGCCTTGGAGAACGTGCGTCTAGGAGTGCTCGACGTGGGCAGCAACACTGTCCACCTGCTGGTGGTCGATGCTCATCGCGGTGGGCATCCCACCCCCATGAGTTCCACGAAATCCGTGCTTCGGCTCGCGGAGCAGATCGACGATCGCGGTCGGCTCTCCGATCGCGCGGCTGCCAAGTTGATCGAATCGGTGGACGAGTTCACCCACATCGCGTCGACGTCGGGGTGTGAACAGATCATGGCGTTCGCGACGTCGGCGGTCCGTGACGCGAGCAACAGCGACGAGGTGCTTGCCGCGGTCGCCGACAAGACCGGCGTGCAGGTGACCGTGCTGTCGGGACGCGACGAGGCCCGGCTGACGTCCCTGGCGGTGCGCCGCTGGTACGGCTGGAGCGCCGGTCGGATCCTCGCCCTCGACATCGGCGGCGGGTCGCTGGAGATGTCGAACGGCGTCGACGAGGAACCCGACTCGGCGTTGTCGCTGCCACTCGGTGCGGGCCGACTGACCAGGGAGTGGTTGCCGGGGGACCCGCCGGACCGTCGTCGGGTCGCCGTCCTGCGTGACTGGCTCGACGCCGAGCTGCGGCCCGTGGCGAAGGCGCTGATCGAACCCGGCCGTCCGGACCTCGCAGTCGGCACATCGAAGACCTTCCGCAGTCTGGCCCGCCTGACCGGCGCGGCCCCGTCGAGCGCGGGACCGCGGGTGCAGCGGCAGCTGACCACCAACGGTCTACGCCAGCTCATCTCCTTCATCTCCCGGATGACGCGCGACGACCGCGCCGAACTCGAGGGGGTCAGCGCCGACCGCGCTGGTCAGCTGGTGGCGGGTGCTCTGGTGGCGGAGGCGGCCATGCGCGCACTGGCAGTCGATACACTTGAGATCTGTCCATGGGCGCTGCGCGAAGGCGTCATCCTGCGCCGGCTCGACTCCGAGCCGGTACAGGCTGCCGAGGCCGGCGGAACCGAAACGGTGGGAACCGGGGGGCCCGGCCGCGGCGTTGGATGAGCTGACACATGCCCCGCATGGGGGCGGGTTTTGATCTCGAGGACGGAGAGCGCACTCTATGGCCAACGAATCGGAAACGGGCGGGCAAGGACAGCGCGGGTCGGATGCACCCGATTCCCGGCCGATTTCGGTCTCGGAGTTGTTGGCGCGCAGCCGTGAGCAGGGCGATGCAGGCGCCGGCACACCACGTGAAGGGCGCGGTCGCCGTCGCGTCGGACGTGAGGGATCGGTATCGGTCTCGGAACTGACCGGCGAGATCCCGCGCGTGCAGTCGGCCGAGCCGACAACCGGACCCGACACATCGCGACCTTCCGATGCGACGACCCGCTCCGCCCCGGACCCCACCTCGGCGCGGCCCACGACGGGTCCGACCACACCTGTCGGCCGTCCCCTCGGCGACACCGGCGCGTTCCCGCGTTCGGCCAACCCCGTCGCACGGCGATACGCCGACGACCGCCCCATCGCGGATCGCCCGACCGCGGCGTCCGGCCGTGGCCCGGCCGACGGCGCGGGACCGTTCGGTGAGCGGCCGGCGCGGCCCACCTCGAGCGGCATGCCCGGCTATGCGCAGCCCGCGACCCGTGACTTCAGTTCGTCGGCGGTCGCCGGTCGGATGGCCGACGACGCGAACGCCAACGCGGTGACCGGCATCATCCCTGTCGTCGGCGATCAGGATTCCGACGGTTTGGCCGTCGTCGAGTCCGACGATGTCGATCTCGCGGAGCTGTCGGCGCCCTCTGCCGATTCCGCCAACGACCCCGGCGCCCGGCCGACCAGCGGTTTCGCCGAGGTGATGGACGACGACTTCGAGTCGTACCGCAATTTCGCGGACGTCGAGGACGACGAACCCGAACCCAAGAAACGACGCTTCGGCGGCTGGCGGAAGAAGAAGGCCGATCGCACCGCACGACCGGCCGCCGCCCGCCGGCGAGAGCAGCTCGACGGATCGGACGAGACCGCGCCCGCGGTGCCCGCCGCGTCTGTGTTCGCCGCGCCGACCCCGTCCCCTGACGCGACCCCGGCCCCCGACGAGACACCCACCGGTGACGTCTCCGACGCCCTCGTCGACGACACCCCTGTCGACGACACCCATGTCGAGGACACCGGAACCGCCATCGCCGACGGTGACATCGACACCGCTGCCGACCACGCGCCGACGCCGCAGAGCGCACCACCGGTGACCGGCGACGCGACCGCCACCGACCTGTCCGGACTCGGTGCGGTCCCTACCGACCGCACCCTCGACACCGACGACCTCACCAGCACGTCCGTCGCCGGCGAGGCGCCTGCGCCGGCCGCCGAGGCGCCTGCGGTTCGGTCCGAGCCGGTCACCGACGATCCCGAGCCGACCGTGGCAGCACCCGCCGCAGACGCCGAGGCGTCCGACCATCCGGGCCGTGAGCTGTCGCCCGTGGTCGCGTGGCTGCTGATCATCGGGCAGGCGCTCGCCGGGCTGGCCGTCGGCGTCGGACTCTTCTGGGGCTTCACCGAGCTGTGGAAGTGGAACGTCTACTTCGCGCTGGTGCTCGCAGTGCTGGTGATCTTCGGCATCGTCACCTTCGCTCACCTGGTGCGGCGGACAAAGGACCTGACCACCACGTTGCTCGCACTCGGCGTCGGTCTGATCGTCACGATCGGCCCGCTCGTGCTGCTGGCGACCTAGCCGCTCCCGTGACCGCACCTGCCTCGCCCGGTTCGCCGCACGACGCGGCCGACATCCCGATCGGTCTGTCGACGGCGTCGGTGTACCCGCAGAACACCGAAGCGGCCTTCGCCTATGCGGCGGAGCTGGGCTTCGACGGCGTCGAGCTGATGGTGTGGGGGGAGCAGGTCAGCCAGGACATCGCCCACGTCGAATACCTGTCGGAGCGCTATCAGGTCCCGGTGCTGTCCATCCATGCGCCGTGTCTGCTGATCTCCCAACGGGTCTGGGGGCGCGATCCGCTGGTCAAGCTGTCCCGCTCGGTCCAGGCGGCCGAGGATCTGGGTGCCTCCACCGTCGTCGTGCACCCACCGTTCCGCTGGCAACGTGCGTACGTCGTCGGGTTCGACGACATGGTCGCCGAACTCGAGGAGGACAGTGGTATCGCGATCGCGGTGGAGAACATGTTCCCGATGCGTGCCGATCGCCTCTTCGGGGCGGGGGAGCGATCCGCGCGGCGCCTCCTCGACCGCGGTGGGCCGGGTCTGGCGGCGTCGGCGTTCGGGAAGTCGATCGACCCGACCGACGACGGCTACGCGCACTACACCCTCGACCTGTCGCACACCGCGACCGCGGGCGCCGATGCGCTGGGCATGTTCGAGCGGATGGGGTCGGCCCTGTCACACCTGCATCTGGCCGACGGTGACGGCGCCGCGACCGACGAGCACCTCCTGCCCGGCGACGGCAATCAGCCCTGCGCCGAGGTGTGCCGACGGCTGGCGCAGAGCGACTTCGACGGCGCGGTTGTGTTGGAGGTCACCACGAGTGCGGCCCGCACCAAACCCGAACGCAGTGCGCTGTTGGGTCGTTCGCTAGATTTTGCGCGACAGCACCTCGCCCGGGGGTTGGGGTCCGACGGCCCCGGGCGGGTTCGATCAGAACGTGGCTGAGAGCGCCGGCGCCACGCGCCTCCCACGACGCGACCAAGAGCGGAACGATGACCCGAAAGCTTGACGACGTACGCATCCTCACCGAGGTGTCGCGATCCGGATCGGACCGCATCACCTATCGCGCGGTGATCGATCCCGTGTTCACCATCGGTCCGAAGGTGCACGGCGGCAGCCTGCAGATGGTGGTCGCCGCGGCCGCCGAGCGTGCACTTGCCGACCTGGGCCCGTCGGACCCCGCCGACGATCACGACGCGCCCAAGATCCCGGTCGCCATCGCGAGCGACTATCTGCACGCGCCCGACGCCGCCGAGATCGATCTCGAGGTGCTCGTGCGTAAACGCGGCCGGACGGTCACCGTGATGACCGTGGACGCGGTGCAGAACGGGCGGACGACGGTGTCGTCGTCGGTGACGTGCGCGCGGCCGGATACCGGTGCGCCGCATCACTCGTCGTCGACCGTGCTCGACGGCACACCGGCCGGGCCGCCCGCCGACGGGATCGCGCTCGACGACTCGCCGGTCGCCGAGGTGAACCATCTCGGTCCGGCGATGGATCTGGTGCTCGACGCCGCGACGTTCCCGATCGTGCGTGGGGAAACCGGTGAGCCGGTGGTCCGCGGGTGGGCGCGACCGAAGAGCGGCGACGCCGACACGGGGTTCGCGGTCCTCGTCTGCGACATCTCGCCCCCGGTGGTGATGAACCTGGCGCTGTTCGGCTGGGCGCCGACGGTCCAGCTGACGACCTACGTGCGGCGACATCCCGCGCCGGGTTGGCTGCGGTTCGCGGCCACGAGCACCGAGGTGGGCCCCGGGATGTTCGAGGAGGATCATCTCGTGATGGACTCGACCGGGACGATCGTCGCCCAGTCGCGGCAGCTGGCCCTCATCCCGCAGCGTTCCTGACCCACGTCCCGGCGACCCGCCGCGACCCAGATCCTCTACCCAGACACCGGTTCCAGAAAGGCAATCACCCGTGACCGAACGCATCGCCATCGTCGGCGGAGGCAAGATCGGCGAAGCACTGCTGGCCGGCCTGATCCAGTCCGGCAAGCAGACCAAGGACCTCGTCGTCGCCGAGAAGATGCCGAAGCGGGCCAAGGAGATCGCCGAGGAGTACGGCGTCCTGGTCACCGACGTGACGTCGGCGGCCGAGGGCGCGCAGTACGTCTTCCTCGCCACCAAACCCGACGACGTCGACGCGGTGTTGCGTCAGCTCTCCGGTGCTGACGACGACGCGGAATCCGAGCGCGTGACCGTCACCCTGGTCGCCGGCATCCCGATCTCCCGCTATGAGAACGCACTGCAGGCCGGGTCGCCGGTCGTGCGCGTCATGCCGAACACGCCGATGCTGGTCAACGAGGCCATGTCTGCGGTGTCGGCCGGTCGCTACGTCGACGAGGACCAGCTCGGCGCCGTGGTGCGGTTGCTCGAGTCCGTCGGCAAGGTCGCCGTGGTCCCGGAGAAGCACATGGACGCTGTCACCGCGATCTCCGGCTCGGGCCCGGCCTACGTGTTCCTCATGGCCGAGTCGATGATCGACGCCGGCGTGGCACTGGGCCTCACCCGCGCGCAGGCGTCCGAACTCGCTGTTCAGACGGTCAAGGGCGCCGGCCTCCTCCTCAGCGAGTCGGGGCTGTCCCCGGTCGACCTGCGTGCCGCCGTCACCTCCCCGGGCGGCACGACCGCCGCCGCGATCCGAGAATTCGAGGCCAACGGTTTCCGGCACGGCGTCTACCAGGCGACGCGGGCCTGCGCGGCGGCGAGCGCGAAGGCCGGGCATCGACCAGACGTTGAGGGTTTGAAGGGTAATCGGGGCGACACGGACACCCCATGATTTGTGGTCGGAGGCCGTGAAAACCCCAGCATGTTGGGGTCGTCGTCACTTTCGGCGCAATTTTCACACAACTCACGTCGCTTTTTTCACATCAGCCACGCTAAGCTCCTTTAAGCACGTGCGTGTCTGATGTCCGCCGGAGGGGAAGCCGGCGGCCGCGACGCGTGCTCCGGAGGTATGAGTAATTCATGGCATCTGCAGAAAAGCCTGGTGACAGGACCGGCGCGGTGAGCAATGCGGCCTCGGGCTCGCAGTTCCTCACGGTCGCCGAGGTCGCATCGTTGATGCGCGTCTCGAAGATGACGGTGTACCGGCTCGTGCACAGCGGTGAACTGCCGGCCGTGCGCGTGGGCCGCTCGTTCCGGGTGCATGCCAAGGCCGTGCACGACTATCTGGAGACCTCGTACTTCGACGTCGGCTGACCTCACCCGACTCGTTCGACTCCCTCGACCGTCCACCCCGAGCGGTGTGACGGGGCGGGGGAGTCGTGGCATTTCCGGCAGCCGGATTTCGCCTGTTCCACACCGACCGGTAATGTGGCAGTTCGCGTGCTGATGCCCCCGCGTTGCGTCACGCACCGGCTGGGCACACCAGAGCAATCAGTGGAAACCGCGTCAACCGTGAGGAAGCACCCAAATGGGTTCAGTGATCAAGAAGCGTCGCAAGCGCATGTCGAAGAAGAAGCACCGCAAGCTGCTGCGGCGGACCCGGGTGCAGCGTCGCAAACTCGGCAAATAGTCGACTCGCGGCGTCCCGACGTCGAGAAGAACCCGCCTCGTCGCGGGTTCTTCGTGTTTTCGGGGGGCGGTTGCCGGGATCTTCTCCGCAATCCGTCGAACACACCCGGGCCACCCCGGCCCCTGCAGCAGGGTGTTGACCGCCGTCACCGGGCGAACCCTCCCACCTCCCGGTTAGCCTGGGAACATGTCTGACGAGAGCCCTGCACCGACCCCGCGGACGGTGCTGGTGACCGGTGCCTCCACGTTCCTGGGCGGCTACCTCGTCGCGCGACTGGCGGCCAATCCGGCGATCGAGCGGGTCCTCGCCGTCGACTCCCGGGTTCCGCGCAAGGACCTCATGCGCCGAATGGGCCGTGCCGAGTTCCTGCGCCTGGACATCCGGCGGCCTGCGATCGCGAAGGCCATCGCGGGCTACGAGGTCGACACCGTCGTCCATGCCGCGACGTCGATCATGGACACCGCGCCGCACTCCTCGGCGATCAAGGAGTTCAACGTGGTGGGCGCGATGCAGGTCTGCGCGGCCTGTCAGCGCAGTCCGTCGGTCAAACGGCTCATCCTGCGGTCGACGGCCATGGTCTACGGCGCCAGCGCGCACGACCCGTCGCACTTCGCGGAGGAGACTCCCGCACGGCGCGAACCCAAACGCGGCTACGGTCGCGACCTGCTCGACATCGAGGGCTACGTGCGTGGCCTGGCGCGACGTCGTCAGGACATCGACGTCACGACCGTCCGGCTGCAGGCGATCCTCGGTCCGAGGATCAACACCCGCATGGGCTCGTACCTGTCGTTGCCGATCGTGCCCACGGTGATCGGATATCAGCCGCGTCTGCAGTTCCTGCACGAGGAGGATGCGCTGGCAGCGATGGAGCACGTGACCCTCGCAGGCAAGACCGGCACCTTCAACGTCGCCGGTGAGGGCGTCGTCAGTCTGACCCAGGCGATCCGACGAATCGGGCACATCGAACTCCCGGTGCCGAGCAGCCTGCTCGCACCGATCACCGGCGTGTTCCAGGATCTGCGGTCGGCCAAGCTGCGATCGAGCCAGACCGAATACCTCACGTACGGAAGGGTTCTCGACACCACGCGAATGCGTTCGGAACTCGGTTTCGCGCCGCGGTTCTCGACCGCCGAGACCGTCGACGACTTCATCGAGCGGGGCGGGTCGTCGGCGGTGATCGAACCCGATTCATGGCGTTCACTCGAGCGAAAAGTGGTCGCCACTGCGCATCAATTGCAATGAAATCAACACCAGTGAATCCGGTTCGGCATGTCAGCGTGGGATGAGGCACAATCGAGCGCAACGCGAATCCAACCTTTAGACTTGGACGACAGACCCACTGGCGGATTCCGCGTAGCATCGTTCGTGTTGCCCGTGGCCGCGTGGTGATCAATCCATCAAATGGACGCAGGGGTGAGAAGCTTGGCAGGTGGCGGCGTGACCGACGCACGTACCGCGAAGGTGATCCAGCTCTATGCGACTCCCGGCGGTGACGCGCAGGCGCCTGGCGGCCGTCGTGCATCGCGGGATCAGGGCCGCCGGCGACATCCCAGTCAGCAGTCTGGTGACGCCGTCAATTCTCCTGCGACGCAACGCAAACCGGGTGAGTCCGGGCAACTCGGGCATCCCAACACCGACGGCTTCGGTCGTCCTCCCGCGGCGGTCACGCCGATCAGCGACGACGTCCGGCTGCCCGCCGAGACGCTCGGCGTCGAACATCTCGGACCCTCGCGGTCCAGTCCGCTCTTCTCTCTGTCGGGGATCCGCGGCGCAGTCGCCGACTCGCTGACCGCGACGGCCGGGTTCATCCGGGAGCGGATGACCGGGGAGTACGAGGTCGACGAGTTCGGGTTCGACCCGCACTTCACCGAGTCCGTCTGGTTCCCCGCGGTCCGGCAGGTCTACGAGAAGTGGTTCCGGGTCGAGGTGACCGGCATCGAGAATCTCCCGGTCGAGGGTGGCGCCCTCCTGGTCGCCAACCACGCAGGCACCATCCCGGTCGACGCGATCATGACCTCCCTCGCGGTCCGCGACAACCATCCGACGAATCGCTATCTCCGAGTCCTGGCCGCCGACATGGCGTTTGACACGCCGGGCGTGAGTGAGGTGGCACGCCGGATCGGCGCGACCCTCGCGTGCAACAACGACGCGGATCGATTGCTGCGCGCCGGCGAGCTCACCGCGGTGTGGCCCGAGGGGTACAAGGGGATCGGCAAGCTCTACAAGGATCGCTACAAGCTGCAACGATTCGGCCGGGGTGGTTTCGTGACGACCGCCCTGCGCAATGCCGCGCCGATCATCCCGGTCTCGATCGTCGGGTCGGAGGAGATCTACCCGATGCTCGCCGACCTCAAGCCGCTCGCGAAGATCCTCGGCCTGCCGTACTTCCCGGTCACCCCGATCTTCCCGTGGCTCGGACCGCTCGGCGTGGTCCCGCTGCCGTCGAAGTGGCACATCCACTTCGGCCGCCCCATCGAGACCGGATCGTTCGACGAGTCCTCCGCCGACGACCCGATGGTCGTCTTCGACCTCACCGACCACGTGCGCGAGGAGATCCAGCAGACGCTGTTCCGGATGCTCAGTCGTCGCGGTAGCGTCTACTTCGGCTGAGCAGGGACCGCGTCGGCCCGCTCGCGGAGCCGGGTTGCCGCGCGTTCGCCTGCTCCCTGAGGAGCGAGCGCAGCGAGCATCACGAAGGGTCACGAGGGGGCGGAGAACACGTGAGAGCAGTGGCATGCCGGGACGGGCAACTCGAGGTCGTCGACCTCCCGACACCCACTCCGGGGCGTGGCCAGGTGCTCATCCGGGTGACCCGCGCGGGCATCTGCGGCTCCGATCTGCACGCCCGCACCCACTGCGACGAGAGTGCTGCGGTCGCCGACGAGGTCGGCTACGACGCGTTCATGCGGTCGTCGGAGTCCGTCGTCATGGGACACGAGTTCACCGGGGACGTCGTCTCCTACGGTCCGGACTGTCGTCGACGCTGGGCCCCGGGTACCCCGGTCGTGTCGGTGCCGATGATCAAGCACGGTGACGCCGCCCACCTCACCGGACTGTCCGCGCAGGCGCCCGGTGCGTACGCCGACCTGCTCCTCGTCTCCGAGGACCTGACGATGCCCGTTCCCGACGGCCTGTCGGCGGACCTGGCCGCGTTGACCGAACCGATGGCCGTCGCCCACCACGCCGTCCGACGCGGCGAGGTCGGCAAGCGCGATGTCGCGGTCGTCATCGGTTGCGGGCCGATCGGCCTCGCGGTGATCCTGATGCTGAAGGCGGCCGGGGTCCGGTCGGTCGTCGCCGCCGACCTGTCCGCCGGACGCCGCGACCTCGCCCGCCGGTGCGGAGCCGACGTCGTCGTCGACCCGACGACCGACTCACCGTGGGAGGCTGCGACGCAGAAGCGGCGCTACGTCACCCAGGCGTCCGGGCTGTTCGACACCGCGTTCTCCGCCATGCACGATCTGCAGCGCATCCCGGGTGTGCCGTGGGCGAAGGTGATGCGGGTCGCCGAGCGGGTCGGCGCGACGCCGCAGGGTCCGGTGGTGTTCGAGTGCGTCGGCGTGCCGGGGATCATCGAGGACATCGTGTCGCATGCGCCGTTCCGATCACGGGTCGTCGTCGTCGGCGTGTGCATGCAACCCGACACCTTCCGTCCCGCGATGACGATCAACAAGGAGATCGAACTCCGCTTCGTGTTCGCCTATGACCCAGGAGAGTTCCACGACACGCTGCACATGATCGCCGACGGCAAGGTGGACCCGGGTCCGTTGATCACCGCCACGATCGGGCTCGGCGGGGTCGCCGCCGCCTTCGACGCCCTCTCCTCGGCCGAGCGCCACGCCAAGGTGCTCATCGATCCCACCTCCGACGTCGTCGACCTCTAGCCCCCTCTAGCCCCCCGGGCAACGGAATCCGAAACTTCTCCGGTGGCAACCGGATTCGCGGCTACATAAGCCGGCATCAGCCCCGATGTTGCCGGAACATGCGGGTGGCCGTCGCCGCACCCGCACCCGCCGCCCCCAGGACGAGGGCCGTCGTCGCGCCGTACTTCGCGGCCTTGCGTGCGGTGCGGAAGTCGTACATCTCCCAGCCGCGGACCTTCGCGACGTCGCGCAGATCCGCGTCGGGATTGATCGCGACCGCCGTGCCGACCAGCGACAGCATGGGAACGTCGTTGTGTGAATCCGAATAGGCGGTGCACCGCTTGAGATTCAGTCCCTCACGGATCGCGAGGGCGCGGACCGCGTGGGCCTTGCCCGGCCCGTGCAGGATGTCGCCGACGAGCCGTCCGGTGAACACACCGTCGACGCTCTCCGCGACGGTCCCGAGCGCACCGGTGAGTCCGAGGCGTTCCGCGATCGTCTGCGCGAGCTCGACCGGCGTCGCCGTCACCAGCCAGACCTGCTGGCCCGCGTCGAGGTGCCGCTGCGCCAAAGCCCTTGTGCCAGGCCAGATCTTCTCGGCGATGTACTCGTCGTAGATTTCCTCACCGAGCTCGACGAGTTCCGACGTCCGACGGCCCGCGATGAACGACAGCGCCTTCTCGCGGCCCTCGGCGACATCGTCGGCGTTCTCCTTGCCGGTGATCTGGAACTTGGCCTGCGTCCACGCGAAATCGAGGATGTCGCCGTAGGTGAAGTACTTGTGTGCGGCCAGGCCGCGCGCGAAGTGGATGATCGACGCGCCCTGCACCAGGGTGTTGTCCACATCGAAGAATGCCGCAGCCGTGAGATCCCTTGGTACGTCGGTGGGTTCGACGTCATCGGAGGGACGTGACCGCAGCGAGTCGACGGCGGCCTTGGCGCTGGCCTCGCCGGCGAGGCTCTGTCGAAGCTCGTGGGCGGTCTGACGGAAGCGTCCGCTGGTGGCGCGAGCCCGCTCGGAGATCCACGTGGTGACGCGGGACGCCTCTTCGTCGTCGTCGGAGTCGTCCGCGTCGTCGTCGCCGCCATCGGGGTCGATCGCGTCGGCGTGTGCTTCCCAGTCCTCGCCGTCGATAACGTCGACACCCGGAGTGGTGTCCACCCCGTCGTCGGGTCCCGCCGATGGACCCCCGGTCGAACCGGCGTCGACGAGGTCCTCGGGGCGCTCGCCCGCCTGATCGGGCCGGTCAGCATCACCGGAGCCAGAGACCTCCTCGGCCACGGCTCACCTCCACTCGCTCGTCCGTGCCGGAACTCCACACTATCGACGCCGAGCCTAGTCGGCACCGATTGCGAGGGGTGACACACTGATCGGCGCGACACCGCCCCGGCCGGGCGGACGGGAAGGAGGCGACCATGCCCACGGTGACCCTGCTCACCCGCGCGGAATGCTCGGCATGCGCCGCAGCGCGTGCCGACCTGACCCGGATCTGCGCGGAGCTCGGCACGGACTTCGACGAAGTCGACGTCGACCGCGCCGCCGCCGACGGCGACCCCACACTCCGCGCCGAATTCGGCGATCGACTGCCGGTGGTCCTGCTCGACGACGACGAACACAGCTACTGGGAAGTGGACGAGCAACGCCTGCGCGCGGACCTGACGACCCGGGGGTGAACATGTTATCGGGCGGTATACCCTGATCTCTGGTATCAGCTGCGGCGGAAGGTGACCACAGGGTGAGCGGCAGAGCGACAACGTCGAGGGCCTCGGACCCCGACGGTGATCATGACGCCGACGCCGTCGGAGACGATCATGCCGACGCCGTGGGTGACGAATCCGCCTCCCGCGACGCCGTGACAGCCGAGTCCGTGCACATCTCCTCCGACATCCCGGAGCCCACCGTCACCCGCTTGGCGACCTACCTGCACGTCCTGCGCTCGTTCAGTGAACGAGGCGTACTCGTCGCGTCCAGTGTCCAACTGGCCACCGCCGCGGGTGTCAACTCGTCGATCCTGCGCAAGGACTTCACCCACGTCGGCGCCAACGGCGTCCGCGGCGTCGGCTACGACGTCGGCCGGCTCACCGCGCGCATCAAACTCGCCCTGCACACCGACAGCACGCACACCGTCGCCCTCGCCGGCGCCGGTCGTCTCGGTCGGGCGCTTCTCGAACACGCCGGGTTCGGACGGGGCTTCCGCATCGCCGCGATGTTCGACGCCGACCCGCGACTGATCGGCACCATCATCGACGACGGCGGTCCGACCGTCGCGCCGCTGACCGCCATCGTCGACGTCTGCGCAGGTCGCGACGCCGAACCGATCGAGATCGGCGTGATCGCGACCGCCGATCCGGACGCACAGACGGCGTGCGACGCATTTGTCGAGGCGGGCGTGCGGCAACTGCTCAACGTCACGCCGACGACCCTGAGGACGGAGTCCGATGTCGTCGTGAGGCAGGTTGATCTAGCCTTGGAGTTACAGGTGTTGGCGTTCAACGCGTCGCGATCGCGTGGACGTCGGACAGTCATGGGTGAGGAAACGGTGACGGCGTGAGTGTTTTGTTGTTCGGGGTCTCGCACCGCAGCGCACCGGTCGAGGTGCTGGAACGGCTTGCGGTCTCCGACCACGATCGGCCCAAGATCGTCGACGAGCTGCTCTCGTCGCGCGCGATCTCCGAGGCGATGCTCGTCTCGACGTGCAACCGCGTCGAGATCTACGCCGTCGTCGACGCGTTCCACCCGGCTCTCGAGGCCGTCGGTTCCGTCCTGGGCGAGCACTCGGGCATGACGGTCAACGAGATGACCCGTCACGCCTACGTGCGCTACTCCGAGGCCGCCGTCGAACATCTCTTCACCGTCGCCGCCGGACTCGATTCCCTTGTCGTCGGCGAGCAGCAGATCCTCGGTCAGATCCGCAACGCCTACCTCAACGCCGACGCGAATCAGTCCGCAGGCCGCGTGCTGCACGAACTCGCCCAGCAGGCGCTGCGCGTCGGCAAGCGCGTGCACACCGAGACCGGAATCGACCGGGCAGGCGCGTCGGTCGTCTCCGTTGCGCTGCATCGTGCGCAGTCCGTACTGGGCGGGGCCACCACCGCCGAGGAGCCCACGCTCCGCTCGGCGGTCGTCGTCGGCGCGGGAGCGATGGGCGGGCTCGCCTGCGCTCAACTCGCGCGCGAGGGTGTCCGCGAACTCGTCGTCGTCAATCGCACCGTCGCCAACGCCGAACATCTCGCCGGCAACGTCGCCGCCAACCACGGGATGGCCGTGCGCGGCGTCGGACTCGAACATCTCCCGGAGGCCATGGCAGGTGCCGACGTCGTCGTCGCCTGTACCGGATCGGTCGGTGCTGTCGTCAGCGTCGGCGAGGTGCACTCCGCGCTTGCTGCCCGCGACCGCACCCGCCCACTGGTCATCTGCGACCTCGGACTGCCCCGCAATGTCGACCCCGCGGCCGGGCGACTCCCCGGCGTGCACGTCGTCGACATCGAAGGCCTGCGCGGTGACTCCGAGGCACAGGCCGCCGAAAACGACACCAGCGCAGCACGTTCCATCGTCGCCACCGAGCTCGCCGACTACCTGACCCATCAGCGTCAGGCCGAGGTCACCCCGACCGTTGCCGCACTACGGCAGCGCGCCGCCGACGTCGTCGAGGCGGAGATCCTGCGCCTCGACGCCCGCCTGCCCGGCCTCGACGACCCGCAGCGCGACGAGGTCGCCAAGACCGTGCGACGCGTCGTCGACAAGCTGCTGCACGCGCCGACGGTGCGGGTCAAGCAACTCGCCTCGACCCCCAACGGCGATCACTACGCCGAGGCGCTGCGCGAACTGTTCGAACTCAAGCCCGGCGCCGCCGAGTCGGTCTCCGCACCCGAGGCCCCCGGCTTCGCTCCCGGTGCCGATGAGAATCGGCCCGCTCGCTACGCTCCCGGCGCCGGCCGGACCGAGAAGTGAGCCCCTTCACCCCTGGCACCGGCGCGATCCGCATCGGTACCCGGGGTTCGTTGCTGGCCCGCACCCAGGCACAGACCGTCGCCGACGCCCTCGGCGCCGCCGGGCACCCGGCCGAGCTGGTCATCATCAAGACCGCCGGCGACGCCTCGCAGGCGCCCGTGGCCGAGATCGGCGTCGGCGTGTTCACCACCGCCATCCGCACCGCACTGCAGAACCACGAGGTCGATGTCGCGATCCACTCCTACAAGGATCTGCCGACAGCACCCGAACCCGGACTCGTCATCCCCGCCGTCCCGCCTCGCGAAGACCCGAGGGATGCCCTGGTCAGCAGGGATGGCATGGTCCTCGGCGAGCTCCCTCCGGGGTCCACGGTCGGCACCTCGGCCCCGCGTCGGGCGGCACAGCTTAGAGCATTGGGTCTCGGTTTGGAAATCCGCCCCCTACGAGGCAACCTTGATTCTCGGTTGGGCAAAGTCGCCGGCGGTGAACTCGACGCAGTCGTGGTCGCCCGGGCAGGTCTGGTACGGATCGGCAGAGCCGATGAGGTCACCGAGGCCTTCGACCCGGTGGTGCTGTTACCGGCACCGGCACAGGGCGCCTTGGCCGTGGAGTGCCGCTCCGACGATGCCGAACTGGTGAGAATACTCGCCGAGTTGGACGACGCGTCCACACGTGCGGCGATCGATGCCGAGCGTGCGGTGCTCGCGGCCCTGGAGGCCGGGTGTACCGCACCGATCGGGGCGATTGCCGAGGTGGTCGAGTCGATCGACGACGACGGGCGCATCTTCGCCGAACTGTCGCTTCGCGCGGCGGTGGCGGCCGAGGACGGATCGGACGTGATCCGGGCCTCGGTGGTGGGTCCCGTGGATCGCGCGGCCCAGCTCGGCAAGGATCTCGCCGCCGAACTGCTGGAGCTGGGAGCGGCCGAGCTCGTCGGCCGCGGTTCGCAAGCCTAGCGGCGCCCTGTGCGCCCGAGGTGAGCGGGTCGCGACCTCGGGGTCACGCACCGTCTCGCAACTCCGGTAGCAGAAGGAACTGCAGCTCCGACAGGGGCAGGAGAGTGCGAACTCATGAGCCGTACGAAAAAGGTCAATCCGGGGCGGATCCTGTTCGTCGGGTCGGGACCAGGCGATCCCGAACTGCTGACTGTGCGCGCCCGCAACGTCATCGAGAAGGCGACCACCGCCTACATCGACCCTGACGTCCCCGCCGGTGTGGTGGCCATGATCGGCTTTGCCCACATCGACGACGCCGAGGAGACGTCGAGGTCGTCGAAGAACACCAAGACCGCCGCCAAAGAGGCCGCCCAGGCCGCTGCCGGCGCGGACTCGGCCGATTCCGCCGAGCCGACACAGCCCGTCGGCGACGCCGCCGAGGCGCACGAAGCCTCCGTGGTCCACCCGGCTCTGGGCGATCCGGCCGAGGTCGCCAAGACCCTCGTCGCCGCGGCCAAGGCCGGCGACGACGTCGTTCGTGTCGTCTCCGGTGATCCCCTCACCACCGACTCGGTCCTCGCCGAGGTCAACGCCGTCGCGCGGTCATCGGTCCAGTTCGAGGTCCTGCCCGGGCTGCCGTCGGCCTCCGTCGTGCCGAGCTACGCCGGGATGCCGCTCGGCTCCACACACACCGAGGCCGATGTCCGCGCCGAGGGTGTCGACTGGGCCGCCCTGGCCGCAGCGCCCGGTCCGCTGGTGCTGCACGCCACCGCCGGACACCTCGCCGAGACCGCGAGCGCGCTGACCGAACACGGCATGGCCGCGCAGACCCCGGTCGCGATCACCGTCAACGGCACCACCTGCGCCCAGCGCACCATCGAGGCCACCCTCGCGACGCTCAACGAGCAGGGCAACGCGCTCGTCGGCCCGCTGATCCTGACCATCGGCAAGGTCGTCGGACACCGCGGCAAGCTCTCCTGGTGGGAGTCGCGCGCCCTCTACGGCTGGACCGTGCTGGTGCCGCGCACCAAGGACCAGGCCGGCGACATGAGCGATCGGCTCCGGTCGCACGGCGCGATCCCCAAGGAGGTGCCGACGATCGCCGTCGAACCCCCGCGCAGTCCTGCCCAGATGGAAAGGGCCGTCAAGGGATTGGTCGACGGACGCTACCAGTGGGTGGTGTTCACCTCGACCAACGCGGTGCGTGCCGTGTGGGAGAAGTTCGCCGAGTTCGGTCTCGACGCCCGCGCGTTCTCCGGCGTGAAGATCGCCTGCGTCGGTGAGGCCACCGCGGAGAAGGTGCGCACCTTCGGCATTCAGCCCGAACTCGTGCCGTCGGGAGAGCAGAGTTCACTCGGACTCCTCGACGACTTCCCGCCGTACGACGACGTGTTCGATCCGGTCAACCGAATCCTGTTGCCGCGCGCCGACATCGCCACCGAGACCCTGTCCGAGGGCCTGCGTGAGCGTGGCTGGGAGATCGACGACGTCACCGCCTACCGCACCGTCCGGGCGGCACCGCCGCCCGCCGAGACGCGCGAGATGATCAAGACCGGCGGCTTCGACGCGGTCTGCTTCACCTCGAGTTCGACGGTCCGCAACCTGGTCGGCATCGCTGGAAAGCCGCACGCGCGCACCATCGTTGCGTGCATCGGCCCGAAGACCGCCGAAACCGCAACGGAATTCGGTCTGCGGGTGGACGTGCAGCCGGAGAACGCGTCGGTGACCGAGCTGGTCGACGCGCTCGCCGAACACGCCGCACGCCTGCGGGCCGAGGGCGCCCTGCCCCCGCCGCGCAAGAAGTCGCGTCGCTCGCGGTCCTGACGTCGCCGAACCATCCGGTCCCTGAGGAGCGGGCTTGCGAGTGTCACGAAGGGCAACACGAGGAGGAAGCGCACATGGCACCGGTGATCCGTCCCCGCCGACTACGCACCACACCGGCGATGCGGCGCCTCGTCGCCGAGACGACGCTCGCGCCGTCGGACCTGGTGTTGCCGATGTTCGTCGCCGATGGCCTCGATGCCCCGCGCGACATCTCGTCGATGCCCGGCGTCGTCCAGCACACCCTCGACTCGCTGCGTAAGGCTGCCGACGAGGCGGTCCGCGCCGGCGTCGGCGGACTGATGCTGTTCGGTGTGCCGGCTGCGGCGGACAAGGATGCTGTCGGTTCCGGCGCCGACGCCGACGACGGCATCCTCAACCGCGCGTTGCGAGCCCTCGCCGACGACCTCGGCGACAGTACCGTCCTGATGGCCGACACCTGCCTCGACGAGTTCACCGATCACGGCCACTGCGGTGTGCTCGACGACCGCGGCCGCATCGACAACGACGCCACTCTCGACCGGTACGTCTCGATGTCGATCGCACAGGCGCAGGCCGGTGCGCACCTGCTCGGACCGAGCGGGATGATGGACGGACAGGTCGCCGCGATCCGTGCCGGACTCGACGAGCTGGGACTGACCGACACTGGGATCCTCGCCTACGCCGCCAAGTACGCCTCCGCGTTCTACGGACCGTTCCGCGAGGCGGTCGGCTCGTCACTGCAAGGTGACCGGCGCACATACCAGCAGGACGCCGCCAACCGGATCGAGGCCCTGCGCGAGATCCGCCTCGACCTCGAGGAGGGCGCCGACCTCGTGATGGTCAAACCGGCGATGAGCTATCTCGACATCGTTCGCGATGCCGCCGAGATCGCCGACGTCCCGGTTGCCGCCTATCAGATCAGCGGCGAGTACTCGATGATCACCGCGGCCGCCGAACGCGGGTGGATCGATCGCGACGCCGCCATCCTGGAATCGCTCACCTCCATCAAACGCGCGGGCGCATCCATCATCCTCACGTACTGGGCAACAGAAGTGGCCGGCCGGTTGACGTAGGCCTGAACGGTCAACATGAGAGTCACCACAGCGGCCCGATGAGTGGATAATCCACTCGACTCCTCTCTCTGGTGACCCTGATGCGGGCCGACCTCCGCTGATCGAGCGCCGAACACAGTCGGAACCCCATTCACTACCCTGGGACCCATGACCGCACCGATCCATCCGGCGCCGACGGACCCGGGCACCCGCCCCGAGCGGCCCGACGCCATCTCCATCGCGACCGAACTGTGGGCGGTGGTGATCCTCGGTCAGCTCGTCGCCTTTATCGGCCAGTACCCGTGGTTGCGTGACGCCTGGGATCGGCAGATCCGCACACTCCCCGCGGACACCCCGGCCGAGCAGGTCGAGATGCTCAACTCGAGCGGCACTCTCATCGTCGTCCTCGCCATCTTCGGGGTCGCCCTGACGGCGGTGTCGACCTTCCTTGTCCTGATGACACGCTCCGGCTACAACTGGGCACGGATCATCGTCGCCGCGATGGGGGTGTTCATCACTGTCAACGTGGTCTTCACCCTGTTCGGTGACATCGAGCCGCAATGGGTGATGATCCCGATGATCATCAGCGGTGTCGCCGCGCTCGGCGGCTCGGTGCTCCTCCTCCGACGCGAGTCCGAGCAGTATTGCCGCGACATGACCGCTCATCGTCGACGCCCGCAGTACCCTCCGCCCGGCGCCGGCCCGGGAGCGTCGGCGTGGCCGGGCGGTCCCGGCCATCAGCAGGGCCAGACGCCCCCGTGGACGTATGGTGGCGGACAACACAATCCTCCACAACACAATCCTCCACAACACAATGCGCCGCAGCCCAACCCTCCGCAGCACAGCAATCCATCACACCATCCGTACCCGCACAATCCTGCCCAGTCATCCGGCGACCGGCCGCCGTCGAACGAAGGAAACGACAACCGTGGTGAGTCCTGATCCAGCTCAACGGCCGAAACAGGTCGTCTGGGCCTACCGATGCTGGACGGTGTCCGGCGGTTTGCTCGCCGCGCTCGGCGTCCTGTTCATCGTGATCGGGATCGTCAGTTCGGGACCGACGTTGCTGCCCATCGGGGTCGGCGTGATCGTCGGCATCATCGGTGTCGCGTACATCCTGCTCGGCAGCAAGGCCTTCGTCGGCGACGTCCGGTGGCGTTCGTCGCTGGCCGCCCTGACGCTCGTGGTGGTCATCCTGCTTCTCGTGGTCAGCTTCGGGCTGCCGATCCTGGCCTTCGCGTTGCTGGCAGCGATAGTCGGACTGTTCGGCTCGATGATGGCCTACCGTCCCGAAGCCGACACGTGGTACGCACCGGACACGCCGAAGAAGCCCAGCAAGAAGAAGTGAGCCGCGCCGAGGTGAACGAACCGAGAAGGACCGACGACGGCAACGACGACGGCACGGCGGATGTCGTGCCCGACGGTACCGCTGAGGCGGCCGGCGCCGAGTCGGCCATCGATGTCGACCCCGCCGACTACACCCCCGCCGACTACACCCCCGCCGACTACACCCCCGCCGCCGACGAGTCCGCCGCCGACTCCGCTGATGATGAGTCCGCCGCCGACCCGGACGACGACATCCCGCCCGAACCCGTCGACGAAGGCGAACTGCTGTTCTACGAACCCGGCGGCAGCTGGTGGGTGGTCGCGATCGGACCGGTGCTGATCGGCGCGGTCCTTGCGATGGAGATCGCCGGACCGGGCCAGGTGCATTGGCCCGTGCTCATCATCTTCGCGGTCATCCTGATCGGCTTCTCGCTCGTCCAGGTCTACGCTGCGCGGACCCACGTGAGTGTCCGCCTCACCGAGACCACGCTCCGGCAGGGCACCCGCACGATCCCGTTGTCGGACATCACGAAGATCCTCCCGGCCAGCAACGGCCCCGAACCGCAGACGTGGGAGAGTGCCCGCGCCCTGGGCGAACTCCCCGCCGTTCCCCGACGGCGCAAGGGGATCGGCGTCGAGCTCGCCGACGGCGCGCTCGCCCAGGCCTGGGCACGCGACGTCGAACGGTTCCGTACCGAATTGTCCGAGGCGCATCAGGCCGTGCGGATGGGTTTGCCCCCGCGCGGCCACAACCACACGGGGGACTGACAACGACGGGGGTTGTTCCCCGTGTGGATGGACAGTTCCCCATGTGGTTGGCCACGACGGGAGCCGATCGGACGCACCGTGCGTCTAAGTTCCATGACACCTTTCGGAGCCGATTCCCACGGCATCATCTACCGGCACACCGCGATCGACCAGGGATACACCGACAAACAACTGGCGCGGGCCGTCGACGACGACACCCTGGCCCGGATCTGGCCCGGCGCCTACGTACCCACGCTCACCCGCACACCCGAGGAACTGCACAAACTCACCGCGATCGCCGCCGTGACGCTCAGCCCGGGCGACTTCGCACTCAGCCACCACACCGCCGGGACCATGCATGACCTGTCGATGCTCGACCCTGATCTCGAGCGGGTGCACATCAGTACCGGATACACCACGGGGGCGCGTCTCGAGTCGCGTCGGCACATCCACTCGGGAACCCTCGACGACGCAGACCTCACCGTCATCGACGGCATCCCGGTGACGTCGATCGAGCGCACGGCCGCCGACATCGCGTGCAGCGGTGGCTTCGCCCCGGCGCTCGCGGTCATGGACTCGGCGCTACGGAGAGGTGCGGACCGCGACGTCATCGGCGAGTACCTCGACGGACACAAGCGCGGTGTCGCGCAGGCCCGTCGGGCGCTTGCTCACGCCGACGCCGGTTCCGAGAACGCCGGCGAATCGTGGGGCAGGGCGCAGATCATCTGCGCCGGCCTGCCGATCCCGCGGCTGCAGCACGAGTTCCGGGACGCTCGAGGCACACTCATCGCCCGCACCGACTACGACTGGATCGGCAAACTCGTCGCCGAGTTCGACGGAATGGCCAAGTACCAGAAACATCTCCGTCCCGGAGAGACGCCGTTCGACGTGATGCGGCGTGAGAAGGAACGCGAGGATGCGCTCCGTCGCCTCGGAATCATGGTGATCCGATGGGTCTGGGAGGATCTGCGTCGCAACCGTGTCGTGCCGATGGTTCGCGAGTGGCTCGAGCGACTCGGGATCGCCGCCTAGACTCCGCGCCCCCCGAACCGCAACCACATGGGGAACTGGCCATTCACATGGGGGATCTCCCCGTGAATGTAAGTTCCCCATGTGGATTTGCCGCGCGGGCGGCTCAGCGCCTCTATGCGCGCCCGATCACCCGTTCTGGATCATCGGGGCCGCGAGCAGTTCCTCCGGGATGCCGAAAGCGTCGACGAGACTGTGCACGTGCGGCCGGAGCTCCAGGCACAGTTCGTTGACGCCGCGTCGGATCGCCTTCGCCCGCTCCACGGACACCTGTCGGTGCATGAGGAACCACGACAGGTCGTCCTCGAGTGCCGAGTAGACGAACAGATCGCACACCTTGCCGAGCAGCTCCGCCGCCGATCGCGAGTCGCAGTCGTTGATCGCCTGCACGAACGCCTCCAGCACGATGCGTTCGGTGCGCGCCTGCCCGACCTTCAGCAGATGATCCTGAGCGTTGTTGAACACCTCGAACGGATCGTTCTCGTCGTCGGTCGCGCGACGCAGCCGCTGCGCGCAGGTGCGGACCAGATGATCCTCACGATTGCGGAAGAGCCGGAGCTGCGTGCCGCGGTTGGTCAGGTTCGACTTCTCGGTGTCCTCGTCGGAGCCCTCCAGCAAGGTCTGCACGACCTGACGCACCGCGGTCTTCTCGACGACCACATCGCGGGCCATCCCGGCGATGAACTTCACCCAACCGCCCGCCGACAGCCCGCGGACGTCCTCGGCGTACGCCGACAGCAACTCCTTGGCGACGAGCTGGGTGAGGACGGTGTTGTCGCCCTCGAACGTCGTGAAGACGTCGATGTCGCCGCGCATGATCGAGATCTGGTTCTCGTCGAGATACCCTGCGCCGCCGCAGGCTTCGCGGCTGATGTTGATCGCGTGCGAGGCGTGCCACGTCGCATACGCCTTCAGACCTGCTGCCGCACTTTCCAATTCGCGTTGACGTCCGGCGTCGGAGTCGTCGGGCGACGTCGACTGCACCTCGTGCAGTTCCTCGGTCAGTTCGTTCTGGGCGCACGCGATCGCATACGACTTCGCGATCAGCGGCAACAACTTCCGCTGGTGGCCCAGGTAATCCATGATGGTGATCTCGTTGTCGGCGTCCGGCGCTTCGAACTGTTTGCGCACCAACCCGTATCGAGTGGCCAGCGTCAGCGCCTTGCGCCCCGCCGCGCCCGCGGTGGCCGCAACGCTGACCCGACCGCGGATCAGCGTGCCGAGCATGGTGAAGAATCGGCGGTTCGGGTTCTCGATCGGTGACGAGTAGGTGCCGTCGGCCTCGACGTCGGCGTAGCGGTTGAGGAGGTTCTCGGCCGGGATGCGCACGTTGTCGAACATGATGCGCCCGTTGTCGACGCCGGCGAGCCCGCCCTTGTAGCCGCAGTCGCTGGTGGTGACGCCGGGCAGGTCGTTGCCGTCCTCGTCGCGGATCGGCACGACGAAGCAGTGCACGCCGCGACTCGACGGCTCCTCGTCGGGACCCGCGGTGATCAGCTGCGCGAACACGGCCGCCACCCGCGCGTGCTGGGCCGCGCCGCCGATGTAGTCCTTGCGCGCCGCCGGCGACGGCGAGTGCACCACGAACTCGCGGGTCTCGGGGTCGTAGGTGGCCGTCGTCTCGAGGGCCTGGACATTCGACCCGTGACCGGTCTCGGTCATCGCGAAGGAGCCGAGCAGATCGAGACTGATGATGTCGGAGACGTAGCGGTCGTGGTGGCGGGCGGTGCCCAGGTTCTCGACTGCGCCGCCGAACAGTCCCCACTGGACGCCCGACTTCACCATCAGCGAGAGGTCGGCGTAGCCGAGCATCTCAATCGCCGTGATCGACGCCCCGACGTCCCCGGTGCCGCCGTGATCGGACGCGAAACCCGCTGAGGCGAAACCGTTCTGCGCCAACTCGCGCATCTCCTCGAGCATGCGGGCCCGCGCTTCGTCGAGCGTCCTCGACGGGTCCGGCAGCAGGTCGGCGCGGTTGGCGTTCTCGCGCACCATGTCGCGGGTGCCGCGCCAGCGTCCGTCCAGTACGTAACGGAGGTTGTCGACGAGCAGGGCGCGCTCATCGTCGGACAGGTCGTCGGTCGGTGCGGGCGGGGCGACGACCTCGGGATCGTCGGTCACGCGCGTCTCGGGCGTGGGTGTTTGCGGACTCTCGATGGGAGTTGCCATGCCTCCACGTTACGTACGAACTACCCGCCAGTAGGTCGGATTGTGGCACCCGCTACACGTTCGCGACGGTATGGTCACGGCCGGATCAATGGGCGACCGAGCTGCCGTCCGGACGCCGTGCGCCATACTTGCCCCATGTCCGACGGCCGCCCCTCCGCGATCACCACGTCGAACGACCGCGCGAATGCCGACACCGATCCAGCAACGGACGCCGGCGACCCGACCGACGCCGGGCGGCCCACGGATTTCCGCGTGCACGTCGTCGCCGAGTCGATCAGGCTGTTCGCCGAGCAGGGCTACGAGTCGACCACCGTCGAGCAGATCGCAGCGGCCGCCGGGATCTCACGCCGCACCTTCTTCCGGCAGTTCGGGGCCAAGGAGGATGTGATCTTCGCCGATCACGAATCGCTCCTGGATCAGGTCGTCGCCCATCTCGACGGCGCCGGGGGAGACCCGTGGATCGCGGTCTGTTCGGCCGCCGAACTCGTCTTCGGCCACTTCCGTGCCGCCCGGGAGATGGCCGTCCGCCGATTCCGCATCGTGCAGGGGGTCCCGGCCCTGCGCGATCGTGAACTCGTCACCACCTATCGATACCAGCGGCTCTTCGAGGACTTCCTCCGCACGCGGCTGCCCGGGGAATCGCCGGTACGGATCGTCGGCTACGCGGCCGCCGTGACCGGTGCACACAACTATCTGCTGCGCGCGATGATCCGCGGCGACGACGACGCCACACTCGAGCGTCTGCGCACCGAACTCGACCGCACCCGCATCGCGTTCGATGCCTGGGCCGACGACCCGGGCAGCAAGCGTCCGGACGCTTCGGACCGCGAGGTCCCCGCCACCGGGACGGTCGTATCGGTCGTGACCTATCCCGCCGGGACGCCGCCGGCGGAGATCATGCGACAGGTCGGTGAACAACTACGCGGTGACCGCGACGATCGCGGACAATGAGAGTGACAGACGCGGAGATTGACATGGCACTGAGTGCCGTGGTGCACTACATTGGAACTGGACATTGGCACTCGGTGCCGCGCTTATCGGAGAGTGTGGCCGCTGAGTCGTAAGGAGTGATCATGGCGTTCGGCAATCCCGACTTCCCCGTTTTCGAGCTGCCCGAGGAGCACGTCGCGCTGCGCGAGGCGATCCGCGCTCTCTCCGAGAAGGAGATCGAGCCGCACGCCGCCGACGTCGACGAGAACTCCCGGTTCCCGCAGGAGGCACTCGATGCCCTCGTGGCGTCGGGCTTCAACGCCATCCACGTGCCCGAGGAGTACGATGGTCAGGGTGCCGACTCGGTGGCCGCGTGCATCGTGATCGAAGAGGTGGCACGAGTGTGCGCGTCGTCGTCGCTGATCCCGGCAGTCAACAAGCTCGGCACCATGGGGCTGATTCTCAACGGATCCGACGACCTCAAGAAGCAGGTGCTGCCCTCGATCGCCTCCGGTGAGGCCATGGCGTCGTACGCGCTGTCCGAGCGCGAGGCGGGCTCCGACGCCGGGTCGATGAAGACCCGCGCCCGCAAGGACGGCAGCAACTGGGTGATCAACGGCTCCAAGTGCTGGATCACCAACGGCGGTAAGTCGTCCTGGTACACCGTCATGGCCGTCACCGATCCGGAGAAGGGCGCCAACGGCATCTCGTCGTTCATGGTCCACAAGGACGATCCGGGCTTCACCGTCGGACCGCTGGAGAAGAAGCTCGGCATCAAGGGCTCGCCCACCGCCGAACTCTATTTCGAGGACTGCACCATCCCCGAGGACCGCATCGTCGGGGACGAGGGCACCGGCTTCAAGACCGCACTGCAGACCCTCGACCACACCCGTCCGACGATCGGCGCGCAGGCCGTCGGCATCGCGCAGGGTGCGCTCGACAAGGCGATCGAATACGTCAAGGACCGCAAGCAGTTCGGCCAGTCGATCAGCAAGTTCCAGGGCGTCGAGTTCATGATCGCCGACATGGCGATGAAGGTGGAGGCCGCCCGGTTGATGGTCTACACCTCGGCCGCCCGCGCCGAGCGGGGCGAGAAGAACCTCGGGTTCATCTCTGCCGCGTCGAAGTGTTTCGCCTCCGACGTCGCGATGGAGGTCACCACCGACGCCGTGCAGCTGTTCGGTGGCGCCGGCTACACCCGCGACTTCCCGGTCGAGCGGATGATGCGTGACGCCAAGATCACCCAGATCTACGAGGGCACCAATCAGATCCAGCGTGTCGTCATGAGCCGCGCGCTGCTGCGCTGACGAACTCCCGCGCACGGTGAGCGCCGAACCCGGTTGGCGATCAGGCGTACGCCGCCTGGAAGGTGAGACGGGCGTGCTGTTTGCCGGCCGCGTCACGGAAGTCCTTCATCGCCCGCGGCATGTGGAAGCCGTTGGTGACGATCAGCGCACCGCTCGCGCCCATCGCCTTCAGCATCGCGACGGTGTTGCTCGCGTTCTGCACGGTGTTGGTCGAGGCACCCTCGTTGACCATCTGCCACATCGGCACACCGCGCCGGATCAGACCGACATTCATGAACTGCGCCTCCGACACCGGCAGCCACCAGGTGTTGCCGCCGGACACGATCATGCGGTTGAAGGGGTGGGTCTTCGCCAGGTGTGCACCGACGTCGAGGCGGCGCTGGAGGATCTGTGGCGTCTGACCGAACGTCCCCATCTTGGCGCCCAGCACGACGATGTAGCGCTGCGGCGGGCTCTGCCACAGGAACAAGCTGTTCGGCGACAGCAGGTCGGCGCTGCCGGCGCCCAGGCTTCCCGTGTCGGCGCGTGCCGGCGCCGCGACCGCCACACTCAGTGCGGTCAGGAGCGCGATCACCAGTGCTGCAACCCGAATACGCATGGGGGCGAGTGTACGGAATGAATTGCGCCGTCGCCGGTCTCGGGGCCGACATGCTCAGGTTGCGTTCAGGTACGACCGTCCCGAATGTCGGAGTCGCCCCTTCGAGACGCTCGCACGCTCGCTCCTCAGGGGTCGGGTGATCTGTCTGTTGTGATCCCTGAGGAGGACCGGAGCCTGCGGAGGTCCGTCACGAAGGGTCCCGCCGCGCCCTCAGGTCAGCGCCACGTACTTGATCGACAGGTACTCGTCGATGCCCTCGCTGCCGCCTTCGCGGCCGATGCCGGACTGTTTGACGCCACCGAACGGCGCTGCGACGTCGGAGATCACGCCCCGGTTGACGCCGACCATGCCGGAGTCGAGCCCGGACGCGACGCGCATGCAGCGGTCGAGATCCTTGCTGAAGAAGTACGACGCGAGACCGTACTCGGTGGAGTTCGCGGCCTTGATCGCGTCGGCCTCCGAGTCGAAGGTGCTGATCACCGCGACCGGCCCGAAGATCTCCTCACGGGTGATCGCCGCGTACGGATCGACCTGATCCAACACCGTCGCCGGATAGAAGTAGCCCTTGCCCTCGGGAACCTTGCCGCCCAGGCGGACCCGCGCTCCGTCGGCGATGGCGCTGTCGACGAGTTCGGCGACTTTGTCGCGCTGCTTGGCACTGACCAGCGGCCCCAGGGTGACGCCGGACTCATGGCCGGCCCCGAGCCGGACCGCCGACATCTTCTCGGTCAGCTTGGTGGTGAACTCCTCGGCGACACCGGACTGCACGAGGAAGCGGTTCGCGGCGGTGCACGCCTCACCGCCGTTGCGCATCTTCGCGGCGAAGGCACCCTCGACGGCGGCGTCGACGTCGGCGTCGTCGAACACCAGGAACGGGGCGTTGCCGCCGAGTTCCATCGACGTCCGCTGGACGCGTTCGGCGGCCTGGCCCATCAGGGTTCGTCCCACCGGGGTCGAGCCGGTGAAGCTGATCTTCCGGATGCGGTCATCGGTGATGATCGCCGTCGACACCTCGCCGGACGCCGTCGTCGGCAACACCGTCAGCACGCCTGCCGGCAGTCCCGCCTCGGCGAAGATCTCGGCGAGGGCGAGCATCGTCAGCGGCGTCTCGTGCGCCGGCTTGACCAGCATCACGTTGCCCGCGGCCAGTGCCGGGCCGATCTTGCGGGTTCCCATGGCGAGCGGGAAGTTCCACGGTGTGATGGCCAGACATGGACCCACCGGTGCATGCGACACCAGCACCCGCCCGGTGCCGGCGGGGGCATGCGTGAACCGGCCGCTGATCCGGACCGCCTCCTCGGAGAACCAGCGCAGGAACTCGGTTCCGTATTTCGTCTCGGCCATGCTGTCGGGCAGGGCGCGACCGAGTTCGAGGGTCATCAGGAGCGCGAGGTCGTCGGCGCGATCGGTCAGCAGTTCGAAAGCACCGCGCAGGATCTCACCGCGCTCGCGGGGTGCCGTCGCGGCCCAGTCCTCGGCGACGGCGACCGCCTTGTCCAACGCGCGCTGGGCGTCTTCGACGCCGGCGTCGGCCACCGACACCAGCGGTTCTTCGGTCGCCGGATCGAGGACCTCGAACGTGGCCCCGGACTCAGCCGGAACGGATTCGCCGTCGATCCACAGCCCGGTCGGGACGCGGTCGAGGACGGTCTGGGGGTCGAGCTTCTCCTGCGTGGTCATGCGGGTTCTCACCTTTTCGTGTTTCGGGTGTGGGTGTGGACGGCGCGGCGTCAGTCGTGATGACAGCCGTGTGCGCCGGGGGAGGGTTCGACGTCGAGCGCCGGGTTGCGATCGAAGAACCCGAAGGGCTTGAGCCAGAAGGAGACCGTGTCCACGGGCATCACCGGCCAGTCCTCCGGGCGGGTGATGTGATGGATGCCGAAGGTGTACCAGAGCACGACGTCGGTGTTCGAGATGGACCGGTCGGCCTTGGTCCACTCACCGAGGCCGGTGTCGTGATCGGACTGGTTGACGAACTCGCCTGCCGGCCAGCGCTCGTCGGCGTTGTTCGGGGTGACCCACAGGGTGTGCCCGATGACCGTGGCGCGCCGGAAGATCGGTGAGGCGGGATCGAACATCGCGGGAAACGCGCCGGTCGGCACCAGTTTGTAGGCGGGGTGATGGCCGAGTGCGGTGGTCACGTTGGTGTTCGCGACCTTCCACGTGCGTTGCGTCGCGAAATCCGGGTCCTGTCTGCCCTCGGACTCGGTGTGCAGCTCGGTGTTCTGTTGCACCAGTGACAATCCCAGCGGATTGCCCGGACCCATCGGCTCGGCGATCGTCTCCGATGCGAACACGGTGTTGTCGGTGCCGTCGATGTCGAGGTCGAGGCGCGCCACCAGGAAGTGCTGGTGGAACGGTGCGTACGTGCGGTTGTCGATGGTGGTGCCGTGCGGATTCGACGTCACGCCCGGCGGCATCGGGGTGGTGACCATGATGCCGGTGGCGCGCACCTCGCATTCGATGTTGCCGTCCTGGTAGAACCGCCAGTACACGAGGTACTCGTAGTTGGCCACGGTGACATGGGAACTCACCGTGAGACGGCGCATCCGTCGTACCTCGGCACCTGCGTCGTGGTCGACGTGCTTCCACAGGACGGCGTTGTCCTCCTCGTGGATGCAGATGGCGTTGGTGATGGTGAACGGTTCGCCCGCACTGTCGTGCAGGACCGCATC
This sequence comes from Gordonia sp. ABSL11-1, assembly GCF_030315685.1. Classification (GTDB taxonomy): domain Bacteria; phylum Actinomycetota; class Actinomycetes; order Mycobacteriales; family Mycobacteriaceae; genus Gordonia. The sequence goes on along the minus strand of NZ_JASXSI010000004.1, from coordinate 99,954 downwards.
GAGGTAGCGGATCTCGCCGAGGCAGTCACAGCCGAGTTCCAGTGAGGTGGTCATGAAACCCAGCCCCCACTCGCCGATGTCGAACGCCGTACGGCGGTAGTGGTCCTCGCAGTGATCACGGTAGGGGACGACCATCTCGGCGAACGAGAGCCGGTGGGCGACACTACGTTCGCGTCCGGCATCGGTGTAGGTGATGGCATGCAGTGTCATGCCCTCTCGATAGTTGAAGCCCACCCGCACCGACCAGTTCTGCCAGGTCAGCTTGTTGCCCTCGAGTGTGAACGACGGCCCCTCGGGCTGGGTGATCTCCAGTGGCTTCAGCGGAGGCCGACGGAACTCGTCGCGGATGCGCTGCGGGATGTGCCGCGGCACGTACTCGCCCATCACCTCGGGCTGCTCGAATCCGCCGCTGTCCTCGATCCGCAGCAACTCCATCGTGTTGACATCGATCACGCAATGCAGTCCGGCCACCGGGTTCGCGTAGGGGTTGGAGCCGTCCGCATTCTTCACCCAGGTGTCCGACCATCCCAGCCGACGACCCTCGAACTGCTTCGGGATGACGGCCCCGCCGTAGGTCCAGGTGTCCATGAAGACCTTGTCCAGGTCGGTGATCCCGCGTGCGGCCAACGCCGCCTGCACATCCGGGTGGGCCCGCAGGACGCGGTCGCACTCCTCGAACTCGTCGACGGTGAAGTTCGCCTGCGCACCCGGGATGTGGTCGAACGTCTCGACCCGGTCGTCGGACAGCGACACGAACGACTTGTAGGTGGCGTTCTCGCCGGAGTCGAGGCAGATCACGATCGCCCGTCGTGCCGGGGCCGTCCCGTCCGCGGCGTACGCGGCCAGTTCGACCTTGCCCGGTTCCGCCAGTTCGATCGACGCAATGCGCCAGCCGTCGCCGACGCCGTGCTCCCGGGCCAGGATCGCGGTGACCGCCCGGAACTCGTCGGTACCGAGTGGGTCGAGGGGATGCGCGAAATCTGTGGCTGCGATCGCGGTGTCGGTCATCGGTGGAACTCCTCACGGGTTGGCGGGCGGGAGGTCGACGGGTGTGCGGGCGGGCAGGACTGGTCGGGCAAGGGTGGCGGGTGGCCGTCTGGCGTGGGCGTCAGCCGGCGGCGAGCGCTTCACCCAGGATGGCGAGCGCCTCCCGGAGCAGGTCGTCGCCGATGACCAGCGGCGGCAGCAGGCGCAGGATGTTGCCGTAGGTGCCGCAGGTCAGCACGACGACCCCCTGGGAGATCGTATGGGCGGCAGCGGCCTTGGCCAGCTCGGGGTCGGGTTCGGTGGTGCCGGGCTTCACCAGTTCGACGGCGATCATCGCCCCGCGGCCGCGGATCTCGCCGATCACGTCACGTCCGGATGCCGCCAGCGACTCCGCCGTCGACGACAGCGAGGCCGTGACGATCTCGCCGATCTCGCGAGCGCGGCCGGCGAGATCGAGCGTCTGCATCGCCTCGATCGCGGCGAGCGCCGCGGCGCAGGCCACCGGGTTCCCGCCGTAGGTACCGCCCAGACCACCCGGATGAACCGCATCCATGAGGTCGGCATGGCCGGTGACCGCGGCCAGCGGCATCCCACCCGCGATGCCCTTGGCCATCGTGACCAGATCGGGGATGACGCCCTCATGGTCGCAGGCGAACCAGTCGCCCGTTCGGCAGAACCCGCTCTGTACCTCGTCGGCGACGAACACGACGCCGTTCTCGCGGCACCACTGCGCCATGGTGGGCAGGAAACCCGGTGCGGGGACGACGAATCCGCCCTCACCCTGGATGGGCTCGACGATCACCGCCGCGACGCTGTCGGCCGACAGCTGCTTGTCGATCATGCCGATCGCCCGCTGCGCTGCGGCCACACCGTCGGTGCCGAGGGGATCACGGTACGGATAACTCATCGGCATCCGGTAGACCTCAGGGGCGAACGGACCGAAATTGTGCTTGTACGGAATCGATTTCGCAGTGAGCGCCATGGTCAGGTTGGTGCGTCCGTGATAGGCGTGGTCGAATGCGACGACCGCGGTACGTCCGGTGGCCAGGCGCGCGATCTTCACCGCGTTCTCGACGGCCTCGGCACCCGAGTTGAACAGCGCCGACCGCTTCTCGTGATCGCCGGGCGTGAGCTCGTTGAGTTTCTCCGCGACGGCCACGTACCCCTCGTACGGCGTGACCATGAAGCACGTGTGGGTGAAATGATGCGCCTGCTCGGCAACAGCGTCGGCGACCGCCGGATTGCTCGCCCCGACGGTGGTGACCGCGATGCCCGAGCCGAGGTCGATGAGCGAGTTGCCGTCGACGTCGACGATGATCCCGCCGTCGGCGTCGACGGCGTAGACGGGTACCGCCGACCCCAACCCGGCCGCGACCGCGGATCTGCGGCGTTCGGTCAGCTCGGACGAGCGCGGCCCGGGCAGCTCGGTGACCAGGTGACGCTTCTGCGGTAGCCGGTGGGTGGTGGTCATCGTCGCCTCACTTCGATCGGACTCGCTACTCGATGTTGCTCATGACGTGCTTGACCCGGGTGTAGTCCTCGATGCCATACAGCGACAGGTCTTTTCCGTGCCCGGAGTGCTTGAACCCGCCGTGCGGCATCTCGGCGACCAGTGGGATGTGGCAGTTGATCCAGACGCACCCGAAGTCGAGCGCGGCCGACATCCGCATCGCGGTCGAGTGATCCGAGGTCCAGACACTCGACGCCAGGCCGTAGGCGACGTCGTTCGACATCTCGATCGCCTGCTTCTCGTCGGAGAACGGCTGCACCGTGATGACCGGTCCGAACGTCTCCTCCTGCACCAGCTTGTCGTCCTGGCGGACACCGGTGATGACGGTCGGCTCGATGAAGAAGCCCTTGTCGCCCTTGCGTTTGCCGCCGGCGGCGACGGTCGCGTGCGGCGGGATGTTGTCCAGGATCGACGACACCTTGCCGAAGTGGTTGACGTTGTTGAGCGGTGGGACGGTCGCCTTCTCCGCCTCCTCGACGAGCAGGTCGACGACCCTGTCGTGGATGGAGTCGTGCACGAGGACACGGGTGACGGCCGTGCAGTCCTGCCCGGCGTTGAAGAACGCCGCGGCCGCAAGCGGTTCGACGGTCTTGTCGAGGTCGGCGTCGGCGAACACCACGGCCGGGGCCTTGCCGCCGAGTTCGAGGTGCGCGGTCTTGAGGTTCTGTGCCGCCGATACGGCCACCGCGATGCCGGCCCGCACCGACCCGGTGATCGAGACCATCCGCGGTGTGGGATGCCCGACGACGGCGGCGCCGGTCTCACCGTTGCCGAGAACGACGTTGAGCACACCCGGCGGCAGGATGTCCTTGCTCGCCGCGGCGAGCGCGAGCGTCGACTCCGGCGTGGTGTCCGACGGCTTGAGCACCACCGTGTTGCCGGCGGCGATGGCCGGGGCGATCTTCCAGATCGCCATCATCAGCGGGTAGTTCCACGGGGTCACCTGCCCGATCACACCGACCGGCTCGCGGCGGACGAACGAGGTGTGGCCGGTCATGTACTCGCCCGCGGACTTGCCCTCGAGCATGCGTGCCGCGCCGGCGAAGAAGCGCACCTGATCCGCGCCGACGGTGACCTCCTCGTCGGCGATCTGGTCCTCGGGCTGTCCGGTGTTGCGGGCCTGCGCCGCCACCAGCTCGTCCGATGCGGCCTCGATCGCGTCGGCGAACTTCAGCAACGCCTTCTGGCGCTCCGACGGGGCCCTCTGACTCCACGCGGGGAACGCACCGGCGGCCGCCGCCATGGCGGAGTCGACGTCGGCGGCGGTGGAGACCGGTGACACGGCGACCACGGATTCGTCGACCGGATTGACGATGTCGATGGTCTCGGTGGAGGTGGATGAGACGAACTCGCCGTTGATGTAGTTCTGCAAGACGGACATGGTGCTGTCGGACATGGTGCTGGCCCTCGCGATGGTGCGGTGGTGGATTGTCGGTTCAGACCCCAGTGTTCGCCTCCGGACGCCCGGACGTGGCCTGCCAATCTGTACAAGCACTTTCGTAGATCGCTCCACTATGTCCATGGATGGGTAGGGTGGCGGTGTGACGACCGTGCGGTGGTTGATGGCCCAGCGCCGGCTGGAGCTCGCCCTGCGCGGGGGTGCCGCGGGCCTCGGCCGACAGCTGGACTGTGCGGTGTCGTCGGAGCTGGTGAACGCGGGCGAGTGGCTGTCCGGCGGGGAGGTCCTGCTGACCACCGGCATGCGACTCGCCGACGACCCCGACCTGCGCCGCGACTACCTCCGCCACCTCGACGAGGTCGGTGTCGCGGCGGTCGGATTCGGCGTCGGTTTCGGGTTCGACGCGGTGCCGCCGGAGATGTCGGAGGTCGCCGACGACCTCGGGCTGCCACTGTTCGAGGTGCCGCTGCCGGTCCCGTTCTCGGCGATCACGCGAACGGTGCTCGACCAAATTGCCGCACAGCGTTCGGCTCGACTCGTGTCGGCCACCAAGGCGCAGCCGCGGATGACCCGGGCCGCCGCGTCGGGCGGATCGGCGGCTCTCGTCCGTGAACTCGCCGACGCGGTGAGTCATGATGTGGTCCTCCTCGACACCGGTCTGGCCGTGGTCGCCACGGCTCCCCGCACCATCGCCACCGCCGATCTCAACCGGATCCGCGACCTCGTGATGCGCGACCCGGCGTCGGCCGGGGCCGTCCGTGTCACGGGCACCGCGACGATCACGGTCGCGCGGATCGGATCGGGCGGCCGCACCTATGGGCATCTCGGTGTCGTCGGACCGATCGCGCTCGATGACGTCGAGCGCATGCTGCTCGGGCACGCCATCTCCCTGCTCGCCATCGAGCACGCCGCACCGCGTCAGGTGTCGCGCGACGTCGCCGACGTCCACGACGATGTGCTCGCACTGGCCATGGACCCCGCCGGCTCGAGCACGGTCGGGCCCGGACTGCGCCGGATCCTCGGTCGGGCCGCCGATCCGTCGGGACGCGTCCGCGCGGTCGCGTTCGCCTTCACCGATGCCGACGCCGCCACCCACGGCCGCAGGCGCCTCGTCGACGAACTGGAACATCGCTGGCGTCCGGTGTTCGTGCACCGCGACGGCCCCGACGTCATCGCGGTGCTTCGCGGTGACGACCGCACCGACCTCGCCGCCGGGCTGCTGACCATGTTGAATGCGACCGCGCCGGTGTCGGGGGGCATCGGGTCGGTGACCCTCGCACGGGATGTCGGCGAGTCGGTGCGGCAGGCCCGGTTGGCCTGCCGGTCGGCCGCCGTCGGACAGATGGTCGACCTGCACGGCAGCCGGTCACTGCTGGCGATCGACCCGGTGCGCCGCGCGCTCAACGACGCCTTCGACCAACGGCTCCGGCCGGTGCTCGACCACGATGCCGACCACGGCACCGCCCTACGGGAGAGCCTGCTCGCCTACCTCGAGGCCAACGGCAACTGGGGTGTGGCCGCTGCCGCGCAAGGCGTACACCGGCATACCCTGCGGCACCGGATCGAACGAATCGAGGACATGCTCGAGGTGGATCTGTCGGATGCCCGGACGCGCGCCGAGCTGCTGCTGATGATGTTGGGCGCCGGCGCATGAGGGCCGTCCGCATGGTGTGCGCGGCGGTCGTGGCCGTCGTGATGGCGACCGCCGGGTGTGCGTCCTCGACCTCGGATCAATCGGGTTCGGCGACATCGGCTTCCGCGACGTCGGGTTCCGCCCGGCCCGACGACACGAGAACCCTCGCGAACCTGGGGGACAGTTTCAGCGCCGCCGTCGGCGTGCAGCCGCTCGTCGAGGACTCCTACTTCCTGTGCATGCGGTCATCGCGCAACTTCGCGCACGTGCTCGCCGCCCGCGAGACCTACCGGCTCGATGACGTCAGTTGCGGCGGCGCGGACACCTCCGACTTCTTCGACGCCCAATACGACGGTGTCCCACCGCAGATCGATGCCGTGTCGGCCGACACCGACGTCGTGACGGTCATGATCGGCGGCAACGACAGCAGCGTGTACACGCGGGCCATCGGCACGTGCTCGGATGTCGCGGCGACGGATCCGACCGGATCCCCCTGTCGGGACGCATACGGCGACGAGTACGTCGACATCATCCGTGACCGCACGTATCCGGCTCTGCGACGGGCACTCTCGGCCGTGCGGGCGAAGGCCCCGGACGCCCGGGTCGTCGCCGTCGGTTATCCGTGGATTCTGCCCGAGCGGACCGGCTGCTATCCGACGGTGCGGGTCGCGACCGGCGACGTGCCGTACCTGCACGACCTGCAGGCCGAGCTGAACGATGCGATCCGCCGGGCCGCCCAGGTCACCGGTGTCACCTATGTCGACATGTCGTCGGTGTCGCAGGGCCATGACGCGTGCGCGCCGGTCGGGCAGCGCTGGGTCGAACCGCAGACCGGCGCGAACGGCGCGGCGCCGGTCCATCCCAACGAGCTCGGCCAGCAGGCGATCGCCGACCAGATCGCCGCGGTGCTCCGCTAGCCCGCCGCTAGCCCGCCGCTAGCCCGATCCGAGAGCAGCCCTGGAGGTCACGGGCGACAACTATTGTGGCCCCTGACGTCCAGGGCTGCAGCTGTATATGGCTTGTTCTGTCCACAGGCAGAAATCTCTCCACAGATCTGCGTCCGAGTTGTCGGCAGGCGGTAGTGCACCTCGCTCAGGCGACATCCTTTGTGCCATGACCTTGCTCGAGATCGAGAATCCGTACGGGGTGCTGTCCTGGGCCGAGATGTCGTCACAAGGGGTGACGCTCGCCGAGGCCAGGCGGGGACTGGCGGACAAGACGATACGCAGGATCCGGCGTGGTTGGTACGCATTCACCTCCGCGGATGCCACTGTCCTCGAGGCGGTCACGGCCGGCGGAGTGCTGAGCTGCCTCTCCGCGCTCAAGCTCCACGGGGTGTGGGTCCCGGTCCATACGAAGAAGGTTCATGTGCGTGGCCGCGAGTCGGCTCATCGCGGTGGTCGGGGGAGACGCTTCTGCAAGTGTTACGGCGCTCCGGAGCCGGAGGTGTCGGCTGTCGACGACGTTCGGACGGCGTTCCGCCACGCACTGAAGTGTCTCGACGACGAAGGCATCGTCGTGATCTGCGATTCACTACTCCACAAGGAACTGCTCGAGATGTGTGACCTCGAACAGCTGATGGCATCTGCGCCGCGACGAATCCGACGCCTGCTCGCGCGGTGCGACTCGAAGGCCGAGTCCGGTACGGAGACGATGGTTCGGCTTCGCCTACAGCTCGCCGGGATCAAGGTACGCGCTCAGGTGAAGATCAAGGGAGTCGGACGTGTCGACCTGTTGGTAGGCACTCGCCTGATCATCGAGGTGGACAGCAAAGAGTTCCACGACCGGACGCCCGAGCAGCGCGAGAAGGATCGACGACGCGATGAGGAGGCCGCACGTCTCGGGTACGTGACCTTGCGCTTGAGTTACCAGCGGGTGGTCAACGACTGGGACCAGGCCGAGAACACCGTGCGTGACCTGGTCCGCCGACGCGAACATCTGAAGAAGCTGCCGACCGGCAGGCGCCGCCGGCGCCGGAAGAAGGCCGATCCGACAGCAGCCTGAGCGGGCGACGGCGACAACAGTTGACGTGACATCACTCTCTTGCTGCAGCTGAATCGGCGGCAGAACCCGCAGGTCGCAGCCTGAGAGCAGCCTGAACGATTTTGGCCACGTCGACGGCGTTTGGAACACTGGAGCCCGTGACCCGTTCCGCTGATGCCGCCCCGACGTCCGCGGCGCTGTTCCGCCGCGCTGCACAGGCGATTCCCGGAGGGGTCAATTCCCCGGTCCGCGCGTTCTCCGCGGTCGGCGGCGATCCCCGCTTCATCGCGTCGGCCAAGGGCAACCGCCTCATCGACGCGGACGGCAACGACTACGTCGACCTCGTCTGTTCCTGGGGACCGATGATCCTCGGACATGCACATCCGGCCGTGGTCGAGGCGGTGCAGAAGGCAGCCGTCGACGGTCTGTCGTTCGGCGCGCCCACCGAGGCCGAGATCGCCCTCGCCGAGGAGATCATCGACCGCGTGGACCCCGTCGAACTCGTCCGGCTGGTCAACTCGGGCACCGAGGCCACCATGTCGGCGATCCGCCTGGCCCGCGGATTCACCGGCCGCTCCAAGATCATCAAGTTCGCCGGCTGCTACCACGGTCACGTCGACGCCCTGCTCGCCGACGCCGGTTCCGGCGTCGCAACACTGGGCCTCCCGACCTCTCCGGGCGTCACCGGCGCCTCCGCCCACGACACCCTCGTCCTGCCGTACAACGACCTCGCGGCCGTCGCGAAGACCTTCGAGGAATTCGGCGACGACATCGCCGCGGTCATCACCGAGGCTGCGGCCGGCAACATGGGTGCCGTCGCACCGCGGGACGGATTCAATGCCGGCCTGCGCGAACTCACCCGCCGGCACGGCGCGCTGTTCATCATCGACGAGGTCATGACCGGTTTCCGGGTGAGCCCATCCGGTTGGTACGGACTCGAGGGTGTGGGTGCGGACCTGTACACCTTCGGCAAGGTGATGAGTGGCGGGCTGCCGGCGGCGGCCTTCGGCGGTCGCGCCGACGTCATGGAACGTCTCGCCCCGACCGGCCCCGTCTATCAGGCGGGCACACTGTCCGGCAATCCCGTCGCCGTCGCCGCGGGTCTCGCGACGCTACGTCACGCCGATGCCGCCGCCTACGCCGCGCTCGACGCCAACGCTGATCGTCTCGATGCGCTGCTCACCGACGCTCTGACGACCGCGGGTATCGCCCACCGTGTACAGCGCGCCGGGAACATGCTGTCGGTCTTCTTCACCGACCAGACCGCGCCGATCGTTGATTATGCGGGCGTGAAAGCCACCGAGACCTGGCGTTTCGCGCCCTTCTTCCACGCGTTGCTCGATCAGGGGGTCTACCCACCCCCGAGTGCCTTCGAGGCCTGGTTTGTCTCGGCGGCGTTGGACGAGGATGCTTTCTCACGAATCGCCGATGCACTGCCGGCCGCTGCCCGCGCCGCCGCATCTGCGTACAGAGCTGACCCGGGGGAGACCAGGTGACCAACACGATCGTCCACATGATGCGCCACGGCGAGGTGCACAATCCCGACGGGATCCTCTACGGCCGACTGCCCGGCTTCCGTCTGTCGGAGAACGGGCGGGCGCAGGCCCGCAAGGTCGCCGACACCCTCGCCGACCACGACATCACGGCGGTGTTCGCGTCACCGCTGCAGCGTGCGCAGGAGACCGCGACACCGATCGCGTCCGCCCACGGTCTGTCGATCGTCACCGACGACGAGCTCATCGAGGCCGACAACGTCTTCGAGGGACTCAAGGTCTCCGTCGGCGACGGCGCGCTGAGCAAGCCGCGGCACTGGCCCAAGATGCGCGATCCGTTCACCCCGTCCTGGGGCGAGCCCTACATCCAATTGGCGCACCGCATGCTGGCCGCGGCCAACAAGGCGCGCGACGCGGCCCGCGGGCACGAGGCGGTCTGCGTGAGCCATCAGTTGCCGGTCTACACCCTGCGCCGCTTCCTCGAGGGCCAGCGCCTCTGGCACGACCCGCGGCGTCGGCAGTGCTCACTGGCCTCGCTGACCAGCCTCATCTACGAGGGGGATGCCCTCGTCGACATCATCTACTCCGAGCCGGCGGGCTCCTCGGATCCGCTCGCGACCGGGGCGTGATCATCATCCCGGTGCGATAGGACGAGCGTGCGCAAGGTTTCTCTGCTGCTGACGGTGTTGGCGGCCCTGGTCGGTGTGATCAGCGGCTGCGGTACCGGCGACGACGCCGTGGCGCAGGGGGACACCTTCCAGTTCGTGTCGCCCGGCGGGCAGACGGTCATCACCTATCCGGTCGCCGACCGCAAGAAGGTCGCCGACCTGTCCGGCCCGGACCTGGTCACCGACGCACCGCTGTCGCTGTCCGACGACCGCTTCCGCGACAAGGTCGTCGTCGTGAACGTCTGGGGTTCGTGGTGCGGTCCGTGCCGCGGTGAGGCCGACGACCTCGAACAGGTCTACGAGCAGACCAAGGATCTCGGCGTGGAGTTCGTCGGCATCAATCTGCGCGACGACCGCGACTCCGCCAAGGATTTCGTCGCCGACCGCAACGTCGGCTTCCCGTCCATCTACGACTTCGACGGCATGACCCTGTCGGCGTTGACCACTCCGACGGCCGTGGTTCCGACAACCGTCATCCTCGATCGCCGGCACCAGCCCGCCACGGTGTTCCTGAAGGCAGTCACCGCCGAGGAACTCGACGCCGCGGTCCGCCGCGTCGCCGCCGAATCGCCTGCCGCCACGACCCCGGCACCCGCCTCGGCCCCGGGGCAGCCATGACCTCGACGATGACCACCGTCACGGCGATGGTCGACCTCACCCCGCAGGCGGCCGTCGGCGAGACGTTCGCCACCACAGTGTCCAGCGGTCCGCTGCTGCTGGCGCTGGCCGCATGTGTGGTCGCCGGACTCGTGTCGTTCGCGTCGCCCTGCGTCGTCCCGCTGGTTCCCGGATACCTCTCGTATCTCGCGGGCCTCGTCGGCGCGGAGGCCCCGGCCGTCAGCGTCGGCGAATCGGCCAAGCGCGGACGCTCCCGCGTCGCCGTGGCCGCCGCGCTGTTTGTCCTCGGCTTCACCGTTGTCTTCGTCGCGGCCACCGCGACGGTCCTCGGCATCACCAGCACGTTCGTGGTGAATCGTGAACTGCTGCAACGTATCGGCGGTGTCGTCACCATCGCCATGGGCCTGGTGTTCATCGGCCTGGTGCCGATGATGCAGCACGAGTTCCGGTTCGCGCCGCGCAACGTCTCCAACATCGTCGGCGCCCCGCTGCTCGGCGCGGTGTTCGCGCTGGGCTGGACGCCGTGTCTCGGACCGACCCTCGCCGCGGTCATCGCGACCGCCAGCGGCACCGAGGGTGCCACCGCGGCCAAAGGCGTCGCGCTGATCGTTGCCTACTGCGCCGGTCTCGGCATCCCGTTCGTCATCCTGGCGTTCTCGTCGGCGTGGGCGCTGCGCAGCCTCGGCTGGCTGCGCGATCACGCCCGCGCGATCCAGGTCTTCGGCGGGATCATGCTCATCGCCGTCGGCGTCGCCCTGGTGACCGGGCTGTGGGATCAGTTCATTGTCTGGGTCCGTGACGCCTTCATCACCGACACGGAGTTACCCGTATGACCGACACCGACGTCGCCCCCGAACCCGATGTGGCCCAGGGCCCCGGCCCGTCGCGTCCGCACTGGTTTGTGCGTCGCGTCCTGTGGCCCGCCCGCAATCTGTGGCGCTCGCTGACCTCGATGCGGACAGCCCTCATCCTGCTGTTCCTCCTGGCACTGGCCGCCATCCCCGGCGCGCTGCTCCCGCAGCGGTCGCTGAACGAGCAGAAGACGCTCACCTACATCGACGACCACGGCTGGATCGGTCAGACGATGGACCGTCTGCAACTGTTCGACGTCTTCTCCAGCACCTGGTTCACCGCGATCTATGTCCTGCTGTTCGTCTCCCTGGTGGGTTGTCTCACACCGCGGATGGTCGAACACTTCCACAGCCTGCGCGCCAAACCTGTTGCCGCGCCCCGCAATCTGAGTCGTCTGCCGAGGCACGTCAGCCAGGAGGTCGACGGCACACCCGACGAGGTCGCCGAGCGGATCTCGACGAATCTGCGCGGTTGGCGTCGGACGACGACCGTTCGCCCGTCGTCGAAGGCGTTTCCCGAGGGCACGGTCGAGGTGTCCGCGGAGAAGGGGTATCTGCGCGAGTTCGGCAACCTGGTCTTCCATTTCGCGTTGCTGGCGCTGCTCGTGTCGATCGCCGTCGGCAAGCTGTACGGCTACGAGGGCACCCGTAGCCTGGTCGCCGACGGTGAGCAGGGCCTGTGCAACACCTCGACCGCGGTCTACGACTCCTTCCGCGCCGGCAACCTCGTCGACGGAACCGACCTGGCGCCGTTCTGTTTCCGCGTCGATCAGTTCGACGCGAGCTTCCTGCCCAACGGCCAGCCCGACATGTACACCGCGAAGACGCGCTACACCGAGGGCACGACGTCGTCGGACTCGTCGACGTGGAAGCAGGCGACGATCCGGGTGAACGAGCCGCTGCGCGTAGCGGGCGACCGCGTCTACGTCCTCGGCAACGGGTTCGCCCCGAAGTTCACCGTCACCTTCCCGAACGGGCAGGAGCGGTCGCAGACCGTGCTCTTCATCCCGGACGACATGCAGACGATGATGTCCTCGGGGGCGGCCCGATTCGACACACCGGCCGGGCTCTACCCCAACGAGGACGAACGCCGCTCACATCAGATCGCGCTCGAGGGGCTGTTCGCGCCGACCGCGGCCTTCCACGGGACGCTGCTGCTGTCGTCGTCGCCGGAGCCGAAGGATCCGTACGTCGCCATCCGCATCTACGAGGGTGACACCGGGCTCGACACCGGTAAACCCCAGAACGCCTACTCGCTGGATCAGGGGCTGATCCAGCAGGGACGTCTGCAGCAGCGCGCCCAGGTCAACCTGGCGCAGGGGCAGACGCACGCCCTGCCCGACGGCACCTCGGTGCGGTTCGACGGCTACGACCGCTGGGTGTCGGTGCAGGTGTCGCACGATCCGGCGCAGATCTGGGTGCTCGTGTCGTCGATCGTGATGCTCGGCGGACTGCTCGTCTCGTTGCTCATCCGCAGGCGCCGGATCTGGGTGCGGCTGGTGCCGGTGACGACATCGGTTTCCGGTGACCCGGGCGAACGACGTACTGTAGTAGAAATTGCCGGTCTGGCGCGGACCGATCAGGCGGGCTGGGGCGAAGGCTTCGAGGAGCAGGCCCGCGGCCTGGTGCTCGACCCGAACGATCCGGATGCAGGGCGTCCGTCACGACGGCGGCGACTGTAGCGACCGCAGCAGAGAACTGGAGGGACGGGTGCGATGAACACCGGCTCGATACACGTCGACGAGACGCTGGCGCGATACTCCGATCTTCTCTTCGGCACCGCCATCACCATCTACGTGCTGGCGATGGTGCTGTTCCTCGCGGCGCTCGCCGGCGCCCGCAGCCGGAAGCTGGCGGCGGCGTCGCAACTCGTGACCGCCGGCGGCGCCTCGGTCACCGTCGACGACCGCGCGCCCGGACGCGTCGGGCGGGCCCCGCGCCGCAGCCTCGGCGAGCGTCTCGGCAACATGGCCTACCCGGTCGTCATCGTCGGGCTGATCGCCCACGTCGCCTCGATCGTCCTGCGCGGCATGGCCACCGACCGTGCCCCGTGGGGCAACATGTACGAGTTCATCTCACTGACCTGTGCCGCCTGCGTCGTCGCGGGTCTGGTGGTGTTGCGCAAGCCCGAACATCGCCCGTTGCTGTCGTTCGTGCTGTTGCCGGTCGCGCTGCTGATGTTCATCGGCGGCCGCTGGCTCTACACCCAGGCCGCGCCGGTTGTGCCCGCCCTGAAGTCGTACTGGCTGGCGATCCACGTGTCGATCATCTCGATCTCGTCGGGTGTGCTGCTGGTGTCCGGCGTGGCCAGCCTGCTGTATCTGGCGAAGATGCGCTGGGGCCGCCCCGAGAGCGAGGACACCGCCGCTGTCGGTGGTGGGTTCGTCGCCGGTGTGCGCCGCGTCGTCGACCGGATCCCGTCGGCGGACACCCTCGATCGCCTCGCCTACAAATGCGTCGTGTTCGGCTTCCCGCTGTTCGGTCTCGGTGTGATCTGTGGCGCGATCTGGGCCGAGTCGGCATGGGGGCGCTTCTGGGGCTGGGATCCCAAGGAGACGGTGTCGTTCATCGCGTGGGTGATCTACGCGGCGTACCTGCACGCCCGCGCAACCGCCGGATGGCGCTCCCACGCGGCCGCCTGGATCAACGTGGCAGGTTTCGTCGCGTTGCTGTTCAACCTGTTCATCATCAACCTGGTGGTGTCCGGGCTGCACTCCTACGCGGGACTCTGATCCGGATCACGCGGCGCGACGGACTTGTTGTCCAGCGCCTGTGTCTTGACCACCTTCAGTAGGTCGATGAGGACGTCGATGGTGTCCGGGCAGATCGCCCGAACGTCGATCCCCGACAGGTGGGTCCCGGTCGTCGCGAGCATCTCCACGTAGTCGCGCTGCTGCCGCACCCGATCGAGATCCTCGTCGGGGTTGGCCAGGAAGTACGTGACGCTCACCTCGAAGGCCCGCGCGATCGCCTCGACCGTCCGGAACGACGGAGTCCGGGCCTTACCGGTGCGCAGCTGCGAGATGTAGGCGTCCGACAGCGAGTAGCCGAGCCCGTTGGCCCGTTCCGCGATCTTCTTCCCGGTATACGGGAGCCCGTTCTCGTCCCGAGAGTGTTCGAAGAGGTATCCCAGCCTCTCCGCGAAACTGGAGTCGTCGTCCGACGCCGACAGAGGGCGTCCGTCCCCCGTTGTCAACGGCGATCATCCCCGCATGATTCGTTGATCTCCCACACCTTTCGCCGGCCGTCCTTCGCAGGACGGCTCCGGGTGATGAAGAGAGATTACCCTACCTCTCGGTAGGGTCGCCCTGCTGCCGGAGTAGGGCCGGACGCGCATCAGGATCACCTCAGAGGGCCGTCAAGTGGATAATCCACTTTCCGCCACCCTCACGTGACTTTCATGCGGGCCGGCGACGAGGTGCGAGTGTCACCCGGTCCCGTGGGGAGCGAGCGTGCGAGCGTCACGAAGGGCAGCCCGCCCGAAGTTCCGCTCAGATGTCCTCGCCGTCGGCGCCGTTGGGCCCGCGGGTGCGACGGTCGAGATCGAGCAGGAAGTCCGGATCATCGTCGGGGCCAACGGGTCCCGACGGCTGGCGCGTCGGCCGCTCGTCACGGTTCTCGGAGTCCGCGAGCTGGGGGCCGAATGCGCGCCACAACAGGAAACCGATCGCGGCGATGCCGATTACGGCGAACAGAAACGTCATGGCAACCTCCCGTAAACCAGCGTACGTGAGGTTGCCATGCTGCGGGGGCGACCCCGGTCAGTGGGTGCGGCGGTTCAGCAGTTCGACGACGTCGGACTCGCGGAAGCGACGATGGCCGCCGGGGGTGCGGATCGAACCGAGCAGCCCGGAGCTGGCCCAGCGGGCGACGGTCTTCGGGTTGACGTTGAACATGGCGGCCACCTGGCCGGGGGTCAGGGTGTGCTGACTCGCGAGGCCGGGGGTGATGATGCCCGGGTGGACTGTGTCGGCGATGGTCACGTGAGTTCCTCTCATCTCCGCTGCAACGATGAATAATCGGGGCGCGAGTTCATGGATACACGCCGAACACCCAGGTACTCGAACGGTCAGCAATTGGTAAAGAGAGTGCAAAGGCCGCAATTCGGGCGTCCCGATCGCCCCGAATGGGCGAATTCCGGGTCCGCGGCAGGTCCCGGCCCCGCCTCCGGGGGCGGCAGTACCCTGATAGCCGTGAGTGAAGAGAAGGAACCCACCGTCGGCAGCGTCGCCTTGTCGGTGGCGTTGTACACGCTGGCGCGGCTGGCCCTCGTGGTCGTCGTCGCCGCGATCATCATGGGCGTGGGTGCGTTGTTCGGGGTCGAGGTGCCCCTGCTCGTGGCGGCCGTGTTCGGTGTGCTGATCGCGCTGCCCCTCGGTCTGGTGCTGTTCAAGTCGCTACGGCTTCGCGTGAACCGACAGATCGCCGCGGTCGACGACTCCCGCAAGAAGCGGCACGACGACCTGCAGTCGCGGCTGCGTGGACAGTCGGACTGAGTCGATGATGCAACCGACCAGGATCGTCGACCATCGCGCCGACCGCTCGTGGTCGGAGAACGCCGTCCGGCTGATCGAGGCGGACGGTCGACGCAGTGCCGATACGCACCTGCATCTGGTCACGCTGCCACCGTGGTCGCGCTGGACCGTCGACGGCCGCGAGACCGGTGTCGACCTGTATCTCAAGGACGAGAGCACCCACCCGACCGGTTCGCTGAAGCACCGGCTGGCCCGATCGCTGTTCCTGTATGCGCTGTGCAACGGCTGGATCACCGAGGGCACGACGGTCATCGAGGCGTCGTCGGGGTCGACGGCGGTCAGCGAGGCCTACTTCGCGCAGCTGATCGGTGTCCCGTTCATCGCCGTGATGGCGTCGAGTACGTCGCCGTCGAAGACCGCCCTCATCGAACGGCAGGGTGGCCGTTGCCATTTCGTCGACCGCCCCGGCGACGTCTACGCAGAGGCGCTGCGCCTCGAGGCCGAGCTCGGCGGACACTTCATCGACCAGTTCACGATGGCCGAGCGTGCCACCGACTGGCGTGGCAACAACAACATCGCCGAGTCGATCTTCGCCCAGATGGCCGAGGAGGAGCACCCGATTCCGACCTGGCTCGTCGTCGGCGCGGGTACCGGCGGCACATCGGCGACCCTGGGTCGCTACCTGCGGTACCGGCGTCACCCGACGTGGCTGGCGGTGGTCGATCCGCAGAACTCGGTCTTCCTACCTGCCTACGAATCGGCCGACGGCACACTGACCTCCGAGGTCGGGTCGCGGATCGAGGGCATCGGTCGTCCGCGGGTCGAGCCGTCGTTCGTCTCCCAGGTGATCGACAAGATGATCGGGGTGCCCGACGAGGCGTCGATCGCCACGGCCCGCTACATCAGTGAGCGGCTCGGACGACGGGTCGGCGGATCGACCGGCACCAATCTCTGGGGCGCACTGCAACTGGTTTCCGGGATGGCGTCCGAGCGCAACCCCGGCAGTGTCGTCACCCTGCTGTGTGATCCCGGGGACCGTTACACCGGAACCTATTTCGACGACGACTGGATCGCCGCGCAGGGATTCGACCTGAGTGAACCGACCGCGGTACTCGACGAGTTCTTCGCGACGGGACGGTGGACCGCGCCGGCGGGGTGAGCGAACTCGCGAGCGTCACCCGGTTCCTGAGGAGCGAGCTCGCGAGCGTCACGAAGGGCCCGCCACCTAGGGTGACCTCAGCACCGTCGGCTACCATCTCGCTGTGGGCGATGTCGTGGGTGAACCGCTGGTCAAAGCCGTTGATCTGGTGCGCGAGTACCGGATGGGCGATCAACTCGTACGGGCGCTCGACGGCCTCGACCTGACTCTCGACGGCGGCCAGTTCGCCTCGGTCGTCGGCCCGTCGGGTGCCGGCAAGAGCACCCTGCTGCACGTCCTGGGTGCTCTCGACACACCGACGTCGGGGACCATCAGCGTCGACGGCGTCGACCTCGGTTCGCTCGACGACGAGCAGGCGTCCGCCTTCCGACGACACCGCGTCGGGTTCGTCTTCCAGTTCTTCAATCTCGTGCCGACGATGTCCGCATGGGAGAACGTCGCCCTGCCCCGGCTGCTCGACAGTCAGTCGTTGCGCAAGGCGAGACCGCGTGCCGTCGAACTCCTCGAGCGTGTCGGGCTCGGCGCCCGCGTCGATCACCGGCCGTCGGAACTCTCCGGCGGGCAGATGCAACGCGTCGCGATCGCGCGGTCGCTCATCATGGACCCGACCATCCTGCTCGCTGACGAACCGACCGGGAACCTCGACTCCAAGACGGGCGACTCCGTGCTCGAGCTGCTGTCCGAGGTGGCTCATGACACCCCGAACCGACTTGTGGTGATGGTGACGCACGATCCGCACGCCGCGTCCGTCGCCGACACCACGATCACGGTGCGCGACGGGAAGATCGCGTGAGCGAACCGTCGTCGAGGCCGGTTGCCCGGCGGGCCGGTCCGATCCGTTCCGTCGCCGCCGGGTTCTCCCGCATCCGCGTCCTCAACCTGCGTGAGATCCGGACGCATCGACTGCGGGTGACCACGTCGCTGCTCGTCGTGGTGGTCGCGTCGGCGCTGCTCATCTCGGTGCTCGGGCTGTACGGTTCGCTCACCGAGTCGGTCCGGCAGGTGAACGCGGCGATCTCCGGGACCGCCCAGGTCGAGGTGACCGCGATCGCCGATTCCGGCATCGACGCCCAGATCGCCGGCGACATCCGCGGTGACGTGCCGGACGCGAAGTCGGTGGTGCCGCTGATCCGCGACTCCGTCGTCATCGACGACCGCAGAATCGCTTTGCTGGGTTCGGATTTCCGCGTTACCGCGCTGTCCGGCGAACTGCAGAAGGCGGTGTCGCAGGAGCAGTCCGGATCGTCGGGTATCGATCAGACCGACCTCGAGGACGGCATCGTCGCCGGTGCCGGGACCGGGTTGCGCACCGGGCAGGAGATCACCCTCAACGGTGTTCCGGTGCGGGTGATCTCGGTCATCGATGGTGACCAGGGGGCCGCGCTCAACAACGGCAACTTCGTCTTCGCCTACCTCGGTCTGGCGCAGAAGCTCGTCGCACGCGAGGGCAAGGTCGACTCGATCCTCATCGTCGCCAAGCCCGGCGTCGACATCCCGCAGCTGAAATCCCAGGTATCGCAGGTCGTCGACGGACGAGCGGCCGTCGTCGATCCCGAGTTCCGGGCCAAGCAGGCAGAGGTGGCGGGGTCGGTCACCCGCGACGCCACGCTGCTGGTCTCGCTCATCTCACTCGTCATCGCCGGATTCCTGGTGTTCAACACCATGAACATGGCGGTCGCGTCCCGTCGTCAGTCGTTGGCGATGATGCGCGCGCTCGGTGCCAAGCGCGGTCACCTCGTCGGCGATCTGCTGGGCGAGTCCGCGCTGTTCGGCCTCGTCGGCGGGCTCATCGGTCTGCCGATCGGCATCCTCGCCGGGCGGTGGGCCATCGGTCGCATCCCGGAGGCGAGTGCCGACTCGATGGCCACCGTCGTCAGCTATCACCTGCCGGGTTACGCCCCCGTGGTCGCGGTCGGTGCGTGCGTGGTGGCCTGTGTCGCCGCGACATCGCTGGCGGCTCGATCGGTGTTCGCGGTGTCGCCGGTGGAAGCGATGATCGCCGGAGAGATTGACGACAGTTCGACGAAACCCGGTCGGGCGGTGTGGGTCTCCGGGGTCGTCGGCGTCGCACTGCTGATCGCGTCCTGGTTCGTCGCGACGACGGTGCCCGGCAGGCCGGCGATCCTCGCCGGTGCCGTCTACGCCGTCGGCGGCCTGCTGCTGTGTTACGCGCTGACCACCCAGCTGGTCGCGTTGGTCGTGATGCTGACGCGGCGGTTCCGCGGTCCCGGGCAGCTCGCCGCGGTCAACACCGAACGCGCTCCGCGCCGTGCCTGGGCCACGCTGATGACCGTCGCCGTCGCGGTCGCCGTCGGCATGGGTACGTCGGGTGCACTCGACAACCTCGTCGGATCGATCTCGAATTCTCTTGACGGACTGGCTGATCCGAACTTCTACGTGGCCACCGACGTCGGCGGCGGGCTGCCGACCGGTCCCGCGCTGTCGTCGGCGATCAAGCCCGAGGTGGAGAAGATCCCGGGTGTCACCGAGGTCGTCGGCACGCAGTGGGCGGGCATCAATGTCGGTGACGCCAAGGTGTACGTGCAGGGACTCGAGCCCGGATCGTTGGCGCCGTTCGTGAAGAAGGCGAGTCCGCAAGCGCTACAACAGGTTCTGGACGGTGACGGGATCTTGTTGTCGAATGTGCTCGCGCGCACGCTCGACGTGGGGACCGGCGACACCCTGCGTCTGGCGACCCCGAGCGGGAGCCGGGAGATCGTCGTCCGCGAGATCGTGAACTACATCTCGATGGGTTCGGGCACCGCGGCGATGTCGAACACCCTGCTGTCGGACTGGTTCGACCGACCCGCCGACACCTACCTGCAGGTCTCGACCGATCCGGCGGCCGATCAGGGGCAGATCCGGGCGCAGTTGGAGGCGATCGCCACGGCCAATCCGTCGGCAGGTGGGCAGAAGGTGCACGTCGAGTCGGGCACCGAGGCGCTCGAGGCGGCACAGGCACAGGCCCAGCAGGCCGGCGCGTTCACGGTCGCGATCCAGTGGATCGTCGCCCTCGCGGCGGCGGTTGCGCTGCTGAACACCTTGTTGCTGTCGGTGATCGAGCGCCGACGTGAGATCGGCGTCCTCCGCGCGATGGGTGCCTCGCGGCGCTTCGTGTCGCGGATGGTGGTCTCGGAGGCTGCCGGTGTCGCCCTGATCGGGTCGGCCACCGGCCTGATCCTCGGCAGCGCACTGCACTACCTCTCCGACAAGATCCTGTCGGCGACGACATCGATCGACATCGCCTACTCCCCGCGGCCGACGACCCTGCTGTTCGTCGGCGTGGCCTGCGCCCTCTGTGTCGTCGGTGCCCTCGTCCCGGCCATGCGCGCGTCGCGGATGAACATCAGCGAGTCGATTCTCGACGAGTAGGTGGCCGTGGCGCCGGCGGGCCCACAGCCCGCGCGACAACCTACCGGAACTCCGGCATGACCTCCTTGACGAACATCTCCAGCGAGGTCCGCTTCTCGTCGTGCGAGAGTCCGTTGTCGATCCAGAAGCTGTACTCGTCGACGCCGAGGTCCTGGTACTCGTGCAGACGTGTGATGACCTCGTCGGGTGTACCGATCATCGCCGTCCTATGCAGCGAATCCAGCTCGAACTCGGGGCGTTCGGCGAACTTCGACGTCGGGCTCGGCGCGAGGAAGCCGTCGACCGGGGTGGTCTTGTTGCCGAACCAGGCGTCGAAGGTCCGGTAGTACTTGGAGACGCCCTCGGCGGCGGGCCGCCATCCCTCGGGATCGTCGGGAGAGTGGACGTGCGTGTGGCGCAGCACCATCAGCTCGGGGCGGGGCACCTCGGGATGATTGGCGACGGCGGTGTCGAACTTGCGCTTGAGGTCGACGACCTCCTCGTCGCCCTTCATCAGCGGGGTCACCATCACGTTGCAGCCCTCGCGGACGGCGAAGTCGTGCGAGTCGGGGTCGCGGGCGGCCACCCACATCGGCGGCGTCGGCCGCTGCACCGGCTTGGGCACGCTCGTCGACGTCGGGAACTGCCAGATCTCCCCGTCGTGGGTGTAGTCGCCCTGCCACAGCTTGCGGACGGCCGGAACCAGCTCGCGCAGGTGTTTGCCGCCGTCGGAGGCAGCCAAACCCGGTGCCATCCGGTCGAATTCGTACTGATAGGCGCCGCGGGCGAGACCGACCTCCATCCGGCCGTTGCTGATGACATCGAGCAGTGCGGTCTCCCCGGCGACCCGGATGGGATTCCAGAACGGTGCGATGATGGTTCCGGCGCCCAGGCGGATCGTCGACGTCTGGCCGGCCAGGTAGGCGAGCAGCGGCATCGGGCTCGGTGCGATCACGTATTCCATCGTGTGGTGTTCGCCGATCCAGACGGTGCTGAACCCACCGGCTTCCGCGATCTGGGTGAGCTCGGCGAGGTTCTGGAACAACTCCCGATGGCTCACGCTGTCGTCCCAGCGCTCCATGTGTACGAACAGTGAAAACCTCATCGCATTCTCCTCTCTCAGCGTCCGGACGCGGCTGCTGCATCGTCGCGCTCGGCGATGGTCGTGTCGTTCGATGCCCACGCACCGCGCGGCACCTGCCGCACGATCACGTGGATGTTCTGTGGCAGGGCGTCGACGGTGCGGACGGCCGCATCGTGCACCTCGTGCATCAGCCTCCGGAGCTGGTCGGGTGACCGCCCTTCGGCGATGCTGATCTCGATGAGCGGCATGTCAGCTCCTCAGCACGAACGGGTCGGCGACGGCATCCTCGCTGGTGTTGATCCAGACGCTCTTGAGCCGCGTGTATTCCTTGATCGTCTCGGTACCGTGCTCGATGCCGACGCCGCTGGTCTTGAAACCCTGTCGCGGCGACATCGGCGACATCGCGCGATAGGTGTTGACCCACACGGTGCCGGCTTCCAGCCGTGACGCCATCCGGTGTGCGCGAGACAGATTCGACGTCCACACGCCTGCCGCCAGACCGTAGTCGGTGTCGTTGGCCAGGCGGAGGACCTCGTCCTCGGAGTCGAACGGCATGATCGCGGCAACCGGACCGAAGATCTCCTCGCGCACCACCCGCATGTCGTTGTCGACGTCGACGAGCACGGTCGGCTCGTAGAAGTACCCGCCGAGACCGCCGTCGCTGGAATTCCCTCCCGTGAGCACCCGGGCACCCTCGTCGCGCCCGATGTCGACATAGGACGCAACCTTGTCCCGCTGCGCCTCGAAGGCCAGTGGTCCGAGCTCGGTGGCGTCGTCGAGCGGATCGCCGATCCGGATCGACCGTGCCCGCTCGGTGACGCGTTCGAGCAGTTCGTCGTAGACGGCGCGCTGCGCGAACACCCGGCTGCCGGCGATGCAGGTCTGTCCGGCCGCCGCGAAGATTCCCGCGACCACACCCATCGCGGCATTCGCGACGTTGGCGTCGTCGAAGACGATGTTGGGTGACTTGCCGCCCAGTTCCAGTGTGGAGCCGATGAATCGGGACGCCGTGGCCGCAGCGATCCGTGATCCGGTCGCAGTGCTCCCGGTGAACGAGATCTTGGCCAGTCCGGGATGATCGACGAGGGCCTGTCCGGCCTCGGCGCCGAATCCGGTGACCACGTTGACCGCGCCGGGCGGGAACCCGGCCTCGACGGCGAGTTCGGCCAGCCGGAGCACGGTCGCCGACGTGTACTCCGACGGCTTGACGACGACGGTGTTCCCCACGCACAGTGCCGGCGCGAGCTTGCTCGTCGTCAGCGTCAGCGGGGAGTTCCACGGTGTGATCGCGCCGACGACGCCGAGCGGTTCGCGTGCGGTGTAGTTGATGACGGCGCGGTCCGACGTCGGGACCACGTCGCCGTGGATCTTGTCCGCGAGGCCGGCGTAATAGTAGTAGTACTCCGGCAGGTTGGCGAGCTGACCGCGCATCTCGCGCAACAGTTTTCCGTTGTCGCGGGACTCCGAACGAGCCAGCTCCTCGGCATTCTCGCCGATGAGGTCGCCGAGCTTGCGAAGCAGATGTCCGCGCCGGGTCTGGGTGAGGTCACGCCAGCGCGGATCGTCGAATGTCGCGCGGGCCGCCTGCATCGCGGTCTCGATGTCGGCCGTGTTGCCACGAGCGGCCTCATAGAGTGTTTCTCCGGTGGCGGGATTGGTGCTCGCGAAGTACTCACCGGATTTCGGGGCGACGCGTTCGCCGCCGATGAAATGCTCGAGCTTCGTGTGTTCAGACATATGTGTGTTCTCCGATGAAGGCGGTCAGGTGATCGACGAACTCCCGAGGACGTTCGACCGGCATCATGTGGCGGGCCCCGGCGACGACGACCTCCCGGCAACCGGGAATCGCGTGCGCGAGCCGATGCGTCATCTCGGGCGTCGAGCCCGGATCGTTCTCCCCGGTGATGGCCAGTGCGGGGACGGCGATCTCACCCAGTTCCGGACCGATGTCGGCGTCGCCGGTGGCGAACACCCGGTAGCAGTTGCGGAAACTGGTGGGGTCGGTGGATTCCAACACGGACCTCGTCTGTGAGATCAGCTCGGCCGGCACGTCGGTACCCTGATACCACCGTTGCAGCGAGGCGTCGGTCGCCGCGCCGATATCCTGTTCGGCGGTGTGCAACCGGGCGAGGACGGCCGCCCTCTCGTCGTCGGTGCGCCGGCACACCGAGCTCACCGACGTCACCGACGACACGGCATCCGGATGGAAACGCGCGATGTGTTGCGCCACCAGGGCGCCCAGCGAGAAGCCGACGAGGTGTGAGCCCGACGGGATCTCCGGCAGCACGCCGTCGGCGAGATCGGCCAGCGTCGTGCCGGCGGCGGCCGGCGGATGGACACCGTGCCCCGGGAGATCCGGTGTGACGACGTCGAACTCGCCGTCGAGCAGGCGCGCGACCGGATCCCACATGGTGTGGTCCAGGCCCACTCCGTGGAGCAGGACGATCGTCGGCGTGGTCATGATGGAACTCCTACCGGTGACGGGAGATCACTGCTCGCTGGACAGGGCGGCGAGTCGCTGCTGCGGACGGCCCTGAGCGGCTGCCGCCAGTGCGATCACGATCTCGTCGGGATGCGGAGCGTCGGCGATGCGCACCTCGACCGTCTGGTGATGTGACCGGATCGTGGCGTCGGTGATGTGCTTGAGGGGGATGTCGAAGAGAACGCCTGCGGGACCGCGCTTCTCGACAGCGGGCAGCAGGGTGGTCGCGTTCGCCGCCTTGCGGAAGTGATCGCCGAACTTCAGAGTGTGGATGAGCCCGGAACCGTGTTCGATCTCCCCGTCGAGTCCGACGATGGCTGCCTTGCCGTAGGCCTCGGCGGTCTCGCCGAGCGCCTCCAGGACCGAAGGCGCCAGCAGGGCGCCGAGATCGGAGGCGTGGGCATCGATTCCGGGTCCGAGGTCGTCGACGAAACCGGCACCTGCCCAGGGGTTCTCGATGACGGCGGCGACGATGGCCACGCGGGCGGCGGGACTGACCTCGCGGCCGCCCTCCGTCCGGATCTCTTCGACGACGGTCACGATCTTACGGATCTTCAGCACAGTGCACCTTCCAGGGTCGCGAGGGAAACGGCGGGGTCGGTCGAGCGGTCCCCGATCCGCGGATGCGGGCGGGGGCCGGTGGACGCGGCGGCGGCGATGACCAGTTCGTCGGAGCGCGGGGCATCGGAGACCCGGGTGGTCACCGTTTGATAATGGCTGCGAGTGGCAGCGGCGGTCTTGTGCCACAGCGGTACGACGAGCGCCTCGCCGGCATCGGCACGCGTGTCGGCGAAGCAGATGATCGATTCGCCCTCGAGGATCTCGCGCATCAGATTGCCGAAGTAGGGTGTATGGATGAGGGCTCCGCCGTGTTCGATCTCACCCGCGGTCCCCACGATGGCGGCCTTGCCGAACGCCTCGATCCCGTCGACGTCACCCAGTGCGCCGATCAGTTCGTCGGTGACGACCCGGGCGAGCACGGGCGCGATGCGACGCGCCTCGGCGGCCAGGTCCTGCGCCGGCCCGGTGCCCGCCCACGGGTTGCGCAGCACGACGGCGACCGTCGCCTGCTGGGCCGGACGCCCGGGCGCCACGCCCGATTCAGTGACGATCTGCTCGCGATAGACGACCACTTTGCGTATCCCGCACGCGGTGCCACATTCGTTCTCTTGCATGCCACAGAACGGTAGACCTCGATGCATACATGGTCAAGAGTTGGCGTCCGAACCGATGGTCCCGAATGTCTTCTTCTGTCCTGCAAGACCGCATTGTCACAGTTAAGACGGTGTGACAACGGTTTCGATCAGGTTTCGAATCGCTGATTTTCGAGGTCGCGGCGCCGTAGCTGTTGACAGCCGTTGTGATCGCTCTTACCTTCCTGTTGCATACCAGAGGACGGTCAACGCCTTTGGTGAACACCCGCCCCAGAGAGGTATGTCATGACGAAACGTCCGTCGAAGGAGCCCGTTGGCGGTCTCCTCACCGAGTCCGCCAGTCCGCCCGCCACCGAGGACCTGGAGGTGTTCGACGACGTGACCGACACCGACCGCGCGGACAGTCCCGGGGGACGCGCGCACCCGCCGTCGCGGCGGCTCGGTTCGGTGTTCTGGACCGCTGCCGGCGTCTCGATCATCTTCATCGCGTGGGCGACGCTGTTCACCGACAACCTCAACACCGTGACCGCCGCGTCGTTGGATTGGGTGACCGGGACCTTCGGCTGGCTCTACCTGGTCGTCACCCTGGCGATCCTGGTGTTCCTCGTGTTCCTGGCGCTCAGTCCGGCGGGCGACCGTCGGCTCGGCAAGCCCACCGACCGCCCGGAGTTCAGCACGCCATCGTGGCTGGCGATGATCCTGAGCGCCGTGATGGGCATCGGACTGATCAGCTACGGCGTGGCCGAGCCGATCTCGCACCTGACGACTCCGCCGCGTGGTCTCGCCGCCCCCGGGTCGCCGGAGGCTGCGGTGCGTGCCATGCAGTACTCCTACTTCGACTGGGGCCTGCACGCCTGGGCCATCTTCGCCATGGTCGGCCTGGCCATCGCCTATTCAACCTACTGTAAGGGGCGTCGGACACTGGTCAGCCAGCTGTTCTATCCGCTGCTCGGTGAGCGTGTGAACGGACCGATCGGCAAGGGTATCGACGTCCTCGCCGTGTTCGCGACGCTGTTCGGCACCACGACCTCGCTCGGACTCGGTGCGCTGCAGGTGAACAACGGGCTGTCGAGCCTCTTCGGGATTCCGGTCAACAATGTCACGCAGGTCCTGATCATCGCCGCGGTCACCGCCGTCTTCACGATGTCCGCCGTGACTGGTGTCCACAAGGGCATCAAGTACCTCAGTCAGGCGAGCACCGGTCTCGCGATCGCCTTGTTCGTGTTCATGCTCATCGTGGGTCCGGCGGTGTTCATCGCGAACCTCTACATCGAGTCGATCGGCACCTGGGCGACGGACTTCTTCCGGATGAGTCTGCAGGGCAGCGCTTTCGGCGACCTCGCCTGGATGCAGGGCTGGACGTACTTCATGATGGCGTGGTGGGTGTCCTGGGGCGCCTTCGTGGGTGTGTTCCTCGCCCGGATCTCCAAGGGCCGCACCATCCGTGGATTCGTCGTCGGCGTGCTGGTGGTCCCGAGTGTCGTGTTCTTCACCTGGTTCACCGTCTTCGGTGGCACGGCGATCCACGTCGACATGTTCGAGGGCGGCGACATCGCGGCCCGCACCGCCGAGGATCTCAACAGTGCGTTCTTCGCGACGCTGGAGCATTTCCCGCTCAGCACGGTCACCTCGATCGTCGCGATCGCGCTCGTCGTGTTGTTCTTCATCTCGGGTGCCGATGCGAACACCTACGTACTGTCGATGATGACGTCGGGCGGATCGCTCACCCCGCGTCGCTGGGTGCTGATCCTGTGGGGTGTCCTCACCGGTGTCGTCTCGATCGTCCTGATGCTCGCCGGCGGTCTCAACGCCCTGCAGAACACGGTCATCATCGCCTCCCTGCCGTTCCTGGTGATCATCGCCGGCATCACCATCGCCTTCTGGAAAGAGTTCCTGACCGACAATCGCGCTCTGCGTGTGGAGGCCGTCGCGGCACGAGCGGCCGTGCGAGACCTGCAGGCCGAGAAGTGAGAGGAGTCGCCGACATGTCCGTGACCATCGATCGCGCCGGACGCATCCGCCAGATCTGGGATGCCGCCTGGGACCGGGGGCAGGTGGAGATACTCGATGACCTGCTGAGCCCCGATTACCGCCGGGTCGGCAGCTCCGGCGAGCTCCAGGATCGTCAGGAGTTCAAGGACTCCATCACCGCGACCCGGTTGGCGTTCCCCGAACTCGTCACCACGATCGACGAGATCGTCGTCGACGGGGACACCGCAGCCATCCGCTGGCACAGCCGGGGTACCCATCAGCACTCGTTTCTCGGGGTGCCGGCCACTCGCCGTGAGGTCACGGTCAGTGGTGCCACCTTCGCCCACTTCGCCGCCGACCGGATCGTCGACGAGTACGTGACCTGGGATCCACGCGCATTGCTCACCGCGCTCGGCATCATCAGCGTCGGACAGGATCAGTGATCACGTTGACCCTTCAGAGCCCGATCGCACAGCCCGACGTCGACGTCATGAAGCAGGTGAACCGGCAGTTCATCACCGGCGTGACCGTGGTGACAGCGATGGACGAGGACAAGCCACGTGGCCTTGCGGTCAACGCCTTCTCCAGCATCTCGCTGGACCCGCCGACGGTGATGGTCGCCGTGCAGCGCACCTCGTCGACGCATGACTGCCTGTTCCGTGCCACCAATCTCGCCATCAACATCCTCTCGGTCGGCCAGCTAGACGTCGTCTCCGTGTTCGCCACGAAGTCCGATGACAAGTTCGCCGGGTTGGACTGGGCGCCGGGGCCGTTCGGCAGTCCGCTGATAGCGCGGAGCAGCGCCCGGATGGAGGTGGAGATCCGGGAGCGTCTGCAGGCCACCACGCACACGCTGTTCGTCTGCCGAGTCCTGCACGCCGACGTCGACGACCGTGCACCGATGATCTACAGCGCAGGTAGATTCTTCGACAGCGATGCGCTGTCGCCTCTGAGCTGACGCATCGCACAGCGAACCGAAGGAGGACCACGGTGGGTGTCAACGGGGCGGGCAACGGATCGATCCAGGCCCGGCTGGTCACCGAGATCCGACGTCGGATCATCGACGGCAAGGTCTTGCCCGGCGTGAACATCTCCGAACTGGCCCTGGCCGAGGAGTTCGGGGTCAGCCGCACACCCGTGCGTGAGGCCTTCAAGCAGTTGCAGACCGAGGGACTCATCGAGATCCGTCCGCGCGTGGGCACATTCGTCACTGCTCCGTCGCGACGCGAGGTCACCGAGCTCTTCGAGATGAAGGAACTGCTCGAAGGTGCGGCCGCCCGACTGCTGGCGCAGCGGGGCCGGGTCCCGGAGGTCGAGCAGATGGAGGAGAACCTGCGCGAGGCCGACGCCGCCGTCGCCCGCAACGACCGCGCCCGATACGCCGAGCTGGTCGAGGAATTCCACAACCTGCTCATCGTCGGTGCCGACAACAAGAAACTCGAAGCGCACTACCGAACCTTGATGAACCAGCTCGCCTATGCGCGACTGGTGCACACCTCACTCAGTCAGCCCGGACGCGCCCTGCAGTCCGACCGCGAACACCATCGCGTGCTCGAACTCATCGTCGCCAAGGACGGTGACAGTGCCGAACGCGTCATGCGCGAACACGTCCGCGCCAGCCGACAAGCACTGCTCATCGGGCTCGAGGCAGAACACCACAGGACCGAGGACCCATGACGACCATGCTCACCCGCGCATCCGCCGACCACGACACGCAGATCTTCTCCGACGGGGCATCCGTCATCGTCGACGCCGACGGTGCGGTGCTGTCGTTTCCGGCGGCCACGGTGACCGCTGTCGCGCTGCATCATGCAATTCGTCTGTCTTCCGGCCTGATTCACGCAGCCATGCCGTCCTGGCTGTTGGATCGGCTGCGTGTCCCGGATCAGCCGGTCTTCGCCTCCGAGCGGTCCGACGCCACGTTCACCGTCGCCGTGGACGCGGCATCCGGCATCGGGACGGGGATCTCGGCGCACGATCGGGCCAGGACCCTCCGCGTGCTCGCCGACCGGGCGACCATCGCCGACGATCTCGTCCGCCCCGGCCATGTGCTGCCGGTGCGATGCGACGACGGCGGCTTCCGCGCACGCCGCCGATGCTGGGAACTCGCCGTCGACCTGGTTGTCGCCGGAGGGCTCCCACCGGTCGCGGTCGTCGCGCGCCTCGTCGACGACGACGGCGACGTGCTCGACGACGACGCCGCGCTGGCTTTCGCGGTCGACCACGGCCTTCAGGTGCACTGGGCGTAGCCCCGCCTGCATGAGCGTCACCGCTGGTGTGTGGTTGTCTGGATTATCCAGTTATCCACCCGTCAGCGGTGATCCTCATGCCGTCTCGGCAGGTGCCTTGGCTTTCGGCTTCCGCTTGCGGGGCCAGAGGTGGCGGCCTTCGCGGACGATCGTGAGCACCTGCTCCTCCGCGGCCTCCCAATCCGTGGTCACCGCGGCGTAGGTGAATCGCAGTGTGAT
Organism: Gordonia sp. ABSL11-1; assembly: GCF_030315685.1. GTDB lineage: Bacteria > Actinomycetota > Actinomycetes > Mycobacteriales > Mycobacteriaceae > Gordonia. The sequence goes on along the minus strand of NZ_JASXSI010000004.1, from coordinate 70,668 downwards.
GTAGCCCAATTCGGCCGCGCGTCGGTCGCGGCGCCGATCCTCGGCGTACTGCTCCTTCGTGCGGTGGTACTCCTCGCTGTCGACCTCGATGATGAGCCGGTCGCCGACGACGAGGTCTACGCGACCCAGCCCGGAGATCGCGACCTGCACCCGCACCTTGAGGCGCCGCGCTCGCAAACGCACGCGGACCATCGTCTCCGTGCCGGACTGCGCGCGCGCATCGCACTTGTCGAGCAGACGCTGTTTGGCCTTCGGCGCGGACCTCATTTCGGACCTCATCTCGTCGAGGGTCATCAGCTTCTGGTTGGCGATCGAATCGCACACGGCAACCAGATCTTCGCCGTCGAGACACCGGACAGCGTGGCGGAACGCGATGGGCACTTCGTCGACGGCCCCGTACTCGGGCTCCGGTCGTCCGTACTGCCGGCAGTAGGTGATCTTGCTCGGCGCGCGGTGAGCTCGGGAGTTCCCGCGCCGATGGATCGTCGTCGACGACCCGGGCACCCACACCTTGCGGTACCGCAGCGCGGTCAGGCACCCGACGACACCTCCCGCACGAACGACCTCGCTAGTTGTCGCGTCGGCACGCTTGTCCGCGTACCAGTCATGGCGCAGCAGTACGAGCTCTCCGTCCGCGAGCTGCCGGCGGATCTCTTTGCGGGTGAGCCCGCCCTCGATCAGTTCCGCGAACCTGTGCACCCCGATGTACTTCATCGGGACAGTGTCGACACCCCGACTTCGGACGACGGGTCGCGACGACAATCTGTGGACAAGTCCGGAAGCATCCCCAGAGCCATCGTCAATAATTCTTGACAACATCGCGATGTCAACATAACCTGACACCATGCACGACGAACAGACGACCGATACGGCACATGACGACGCCTCGAGCGCCGACCTCGCGGGAGACGCCGCGAGCAGCGACCCCGCCCGGGGGCTGGCCGCGGTCCGGGCGTTGCGCACACTGGCCGACCGACTCGAGGACGTCCAGGTCGCCAACGCCCGTGCCAACGGTTGGAGTTGGCAGGCGATCGCAGAGATTCTGCAGATCAGCCGCCAGGCCGTGCACCAGAAACATTCACACCGTGAGGTCCGCGCGAGCGGGCCAGAAGGAGACGAGAAAGATGTTTGAGCGAATCAACCGCGACGACAAGATGCTGCTGGCATTCGCCACGCAGGAGGCCGGCGACCTCGGTCACCGGCAGCTCGGAAACGACCACCTCATCCTGGGCATGTTGTGCAACGCCCGGAGCCCGCTGTTCAGCCTGCTCGGCGAACAGGGCTTGTCCCTGGCCCCGGCCCGGGAAGTGGTCGAGAAGTTCCATGCTGAGCGGGACGACGATGGAGACGAAGCCGCGACAACCGACGACGAGTCGGCGCAGCAACGTTACGAAGAAGATCGAGATGCTCTGCGCAGCATCGGAATCGATCTCGACAAGGTCCGCGAGGCCGTGCGCGGCCGCTTCGGCGACGACCTGTCCGACGGCTGGGCCGAGCGGCCTGAACGCGGACCCGGCCGACGCGGTCGGGGCGAGGGCCGCGGTCGTGGACGTGGACATCGGCACGGGCACGGCCCGCACCGCGGTCGCGGACCGCGGCCGGAGGGCTGGGGCCCGGGCTTCGGTTCGGGTTGGGGACCCGAGAACCCCGGTCCCGAGGGCTTCGGCCCCGGGTTCGGTCCGGGTGGGTTCGGCCCCGGCCCAGGCAGTTTCGGTCCCCGCGGACCGTTCGGCTGGGACGAGGGGCCGTGGGAGCCGGGCCGTGGACGCCGCGGTCCCCGTGGTCGCGGATCACGCCCGCGCTTCGGCAGCGGTCCGCGCGACGCGTTCAGTCGGGCGATCGAGATCGCGCGTGAACGCGGCGACCGCCGACTGCGCGCCGAGTACCTGCTGCTCGGGATCATCGACGCCGGCGACGATGCATCGCGCGCCCTGATCGAGTCGGCCACCACGGCCGGCGACCTCAAGGCCGCCGTGTGGGCGAGCCTTCCCGACGTCGAGGCCGGTGTATGACCGAGCCTGACTGATCGACGTCGGACCGAGGGTCCGATGACACGATCCGCACCATCACATGACCGCGGGCGTCGGCTTCTGGCCGGTGCCCGCGGTCATGTCCTCACCTCCATCTCGCAGATCGCGCGACGTCAGGAGATCAGGAATGTGCCGTTGAGCTGGCAGTTGACGTATCCGGCGCCTGGAACGTACTTCGCGTATGCGCCGCTGAGGGTGCCCAGTCCAACGCCGCGCGTCTCGACCTTGATTCCACCGCGAACCGTCGTCGCGGCGAAGTCGCCGTCGAGGCTGCCGGTGCCGAACGATACGACCTTGACGCTGTTCGGGTACGTGCCCGGACTTGTATCCGAGATGAACACCCCACCCGGAACCCCCACTGGCGCCGACGCCGTGCCGTCACCCGCACACGAGTTCGTCGCCCGCCCCAGTGCGGTCGCCGCGCCAGCAGTTCCGCCGCCGGTCCCGATGCGTGCGGCTCGCTCCCGTCGGCCGCCCGACCAAGGTGGCCGCCGACGACCCCTGTCTGCGTACCCGGCTTGTCGGCCTGCATCGATTCGAACTAATAATGTTCGATTGTGAGTGGTACGGCCGGGCAGCTACACGATCACTGCGAAGGAGCGGCAGGAGAAGGTGGTGCCCGGGTGGGCGCTGCGACCGGCAGACCCCGACAGGGGCAGGGACGTGCGCGGTGAATCTGCGGCGCCCGTCGGCCGTTCGACGGATGTCCGGTGCTCGACCGTCGGCAGGTTCACGCACTCAGGTGATACCGATGACCTTCACATACGCCGCATACTGACCGCATGGCTGCGATGACATCAGCGCGTCGTCTCGGCTTCGTCCGTTGGGATCGGCGCAGGATTATGTCTCACCGTGACCCGCCATCGGCGATGATTGTTCCCATGACCGAGGTGCCGAGCCGTGTGTGGCGCATAGGGGTGGTCGATGACCACGAGCAGATTGTCCGTGGATTGCGGGCCACGCTCGACGAGCAGGCCGACATGGAGCTGGTCGCGGGAGCCGAGACCGTGACCGGACTGCTCGCAACGGCGACCGACCTCGACCTCGTTCTCCTCGACCTGCGGCTCGGTGACGGCACATCGCCGATCACCAATATCGAGACCCTGCAGCAGGCCGGTATCCCGACGCTCGTGTACACCTCGGGCGACGAAATGTACATGGTGCGGCAGGCCGCCAGTGCCGGCGTGATGGGCGTCGTCCGCAAGAACGCCCGCGAAGACGAGTTGCTCGCCGCGATGCGTCAGGCGCTCTCCGGTGACACCGTGCCGAGCATCGACTGGGCTGCCGCGATCGACTCGGATCCGGGTTTCGTCGATCTCTCGCCTCAGCTGCGGCGGGTGCTCGAGCTGTATGCGGCCGGCGAGTCGTCGGCGCGAGTGGCCAAGGAGCTCGACATCTCCGCCGAGACGGTCACCGACTATGTCAACCGCATCCGCGGTCGCTACAACACCGCCGGACGTCCGGCGCCGACCAAGACCGATCTCTACAAGCGCGCGATCGAGGACGGATGGCTGCCCATCCCACGACGTTTTCGCCGTTGAACGGCGTTCATGACGAGCGCGACGAACAGGCGGGACGGCAGATCCTGCGGCTGATGTCGATCTTCGTCGCCGTCGGCTACCTCGCGTATGCCGTGATGACCGCGCCGATGCTCGTCGAATCGCTGGATGTCATGGACACGTGGTGGACGGTCTCGGCAGTCGCCCTGATCTTCGGCACTGGCGTCGCGCTCGGTCCGGTGAGTTGGGGCGCGAGTGTCCGGCGGATTCGGACCGCGGCTGCGACGGCCGCCGCGGGGTTCGTCGTCGCGCTTGCGCTGTGGCGATTCGGATGGAACGGGCAGCAGATCGATGCCGTCAGCGGCATCTGGTTCTCTCAGTTCCCGGGGCTCGCCGCGATCGCCGCGGCACTGGCGTTCCGTGCCGTGTTCGCCTTCGCCTACCTCGGAATCGTCAGTGCCATAACCATTCTGGTCAGCCATCAGATCCGGTCACCGGAGTTCAACGGACGGCTCCTACCCGACATCGCATGGTCGATCGCCTTCTCGTTGATCTTCGTCTCGGCGGCGGTGATGGCCATCCGCACTGCTGCCGTCCTCGACGCCACGCGAGCGCAGGCATACACCGCGACCGCCGCCGCCGCGGCGGCGAACGCGCGTTCCGCGGAACGCAGTCGTTTCGACGCCCTCACCCATGACAACGTGATGTCGACGCTGCTGCTCGCAGCCCGACAGGGCGCATCGACCGAGCTGGCGCAGAACGCGCGAACGGCTCTGGCCGCCGTCGATCAGGCGGCCGCCGGGGACGTCCGCCCCTCGGTCGGTGCCTTCGAGGCGATCGGGCAGATCCGGGCCGCCGTCGGGCTCATCGATCCGGCGCAGCATGTCACCGTCGTCGACGGGCAGCCGGAGGTCAGCTATCCCAGCGGTGCGGTGTCCGCCATCGCGACGGCCACGGCCGAGGCGCTCCGCAACAGTCTGCGCCACGCCGGGCCGGACGCGGTGGTGGAGGTGACGATCACCGCGACCGCGACGTCGTTGCGCGCCGACATCGCCGACAACGGAATCGGATTCGATCCGTCCCAGGTATCGGCGACGCGGCTCGGCATCGCAGTGAGCATCCGCGGGCGCATGGCCAAGGTGTGTGGCGGGACGGCGGACATCGACGCCTCCCCGGGCAGCGGCACGCTGGTGACGGTGGAGTGGTCGGCGTGACGCGCGCCAAGGTCGGGGGAGTCCCGCGCGAGGACGTTCGCGATCTCCTCGGGATGCGTCAACCGGGTGCATGGCTCGTGCTTGCCACATTCCTCGCGTCGACGTGGATCATGATCGCCTATGTCGTCGACGACGTGACCCACGTCTGGCCGATGATCGTCGCCGGCATCATCCTGTCGGCGTCGGCGGTGGCGATCGTGCTGGTACCCGGTGATCCGCTACCCACGAGTACGACGGTGGTGCTGACGTTCTCGGGCCCGCTCGCCTGTATCTGCGCGCTGGCGGTCACCTCGAGCGCGACGGCGGCCTCGGTCAGCGCCACCTGGATTCATGGCGGTGCGATCGCGGTGTACTGCTTCATGTGTGTGCGCGGACGCCGGATCGCGCCGTGGGCGGGCCTCGTCGGTGAGGCGATCGTGTTCGGGGCGTGGGGTCATCTGGTCGGCCGCTCCGTCGTCGAGAGTGCGGCGATCGTGGCGATCGATGCTGCGCCGCTGACGATGGCGACACTTTTCTCGTTCACCCTGCGTCCCACGGCGCGCGCGGTGTTCGCATTGCGGGCGAGGACGACAACCCAGGTGGCCCAGTTGTCGGCTGAAGCAGCGGCCGCAGAAGAACGCGCACACCAGGTCCGGTTCCTCGACGCGCTGGCCCGCCCGATGCTGGAGCGCATCGCGACCGGGCAGGAGCTGTCGGAGGAGGAACGCACCCAGTGCGCGCTGCTCGAGGCGCATCTGCGTGATCGGTTGCGCGCGCCGCTGATGTCGACGCTCGACCTCGACGGGCCCGCCTACCGGGCGCGCACCCAGGGTGTCGAGGTGGTGTTCATCGACGACTCCGGCGCCTCCCCGAGCGGAAACGGCAGTGACCCGGCGATCGAGCCGCGCGTGGCGTCGGCGGTCAGCGGGCTGGCCTCCGACGTACTCGACGAGGCAGATGAGGGCCAGATCTATGTGCGGGTGTCGCCGCCCGACCGGCCGATCGCGGCATCTGTGCTGCATCGGCGCACGGACGGATCGAGTGTACGTTCGGAGATCGACCGCTTCGGCGTGATCCGTTCCTACAGTTAGATATTTCGCGTCGCTAACGGTGCCCCCGGAATGCGGGGCACCCGCGTTGGGACCCCGAAAAGTCGCGTCTGTCCGCTGTCGGTACCCGCTCGTATGGTTTCTGTAGGTCGTGGCGAGTTGGTCGGGTCTCGCTCACGGCCCGGAGACGAGGAGAACGACAATGTTGAGTGACCGTGAGGTCGAGGTGCTGACGCAGTGGCTGATCTGCGACTCCAAGAAGGAGGCCGCGGCGGCGCTGTTCATCAGCGACGCCACGGTGAACACTCACCTGGCCCGTATTCGCGCCAAGTACGACGAGGCCGGCCGTCCCGCGGCCACCAAGATCGCGCTCCTCATCCGCGCGATCGAGGACGGGTACATCACCCTCAACCAGATTGCCCAGAGCGTCGGCGGAAACCTCGCCGCCACCCCCGTCGCGGACGCGCCCGCCGAGCCCACGATCCCGATCGCCGTCGGCGCCGAGCGCGTCGCACCGGTACCGCCGGTCGGGCGCCCGGGTCAGGTCGCCCAGGCGGGGACGATCGGTCAGGTCGCGCAGGCGGGTCAGGCCGGCCAGCTGCCGTGCCGATCGGTCGAAGGAATCCGCCGCGACCGCACCGTCCACTACCTGACCCCGCGCTCCGAACCCTCGCGTCGCGCCTGATCGGGTACGGGGCCTCGCGGAGTCGAGTAGCGCCGACATGAGCGTCACCGCTGGTGTGGCAATGACTGGATAACCCAGACATCACCACGCCAGCGGTGATCCTGGCGTCAGCCGACCTGGACTCAGCCGAACGGGATCTCGACGATCTGCTTCGGGATCTCCCCGTTCAGCGTGTCCTCGACGACGCCCTTCGCTGCCGCAGTGAGGCACGCGGCGCCGAAGCCGGAGAACCCGGTCAGCACAGCCCCGCCGACCGCACCCGGTACCGCGCCGAATCCGCCTGCGAAGAACCCGGCGACACCCGCGGTGATCGCGCCCACCACTGCTGCGGTGAGAGCGGGCATCAACCCCGACGACACGCACCGCTGCGCTGCATTACCGACCTGATTCGCGGTGAACGCTGCGATGTTCGCGCCGATTCGGATCGCGTTGTCGGACAGAAACGAGACGGACTTTCCGGCTTTGGTGATGGTCGCCGACAACGGCTGGACCACGCCGTCGACGACGACTTTCGGCACGAACTCCGCCGCGACCTCACCCGCGGCGTCCACCAGTCGAACTGCGCCGGTGGTCTGGTCGAGCACGAAGGTGCCGGCGCTCACGGAGACGACCGCCCCCTTCGCCTTGATCGTGGTGGCGGTGACCTTGCCGAACGCAGCGATCGGACCCGACGGTGCGGCGTACGCCGACTGCGACAGCGGACTCGACTGGGTGAGTCCGACGACCGCGGCGATCGCGATGAGCGCGACCGACACCTTTGCGAAGACCCTGCGAGAGACGCGATCCCGCACTGACCCTGGCGTGCCCCGACGCACTGCGATGGTCACCGGCGATTCCTTTCGTCCGAACTCCCGGTCGGGAGACGGTCAGAGTCTAGGGCCGCCACACGCACGCGCCGATGTCCTCATCGTGAAGGTCCGACGACGCTGCAGGTCAGCGGCAGATTGGAGATTCCGGACCGGAGCCGGCGCCCGCAACGACCGCGCCGGATCTCACCTGGCACACCCGATCACCGCGGCCTTCGCCAGCCCGCCGTACTGATACGCGTACTGGTAGGCCCACTGCCGCAGCGGACGGGAGTAGTCGCGGGGGACGCTGCGCATCACGACCTCGCCGTCGAAGCACTGTCCGAAGATGTAGCGGGCCCGGACCATGTGGTAACGCCAACTGATCACGATGACCGAATGCCACCCGCGCTGTTTCGCCATCCGCTGCACGAACATCGCCTCACCCTGCGTCGTCGACGGATCGGGTACAAAACAGATCACCTCGACGGTCCGTGTGCCCGCGTCGCAGACGCGATCCATCAGTTTCTTGTCCCACGGGTTGTACGGCCGGTAAGGGTCCGAGATCAGGACGGTGTCCGCGTAGCCCTCGTCGGCCAGGCGCAGACCGTAGTCCTCGCGGCCGTCGTGTTCACCGCCGAGCACGACGATCGCGTCGGCCGGACGCAGCGCATCCTGATGTTCACGATTGAAGAGTTGGTAGCCAACCGCCCCGATGACGGCGACGAGTGCCAGTGCGACGAGGACGATCACGGCGGCCGAGCGGAGTCGAGACCGCCGCCGCACCATCATGAATCAAATTGTGCATGTCGCCCGCCGACGACGCGTTCCGGAGTACCGCAGATCACACACGATGTCAGAGGAACAGAGCTACCGCGGTCAGCACCGCCCATGCCAGCATCGCCTGACCGGTTGCGCCGAGTGACGGGATGAGGCCGGGTCCGAGCGCGCCGCCGCGAACCGGCTTCAGCGCCACCCACACCAGGGGAGCGGCCAGCAGACCCAGCAACGCCCACGGCGTCACCGGAACGAGAGCGACGCTCACGATCAGTGGGACGACGAGCAGGGCGGCGAAGAGGATGCGAGTTCGTCTGTCGCCGAGCCGGACCGCGAGAGTGATTTTCCCCGATTCGATGTCGCTCGGGATGTCTCGCAGGTTGTTGACGACGAGCACCGCAGACGAGATGCTGCCGACCGCGACCGCGCACAGCAGACCGGTCCCGTCGACCGAACCGCCCACGACGTACTGCGTGCCGAGCACGGCGACCAGTCCGAAGAAGACGAACACGGCGATCTCGCCGAGCCCGATGTAGCCGTACGGCTTGTCGCCGCCGGTGTAGAACCAGGCGCCGGCGATACAGATGGCGCCGACGACGACCAGCCACCACGCCGTCGTGATCGCGAGGGCCAGTCCGCACACGGCACCGAGCGCGAAGCACGCGAATGCGGCACGTTTGACCGCCGACGGTGACGCGGCGCCGGAACCGACGAGGCGCATCGGGCCGACGCGGTCGTCGTCGGTGCCGCGCACGCCGTCGGAGTAGTCGTTGGCGAAGTTGACGCCGATGATGAACGCCACCGCCACCACCAGGGCGAGGACCGCCTTCCACCAGACGACGCCGCCCAGTTCACGCACGGCGCCGACACCGACGATCACCGGAGCGATCGCATTGGGCAGCGTGCGCGGACGCGCGCCTTGGATCCACTCCTTCGGGGTTGCCACGGGTCGATCTTTCCACGTGGCTCAGTCACGCCGACGACGGCGCCGCGACCACCGTCGACCGCCGGCCGTCTGGGTCCGCCAGAGCGCGAACGCCGCGATGGCGAACCCTGCGACCGCCAGCAGATCCGACTCGGTGATCCCGTGCCGCTCGCTGAGCACGAGAAGCGTCCGGCCCTCGAGCGGTCCGTTCCACACGATCCACACCCCGGACACCACGACGAGCACGACCGCCGACCACCGTCCCGGCCGCGCGAGGCACCACGCACCACAGGTGAAGAGCAACGCCATGAGTACCAGCGCATGGAACGGGTCGACGGATCGCATCCGTCCAGTATCCGGGCGATTGCTGAGGGGACTCACAGGAAGCCGCACCCCGCCATCCACTCCAGGTCGGCTCGACGGCCGCAACATGGGTGACCCGCCGCAGGAGATCCGAAACGATCTTCAGGTGGTCGAACCGGTCGGTGGCCGGCAACTTCCGAGGCGTCTGGACTCAGACTGCTCAATACATCGTTCGTACGCACAATCTTTCGGGGAGGTTGACATGAAGAACGCTCGTACACGCATGGCGCCGACGACACGTCCACCGGGTCCGCGGACAAGTCGAGCGGTTCCTCCAGTGGGTCGGCCACCGGATCGTCGGACCTCATCGGCGACGCCGACAGATGGCAGATGACGGCGAACGTAACGCCCACCGTTACGTTCGCCGTCATCTACCCGAACGCCACCGGCCCTACTTCTGCGAACTCATCGCCGCCAACGAGGAGCGGAAGGCGTCGATGCTGGCCGACGTCGAGTTGAAGCGCCAATCTCGTTGCGTGTCGGCCTGATACCAGAGGAACGCCTCGAGCCGGGGCTCGTTGTCGATCAGGGTGAAGAAGTCGCGAATCCAGTTGGCCTTCAGGCCGAGTTGTGGCGCGGTCGCGCAGGCGACCTCGGTGATCAGCATCGGGTGATCGCCGTCGAGTTCACGTAACACGGCCAGACTCGTGCCGAACAGGTCCGCCGCCGGCGTCCAGCGGTGGCCGTCGGCGTCACCCCAGTTGTAGCCATCGAGCGCGACGTAGTTGACCTCGTTGGCGTCGGGATAAGCCTCGGCGAAGGGCTTCGTCTCTGTGGTCAGCACCGCAGGCGCCCAGACGAACCGGATGTTGCCGGTGCCCTCGGTGCCGACGACGGTCCGCATCCGCGACCACGCCCCGCGGTAGTCGCGGGCGGTGTTGCCGTTGACGCCGAGCGACCATGGGTACGCCGCGGTGTTCATCTTCGGGGCGAACCGGAACAGCACAGGCCTGCCCCAGGCCGTGAGTTCCGCACCCCAGCGGCGCAATTCGCGGTCGAAGTCGCCTGCGGCGATGCGCTGCAACGCGTACTCGGGCTGGTTCGGGCCCTGGCCGGCCAGCCATGGCTCCACGGTCAGAAGAGGAGTCGACCCAGCGGTCACGATGGCGTCGAATTCGGGGATCGGGGCGGGTTCGCCGATCGCGGCATACCGATGGAGGTACCGCGGGTGGACCTCAGCGAGGGCCGCGAGCTGTTCGATGGGTGAGTCTGCAGACCCGTCCGACGGCAGCACGGTGGGGATATAGGCGCCCCAGGCCCGGGCCCGCATCGCATCGCTCGTGGCCGCGGAGGAACACGCTGCCACTGTGAGTCCGGCCAAGCCGACCGCGGTGATGCGGAGGAGATCGCGACGGGTCAGATCACGTGGCGGATGTGATGGCCTCGCATTCATGGTCAATATTGTTGCGCCTTCGAGTGCATTTCTCTAATCGACATTCCTGAACCTCCATCACGGCAATCCTGAGGCGATTGTTCCGACGTCGACACAACCGGCAATCCTGGATGAAATCTGTTGCTGCACTGTAGGTATGGTATTCCTTCACAACTGAACTGAAGAGACCTTCATTTCTCAACAATTGTTGTGTTCGAGCATTTGTTGATGGTCGACGATGACCCCGAGGCGTGCCACGTAACATCGAGGCAATGTCGGACGATTGTCCGAGGAGCATGAAGTGTTGATGAAGCAAAGGATGACGAAGTGCGTGCGCGGTCGGTAACGAAGATCTCTCGGGGCAGTTGGACGGCGGTGGGTGTGGGTGTCGCCGTCGTCGCAGGCCTCGTCGCCGTCGGAGCGGTCTCCGGTGAAGAACCTCGGTCCGTGACCTCTGCTACCACCTCGACGACGACCCCATCGACCACGCTCGCCACCTCCACGTCGGCGAGTCCGATGCCTGCGCCGACGATGCAGCAGGTGTCCCGAGGTCCGAGCACCATGTCGGCGACCGCTGCCGACAGCTCGCTCGCGAAGCTCCAGACGCTGGCCGTGAAGGGCCGCGCCCCCAAGACCGGCTACTCGCGTGAGCAATTCGGTCAGGCCTGGACCGACGACGTCACCGTCGCCGACGGGCACAACGGCTGCGACACCCGCAATGACATCCTGCGCCGCGACCTCACGTCGCTCACGATGAAGCCGGGCTCCCACGGTTGCGCGGTGCAGACCGGCACCCTGAACGACCCGTACACGAACTCCACGATCGCGTTTCAGCGCGGGGCGTCGACGTCGTCGGCGGTGCAGATCGATCACGTCGTCGCGCTGTCGGATGCCTGGCAGAAGGGTGCGCAGCAGCTCAGCGCGATGGAACGCCGCAACCTCGCGAACGATCCGCGCAACCTGCAGGCCACCGACGGCAGCGCGAACCAGCAGAAGGGTGACGGCGACGCGGCCACCTGGTTGCCCTCGAACAAGTCGTATCGGTGCGTGTACGTGTCCCGCCAGGTCGACGTCAAAGCGGTGTACCGCCTCTGGGTGACGCGGGCGGAGAAGGACGCGATGACGCACATCCTCACCGGATGCGGGGCGACGCCGGTGGAGACGTCGGAACCGTCGGAAACCGCCACGCGGACAGCCACACCCGTGCCGACGACTCCTGCGCCGACCGCGACCCGCCCCCCGGCGACGCAGACCCCGATGTATGTCGCACCACCGCAAGACGACAGGGTCAGCGCCTACTACAAGAACTGCTCGGCGGCGAGAGCTGCCGGAGCGGCCCCGCTGTATCGGGGCCAACCCGGCTACCGCAGCGCCCTCGACCGCGACGGTGACGGCGTCGCCTGCGAATGATCTCCTTCGCGCCTGTCGTCGTCGAGAATCGTTGACCCAGATGGCACGTCAGCGCGAAGTCGAGGCGACTGTCGACACGGCGTCGCGCCGTGGTGACACCTGGGTCAGGCGTTGAGGCCGATAGCCCTCCGACGCCCCGCGGGATTCGATGATGGGAGTGGCGACGACGACCGCCGATGTCCCCGAATCGCCACGACCACGACGACACCGGTCACCACGCCGATGAGCGTGTCCCATCCGCGGGCGGTGAGCAGCACAGCCGGATCAGATGGGTCGGCGAGTTCGGTCATCAGCATGATCAGCGGGGTGAAGAAGCCGATGGCCACCGCATAGTGGCGCGTCATGAACAGTTCGGTGGGGAAGAGCAGCGCCATCATGAGTGCGGCCAGCGCGGACGGACCCAGATCCGCGGCGAGCAGCGCCGCGGCGACGACGAGACCCGCGGCCGTGCCGACGACCCGATGAATCGCGCGCACCAGCACCAGCCGGACTTCGCCCTCAGATGGTCGCCCGACGTCCATCGCGCCCAGGGGCACGGCTGCGGCCGCCATCGCCCAGTTCGCGTGATCGAACCCGAACACCATGCCCAGTGCTCCGGCGGCGCCGACGGCGACCGCATAGCGGACCGCGTGCACACACGCACCGCGCGGCAGGCGACGAACCTCACGCGATGGGCCCTCGCGCGGTACGCCGATGAGCCCGATCGCTACTGCCAGCGCGGCGGTGGCAGCGCAGATGCCGATCGCGACCGCAGGAGCGACGAGCGACGGCGGTACCGTGGCCGTGGCGCCGAGAGCGAAGAGGAAGAAGAACGGCCCCACGGGTCGGAGCCGGAGCCGATCGGCCAGCAGGGAGCTGAGCGCCGCGAACGTCGATCCGACAGCCACGAGCACCCATCCGGACACCGTCCATGCCGACAAGAGCACGCCGATGACGACACCGGCGGTCAGCAGACAGGCGGCCTCGAGCTGTTGTCGGAGACGGGTCGCGCCGATATCGGTGCGGCCGTACATGCCTGCGAACGAACCGAACGCCGCGTACACCATCAAGTCCGGCCGGCCCGCGATGAGCAGGACCATGCCCGGGACCGCGAGACCTGCCGCCACGCGCAGGGCGTGGCGGTGGTCGTGTCCGTCGGGTCGTAGTGTTTCTGACCTCACGGTCGGTCTCCGTTTCGCCGGTTGTCGCTCAGTCCGCGGCGTGCCGACGCTGCCCGACCATGGTCCGTCGCGCCGAGTCGTCGTGTCCAAGACGCCGTGCTACTCGGTCGATAGGAGTCGCCTATCGACCGTGCTAGAACGGGTGGATGCAGTTCCGTCAACTCGAGTACTTCGTGGCCTTGGCCCGGGAGCAGCACTTCGCGCGTGCCGCCGCTGCATGTTTCGTGTCGCAGCCGGCGTTGTCGGAGGCGATCCGCAAACTCGAGCGTGAACTCGGCGTCCCGCTCGTCCGACGCGGCTCCAGTTTCGAGGGACTCACGCCGGAAGGCGAACGGCTCGTGCTGAGCGCACGACGAATTCTGGCCGAACGTGACTCACTCGAGCACGAGGCCGCGACCCTCCACACCGGCCTGACGGGCGAACTGCGGCTCGGGGTGATCCCGGCGGCGACCACCGTCGTCGCCGACCTCGTCGACCCGTTCTGCGACGCTCACCCGCTGGTTCGGCTGCGAATCGAATCCGCGTTGCGCTCCGACGACATCGTGGACCGCCTACGCCGGTTCGAACTCGACGCGGGAATCCTGTACACCCACGGGGTCGACACGAGCGGACTGGTGTGCCGACCGCTGTACGACGAGGAGCATGTGCTCGTCATCGGCGATGGCCTCGGCCCCGCCAGAGTCGAATCGATGAGCTGGCCGGAGATCACTGACCTCCCGATGTGCTTGCTGCGCAAAGGAATGCGTGGACGAGACCGAATCGATGAGGTGGCTGCGTCCCAGGGTGTGACGATCACGCCGCGGCTGGAGGCCGACGCGATCTCCACCCTGCTGGCGCTCGTCGCACGAGGCGGTTGGGCCAGTATCGTCCCGCGCGCCTGGGTGCGGCGACGAGGCGAGCAGACGCCGTACCACGTCGTCGACCTCGACGACCCTGAGTTGAGCGGGCATGTGGCGTTCGTCCGCGTCGACGTCGATCCGGCGCCGGTGCTGGTGAAAGCTCTGGAGCAGGTGGGCTTCGGAACTCGCTGAGCGACGCGATCGGCGACATGCAACCCGTGTTGTAAGGCCTCGATCCTCAACGGAAGTTGGAAGACATTGCGCCACTGATGTTTTCCCGTCGTCCACATGGCGTCGTGCTGGAAGGTTTGTTACCGTGGCGATACGTCCGTCGGGGCGGTGCCAGCGGAATGTTCGGAGCGCTTACGCGCGAACTCCCCCCTTTCGCGTGAGTGACCACTGGCAACGTGGACGTGGAGGCGCCGCGTGCACTGGCTTGAACTTCCGAGCGCGCGGCGCCTCAACACGGTGCGGCGGGGGTCAGGTGCCTGTGATCACGGCAGCGGCAGACAGAAGCCCGCGATGCAGATCGTCTTCGGTCCGCCGGGCGCGGTCGGCGCCGGTGCGGGAGTGGACGGCTCGGTGCTGGTGGTTCCCGGAACGTCGACACGGAGTGGCGTCGTTGCGGTCGCAGGTTTGTTGCCGAGCGGTGGGTTGGTGCCCCAGTACTCTTCGGCGGCCGGGTCGCCCGGCGGCAGTGAGATGGTGCCGCAACCCCAGTAGACGTCGTAGCTGCCGTCGGGGATGGTGGTCGAGCCGGCCGGCCGAGGGGGTGTGCCCACCGACAGTCGCATCTCGAGGTTCTTCGTGCTGCCCGGCACGATCAGCGCGCTGAGTTCCTCGGGAGTCTGGTAGCCGAACTTGACCTGATCGGCGGACGGCTTCGCATCGGCCGGGACACCGAAGATCTCGCAACCGATCCGCTTGGCGGCGCTGTTCTTGACGGTCAGCGTGATGACACTGCCCGACACGGACGACGTCGCGGTGACGTCGGCCGGCGCAGCCGACGCGGTCGGAGCCATCGCGGCGGCGAGTATGGCAGCGCCGAGTGTGGTTGTGCCGAATGTCGTACGGATTCTCCTGGTCATGGTCGGACTCCTTGGGGATATCGAGAACGTCGTGCGTGGCGCATGAGAACACCCGGGACGTTCATTTCTCACAACACTCGTTGGATGATCACGAGACGCAGATCCGCAGCCGAATTGCAACGCCTGCAGTACAATTCACCCGACTCGGGACAGCCATCCACGCAAGGTTCTGTACGGCCGATGGTTGTCGACATCATTCTTGCACTCTCTGTCCGATTCTGCAGAATACGTTTCCGTTGCTCATTGTGCGCGGCAAGGAGACGTGATTCAGATGTCGGACGGTTCGTTGCATCTCAGTCGCGGGTCATGAGCCGTACACTCCGTAGCGGAAAGGGGGGCGGTTGAGTGGAACTCGAGGTCGACGGGATCGAACAGGCGGTGTCCACAGGTGCGCTTCCTGGATGGGAGCGAGTCGACCACCTCGTGGGATCGGCGTATGAGAGGTACCGATCGCGGACCGCAGGTGCAGTGGCCGACTACATCCCCGCCCTCGCTCGTGTGGATCCGGACCTGTTCGGGGTTGCCGTCGCCGATGTCGGTGGACGTGTACACACCATCGGTGCAGCGGGCCACGACTTTTCCATCCAATCGATTTCGAAGGCCTTCGTCTACGCATTGGTGTGCGATGCGTTGGGACATACAGTGGTTGCGGATCGAGTCGGTGTGGACAACACCGGTTTCGGATTCAACTCGGTCATCGCGATCGAGCTGAACAACGGGCATCCGATGAATCCCATGGTGAATGCGGGGGCCTTGGCGACCACGGCATTGGTGCCGGGCGAGACCCCGGCGGCACAATGGGAGTACATCCGCACCGGGGTGTCGCGCTTCGCGGGCCGGTTCCTCGAACTCGACGGGGACGTGTACCAGTCCGAGATGCTCACCAACCAGCGGAACAAAGCGATTGCCCGACTGCTGGAGAGCTACGGCCGCATCACCATCGATCCACTCGATGTGGTCGATGTCTACACCCGGCAGTGCTCCCTGTTGGTCAACGCCCGCGATCTCGCGATCATGGGCGCCACTCTCGCCGACGGCGGCGTCAATCCCATCAGTGGTCAGCAGGTCGTGAGTCCACACGTCTGCCAGGACACACTGTCCGTGCTTGCCGCGGCGGGCATGTATCAGCGCTCGGGAGAGTGGTTGTACGAGATCGGACTACCGGCGAAGTCGGGAGTGGCCGGCGGAATCGTGGCCGTGGCTCCGGGCAAGGGCGCAATCGGCACTTTCTCACCTCGCCTCGATGAAGCCGGCAACAGCGTCCGAGGGCAACGGGCGACCGCATACCTGTCTCGTACGCTCGGCCTGAACGTCTTCGCGTCGGCGGCCACCACCCGTCACCTCCCACAACCGTGACCGAGAAGGAGTTCCGCTTGTGACCACACCTCTGTCCGAGACCGCCCCAGCCGAACGTACCTCGTGGATGCCGATGATCGGCTTGTTCCTCGCGCAGGTGATGATGTCGTTCAATGTCGCGGCACTGCCTGTCTCGCTGGGTGGGATGGTCGATGATTTCGACGTCGCACCGACGGTCGCCAGCACCACCATCGTCGTCTACGGGCTGGTGGTCGCCGCGCTGGTGATGTTGGGCGCCAAACTCGGACAACGCGTCGGCTGGTTGCTGATCTTTCGGCTGGTTGTCGGCGTATTCGCCTGCTCGGCGATCCTGATGATCGTCTCGCCCGCGGTTGGGTGGGCGATCGCGGGCCAGGCTCTCGCCGGTGCTGCCGCCGCGATCATCGTGCCGTCGCTGGTCGCGTTGATCGCGGCGAATTACCACGGCGACCAACAGGCCACCGCGATCGGCTCGCTCGGCTCGGCGCGGGCAGTGTCGGGTGTGAGTGCGTTCTTCATCGGCGGCGCATTGGGGACGCTGGTCGGGTGGCGTCCGGTGTTCGGCATCGTACTGGCGCTGGCGGTGTTGATCCTGATCTTCAGCTTCTCCCTCAAGCCGGTGCCCGGCGACCCGGACATCACCATCGACGGTGTCGCGGCGATCCTGATCGGCGTCGGAATCATGTCGCTCACTCTGGGCTTCAACAACCTCAACAACTGGGGCGTCTTCTACGCCGACGACGGCGCACCCTTCGACATCCTCGGAGTGTCTCCGGCACCCGTACTGATCGTCGTCGGCGTGATTCTGGTGCAGGCGTTCTTCGTGTGGACGCGACGACGGATGGCGGCGGGCAAGGTTCCGCTTGTCGACCTGTCAGTGTTGCGAAGCTCGCGGGAGCGATCTGCCGTCTACGCGATGTTCATCGTCGTCGCGATGGAGGCGGCATTGAACTTCACCGTGCCGCTATACATCCAGATCGTGCAGGGGCGAACACCATTCGACACCGCGCTGGCGATGATGCCCTTCAACCTCACCGTGTTCATCACTGCGACCCTGGTGGTCCGCGTCTACAGGCGGTTCACCCCGCGCGCGATCGGCGTGTTCTCGTTCGTGCTCACCACCGGCGCCCTGGTCTGGTTGGCGTACGTGGTGTCGAACAACTGGGAGACGCTGCCGACGATCGTCGGGTTGATCGTCTTCGGCATCGGGCAGGGCGCACTTGTCACCCTTGTGTTCAACGTGCTGGTGACCTCGGCGCCGAAGAAGCTCGCGGGCGACGTCGGGTCGGTACGCGGCACCACGCAGAACCTGGCGTCGGCAGTCGGTACGGCCGTCATGGGCGCCCTGCTGGTCACGCTGCTCAGCGTCGGTGTCGGGCAGGCGGTCGTCGACCACCCGCGACTCCCGGATTCGCTGGTGTCTCAGGTGGACCTCGACAACGTCAACTTCGTCAGCAACGACGAACTGCGCAAAGTCCTCGACGGCACCGACGCCACACCTGCGCAGGTCGACGAGGCCGTCCGCATCAACGAGGACGTCCGTTTGCGCACGCTCAAGTACGGGTTACTGCTGCTGGCCGCGTTGAGTGCCATTGCGATCGTGCCGGCCAGTCGACTGCCCGATTACCGGCCCGGTGAGATCCCGGAGGACACGTACGGGGAGCGACCCGACCCGCGCTAGTCGACGGGGACGCAGACGACCGTGATGCAGACGGTCTTCGGAGCGTCGGGAATCGGGAAGATCGGGACGACCGGTACGGGCACCAGCGGAACCGGGAGCAGCGGTACGGGCAGGAGCGGGACCGGGATGTCGGGCACCTCGATGGTCGCCGCTGGGGTGGGTGCGACGGCCACGGCCGGAGCGGCGGATGCGATCGGTGCCGCGAACAATGTGGCGGTTGCACTGAGTGCGAAACCGATGGAGATCGCGCGGATTCGGGTGGTCATGACTTCATTCCTTCGGGAGATGTCCGAGAAGAACGTCTGGCCGTCGAATCTGTTTGCGATGCAAAAGAATCAACCGATTCGACCAAGCATTTCGTTCTCGACACTAATTTGTTGGGCTCCCCGACCCGATATCGATCTGACCTGACTTTCTGATGGTGGATTCTTCGTCGAGTTTCTCATATCGGGGTGTCGATATCGACAGGAATCTCCGGCGGGCACGAGCATCGGCTGAGTGTGTTCATCTGAACGGTGGACCGGCCAGGATCGCGTGCGCAGATGACGGAGAACGTAACGGTGAGCGCTACGTTCTCCGTCATCTCGCGAATCCATCCGGCCACCGGGCAGCCGGCAGGACGGACGGGATGAAGGCGCCCCACCGTGCCGCGACGCCAGCAGGTCGCGACTGATGCGGCACGGGTGAGCTGCACGCGACAGCACACGATGCCATCATTGCTGTGAGCACCGACCGGCGAAGCAGCATCCTTCGCGTGATCGGTTGCGCGTCATCGGACCCGGGGTACCTGCACCGTAAGAACCTACGACACCGCGGCCATGAGCGTTTCACCGATGACCCGCGCTGGAGCAGGACATCAGTGAACGCTTTACGGGGAAGACGTTGTCGAGAATCCCTGGCGTGCCATGCTTGTCGCGGTCGGGTGTTCCAGAAAAGATCAGGGCCACAGGATCGTGCCCTGTTGGAAGTTCTGGGCGTATCGGGTGCCGATGCGGTACTCGTCGCCCACGGGTAGGCCGAACGACGACTTCGTCGCTCCCGCGCGCACCCACTTGTTGAGGATCTCGCCCCACACGGGATGGGCGCCGGTCGGTGCGGACCAGAAGATCACGCCGCCCTGGAAGTCATTCGACCGTGCTCCCGGCGTCGATGACTCCTGGTGTCCCTGTTCGTTGTTCACCGGATACCCGAGGGCGCCTCGCTCCCAGTTCAGCGCTGCCCATTTGGCGCGGATGGCGCCGCCCACCTGGTGGGCGACCCCGTAGGACACCCGCGGATTCCAATAGAACGAGGTGTCCTTTGCGAAACGTTGGAATCGCCCACCGTTGGCAGCAGCCGCTTCGGACATCGTCGGATTGCCCCAGGTCCCAGGGCCCCCGGTGTCCAGGTAGGCCTGCTCGATCCGGCCGACGACCAGATAGCGGCCGTAGAGTCCGTCGGCGTGCGCCTGCGCCGTAACCGGGAGCCCCATCGCCAGCGCCACGATGGCTGTGACCAGCATAAGTCGTTTCCACAGCGTGTTCGACATGTCGATTCCCTTCGTCGGTCCCCGACCGGTTCACCCCACAGGGCGACCAGGCATGCGAATCGTCAACCGCTCGCCCGCGCCGCCTCAGTGAGACCTGGATCACTCACGCTCTCCATCGGAGTATCCGAATGACCGTGTTCGTTCGTTACCAAAGCTAAGAAAGTTCATCCGGGCGAATGACACCCATCGGGCGCTGACCTGTGATGCTGCGGCACCGCGTGCGGTCTGTGCCAGACGAGCCGCCCTCAGCCGTCGTGGACGATCGACATCCCGCTCACGTCGACCGGACGACTATCTCGCAAGTTCGGATCGCGCACCGCGATGCCGTACAGGCCTCGTGGCGCATCGTCGGTCAGCCGCAGCTCGGCGCCGGGTAGCTCGACGGTGCGGCCGCGAACCTGGCATCCGATGAACTCTCCGAGAAGGACGGCGTCGGCGTCGGGGGCGGTACTGCCGATGAGCAGTGCAATCAGGTCCGGTCGGCCATCGAACGAGATACCGTGCGCCCTGCGGTGGTCGGCGCGCATCCGGGCGATGTCGGCACGTGGCGGATCGTAGGTGATGAAGAACGGGAAGTGTGTGGGCGCGTCGCTGGCGAACACCTCGACGAAACCTGCATCCCTGTCATGGAGGTGCACGTCGACCTCCTCGACGGCGTGACCTGACGCGCGGAGTCGACTGGCAACCGCCCGTGCGTCCGGCACGTGAACGGCGAACGTCAGCGGACCGGGGCCGCGCAATGCTTCGACCGCCGGTCGAAGGATCGCCAAGCTCTCTCCGTACGGCGAGGATTCCACGGCATTCCAGTCGTCCACGCAGGCCAGCTCGACGTAACGCTCATCGTCGATTCCCCAGGCCGCGTTGCGGAATCCGGGCATCGTGAGCGCTGGTGTCACCGGAATCCCGGCGGACTCGTAGGACGCCGAGGCCGTGTCGAGATCGTCCACCCAGTGGATGAGATGGTCGAACGTGGCGACGTGATTCATGGTACCCCTGCCTGCTGGCTTGATTAGGCCACCCTAACTGACCTCCGGCGACGGGTCACGCGTCGAGTCCTGCTTGCACTCACGCCACTCAGTGCGATCACATGGACTTCGACACGGGGTGCCGGCATGGGCCGGCTGAGATCAGACCCGTCGAACCTGCTCCGGTCAGCACCGGCGAAGGGATGGTCCGAATGTCTGCTGTGCCCATGTCCGAGCACGTCGTCCTCGTCACCGGTGGTGCTCGCGGACTCGGCGCCCATGTCGTGTCGGCGGTCGCCGCGCAGGGGGCGCGTGTCGTCATCAACTACCGCCGCAGTCGTGACGCCGCACTGGCCTTGGCCGAGAAGATCGGCGAGCAGGCCTTCGTCGTCGGCGCCGACGTCACCGATCGAGATGCGGTGCACCACATGATCGCCACCGCAGCAAAGCATTTCGACGCGCCGGTGACCGCAGTGATCAACAACGCACTGCCCGACTATTCGTTCAACGGCGACGAGCGCTCCCACGCCGACGACCTCACGTGGCGCGAGCTCGACACACAGTTACACGGCATCGTCGGCGGTGCGCTCACCACCATCCAGGCGGCGCTACCGGGTATGCGTGAGGCCGGTGGCGGTCGCGTGATCAACATCGGGACCAACCTGGTGCAGAATCCCGTTGTCCCGTATCACGATTACACCGCTGCCAAGGCGGCTCTGCTCGCCCTGACCCGCACGCTGTCGCACGACCTCGGGCCCGACGGCATCACCGTGAACATGGTCTCGGGCGGACTGCTGCGGACCACCGACGCCAGCGCGGCCACACCCGAGGCCGTCTTCGACGCGATCGCAGCATCCACGCCCTTGCGGTCGGTGACGACGCCCGCCGAGTTCGCCGACGCCGTGCTGTTCTTCCTGTCCCCGTGGTCGCGTGCGGTGACGGGACAGAATCTCGTCGTCGACGGCGGTCTCGTCAAGAACTGACGGCAGTCGCAGTCTGGAGCGACATCATCGACGACCGGCGACGGCGCCCGGCAGACGCTGGAGCGGTCGACCCGCGACGAACCGGATGGCGCGGGTGAGAAGCGAATTGCCCTTCGCGGTCTCCGGGTCCATCAGATCGTTCTCCGCCAACGGACTCTCCTCGTCCTCGACGGTCGTCGCCTCGAATTCCACGAGGGTTTTCCCTTCGCCACGGAGTTCATCGATGGCGGCGATCAGGGAGCGACGGCGGTCGATTTCGTCGCGGAAGTCGGTCACCGACACGGCGAGGTGCTCGGAGATCAGGCGGTCGCGGACGGACTCGATACTCCTCCGATGCTCGCCGGCTGACGGATCGCCGGCGGTGACCTCGACGGCGAGATCGCACTCGCTGTCGAGTCCGAGCGAGCGGTTGTTGAGGTTGGACGAGCCCACTCGCAGCAGTTCGTCGTCCATGACGAGAACCTTCGCGTGCACGTAGATCGGTTCGCCCGCGGCGGTTACCGGATGGTAAGCGCGAAAGTGGTTGTGCCGGTCGGCGTCCCACAGTTGATGGAGGAGGCGCTTGCGGGCGCCGTCCATGGCCTTCTGCTCGAGCCATCCGTCGGCGTGGCGGGGGAGTACGACGACGATCTCCGGACCCCCGGGTTCCCGAAGACGTTCGGCCAACGCATCGGCGATCACGCGCGCGGCGAGGTACTGACTCTCGATGTACAGGAATCGTTTCGCAGAACCGATCGCATCGAGGTAGAGCTGTTCGATCTCGCGGACCTCGCTCTGGTGTCCCAGTTCCGGAAGTGTGCGGGCCACAGCGACGTCGACTGATCGCATCGTCGGATCCAGGGCGTCCGGCCACGGGTCGGCGTCGACGCCCCGGACCGGATCGAGTTCCTCCCCGGTGGCGACCTGCCACCGTTGGCGCGCGATATCGCCGACGAGACGGGCCGCGTCACCGTCGACGGCGGTTGTCGCGTCATGCCACGGCCCGTACGCGTCGCCGTTGGGCTCGACGCGACGCGGATGGTCGTCGGTATGGTCCGACCGATCCCAGCGGTCCACGGTCATGTCAATCCCTCCGCAGAACGCGATACAGTCGTCGATCACGACGATCTTCTGATGATGCGCGGCCCGCAGCGGGTGGCGTGTGTCGATCTCGAGGTGGACGTTCTTCGTGGTGGCGAGGTTGGCGAGGAAGACGGGGGTCATCCCGCGGGTGATCGCGGTGAATGCGCCCACGCTCCACTTCAGGAGGTGTATCTCGAGACCCGGCTGATGTTTCGGCAGCCAATTGAGGAACTCGCCGAGCTCATTGGGGCCGTCGAGCGTCTGGCCTTCCGGCTCGAACTGAATCCGCGTGTCGAAGTCCCATCCGATGAGCATGATTCGCTTCTGTGCTCCGAGCATCGCCTGCTTCGCGAACCGGAAGTAGTCCGCGGCGTCGACGATGCAGGCGAACCGGTCGGCGCGCGCGATCCCGTGGCAGTTGCGGCCGGGTGTCAGTAGGGGTCGACCGCCTTCTCGGCGCACCTCTTCCGCGTTTGTCATGAGCGTCCCCTCGTAACCGTCCTCCACCGACCGCTGACGGTATCCGTGGAGGTGACAGGCGCGGCACGTGGGGGTGCCTTCTATCGGTGGTCGGTTCGGGGTGCGAAGGCCCGGAGGGCGACGTCCACAATGGCGTCGGTGTACTCGGGCGTCAGTTCACCGGAACGCTGCAACCAGCGCTGGTAGAGCGGGGCGTACAGGAACTCCACGACCAAATCCAGGTCGGCCTCCGAATCGAGTTGCCCGGCCTGCTGGGCGGCGCGCAGCCTCGTCTTCTTTGCATCGTCGAGTGGGTCGGCAAGCCTCTCCCGATAGAGGGCCGAGAGGTGGGGATCGTCGGTGATCTGGGTGTTGAGTGCTCTGAGCGAGGCCTCGAGAGCCGGGTCGTCGAACTCGGCCACGGTTGCTCGCATGACCGCCTTCAGGTCTGCCTCGAGGTCGCCGGTGTCGGGGAGTTCGACACCGTCCTCGCCTTCGCTGAGCGCGAGGTAGGCATCGAGGATGACGGCTCCCTTGGACGGCCACCAGCGATAGATGGTCTGTTTGCCGACGCCGGCCCTGGCGGCGATGGATTCGATCGTGACCTTGGGATACCCCCGTTCGGCGACGAGATCGCGTGCAGCAGTGAGGACGGATTGGCGGGATCGCTCGCTGCGTCGTGTGGGATTCGGGGTGGCGGCATCGGGCATGAGTCGACGATACATGCGGGACGAGACGAGACGGGTCGTCTTGACAACGGCCCGTGCTTGCGGGCACTCTGTGCCGAGACGAAACGTCTCGTCTTTTGGATCTCGAAGGAGTGCGTATGACGACTGCGAGAGTCTGGTTCATCACCGGTGCGTCGAGGGGGCTCGGCAGGGCGTTCACCGAGTCGGCACTCGCGACCGGCGACACGGTGGTGGCCGCTGCGCGTGATCTCGAGCCGCTGGCCGATCTGGCGGCCGCCCATCCCGACCGGCTCGAGTTGCTGACGTTGGATGTGCGCGACCGTGAGGCGGTGTATAGCGTCGTCGATCGGGCGGTCGACGTGTTCGGGCGGATTGATGTGGTGGTCAACAACGCCGGGGTGATGTTGCTCGGTATGGTCGAGGAGGCCACCGAGGAACAGATCCGCGATCAGTTCGACGTCAACTTCTTTGGCGCCGTGTGGGTCTCACAGGCCGTCGTGCCGCATCTACGCGCCCAGGAATCCGGACGCATCCTCCAGGTGACGACGATGGGAACCGGCGGCGGGGTTGCGTCCACCGGCTTCTACGGGGCGAGCAAGAGTGCGCTCGATGCGCTGAGCCAGGCGTTGGCGATGGAGGTGGCGCCGTTCGGGATCACGGTGACGATCGTGCAGCCCGGCGGATACGGAACCGACCTCTTCACGCGGGGTACGACGGATACCCGAGCGATCTCGCACTACGAGCCCTTGCGTGCTCAACTGGCCGAGATGTGGGGCGGCGGACCCGGTCCCGACCCGAGTACCGCGGCACCCGTGATCATGAAGGTGGTGGATCTCGCGGAACCCCCGCTGCGGTTGATCGTCGGCGGCGCGTCCTTCGACATGGTCCAGCAACTGGAGGCGGCCCGCAGCGATGAATACCGGAACTGGGAGCATCTCAGCCGACAGGCTCCTGGCTGAGCCGGTGCAGAACGCGTGGCGGGGTTTGGCTCCCGTCGGGAGTGGTACACGCACCACATGGCTGATCAGAACCAACGGACGGACGAGTTGTCGACCGTGCAACTCGTGGAACGGCTGCAGCAGCAGACGACCACGCTCGTCAAGACCGAGATCCGCGATGCGCTCGACGAGGTGAAGGGCAAAGGCACTCGCCTGGGTGTCGGGGTGGGCATCTCGGGTGCGGGCACGCTGCTCGTGCTGTTCGGACTCGGGACTCTTGTGGCCGCGGCCGTGCTCGGACTGGCCACGGCAGTCGCCGCGTGGCTGGCCGCCGTCATCGTCGGTGTCGTCTTGTTGGTGGTCGGCGGCGTGGTCGCGGCCATCGGAGCGCAACGAGCCAAAGCAGCTGTGCCGCCGGCTCCGGAGCACACCGCCGCCAGCGTTCAGCAGGACATCGACACTGTGAAGGAGCATCTCCGATGACGACGCCGGCCCCTGAACCCGAGAAAGTCGGGCCCGAGAACAGCGAGCCCCAGAACACCGGACCCGCGGCTGCCGATCCGCCACCCGTCGAGCAGCAGCGGGAAGAACTTGCCGAGACCGTCGATGCACTGACGAAAAAGCTCGACGTGCCCGCACGCGTGAGCGCTGCGACTGACGAAACCGTGCATGCGGCAGCGGCGAAGGCCAAGGACAACCGGCAGGCGATCATCGGTGTCGTCGTCGCCGGTGCGCTGGCTCTGGGCGCGTTTGTCGTGATCCGACGGCGGAAGCGCTAGCCGCTGACCGGCCCCGTCTGCCGTGGCGGGCCACCCGTTCGGTGGCCCGCCACACGCATCAACCCCCCTTTCTCACACTGGTTTACGACGCCGAGCGAACTCGGTCAGTCGCTGTGATGGGCAGCGATCGCCTGCGGCCGATCCTTGGCCTCCACGGTGATCTTTCGGGGTTTGGCGCGTTCGGCCAGTGGGATCGTCAGCGTGAGAACGCCGTTGTCGTAGTCAGCGCTGATGCGCGAGGTGTCGATGCCGTCGCCCAACGAGAGCTGCCGCCGATAGGCTCCGGCGAATCTCTCACTGCTCAACCATTGCACCCCCTCGTCCGACGGCGCGCTGCGTTGTGCGGACAACGTCAACGTGCCGTTGTCGACACTGACGTCGATCGAGCCGGGATCGGCGCCGGGCAGGTCGGCCACCAGCATGTAGTGGTCGTCGACCTTGTAGAGGTCCATCGGCATGAACTTCGGCGTGCGCTGAGTACCGGTCACAGAGCCGGTCATCAATCCACGAGCAAGTGCGTCCACATCGCTGAACGGATCAAAACGAAGCACAGCTACTCACCTCCTGAACATCAGGCTGCTCGCCACCCGTTGACGAGCAGCACATCGCTGTACACATCCATAAATAGCACTCGTCGGCCGATCGCGCTAGCACTCGTCGGCAAAGAGTGCTAGATAATTCTTGTTCGTTCGCGCCAGGGCACCAGACCCGGAACAACAAGGAGGACACCATGACTGCGCGTGAATCCGATGCGGCCCCGTTCGTCGAGTGGCCCGACCCATCGCCGCTCGAGCCATGGTGGACATCCATCATGGGGTTCACCCGTTCACGAGTGACGAGAGCGGCCGATCCTCGGCGTGACGCGGCGACCCCCACGCAGATACCACGTCGCTTCGATGGTCCCGCTGTATCAGAGGCGGCGGCGTCCGAGCACGGCCGTGCGGCGGTGGCATCATGACTCTCGCGGCGGCGGCGAACGCACACGGGAGGCTGATCGGTCCACCGCCGTCGACGTCGCGGTCGGAGTCATGGCTACGGCGCGCGAATCCGAAGTGGCGATGGCCCGGTCGCGGTTCGTCGACACGGATGATCGGTCGTGGTGGACACGCGAGGCCGCGCCGTCCTACTCCACAGGGGTGGCGTTGGGGTCCCTTCGAGGGACTGCTTGCCGCGATCCTGACGACCATCGGGTTCGTGGTGACGTTTCTGCTCATCGTCGCTGGCTCGTCACCCGTTGCGGTTGCTCTGGCAGCCGGAGTCGCAGTCGGCTCGTTGTGTGTAGAGGTCTACGTGCTCGGTCGACTCCGGTAGCCAAATCGTCTGTGAAACAGTCGCGCACCTTCGGGCCCAAGGACCTGGTCGTAACCTCCAGGTCACCTCGATGGGCACGGGCGGCGGCGCGTCCACCGGGTTCTGCGGGCGGGCAAGAGTGCGCTCGACTCGATGATTCAGGCGCCCGGTATGGCGGTGGCGCCGTTCGGTAACGGGGTGACGGTCGTGCAGCTCGGCGGATACGGCACCGACCCGCTCACCCGGGGCATCACACACAGTGGGTCCCGACCCGAATGCAATTCCCTCCGAGCGCAATTGGCGGAGATGTGGGGCAATGATCTCGGCCCCGACCCGACCACCGCAGCTCCGGTGATCATGCAACTCGTGGATCTGGCCGACCCGCCGTTGCGGCTGATCGTCGGCGGCGCCTCTTACGACATGGTCCAGCAATGGAGGTGGCCCGCACCGACGAGCACCGAGCGTGGGAAGGACTCAGCCGGAAGGCTCCCGGCTGATCCGCGTGGGCCGCGGCGGCAGCACGGCCTCTACGAGACGCTGGGTGACGGGATCGCGGTCGGGTGCGCGGAAGTCACGGGCGTCGAACCGGTCGACGACCTGTCCCCGATCCAGGACCACCACGTCGTCCGCGAAGGCCTGGACGACGGCCAGGTCGTGCGCGATGAGCAGGTAGGTGACCGACGTCGCTTTGCGCAGGTCGGCGAGCAGGTGCAGGATCTCGTCCTGCGTGGTGACGTCCAGCGCCGACGTCGGTTCATCCAGGATCACCAAAGCCGGCTCGACGCCGAGCGCGCGGGCGACGCCGACGCGTTGCCGCTGACCCCCGGAGAGCTGATGTGGGTAGCGATCCCGGAGCACGGCGGGTTCGAGCCCGACGAGGTCGAGGAGTTCGTCGGTGCGGCGTCTGGCGGCCGACGAGGTGGCGGCGACACCGAGACGACGGATGGGTCGGGCGATCTGCTCGCCGACCCGGATGCGTGGGTTGAGTGCGCTGCCGTGATCCTGGAATACGAGCTGGACATGACGCGCACGGTCCGCGCGACCCAGCTGCGAGATCTCGATCTGACGTTCGTCCCGGTGCACGGTGACCTTGCCGCTCGATGCGGGTTCGATGCCGGCCAGGATGCGGGCCAATGTCGACTTCCCGGAGCCTGATTCGCCGATCAACCCGAGAGCTCGACCCCGGTCGACGCGGATGGACACCTCCTGCAGCGCGGCGAAGTCGCTCGTCCGACTCCCGTTGCCGTGGAACACCTTCGACACCCCGTCGATCACCGCCGCCGGCGCCGGATCGGCCGACGAATGATCCCGCGCCACCAGATGAGAATCGGCCGACAGTTCGGGCACCGCGGCGATGAGACGCTGCGTGTACTCGTGCTGCGGATCCGCGAGCAGCGCGGCGGTGGCGCCGTGCTCGACGAGACGCCCATGGCGGAGGACCGCGACGGTGTCGCTGAGCCGTGCCACCACGCCGAAGTCGTGCGTCACCAACAGCACGGCCATGCCGAGGTCGCGCCGCAGACCGTCGATCAGATCCAGGATCTGAGTGGAGAGCGTCGGATCCAGTGCGGTCGTGGGTTCGTCGGCGATCAGCAGATCGGGCTCGGGTAGGCATGCGACCGCGATCATCACCCGCTGTCGCATACCGCCACTCAACTGATGCGGATAACTGTCGAGCACGCGGTGCGGATCGTGGATGCCCACCCGCTCCAGCCACTCAGCTGCCAGCGTCAGAGCGTGGCGCCGAGCCACCGGTCGGTGGAGTCGGATCAGCTCGACGAGCTGGTTGCCGATGGTGAACGACGGGTCGAACGACGTAGCCGGGTTCTGGAAGATCGTGCCGATCCGTTTGCCTCGCAGCCTGTTCAGATCACGTTCGGCGGCGCCGATGATCTGGTGGCCACCGAGCTCTATCGACCCGGTCACCTCGGGCCGAGCACTGGCGGGGAGCAGGCCCGCGATCGCGGACGCGGTGACGCTCTTGCCCGATCCCGATTCGCCGACCAGGGCGAGCACGCGATCGGTCGGCAGGTCGAGGGAGAGGTCCGACACCGCGTCGACGCCCCCGGCCCGATTCGGGAAGCGGACCGACAAGCCGTCGACACGCAGCAGTGGGCGCGCGTCGGAAGTCTCGGCGGATGAACGTGATTCATGTGTGGTCGTCATCGGTGTGCGCTCCAGCGGGGGTCGAGCACGTCACGGAGGCCGTCGCCGAGCCAGTTGAAGGCGAGGCCCACGATGAGTATCGCGACGCCCGGGACGATCGCGACGAACGGGCTGCCCGAGATCAGGACCTTTGCACCTTCGGCGACCATCCGCCCCCAATCGGGCGTGGGTGGCTGCACGCCGATGCCCAGTGCACTGAGGCTCGACGCCAACACGATCAGTATGCCGATGAGACTGGTCCAATACACGATGATGGTCGCACCCACGTTTGGCAAGATCTCCGAACGCAGGATCGTCCACGACGATGCGCCCAGCCCGATGGATGCCTCGACATACTCCAGCTCGCGCTGGCGTCGCGTCTCGGCGTAGACGATCCGCGTCACGTAGGGGACTGCGGCGAACACCACTGCAGAGGCCACCACCCAGACGCCCATCCCGATTACCTCGGCCAGCGCGAAGGCGACGATGACGACGGGAAACGCGAACAGGATGTCGATGATCCGCATGACCGCGGACGACACCCACGACCGCGACCAACCGGCCAGGAGTCCGATGACGGAGCCGATCAGCACGGCGACCGAGGTCGCGATCGCGGTCGGGACGATCGTGGCGCGACCACCCCAGATGAGGCGACTCAGGACGTCGCGACCCTGCTCGTCCGTTCCGAGCAGGTGTCCATCCGAACCGGGTTGCAGATATCGCGACGCCGGGTCCCCGATCGTTGGATCGTAGGGAGCGAGCCACGGCGCCAGAGCAGACACCACTATCACCAGCGTCAGCACGGTGACCGCGAGAACCAACTGTCGGTGGTAGGTCCATGCAGGGCGATTCCATCGGCGAGTGGCCGACGACGACACGCCCGCTTCGACGTCGGCCGTCGTCTCCTGATCGTCCGAGATCGTCACATCAGCTCCTGAGTCTGGGGTCGAGCAGATCGGCGATGACGTCGGTGACCAGGTTGACGAGCACGAACACCACCGTCACCAACATGACGCCGCCCTGGATGACTGGGTAGTCGTGGGCGCTGATGGCGTTCATCAGGTCGGTACCCACACCGGGCCAGCTGAACACGAACTCGACGAACACCGCGCCGCTGAGAAGTGTGCCGATCTCCAGACCCGTGGTCGTGACGATGATCGGTGCGACGTTGCGGCCGACGTGCTTCGTCAGGATTCGCCACTGGGGGAGCCCTTGGCTGCGCGCGGTCCGGATGTAGTCCGATTCCAGGCTCTCGATCACGCCGGCCCGTGCGAACCGCGCGAGGATGAGCATCGAGATGAGAGCTGCGGAGAACGCGGGCAGGATCAGGTGATGCAGGAGGTCGGCGGCACCGCCGTTGCCGGTGAGGTCGCGCATACCGGTGGCAGGCAGCACCTTCCACTGCAGCGCGAACAGCCAGATGAGGATCAGACCGAACCAGTAGACCGACAGGTTCGAACCGATCTGCACCAGCAGCATGATGGCGCGGTCGACGAAGCGGTTGTGATTGAGCGCCGCAACGGTTCCGATCAGCACCCCGAACACCACGGATACGAACACCGCGGCGGCGGTGAGGATCAACGTGTTCACGAACGCCGTTCCCAGTGTGTCGAACACGTTGGAGCCGTTGATGATCGACCGGCCGCCGCCTGCGGTGAACAGACTCGACACCCAGTCGAGGTACTGGGCGACCAGTCCGTCGTTCAGCCCGTACGCCTGTTGGAGGTCGGCAACTGCATCCGACGACAGCACGCCGTGCAGGCTGGCCTTGATTGGGTCTCCGGGACTCGCCTTGCCGAGCAAGAACACCAGGATCGAGATGACGAACAGCACTGGGACCAGAAGGAGCACCCGACCGAGAATCCGTAGTGCCAGGCGGTGCCGACGGGCCGCGGCACGCACCGTATCCCAGCGACCGGTCGGTTCGACGGCGCGCGATTTGGGTGCATCGGGCTCGTCGGCGCCGACGTCGGCGTCCGTCTCGATCAGGGTGGTCGACATCAGCTCTCCTTCGACACCGGTCCGAGGTCGTACCAGTTCGTGTTGGGCCAGACGAAGCCGCGAACCTGGGGTGAGATCGCGTAGTAGCGGGTGAAGTTCACCGTCGGGATGACCGCGTGGTCCGCGGCGATCACCTTGTCGGCGTTCTGCCAGTCGACGATTCGCGTGTTCGGGTCGCTGGTGTAGCGCGCGGTGTCGAGTGCACGGGTGATCGCCGGGTAATCGACGTAGCGTTCACCTCCGTTGGCCAGGACCGTCGAGTTGAATCCCTCCAGTGCCCACTCGGGGTACGTTCCGCCGTATTCGCCGAGGTGGAAGCCGTCGTCGGATTGCGGATTGGAGATGCGCGACGAGTAGTTGCCCCGCTCGAGGGCAACGACGGGCGCGTTGATCCCGACGGCCTTCAGGTTCGCGGAGATGGCCTCCGCCTCGGGCTGGCCGGCGAGGTCGGCGATGATGTTGAACGACACCTGACCATTGCCGAGCCCGGCTCCGGACAACACCTGCCGTGCGCGGTCCGGATCGTAGGAGTAGTTACGCAGATTCGGGTCGTAGGCCTCGTTGCCGGGATTCAGAAACGACCAGAGTGGTTGTGCGTGGCCGGAGTAGATGTTGTCGGCCAGACCCTGTCGGTCGATGGCGAGCGATACGGCCTCGCGCACTTGCGGGTTCTGCGCCCAACGGTTGCCGAACAGGAAGGAAACGTAGTCGAGTTGCGCCGCGGTGCCCTTCGGCACCGACGCACCCTGACGCTCGAGCAGTTCTACGTCGGTGGGTTGCACGCGCGTCAGGATGTCGATCTCGCCACTCTGAAAGGCGGCCAGCCGACTCTGGTTGTTCGGGATCGTCCGGAACACCAGGCGTTTCAGCTGCGGTGTCTCACCCCAGTAGGCGTCATTGCGGTCGAGCGTGATGTGGTCGTTGATCTTTCGCTCGACGAACCGGTAGGGGCCGGTACCCGTCGGATGCTCCGACAACCCGTCGTTGCCGTACTGCCGCAGTGCGGCCGGGCTGAATACGAGCGGCGAGCCGATGGACTGGGCGAGCAGACGCGGGAATCCCAGGTAGGGCCGATTGAAGGTGAACTCGTAGGTGTGGTCATCAACGATGCGGGTGCTCTTGAGGTCGCTGAACCGTGCTTTCAGCATCGCCACACTCTTCTCGTCGTAGAACTCGAACGACGGATCGCTGAAGCGCTTGACGTTGAAGTCCAGTGCGGCCGCGTCGAAGTCGGTGCCGTCGTGGAACTTCACCCCGCGCCGCAGGTCGAACGTCCATGTGGTGGCATCGGGGTTGGACCGCCACGCCGTCGCGAGACCGGGCGCCAGTTTCGTCACGCCCTGATCGGTCGACAGCACCTCCTGCACGAGCGGCTCGTAGACATTCCGTGACGCTCGGAAGGTCTCCCAGAAGTACTCGCGCTGTGGATCGATCGCCGTCGGTTCGGTGTACAGGCCGACGACCAGGGTGTCGGCAGGGTTCTTCGATGTCACCGAGCCGCCTCCGCCGCCACAGGCGGTCGCGACGACGGCGACCGTCAGAGCGAGTACGGCGACGACGAAGCCGCGCCGACGGATACGTTCGATTCGCATGATGTGTGGGGCCGTTCCCTCGTGATTGGCGCCGGCGATTGTCGACGGCGCACGTCGGTGGCCGACCCTACGGTGGGCGTGTGCATATCGGCACCTCTTCGGTTCAGCGTGATCGGATGTCCGAGTCGCCGGAATAGCGGATCTGATCTCGATGGTGATGTTCGGTTGTCACACAGGTCCTTTCCCCATGGGGTCCGGCAGTTGTCGATTCCCGATTCTTCCGATGAAATCGCCGCGGGTGAAACGCTCGATCTCGCCTACGCTCGCGCCGATACTCGTCGGAATGAGCGTTGAGATCCGCACGCTGTCGACGCCGGATGAGGTGAGGTCGGCGCTGAGCGCCTTCTTCCGTTCGATGGTCGGACTCCCCGCCTGGGACGTCGACGCCACCGCCATCACCGAACCCGGCCGCTTCATCGGGGCCGTCGACGACGGCGTGGTCGTCGGCGGGGCCGACGCGTACACCAGTCGGCTCGTGGTCCCTGGCGGTGCGCACGTGCCACACGCCGCGGTCACCCACATCGGCGTGCTGCCGACCCACCGCCGTCAGGGGGTTCTGCGTCGGCTGATCGCCGCCCAGTTCGACGACTTCGCCCGTCGCGGGGAGATTGTCGCGACCCTCCGCGCCTCGGAGGCGGTCATCTACGAGCAGTTCGGTTACGGCGTCGCGTCGTCGGCGCGGTCGGTCCGCGTGGATCTCCGACGCGCCCGGTTGCGACCCACGCTGCCTGACCGCGGGCAGGTCCGTCTGGTGGACGGTGCGGTGACCACGGATCTCCTCTCCGAGATCGCCGACCGGGTCGACTCGACCGGCACCATCATCCGCCCGGACGGGTGGTGGGAGTTGCAACGCATCCGGCGAGCGAGTGACTCCGCCAGTGTGTATGTCGCGGTGCACAGTGCGAACGGCGTCGACGACGGGTACGTGGTGTATCGGCCGGAGGACCCGGAGCACTGGTTCGGCAGCAGGTCACGGACGGTAACCGTGTCGGACTTCGTCGCGGTCGACGACGACGCCCGTGCCGGACTGTGGCGCCACCTGCTCTCCCTCGATCTGGTGGATGTGGTCGCCGTCGATGCCGTGGCGCTCGACGATCCGATCGCCCTCGCTGTCGGCGACCGCCGCGCCGTCGACCTGGGCCCTGAGCACGACGAGACCTGGCTGCGACTCGTCGACGTGGAGGCGGCGCTCGCCGCGCGCACCTACGCCGAAGAGGACCCCGTCGTCGTCGCCGTCGACGATCCGCAGCTGCCCACCAACTCCGGTGTCTACGAGATCGGCCCGAAGTCGGTGCGCCGCGTGAGCGCCAACCCCGACGTGACCGTCGGTGTCGCGGCACTCGGCGCCACTTATCTGGGCGGCACCCGCTGGCGGAACCTGGCCGCGGTCGGGCAGGTCGTCGAGCACCGTGTCGACGCTGTCCGACGACTCGACGTGCTGTTCGGCGCGCACCGACTCCCGTTCTCCGGGATCGTGTTCTGACACGCCCCCGTCCAGACGCTGCGGTATGTGGCGCTGCACCACAACAACTCTCGACAGGAAGTGACGACCATGAGCGACATCGACGCGCCGATCGCGCCGGTCTACCTGCGGCCCGCGACAGCCACCGACGACGAGCTCGACGAGCGGTTCGCACCGATCTTCGCCCGGATCGCGGAGGGCAACACCGAACGTGAACGCAATCGAGAGTTCGCGCACGAGCAGGTGCAATGGCTGAAGGATGCCGGGTTGGGGCACATCCGGATACCGATTGCGCGTGGCGGACTCGGGGCGTCGCTGGAACAGACCTTCGCGGTGCTGGCAGCGTTGGCCGAGGCAGACGCCAACGTCGCACATGTCTGGCGCAACCATTTGGCATTCGTGGAAGACCGTCTCAACGCACCGCAGTCGGCGGCCAACGACCGGTGGATCGAGCGATTCCTCGCGGGGGAGTTCGTCGGCGGAGGATGGACCGAGGCCAACAACGGCACTTTGGCGGCGATGGCGACGACCATCCGGCCAGACGGCGACGACTACCGTGTCACCGGCGCGAAGTTCTATGCCACCGGTAGTCTCTTCGCCGACTGGCTCGATGTCATCGGTCGCACCGACGACGGCGGACTGCTGACGGCTCTCGTCCGCCGCGACGATCCGGGTGTCGATCTGATCGACGACTGGACCGGCTTCGGCCAACAGACGACGGCCAGTGGCAGCGCCAATTACGTCGACGTGCCCGCCGAGGAGGGCGACGTCTTTCCCGTCAGCGAGCGGTTCGTCTACCAGGGCCACTTCTATCAAGTGGCGATCCTCGCCGTCCTGACGGGGATCATCCGTGCCACGCTGCGGGACGGGATCGCGGCGCTGAAGGCCCGCGGACGGAACTACCCGCAGGGTCTCGATCC
Organism: Gordonia sp. ABSL11-1; assembly: GCF_030315685.1. Taxonomy (GTDB): domain Bacteria; phylum Actinomycetota; class Actinomycetes; order Mycobacteriales; family Mycobacteriaceae; genus Gordonia. The sequence continues at coordinate 35,664 of NZ_JASXSI010000004.1, read as the reverse complement.
CGTGCCGGCGTCGGATCCACAACTGCTGCAGGTCATCGGAAGTGTCTCGGCGCACGCGTTCGCGGCGGAGGCCGCGTTGCGTCAGACGTCACGCGAGCTCGATCGGCTGGCCACAGCACATGCCGCCGGCGACGATGACGAACGGTCGTTCCGTGTCCGCAGCTCGCAGGTGGCCACCGATCAGGCGCAGCTCGTCATCATCGACGCCGCCCTCGCCGCGACGACCACCGTGTTCGACGCTCTCGGCGCTTCCGGGGTGTCGACAACGAAACTCCTCGACCGCCACTGGCGTAACGCTCGGACGCTGGCATCACACAACCCGCGCGTCTACAAAGCCCGCATCCTGGGCGACTGGTTTGTGAACGGCACCGACCCTGTCCCGAATCTCTTCGCGGCAGGCCGCGGTGGTCAGGGCAATTGACCATGGCTGCACCATTTCTCGCACTGGGGTTGACCGGTAGAACAGTGCTGCAACTCCTCGACGACCGGACCCTGGTCGCCGAGTGGGATGCGCTGCCGCTGGCCTTCACGATCCTCGGCGTCGATCGGTTCGACGGCCGCGTAGGACAGGCTCAGCCGACCATCGACAGCAGCGCCGCGGCTGCGGTTCTCGCCGCGCGGACGACCAACGCCCGCACCCTCGTGGCCGCCGCACCACGACGTGACCATCCGTACAACTTGGCGCGCCGCGTCGCCTCACTCGGCCACCTGTCGGCCGGCCGCACCGGTGCGGTGTTCGGTCTTCCTGATTCCGCCGTCGGAATCATCGACCCGTGGGTGGCCTCCGGCAGTCTCGCCGACAGATCCGCTGCAGCACACCACGTGGCGTCCGCTGCACGTGCTGTGCGGGCGCTGGAGCGCAGCTGGCCGTTGGAGTCCGTTGTCGGCGAACGAGACTCCGGGATCTTCGTCCGATCCGATCAGATCGATCACGTCGACATCGACGACGCCTACCGGATCGCCGGTCCGTTGACGGTGCCCGAACCGCCGCACGGTCCGTCGGTCCTCGCGTGGTACGGCGACCCTGCCGCGGACGGCGTGCCGGATGTCGCCGACGACGTCGATCTCGTGATCGGCTCGACCGGACAGCCGATCGTGGCCATCGGCCTCGGCGACGAGGTGCCGACGGACGCGACCGGTATCGTGCTGAGCCCCGCTGTCGACGGTGGCGACGTCGAAGTCGTCGACCTGCTCCACGCCGCGCGTCAGCTCCTGGTCGACGGTGTCGCCACGACCGACTCGACGTTGCCGTTGCGTGAGGCGCTGACCCTCGCAATCGCACCACGAGCGCCGCGCCGCCCGGCATTTCCTGTTCCGCAACCATATCCGTGGCTATGACACATCCCCTCGTGCCAGGTCAACGGCCGGCACCACGACACGCCTTTCAGGAGTACCCATGACCGATCGCCGCGACGGACACGTCATCCTCGGGATCAACGTGCTCGTCCTCGGGTATCTCCCCGCAGCGTGGCAGTCGCCCGAGCTGACGGCGCGATCCTTCGTCGATCCCGGCTACTGGCGACGGATCGGCGCGGCCGCTGAGCGTGGCACACTGGACGCCCTGTTCCTCGCCGACGTCCCGGCACTCGGCGACCCGGCCTATGACGCGAACCCGGCCCACCTGGAACCGACGGTCAACTGGGGCTTCGTGGCGGGGGCGACCGAGAACGTCGGGCTCGTCTCCACCGCGTCGACGACGTTCAACGATCCCGTCGAACTCGCCGAGCGTCTGCTGTCGCTAGACCACGCGTCCGGTGGCCGAGCAGCGTGGAACATCGTCACCACCCGCGGCACCGTGCCGGCCCGCAACTTCGGATTGCCCGACGTCCCGGTTCGCGACGACCGTTACGAGCGTGCGAGCGAGTTCGTCGATGTGGTGCGCGCACTGTGGGAGTCGGCAGCGACGGGAGAGGATGTCCACCATCGCGGTGACCACTTCTCGGTCGACACCCGCCTGCGGATTCCCCCCTCGCAACAGGGACACCCGGTGCTGTTCCAGGCGGGTGGTTCCGCCAAGGGTCGCGCGTTGGCGGGTCGCGTCGCCGAAGGTGTCTTCGCCGCGGAGCTGACCAAGGACAAGGCCATCGAGCACTACCGGCTCGTGAAGGGTCTCGCGCAGGACGCCGGCCGCTCGCCTGACGACGTCAAGATCCTGCCGGGGCTACTGCTCTCGCTGGGCAGTACGGAGGAGGAGGCGCGCCGCCGCAGCGATGAGCTGCACGACCGTGGCCCGGCGTCGTACTCCATCGGGTGGTTGTCGCAGGCCATCGGGTACGACGCGTCGAAACTGGAGCTCGACGAACCGTTCCCGGAAGAGGTTCTGGCCGCACCTGCTGATCTTCAGACCTTCGCTGGCAGCGTCGGGTTCCGTGAGTCGATCGTGGCGCAGATCAGGCGAACCAGTCCGACCGTACGTGAGTACCTCAAGCAGACGCGGTACACCGGGTCCGGGCATGCCGGATTCGTCGGCACACCAGAACAACTCGCTGACCACATCGAGGACTGGTTTCACTCCGGCGCGATCGACGGGTTCAATCTGCAGCCCGACGTGCTCGTCGACGGGCTCGATGTCATCGTCGACGAACTGGTCCCCATCCTGCGACGCCGCGGGTTGTACCGGCATGAGTACGAGACCCACACTCTCCGTGATCATCTGCGAGCGGCGTCGTCGACTCCGGTCGCCGCTCTCTGAGCGTCGTCGGAATTCGGACAGATAGAACCTTCCCGCGCGCAACGCGTTCGTCGGCAGCCGGGTCCGGCCATACTCGGGATTCCACACCATTCGAACACGATCCATGCGTCGGAAGCGTTGCACATCAACGTGTCCGGGCATCGATGGTTCCCGGAGAAAGCAGGGAGTCATGACCGCATCGGCGGAGACTTCACCATCACCATCAGGCTCAGACCGGGTGAACACCGCGGCTGCGGACGCCGGTGCGACGGAGACCGCGCGGACGTTGTCGGTCGGCGGCCGCGACATCATCTCGGCGGAGTCCACCGGATTGAAAGAGAACGCTCTCGGTTCGTGGGGCGTCTTCGCGCAAGGGCTCGCCGCCGCGGCGCCCAGCGTCGCGATCGCCGGGGTGCCGTTCGCGCTGTACACCGCGGCGGGCAAAGGCGCGGCGTGGGCGGCGATCGTCGGCCTCGTCATCGTCCTGCTGATCGCCCTCACCATCGGATTCCAGGCGCAGCGCACGGTGTCGAGCGGGTCGCTGGGCACCTACACCGGCAATGGGCTCGGTCCCGGGTTCGCGTTCGTCGCCGGTGTCAGCCTGCTGTTGGGGTACATCGGATTCGCCACGACCGGCGCTCTCGGCGGCGTGCTCTACGTCGATTCTTTCCTCTTCGAGATCGGGTTGGGCAGCGAGGCGACGTGGTTCAAACTGTTGCTCGTGGTGATCGTCGTCGGCGTGGCGGTGTATCTGCCGTTGCGCGGCGCGACGCTGGCCGCGAAGTACGAACTCGCCTTTGAAGTGCTGGCACTCATCTCCATCGCGGTCATCATCGTGGCGTCCTATGTGGCCTACGGTTTTCACATCGACGGTGAGCAGTGGAGTCTGTCCAACCTGGGCAACAGCTCTACGTTCGTGGCCGCGGTGACCGCCGTCGGGTCATATGCGGGCTTCGAGAGTGTCGCCTCGCTGGGTGCCGAGGCGCGCGACGCGCATCGCACCATCGCGCGTGCTCTGCTCCGAGTGGTGTTGATCATCGGCGTGCTCTACCTCCTGGCCACGTACCCGCAGGTGCTGCACTTCGACGGAATCGACGGCGACAAGGCAGTGCTGCCGCAGCTCGCCGACGAGACCGGTGTCTCCTGGATCAACTCGGTTGTCAGTGCGGCGGTTGCGATCGCGTTCATCGTCTTCGTCACCGCGGTGACGACGTCGGCGGCCCGATCCCTGTTCACCCTCGCCCACGAGGGTGCGTTGCCTGCGGCGCTCACACGTGTTCATCCGCGCTACCGCACCCCGTGGGTGGGCATTCTCGTGGTCGGCGCCGCCGCACTGGTGTTCGCTGTCGTGGCGACCTTCAGCTCGGCGGGTCGGCTCGTCTTCGACGTGTACGGCGCCTACGTCGCCAACTGGGGATTCCTGATCAGCTACCTGCTGGTGGTGATCGCGACTCCGATCTGGCTGTACCGCATCAACTTCTCGTCCGCGCAGTCGCGACTCTACGTCGCGGCACCGACAAATTGGCTCGCCGATGTGCGTCGCGGGGTGCCATCCTTTGTCGATGACGATGTTCGATTCTTCCCGCAGGGAGCGCGTGTTGACGGCGGCCTGGATGCCGCGGCGTGGGATCGAGGTATCGATGTCCGACGTGCCGGAGACCTGGTCGGACGCACTGGATCGGCTGGGTCGCGACCTGCATGTGCGGCAGTACAGCGGGTACATCGAACGCATCGACTGGGTGGGGGAGTACGACGATGACAGCGGGGTGGTCGTGCTCCTCAGCGATGTCACGATCGCCTGGCGCGAGGGGTCGGGCTTCGGTGTGACCGGTGGATGCCCGCGCGTCGACGATGACGTGGAGACAATACTGCTCTGCATCGCCGACCTCGTTCAGGACCAGGTCGCGCGGGCGCACGTGGCCTGGCCGTGGGCCGACGACGGTGGGTTCATGAGCGTTGCCCTCGTCGATGGTGTCGCCATGTGGGTCAAGGGGGACGTCCGCACACGCGTCGGCGATCTCCGCGAGGCGCCTGCGCTCGATTCCGACTACCCGATGACCAGCGACTATCCGTTCCGGGTCGTGGCCAGTTGGACCCGACGGTGGGGCACCGGCCTGTGGCTGGGTCCGTCCGAGTTGCCGTCGAACTGGTCGTCCGCGGTGGCTGCAGTCGAGCACGATCTCCGGTGTTGGGTGCGTAAGAAGCCGTTGCCCGACGTCGCCGATCACACGTGGGAAGTACTGATCACCGAGTTCGGCGGTGTGAAAGTGCAGCTACGGCGGCACGGCCTGCGGGGCTGGAGCGGTGACCTCATGACCGTGAACCCCGAGAGCGTCGACCTGTCGACCGCGCGTGCGACGGCCCATCTCGCTGACGAGGTGCAGGGAGACCTCACCGGCAACGCCTGGATCGACTGGCCGTCGGCAGGCTGGGACATCCTCGTCCCGACGGTCGTCGACGGGATCGCGATGTGGGTGAAGAACCGTGACAACCGGCCGATCGCGCGCATCGGCCGGTTGTGTGAGGACTGCACCGAGCCGTGGTGAGGTTCTCTCTCCCGAAATGCATCTGGTGTCTGATGAGCGGAGATAAGGTCCGCCATGGACCATTACGTTGCGTGAAGGACCGATCCCTGGTCCGCGACATGTCCCGCGGCTTCCGTGCTCGGTTCGCAGCATGGCGCCGTCGCGTGTTCGGTCGTGAGACGAGCACGTACTCGTCGATCGCCCCCCCGCAATCCCGATGGCACGCGCGGACCGACCTTTCCGTTCGATTCGAGCGGTGGTGGCACCGGTCCCGGGTAGGACGCCGCGTCCGCTGCTTCGCTCATCAGCCGACGCAGTCCGCCCCATCCGCGCCTCACATTCACCGGGCACCAAGACGGACTCGGAGGTCGACGGGACGTGGATCTCCTACGGGTGACAGAATGGGACGAACGACGCGAAGATACGCGCGTATCGCGGTGGGCTACTGTCGGTAGATTTCGACGTGGGCACCTGTCACGACGCCGACATTCAGCGACGGCGCGCCCCAACTGGAGCTGCAGTTCCCCGACGCCCGTCCGGTCGGGACAAACCATCGACTGGACTGCGAGTAGGGCCCGACGGCGTAGAGCGGGAATCGATTGGGAATCCCGTGTAAGCCCCAACACTCGACGACCAGTACGTACTCCCTGCCCGCGGGAGCACCAGTATCGTGACATGTCGCGGAGGCGCCCAGGGGATCCCAGCGGACGTGGCACTTGTCGGTACCTGCGTAAGAGTTGCCGGCACCGGCCAACAAGCCAGCCACGACCACCGCGACAACGCATGCAGTGACCCGCATTCTGGAAACTACCGCACCTGACATAACGACCCCTGTTTGGTGACCTCTATCGTGCTCGTCGTCTCGACCACCCGAGACGTTACGCCACACACCGGTGGCGCTCAGCGTGGTGATGGCGTCTCCCGTGGTCCGTCGATCGCTCGACGCGGCCGTCCACGCCCCCGCCGTAAGATTCGGTAGCAGAACCATGAGGTGGTTGAGGAAGTCGGGTGTGGCGATGGCAAAGAAGTTGATCGTCTGTTGTGACGGCACGTGGAATGTGTTCGGACAGAAGAACCCGACGAACGTGGTCAAGCTGTACGAGGCGATCGCCGACGTCGACGACGAGGGAGTCGAGCAGAGGAAGTTCTACATCGCCGGGGTGGGGACGGGTCATTGGGAGAAGATTCGGGGTGGTGCGCTCGGGCTGGGCTTGTCCAAGAACGTGAAGACGGGATATGCCGAACTGGTCGCCTCCTACGAACCGGGTGACGAGATCTTCCTGTTCGGTTTCAGCCGGGGCGCCTACACCGCGCGTAGCCTGGGCGGGTTCATCGGTAACGCCGGAATTGTGAAGCGCGAGAACCAGGCCCGGATCGACGAGGCCTTCGAGTTGTACCGCGACCGCGCCGACGAGAAGAAGCCTGACGGCGATCTCGCCAGAGAGTTCCGTCGGAAGTACTCTCACGATGACGTGACCATCCGCCTCATCGGCGTCTGGGACACCGTCGGGTCACTCGGCATCCCGTTCGGCAAAACCCCGGTGATCAAGTGGATCAACAGGCGATGGTCGTTTCACAACACCAAGCTCGGCCCGGCCGTCACAGCGGCCTACCAGGCTCTGGCCATCGACGAGAAGCGAGGACCGTTCGAGCCGACGCTGTGGCAGACCAATCCAGATGCGAAAGATCAGGTCGTGGAGCAGGTGTGGTTCCCCGGAGTCCACTGCAACGTCGGCGGCGGATACGCGAACACGCCGATCAGCGACATCCCGCTCGTGTGGATGATGACGAAGGCCGCGGATCACGGCCTCTGGTTTCGAAACGGGGCGCCCGGTGGAGGTTCCCCAACGGGATCGTCGACTTCACCTCTGATTGCCCTGAATCCGTTCGAGTTCCTCCTGCAGGCCACCAACGCTTATGCGGCGCTGGAGGAATCGCGGAAGGGGTTCTATCGCGTGCTCAAGCCGCTGAACCGTCCGATCGGCGAGACCGACGTCCCGTCGGAGTATGTCGCCTCGTGTGCGGTGCGACGTGCCGGAAAGGACAAGACGTACGTGCCGCCCCGGTTGCTCGCTTACCTGGACGACGACGGTCAGCAACTCGACGTCGACTTCCGGCCGGTCGATTAAGCGGCAGAGAACCCCGAAGAATGTTCGACGGCCCGGAATCCGCCCCCCCGAAAGCGCCCGGCGGTCCGGCAAACCGCCCCCGAAAAGCGCCCGCCATGAGTGTGTGGATGCCGAGGGTCAGCGTTGACCTGGGACAACGCCAAACCGCTGGGCGCATTTCCGGGTGGAGTCGGCTGCACGGGCGCTTTTCGAGGGCGTAATTCCGGGACGGCCCCGGCGGCCCGGGCCCGCCCGACCCGCGCTCCGACGTCCCATTCCTACGCCGTCGGGCTCTTCCGCTTGTAGAGCACACCCGCTGCGCCGATGGTCGCGGCGGCCAGGGCCAGCACGCCCACGCGCTCCTGCTCGAGACGATGGCCGATGAGTCCGTCCACCGAGTACCGGCCGGGTCCGGTCAGCGCCAGGGCCGCCGACGCCACGCCCAGTACGGCCGGGAACTCCAGCCCGCCGTTCTGCGAGAAGAAGCCGTTGGGTCGGTGGACGTCGGCTGCGGCGAGCATGGCCGCAGCACCGGCCGCCGAGGCGAGACGGGTGCCTGCACCCAGCGCGACCAGTCCGCCTGCGGCTTCGCTGACGCCGGCCGTGACCGCCGACAGCTTGGCGGGACGGAAGCCCATCTTCTCCATGCCGGCAGCGGTGCCGTCGATACCCGGGCCGTTGAACCAGCCCGCGAGCTTCTGAGTACCGTGCGCGAACAACGTGGCGCCGACCGCAGTGCGCAGCGTCAGCAGTCCCACGTCGAGCGCCTTCGTCCGCTTGGAGTTGTCATCAGACATCGCGTCGTCCTTCCTCATTCTCAGCAGGTCTAAACAGAACCCTAGTCCGCTTGATTGAACACGCGCACGGCGGCCCATTCCCGCACTCCTCGGACACGGCGGGGGTATCGCGACACAAACGTCGAGGCCACGGGCGGGGTAGCGCGCGTCGCATACCGTTTCGCCGGAATTGCGAACCGACGGAAGCGACGAAACACATGAGTTGGACGATTCTGAAGAGTCCGGCCGCCCAGATCGGTGTGGCGGCGGTCGCCGGGGTGATCTTCGGTCTCGCCGTCGGCGAGTGGACAGCCAATCTCCAGTTCATCGGCGACATGTTCATCCGATGGATCCAGATGTCGATCGTCCCGCTGGCGATGGCGTCGGTGATCGTTGCCACCGGATCGGAGACCGGGTGGATCGCGTTCCGGACCTTCAAGTGGATGATCGGATTCTCGGTCATTGCAGCACTTCTCGCGTACGGACTGAGCGCCCTCATCGAGCCCGGGTTGGGCATGGTGTTCACTGGCCAACTCGACTCGGAGCTCGAGTCAGAAGCCGATGCGGCGCTCGGTTGGCAGGTCACCCTGCTGGAGTTCGTGTCCAAGAACGTCTTCGAGGCCATGGCGAGCGCGACGATGGTGCCGATCATCATCTTCTCCCTACTGTTCGGTATCGCCCTGCGACAGCACATCACCAGACCGGGAACGACAGCGTGTTGTCGTTCGTGGATCAGATCCAGCAGATCGTCCTGACGATGATCCCTCTGGTCATGTACATGGGACCGATCGGCGTCTTCTGCCTGCTCAGTTCGCTGGCCAGTGACGTCGGGTTCGGCGTCGTCACCACTGCGTTGAAGTATCTCGGCACCACGCTGATCGGTGTTTCTCGTCCTGTTCGTCGTGGTGCGACCGTCCGCACGCGACTCAGCCCGTGGAAACTGCCGTCGAAGCTCGCCGAACAGACAGCGATCGCCGTCACCGCCACGAGCTCCGCGGTCACCTTTCCGACTGCGCTGAAGAACACGGTGGAGAAGGTAGGTGGGCGTCAGAAGATCGCCAACTTCACCCTGTCGGTGGGTCTCACATTGGGTTCGTACGGCGCTGTTCTCAACTGCATGATCGTGGTGATGTTCCTGGCACAGGCCGGCGACGTGCAATTGAATGTCGGCGCCATTGTGCTCGGCATGTGTCTGGCGATCCTGGTGAACATGGGCACAATCACCGTGCCGGGTGCGTTCCCTGTGGTGGCGATGTTCCTCGCGAATGCCGAAGACGAGGTCGACCGCGAGGTGTACAACGGCCACAAGGCCGTCACCGCTGACACCATCGACATCGAGGAGTACGGCGGCACCTTCGCCCGGGCATGATGCGGCAGACTGAAACTCTGCAACCCTGATCATCGATCCTGTCGAGCGGGGGCTGAGGCGGCGAAGGGAGTCCCGATGTCCGAGACCTCGGCCAGGCGCAGAGTGTCCGTCGTGATGTACGAGGGCTTCGAACTCCTCGACGTCTTCGGACCCGTCGAGATCCTGGGTGTGCTGGATCAGCATTTCGAAGTCACGATGGTCGCCGCCGAGGCCGGGTTGATCGCGAGTTCTCAGGGAACACGAGTCGAGGCGCCCGAGGGTTTCGCCTCCGATGCGGACGTGGACATCGTGATGGTCCCCGGTGGGATCGGATGGCTCAGGATGGTCGACGACGCCGGATTCCTCGAGCAGTTGCGCACCTACGTCGTCGACGCGAACCTGGTGACGTCGGTGTGCACCGGTTCGGCGATCCTCGCCGCCGCCGGACTCCTCGACGGTTATCGAGCGACGTCGAACAAGAGGTCATTCGACCGCGTGACCCGGTACGGCAAATCGGTGAGCTGGGAGCGTCGTGCCCGATGGGTGCAGGATCGTGACCGTTGGACGTCGTCGGGCGTTGCTGCGGGCATCGACATGACAGCGGCCTTGATCGCCGACCTCGTCGGTGCCGAACTCGCACAGCACGCCGCTGAAGTCATCGAGTTCGAACCGCAGACCGATCCGGACCATGACGTGTTCGCCAATCGCTAGCGTAGGCGGTCTACCGACGTCTCGACCGAGAAGCACGGTGATATGGGAGAGGCGAGAACGTGAATGATCACGTCAGCCAACGTCTGCGGGCACTCGAGTCGAGGTGCAACAACGCAGGACGCTGGGATTTCGACGATGAGCGCGGCACCCTGAATCTCATCACCGCGACGGTACGACGACGAGCGGCGCGTCTGATCCGGGAGGGTGTGTCGGTACTCTCGCGTCCGAGATGAGTCTGCCTCTGACACAGCGGAGTGACCTTCTGGTGGAGCACACGATCGACTCGGAACCGGCGGTTGCCGATGCAGTCGTCGACCAGATCACGCTCGACATCCACGGATGGGGCACCCATCTCGACGCGTTGGGGCACTGTCATCTCCGTGGGATGGCGTACAACGGTCGCCGAGACGACACCGTTCTCGGTCCAGAAGGTCTGAGGCGTCTTTGGGTCGCAGCGACGAGAGGCGGGATCTTCACGTGCGGAGTCCTGCTCGACATCGCGCAGTTGCGTGGTGTCGAGTGGCTCGATCCCACCGAGTTCGTCACCGCAGACGATCTCGATCGTGCGGAGCAAGCAGCGGGACTCACCGTCGAGTCGGGAGACGCGCTGATCGTGCACGTCGGACTCGATGCGCGCCTGTCCGCGCACCCGGACGCTGCACCCCGATGTCGGGCAGGGCTCGACACGTCAGCAGTGCTGTGGCTGCGGGAACGGGATGCCGCGATCTTCGGCGGCGATTGCATCGAACGACTCCCGAGCGGGGACCCCGACCTCGACCTGCCCTTGCATCGACTCGGTCTGGCGCGCATCGGACTCACATTCCTGGAGTGGCTCGCGTTGGACAGGCTGGTGCAGGTCGTCGACCGGTTCGGCCGCAGCGAGTTTCTGCTGACGGCGGCGCCGCTGGTGATCGCGTCGGTGTGCAGGGTCGCCGCTCAATCCGTCCGCCACGTTCTGACCGCGCGCCCCTGCGCGTTATCGTTTTGTTATATGGGTGTCGGCGCAGCGTCGAATCGCTCGTGCGGCTGGTTCGTCGGCGCTTGTTCGACCTACGGTTCATGAAATACGTCCGATAAGGGGGAACGGCTTTATGACACTCCTGCCGTGACTGGGCAGCATCTGAAGCCGGCCCAACGCCGCGCGGTTTGAATTACCGTGTGATCGGGTATGCGCGCATGCCCTAAGTGGATTGCGTCGGGGTGTCATGAAAACACTGTGAGAAGGGCTGTCGAATGAGTGCGTCAGAAGCTGTGCAATGGGTAGTGGCCGAGCGGTCGACGACGACCACCGCGGTCGGGTGGATCGGTTACATCATCATCGGGGGTATCGCGGGCTGGTTGGCCAGCAAGGTCATGGGAACTGATGCCCAGATGGGTGTGGTCCTCAATGTGGTGGTCGGGGTCGTCGGCGCATTCCTTGGTGGATTTCTCCTCAGCTTCGCCTTCGACACCGCCAGTGGCGGATGGTGGTTCACGTTCTTCACCGCGCTCCTGGGTTCGGTGATCCTGTTGTTCCTGGTCAAACTGGTCACCGGACGACGCTGATCGCGCAGCGGGGCAACGACGCGAGTGGGCTGATGACGTGGTCGTCAGCCCACTCGCCGTCTATGAACCCCCCTCATGAATAATGATGCGAGACAAGCCGTATCACGGTTTTCCGGGGGTTCGTCACGTCTGACGCCAATATTCGGGGATCGACAGAGTCGCGGCGCGTGATCGACGATAATGGCGATATGAAAGATCGGTCGTCATGGCATAGCGAGCGTCAGGAAATGGTCGCCTTCGCGGTGCGTTGGGCGCCGTTCGGTGGAGGTGGCGCCGAGGAGATCTGGGTACGTTTCGGGATTTCCGAGCGCGTCTACTTTCTCCGCCTGCGGCTTGTGCTCCAGGGGTCGGTGCCGCAGGGTCTCGACGAGATGATGTGGACCCGACTGCGGCGCGTCTGCGATCAGCGATTGGCGGACCCGACGATCCGGGTGCTCCACCGCCGAGGCAAGTCCCTGCATAGTGTGGCGATCATCGCGGGTGAGGGGAGATGGTCGGACAGCGGAAACGTCGCAGCACACAGGTGTCAACACCTCGTGGAATCACGTCTCAGTAACTGCATCCGGCTCTGCATGCGGAACGCATCCGGTCGTCCGCTCGCCGCGGCCAAGAATCGATGCAGGGTATGCGATGAGTGAAAGGTGACGCGGACGTCGATGTCGACCAGGATGTCGATGAGATTGATGAAGCGTTGTTGGGCCTCGGCATCGATGCCGTTGAACATCGGAATGTCCACGATCACCCAATGACCGTAGGTTCGCGCCTACTCCAGGTACTCGATGGTCGACAACGGTGCATCGCAGACCTGCGCGAAGGTGACCCATAGCTCGCCGGGACGTGCTGCGAGGACAGGAAAGTGGCGGTCCCGAACGGCGAGGGAGGTATCGTCGTAGCGCTTGGGCACCGTGACGGGGGCGGTCGTCCATTCGCCGGCGGCGAAGCCATTGACCCGTCCGCCTCCGGCTGTGCGGTAGTCGATTGATCCAGTCAGATGGACGGTCGACATGTGGGCGTTGATCAGGGCAACACCCGGCTCGAATATGTGGTGCCAGATGGGGTTTGGTAACAAGTCATCCGGCGCATAGTTCGAGGTGGCCACCACGACGATCCGTCGCGCGAAGACCCGTTCGAGCAGCCGGGTCAGCAGCCGCGCGTCACCGGAGTCATGGACGTGCAGCTCATCGAAGAAGAGTAAGTGGCAGTCGCGGATGACCTCGTCGAGTGCCTTCTGAACGGCTCGATCCTGGTCGCGGTGGTGGTGAATGTGGCGATGAAGCTCGTCGAAGAAGCTGTGAAAATGCATGCGTGTCTTGCGATCTGTGGGAACTGCGTCAAAGTACGCGTTGGCGAGCCACGATTTCCCTCGTCCGGCTGGCCCATGAACGAAGAGACCATTCGGTGTCGGCGTGCGTGTGGGCGACCAGTGGGACAGGTGTGGATCGAGATCGGCCAGTCGACCGGCGAGTTGCCGTTGTCCGGGGTCCAGCGACATGCCGTCGCGAGTCGCTGCCGCCTCGATCGCCGAGAGAATTGCCTGCCGCCGAGAGGACACAGCATGATCGTGCCACGCCGCAACTGTGAGATCTCGGTGCTGATCCCGCGACGTACCGCGACGTACCATCACGGCCGCCTACGAGAAGCCGCGATCGAGGCCACGGTCGCCGAGGTGGAACGGGTCGGCGCGGCCGGCGTGAGCATGCGACAGGTCGCGCGGCGTGCAGGCGTCACGCACGCTGCACTGCTTATCAGTTCGGGGACAAGGCCGGCCTGTTCACTGCTGTCGCCACGGAGGGCTTCCGTCTGGCGGTCCAAGCCATCACGCCGGCAGCGCGGGGAACCGACGGCTTCGTCGATGGCGGTGCCGCTTATGTGATGTTCGCGGTGACGCACCCAGGTCATTTCGAGGTGATGGTCGACTCGATGGTGACCCCTCGGCTGTCGCCGAGCATGTTGCCACAGGGGTCGTGGAGTTGGGCAGGATGTCGGCACGCAGCCTCGGGCAGGATCGGTGACGAGGTCCGACAACGACGTCAGGGTCCGGATTCGGGTTCATCGGTGCGGCGCTGTTGTTCGCGCGCAGCTTGGCGCTGTTTTTCGGCACGATCACGCAATTGCTGAAGGAACTCGCGATCTGCCTCGGGGTCGGCCGGGATGAACCGGCCGGGGCGGTCATATTCGGGGTACGCCGATGCCGCGCCGGATGCGGGTTGCCGACGTTCCTCGCCGGTGGGGCGACCGAACGCGAGCCACAGCAGCGCGCCGATCAACGGGAGGACGACGACCAGTAGCACCCACGCGATCTTCGGCATCCCCCGGATGAGGGCGTCGTCGGTGTTGATGATGTCGATCAAGGTGATGACCAGGATCACCAGATACAGCAGGCCCAGGTATGGCATGTCGATTGATCTCCCACGTCGGCGCCCGCGTTACGTGCGGGCTCGGCAAACCGTAGCGCGTGCACGCTGACAATGCTCGTGCATCATCGAGAATTCGATCGATCGACGGGCAGCTCGGGCCATGTCATCCCGCGGGGCAGGAGGTGCCGATCGACGGTTGGAGCGTCCGCGGGGTGTCGCCACGCCGGTACGGACATCTGCGGTCCGAGTCACTCGGTCGGACGATTGTGATTAGCGAGGGTAACGATCGCCGAGAGTCCCCGCGATAGTCCTTATGTGACAGCGAAGGTCACCGCAGAGACTCCGCGACGACTGCTGCTGCCACGTGTGCGGACTCAGATGCCCACGGCGACATCTGAGTCCGCGAGACCTCTGCACAGTGCGTAGGCACGACTCGTGAAAGGGTGACACATAGATGAGAAATCCACGACCGGTCGCCACACTCTCTGCCGCAGCGTTGGTTGCCTTCGGTGGCGGCGTGGCGAGCACCACGGCATCAGGTGAGGCGGGCGCTGCGCCGGCGAGCACGCCGCTGTGCTCGATCACCTATCCGGACCCGATGCATCCCATGCGTGCCGAATACAGCATGGTCAGTGTCGAGTCGGCCGGCGCCGGTGCCACGACGTTTGCCTTCCATACAGTCTCGAAGGCGTTGGTCCCTTACAAGCAGCAGGCTTCTGTCACGTGGGCCAACCTCGATACCGGACGCACGGGTGGTGGCTGGGACAGCAACACCGTCGCCGAGATCGACCGTGGCCGCACCACCATCACCCTGCCCACCCAGCAGGTCGGATCGGGTCGAATCACTGTCGTTGCCGCAGTGAGTAATACGGCCGCCAACGGATGGACCTCCAACCTCGACTGCACGGCCGAGTACACGGCTGAGTAGATCGAGGGCTGGTGGAGATGGGAGAGTTCACCACTGGTCGAAAGTGGTGTTGATGTAGGGGTTTCCGCTGTCGATGGTATGGCTGATCGGGTACTGGGATGCTTGGGGACCCCACACCCACTGAAAGGCGTTGACTCCAGCGAAATCATTGACCACGTAGCGCACGTCGGGTCCGGAGTCGCCCATACGATACTGCACTGCGGCACTGAGCTGTCCGGGCGTGGTCCCGATGGCGACGACAGTTTCGCTGGCTCCGGGTGCGAGGAACGGCTGTGGCGCGTTCATCCAACTGCCACTGCTGCTGGTGAGGTCATTGAGCATGAACTCATCGGTGCCGGAGTGATTGGTGATGGTCATCGCGATGGACGGTGTTCCCATCGGCATGGTGCCTGCATGGGCAGATCCGGCGCCGACGATGGCCGCGGCAGCGACACCCACGCCGGCGACGCCGGTGAGCAGGGCCAGAACGGTGCGGTGGCCGATTGTGCTGGTGTTCATGACGATCTCCCTCGGGATTCGGGATTCGGGAGTCGGGAGTCGGGCCTCGTGTCCGACCTCTCACCCATCACGGTGCTCGCATGTGCGGTTAACCGGAACTCCCCGGATGGGGGATCAGCCAGGTGACCATCGTGTCCACCGATCGGGGGACGGGTTCCCGCGCACTACCGCCGCGACGTGCCGATGCGCTCCAGCGGTCGCCGTCCAACCCTCCGAGTCGTCATCTTTCGACTCCGATGGAGACGGATCGCGGACTTCTGCGGCGAGGCGACGATCCGGTCGACCGTGCGCGGCGTCGGTGAAACAGGCTGCGGTGCATCACTGATCGACCGTCGGCGCCGATACTGCTCCCACAGTTCGTCGACTTCGTGTGCACGGTTGACCCGCGGCGACGGTGGTGGTCCGCTGGCCGGGTTGATCGTCCATCCGGCCCGGCCGGTATCGGGGCCCTCCCGGATGATGCGGGTGCTCCACTGGCCCGGTTCGGGTCCGACCATCCTGTTGTGGGGTGGGCAGGCCGGTGCGGTTTCGTCGATGTTGGTGCGCCCTCCCTTGGCCCAATCCTTCTCGGCGTGATGGATTTCCACGTGAGTGCTCGGTTGAGTGCATCCCGGTGCAGAGCATCCGCCGCCGCCGGGTTGCGCGAAGTGCATGAGGCGTTGTGCCTGGTTGGCAAGGCGTTTGGCGGTTCCGAGGTAGAGGGCCTGTGCCGAGTGATCCTTGAACACCGCGAGATGCCAGTGCGCCTCGGCGGCGATCTCGAGCACATCGGTGATCGGCAGGTGGGTACCGGTCGCGGTCATACCGAGGCCGGCACGATCGTGCAGATCGGACTCGCTGATCTTGACGATCAGATGCGGCGGTAGGCCGCGGTGGCTTTTGCCGAGCACGCCGCCGTCGAGCACCGCCTTGAGCAAGGCCTTCAACGCGTCATGATTGCGCTGACTCTGCGTCCGGTTATCCCTGCCCGCAGCTTCTTTCAGCCTTTCCACGTCGGCGGTGTCCTCGGCGCCCTTCGGCGACTCGTCGTCGTCCGGGTTGTTCATGCCGGGCGCGCCCCACACGGCGAGCAGCACCTCGAGCATCGCTCGGGCAGTGGGGTCGAGCGTGCCGGTCACGGTGCTCATGGACTGGGCGTCCTGCTCACCCGTGGTCAGGCCGCGACGACGTTTGCGGTCGACGTCGGCGGTCAACGAACCGTCGGGATCGACGCGTGCGAGCAGGTGGGTACCGACCTGTGTGATCTGCTTCGGCGACAGCTGCCGCGCGAAGTCGGCCATGAACTTCTCTGCCGTCTGCTTGACGTCTGCCGGCACGGCCTGTGGGATCTTGTTGAGGATCTCGAGAACGGCGTTCACGTGGGCGGGGGCGCAATCGCCCTGTGCGACAGCCTCGGCCAGGTTCGGGCAGCGAGGTTCGAGGATTTCGCCCGAGAACGAGCGGAGCGCCGCGATCATGCGCATGTGGTGCACACGTCGGTTGGCATCCGGGATACGCAGGCGGTCTGCCATCAGGTCTCGCACAGTGCGGTAGCCGAGTTCGCCGACCATGCCCCGATCGGACACCTCGGCGACCCGCTGGTGGCCGATGCTACTCATCCGGCGGTAGGCACGTTCATGCTCTTCGGCCACGGCGAGGACGGCGAGATCTGAGGCGGGTGTGCTGTCGACCTGCTGGATCTGATCGAGCAGGTCATGCAGCTGGCGGTACAACGACTCCACCTCGGAGACGGGAACCTCGGTAACCGGAACATCGGTCGACATGTCGCTGCACCCCCCGGATCTGCGAGTCGAACGTATATTCGAGAGTAGGCCCGTTGTGCGAAGTTCGCAAGGTCAATTGTTTCGCGTCGACGACCCATGCCTGAGGCCGAGATCGTCTGGGAGCCCTTCGTCGAGCATTGTGCGGCAACGTGTTCGCGGAGCGGGTAACGCTCATGTCAGCGGTCAGCCGACCGTCTTGAGATCAAGCTGAACGCAAAGCTGCCATTCGGCGACCACCGCCCGGATGATGTGACGCCGAGGCAAGAGTATTCCGGCGCAGGCGTTCTGGCATCTGCATGGGATTGCTCCCACCGACCCTTCATCATCCGAAAGTGACCGATGTCTGATCTCCGAAGTTCGATCGAGCAGTCCGATTCCGCACAACGCCGGCGCTGGCCATGGATCACCGGTGCGATCGCGGTGATCGTCGCCGTGGTCATCGGTGTGGTGGTGACCAGCGGAGGTTCCGACGACACGAGCACCGGCACTGATGGCACACCCGTCCGGGGCGGAACCCTGAACTTCGCGTTGATCGACTATCAGCGCAGCCCGGACCCGCAGTGGGGGACCAATTATGCCGAATCCCTGATCGCCGGGAACGTCACTGACAAGCTGCTCTGGCAGGACCCCAAGTCCGGCGAGGTGACGCCGTGGCTGGCGGAATCGTGGAGTCACAATCCCCAGCTGACGGAGTTCACGTTCAGGCTGCGCAAGGGGGTGACGTTCAGCGACGGGGTCCCGTTCGACGCCGAGGCCGTCAAGCTGAACTTCGACCAGTACATCAACGGCGATCCGGCACTGGGTATCACGCCCAACGGTGCGACCCTCTTCCCCGGTTACGTCGGTACCGACGTGGTCGATGCCCAGACCGTTCGACTGCGTTTCGAGCGTCCGTTGGCCAGCGCACTGCAGGCCGTGTCGTTCACCGCCAACGCCGGTCCGGGCTTCCTGTCGCCGAACACGCTGCGACTCTCGGCCGAGCAGCGATCGGCCGACGCCACCAAGGTGGTCGGCACGGGACCGTTCGTCTACGAGAGCTGGACGCCGCAGGTGGAGACGGTGCTGGTGCGTCGTGCCGGCTACAACTGGGCTCCGCCGGCGCTCGAACACAAGGGTGAGTCCTACCTTGACAAGATCGTGTTCCGGTCCATCCCGGAGTCCAGCGTTCGCACTGGCTCGCTGACGTCTGGTGCCATCGATGCCACCCTTGACGTCGGCACCACCGACGAGAAGGCCTTGGCAGCCCAGGGTTACCCGATCATCTACCGTCCGGTGTCGGGAACGTCGATCTTCTTCAACTTCAACTCGCAGCTTTTCCCGACAAACGACATCGCCGTCCGTAAGGCGATCCAATTGGGCTGGAACCGGCAGTCGTTGGAGAAGACCGTGCTCACCCCGTCGTACTCGGTTGCGACCTCGGTGCTGCAACCGTCCGTGCCGGGATACGTCGACTACAGCTCGTCCGTCACACGTTACGACGCGCAAGCGGCGCAGAAGATCCTCGACGACGCCGGCTGGCGCCCCGGTCCGGGGGGTATCCGGGTCAAGGACGGAAAGCGGCTGACCGTGAAGCTCTTGGGCATCAACAATCTGGTGGTCAACACCCCGGCCTACGAGTCGATCCAGCAGGACCTGAAGAAGATCGGCGTGGATCTGCAATTGACGGTGGTCCCGATTCCGGACTACACCGCCCAGCAGGCCAAGGCCAAGACCGACTGGAACATCGTCGCGGCCAATCGTTCCCGAAACGATCCCGCCGTGCTCAACCTGCAGTACGGCCCCGAACTGGGCAACGGCTCCTATGTCGGACCGGAGTCTCCGGGCATCGATCCTGCCGAGGTGACCAGGGTGCTCGGCCAGATCGAGACGACCCTTGATCCGGTGCAGCGCGCCCAGTATGCCAAGGCCGCACAGGATCTGCTGCTCCGCAAGTACGCCCTCGTCAACCCGGTGTACAACCCGTCGCAGGTGATTGCTCACTCCCCGAACGTCCATGGCATCATCTTCGACGCACAGTCCCGCAACACGTTCGTCGATGCCTGGAAGGGCAACGGTGACGACAATCGTGCGGGAAGCTGACCGTGGGTAGGTATGTCGCGGAGAAGGTCGGCCGGGCGGTCTTCGTCGCCTGGGCCGCCTTCACCGTCACCTTCATCCTTTTGTTCGTCCTACCCGCCGACCCCGTCGACCTGCTGTTCGACCCGGCGACCATCAATACCGTCCCGCCGGAGGTCAAGGAGCAGGTTCGCGACAACTACGGCTTCAATCAACCCGTTGTGGGGCAATACCTGTCGCGGTTGTGGCACGCTCTGCAGGGCGACTTCGGCAACTCGGTCCAGTCCGGCAAGTCGGTGACGGCCTCGATCGCCGAGGTGGTGCCGCACACTCTCGTGCTGGCCCTGGGCGCCCTGCTGCTCGCGATCGTCCTCGCCTTCGTCATCGCGGTCGTCGCGACGTCGACACGCCACCAGTGGCTTCGGGGCCTCGTCGAGGCGTTGCCCACGGCTGCGGTGTCGGTGCCGGTGTTCCTGTCAGGAATCCTGTTGCTGCAGATCTTCGCATTCCGGCTCGGTTGGTTTCCGGCGTTCGGCGACGACGGCTGGCGCAGCCTCGTTCTGCCGCTCGTTGCGCTCGCGATCCCTGTCGCCGGTCCGATAGCCCAGTTGCTGGTCCGTAGTTTCGGCACCGAACTGCACGCGGGTTACGTGACCACGAGCCGAGCCAAAGGCGCAGGGCGCTCCCATATCCTGTCGCGGGAGGTCTTCCGCAACGCCGGGCTGCCGGCGCTGACGATCGCGGGCGTGACCTTCGGAAATCTGATCGCCGGGTCGGTCATCACCGAGACGGTGTTCGCGCGCACGGGTGTCGGCAGGCTGACCCAGTCGGCGATCAGCACCCTCGATGTACCCCTGGTCCAGGGGTTGGTGGTCTTCGTGGCGGTCGCGTTCGCCGTGATCAATCTGACCGTGGATCTCGTGTATCCCGTTCTCGATCCGCGGCTTCGCGCAGCAGTCGCGACGACCGGGCAGGCGTGATCCGATGACATCGATCGAGATCGGGACCGTGCCGCGGTCACATTCGGGCCGAGACGTCGCGGACGAGTTCCGGCGCAGGGCGGTCGAGCTGGCCCGAACCCCGGTACTCGCCCTCGCCTGGGTCGTCGTCCTCATCGCGCTCGGCTGGGCCCTGGTTCCCGGATTGTTCACCCATTTCAGCCCCTACGACGGAAATCCCGACGCCAGCTTCCTGGCGCCGAGCGCAGACCACTGGTTCGGCACCGACCGGCTCGGACGGGATCTCTACGCGCGCAGCGTGTACGGTGCGCGGACGACCATCGCGGCCACATTGCTGGCGGTGGCGATCGCGTTCGGCGTGGGAACGGCCCTGGGCCTCATCGCGGGGTTCCGTCGTGGTTGGGTTGACACCGTCGTGATGCGACTCGCCGACGTGTCACTGGCGATCCCGAGCCTGCTGCTCGCCATGGTGATGGTGTCGGTCCTCGGGTACTCGACGTACAACATCGCACTGGCGGTGGGTATCTCGTCCATCGCGGCGTTCGCCCGCGTGATGCGCGCCGAGGTTCTGACCGTGTCGTCGCGGGACTATGTCCGCGCCGCCGAGGGATTGGGGGTGGGCCGGGTGGCCATCGTGATCCGCCACGTCGTCCCCAATTCGATGAACTCGGTTCTCGCGCTTGCCGCTCTGGAGATCGGCACGGCTATCCTCGCCGTCGCCGGCCTGGGCTTCCTCGGCTACGGTGCGCCACCGCCGGAGCCCGAATGGGGTCTGTTGGTTGCCGAAGGACGCGACTACATCTCACAGTATCCGTGGGTCTCGATCATGCCCGGCATCGCGCTCGCGATCGTGGTCATCGCCACGCACCGGATCAGCGTCTCGTTCAGAAAGGCACAGAGCTGATGACACAGACACAGGCCGCCGCCACGAGCGCCGTCGACGACCAGATCCTGCCGGATGAGCTCGTCGCCGACGAGCCGTTGCTCACGATCAGCGATCTCGCGATCGACTACAAGACCGGCCGCACGTGGGTGTCCGCGGTGCGTGGGGTCGATCTGACCGTCGGACCGGGTGAATTCGTCTCCCTGGTGGGTGAATCCGGCTCGGGCAAGACGTCCGTCGTCCTGGGGGCCCTCGGACAGTTGCCCGCCAACGCACGCGTGACCCGCGGACGCCTCGCGTACTCCGACGTCGACGTCACCGGATGGAGCGACCGTCGTATGACGCTGGTCCGCGGTAATTACGTCGGCTTCATCCCGCAGGATCCCAACACATCGCTGAATCCGGTGAAGAAGATCGGACAGCAGGTCGCCGATGCGGTGCGATTCAACGAGCCTAAGGGGACCTACAGCGGGACGGCACGTCTGCATCAGGCGCGGTGGCGGGAGTCGGCGCTGGTGAGCCTGCGCACCGCAGGACTGGTCGACGCCGAGCGGGTGTTCGACGCCTACCCGCACGAACTGAGCGGAGGGATGAAACAACGCGCTCTCATCGCGATCGCACTGGCAGGCAAGCCGAAGATCATCGTCGCAGACGAACCGACCAGCGCACTTGATGTCACGGTGCAGAAGACGATCCTCGACCACTTGGTGACCCTCGGACACGAACTCGGGATCGGCGTCCTGTTCGTCACCCATGATCTCGGGGTGGCACTCGAGAGGTCCGACCGCATCCTGGTCATGCGTGACGGACTCATCGTCGAGACCGGGACGCCCGCAGCCGTCGCCGATCACGCCGCCGACGACTACACCCGTCGGCTGCTCGCTGCAGCACCCGGTCGGCACTCCGGGCGGCTGCGGCCGTCACGACCTGTCGCCACGATCGACGGCGATCCCTCCACGGCGGTGCTGGTGGCGGAAAATCTGACAAAGTCGTACCGCCGCACCACCGGCCGGTCCGGAGGTGTCTTGCGCGCACTCGACGGTGTCGGGCTCACCGTCAAGCGAGGCACCACCCACGCCATCGTCGGCGAATCGGGAGCCGGCAAGTCGACACTGGCCGGGATCATCGCGGGGTTTCTCCAGCCGGACACAGGGACGGTCCGTGTCGGCGACGTCGACATCACCTCCGCCGACCGGCGCCGTCGGCGCGAACTACGCCGCGACCTCCAATTCGTCTTCCAGAATCCCTACACCTCCCTCGACCCACGATTCACCGTGGAGCGGCTGATCGCAGAACCCCTGGCGGCCTTCGGCGTCGGAGACGGCAAGCGTGCGCGCAGCCAGCGTGTCCTCGAGTTGCTCGACGCCGTCTCACTCGATCGTTCCTTCGCCCGACGACGACCGCGCGAACTCTCCGGAGGTCAGCGACAGCGGGTGGCCATCGCGCGGGCACTCGCCCTCAACCCTGATGTCGTGATCCTCGACGAAGCCGTCAGCGCACTGGATGTCTCGGTGCAGGCGCAGATCCTGCAACTCCTCGTGGATCTGCAGGCCGAATTGGGCCTGAGCTACGTGTTCGTCACACACGACCTCGGCGTCGTCCGACTGATCGGCGATCACGTCACGGTGATGAAGGACGGTGCCGTCGTCGAGTCGGGGGCTGTCGACGCCGTTTTCGACAACCCCACGCAGCCATACACCCGTCAGCTGCTGGCGGCGATCCCCGGCGCCGACTCGCACTGACGGCGACCCGGCGGCGAGCGGTCGTCAGACACTCACCGTGCGGCAGCGGCAGCGGCAGCGGCGGCGACGTCGTCGCGGACCGGACGAGCCGTCGTCGAGTCTGATGCCGAGTGAGCCGCGGAGCCGAACAACCGGCCGCGCAAGGTCGGGTCGGTGTATCGCGACGGGAACAGGCCGCGCCGCTGCAGGATCGGGACGACGAGGTCGGCGAAGTTCTCGAAATCCACGGCAGTGTCGGCGGGCATGATGGTGAACCCGTCGGCTGCGCCCGCGGTGAACCAGGCCTCGAGGTCGTCGGCGACCTGTTCCGCCGAACCGATCAGCAACCGATGACCGGAACCGCCGGCGCCCCGTTGGACGAGTTCGCGTGGTGTGCTGGGGCGTTCGGCGATCAAGGCCCGCGTGGAGACGCTGAATCCGGTGGAGAAGGCTCCGGTCGGGATGGTGTCGGGCAGATCGTCGGCCGAGATCGGGTCGTCGGGGCCGAAAGATCCATCGGGGAGACCGAGATTCGCGACCAGCTCGGCCGTGAGCCGCCCGATCGGCAACGTGGCGTACAGCTCCTCTGCTCGACGACGGGCTTCGGCTTCGGTGGCGGCCACCAGGACGACCACCCCGAGCGATATCTTGACCGCATCCGGCGCACGACCCGCCGCGAGGGCTCGTTGACGGATGTCGTCGCGAAAGGCGATCGCCTTTCCTGTGGTCTGTGCGACGGTGAACACCACATCGGCGAAGTCTCCGGCCAGCCGGAGGCCGCCCTCGGAGCCGCCGGCCTGCACCAGCACGGGACGGCCCTGAGGTCCGGCCGGCACCGGGAGAGGCCCGGCGACACGGAAGAACTCGCCCTCATGGTCGATCCGGTGTATCCGCGCTGTGTCGGCGTATCGGCCGCGCGACTTGTCGGCGACGAGCCAGTCCGGCTCCCACCCATCCCACAGCCCCGTCACCACATCCAGGAACTCCCATGCACGGCGATACCGCGTCTCCTTGTCCGGATGACCGGTCAGCCCGTAATTGGCTGCTGCCGCCGGGGTTCCGGTGGTGACGATGTTGACGGCCGCCCTGCCCTTGGTGACGTGATCCAGCGCCTGGAACCGGCGGGCCAGGTTATAGGGCGAGTTGTAGGTGGTGGAGCTGGTGACGATCACACCGAGCTTCTCGGTGATGGCGGAGAGATTGCCGAGCAGCACCAGGGGATCGATCCCGGTGCCCGGCGCCTCCTCGATCTCTCCGCGCAGCGCGGGTCCGTCGCCGAGGAACACCGCATCGATCGACGCGCGCTCGGCGACTCGGGCGAGCCGCTGGAAATGGTCGATGTCGAGGTAGGCGGCCGGATCGGCGTGCGGCAATCGCCACGCATGCCGGAAGTGGCCCGGCGTCATCAGTGACAGGTTGAGGTGCAACGTTGACATCGTCGTCTCCGGGAGGGTGAGAGCAGCAGGGGTCAGGACGGAACAGGCGAGTGCACAGGCGAATCCGCGGGCGGACGCCAGCCGAGCAGGGGTGCGAGCTCACGCGCGGTGCTCTCCAACAGCCGGAGATGCTCGTCGTGGTCGGGGACGCCCGGCACGAAACTCACCAGCAGGTCCGTCGCATGGCGCAGTGCGGGATCGGCGATGAGCTCGCCGGCCAACGCCTCGGCGGGACCGATCAGCGCGCGGTCGGCGGCCAGATAGTCGTCGACGGTCTGCGCGTTCTTCGGCTCACCGGAGGTGCTCCAGCTCTGCCAGCGGCGGACCCCGGGTGTCACGAGTTGTTGCGCCAGCGCGCGGTCTGCGTGCGGGTATACCGCCCGCGACACCTGGACCCGGGGTGAGCGCCCCGGATCGGTCCAGCCCGCGCGGTAGGCCTCGATGATCGCCGCCTGCCGACGTTGCGCGTCGCGCGTGGTCCCGCCCTGCCAGGCCGTCGCCCGCGACAGCTGGAGTCCGTCGCCGGCGATGGCCGCGGCGGTGGCCGCCTCGTGCGCGTGGTCCGGATTGCTCGTCGTCGCCTGCCAAAGCCGTTCTCGAAGTGCATCTCCCGGAGGATGGAGGACCTCGCCGAGGTTGTTGACCGCACGACCGACGAGCAGCTCGTGAAGCCGTGCGAGGGAGCGGCCGAACAGGTCATGTCGTTCCGCGAGGTCACGGCCGAACGCCTCCCACGCGCCGGGGAACGGGCCCGACCCGATGCCCAATTCGAGCCGACCAGAGCTGATCTCGTCGAGAGAGGTGGCGTCCTCGGCGACCCGGAGCGGATCCTCCAGCGGCAGCACGAGGACACCGGTGCCGAGGCGTATCCGGTGCGTGTGCTCGGCGATCGCGGCGAGCACCACCAACGGCGACGAGATGTGCTCGTTGCCCTGCCGGAAGTGCCGCTGGATGACCCAGCCCGAGTCATAGCCGAGTTCCTCGGCGGCGACGAACAGGTCGACCGCCTCGCGGTAGGCCTGACGTGGCGGGATGTCCCGGTCCAGATGGAGCAGGAAGTTGAGCCGGAACGCGCGGCCGTCCGTCAGACCCGCCCCGACCGGCGCGTCGATGCCGACCATGTCAGAGATTCAGGCCGGTGCCGTGCACACCATGCTCGTCGATGAGGGCGAGTTCCTCGTCCGTGAGTTCCGGGAAGTCGAGCGCCGTCACGTTGTGGTCGAGCTGCCAGGTGGAGCTGGCGCCGACCAACGCCGTGGTCACCTCCGGACGCCGCAGAACCCATTGCAGCGCAAGCTGGGCCAGCGACTGGCCGCGGGCCTCGGCGAGTTTGTTCAGCTCGGCCGTACGCCGACGGTACGTCTCGTCGATGACGTCGGGGGTCAGGAACGTACTGTTCACCGCGCGGGCGTCGTCGGGGATCGACTCCAGATACTTGTTGGTGAGCAGCCCCTGTGCGAGGGGCGAGTAGACGACGAGGCCGAATCCGTCGTCGGCTGCCAACTCCAGCAACCCGTTCTGCTCCACCCGGCGATCGAAGATCGAGTAGCGCGGCTGATGGACGAGCAGCGGGACGCCGGCGTCACGCAACAGGACGGCGGCCTCATGCGCTCGATCCGGCAGATAGTTGGAGATGCCGACGTACAGGGCCTTGCCCTGCTCGACCGCCGACACCAGGGCACCGACGGTCTCCTCGAGTGGTGTCGAGAGATCCGGGCTGTGACTGTAGAAGATGTCGACATAGTCGGTGCCCAGGTCCCGCAGACTGTGGTCGAGAGACGTCAGCAGCGACTTGCGTGACCCGCCCTTGAGGTACGGACTCGCACCGATGGCGTTGCCGGCCTTGGTGGAGAGGATGATCTCGTCGCGATACGGTGCGAGATCTTTGGCCAGCACCCGCCCAAAGGTCTGCTGCGCCGCCCGGTGCGGTGGTCCGTAACGGTCGGCGTTGTCGAAATGGGTGATACCGAGATCGAAGGCGTGCAGGATGATCTCGCGCTGCGTCTCGAAGGAGTAGTCGGTACCGAACTTCTGCCAGAGGCCGAACGAGAACGCGGGGAGATCGAGACCTGACCGCCCGGCTCGGCGGTAGGGGATCTTCTCGTAGCGGGTGTCGTCGGCGGCAAATGTCTGTTCGACGGGTCCGTGACTCATCGTGGTGTCCTCTCGGGGCGGGTCAGGGTTCAGATGGACTCAGCGCGAACGGCGCAGGGCAGCTGGTTGCAGGGATGGGGTGTCGCGACCGGTATCGCGTTCGAGGAAATGAGTCCCCGGGTCGACGATCTCGTCGATCCGGTCGAGCACGGTGTCGGGCAGGTCGACGGTCGCCGCCTTCAGGTACGCCTCCAGGTGTTCCTGGGTGCGCGGCCCGATGATGACGCTGCTGATCGCCGGGTGGTTGAGCGCGAAGGCGATCGAGAGTTCGACCAGGGTCAGCCCGTTGTCCTCGGCCAGGTGGGCCAACGCATCAGCGGCGGCCAACTTGCGCTGGTTGCGTTCCGCGGTGACATCGAATCGACCCGGGATGAGTTTGGCGCGAGCCGATTCGGGCTGCTCGCCGCCGACACGGTACCTGCCGGACAGCCAGCCCGCGGCGAGCGGGCCGTAGGACAGGACGCCCACGCCGTACTTCTGGACGACGGGGAACACCTCGCGTTCGGCCCCGCGGACCAGCAGTGAGTAGGGGAGCTGTTCGGTGTGGGGCGCGATCAGCCCGTACTTCTCCGCGAGCCAGTGTGCTTCGACCTGGAGGTGGGCGGGGAACACCGAGGTGCCGTAGTACCTGATCTTGCCCTGGTGGATCAGACTGTTGAGCGTCTGCAACGTCTCGAGGAGGCTTGTGTTCTCATCCGGCCGGTGTGCCTGATAGAGGTCGAGGTGGTCCGTCCCGAGACGTCGGAGGCTGTCCTCGACAGCCTGCGTGATCCAGCGGCGCGAGTTGCCCGACTGTCGGGGGTCGTCACCGATTTGGCCGTGGAACTTGGTTGCGAGGAACAGACGGTCGCGTCGGGTCCTGATGGCCTTGGCGACGATCTCCTCGGAGACGCCCTGCGCGTAGACGTCGGCGGTGTCGATCGACGTGATGCCGGCGTCGAGTGCGGCGTCGATGATGCGCAGGCTCTCCGCCTCGGACTGCCAACGCCCGAAGTTCATGGTGCCGAGGGTGAGTGGCGTGATGGGCACGCCGGTGCGGCCGAGGAAACGGGTGACCTCGATGGTCATCGATGTCCTTTCGATTGTGCTGTGGTGGTTGTCGGTCGACGATGTTTCGGGAGAGGTGAGATCAGAACAGGCCGGTGGTGGGAGGCTCCTCGCCGGTCAGGTGATAGGCGCCCGCGACGGCCGCCTTCCATTGCCGCGGATTGTGATTTGCTGCGGTCCGCGAGTTGCGCCAGTGACGATCGAACCCGTACTCCCGGTTGGTGATCGATCCACCTCCCACGTCGAAGACGAGTTGAGTGGCCTGCAGCGCCGATTCGATTGCGACGACGCCGGCCTGTGCGACGGTCACAGCGGATTCCGCGCCCGCAGCCCTGGCGGCGTCGCCGGTGAGCCCGCGCACCGATTGCAGCGATTCGGCACCGATGAGGACGACTGCTCGTGCAGCCTGTGCGCGGGCGGCGATCTCACCGACTGTGTGACGCACATATGGGTCGTCGGCGCTGGTGGTGGCGGTGCTGTGCTTGATCGGGCGGGCATGTTCGCGCACGAACCAGATGGCGTCGTCGAGGGCGCGGGCGGCGATTCCCGCTTGCACTGCCGCAAGATACAGCTGCGCGAATGAACCGAGCCAGGGATTGTCAGGTGTCGATTCATCGACGACCACGACTTCGTCGTCGGTGACACGGACGGAGTCGAGCACGGTGGAGCCACTCTGCGTCAGACGCTGCCCGACGGCATCGAAGTCATCGAGCCGGGTGACCCCGGCGCGGTCGGTGGGCACGGTGAAGCCGATGTTGGTGCCGTCCTCGGTCACGGCAGAACCGGAGAAGTAGGACGCGTACAGGCCGCCGGTGGAATAGTACTTGCGGCCGGCGATCAGGTAGCCGCCGTCGACGCGACGGGCCGTGGTGGTCACGCTGCCGCCGGCTCCGCCGTTGCGTTCGTTGCCGGTTCCGGCGAACAGCGCCCGTGCGCGCAATCGGGCGAGGTTGATCGACCGCAGCGGGATGTCCTCGCGTCCCGCGATCTGGTTGGCCAACAAGAAGGTACCGCGGAGTGCCTGCGCCACATTCGAGTCCGCGCGGGCAACCTCGATGATCACGTCGGTGACGTCACGGACGGTGCCTCCCGCACCGCCCTCGCGTAGAGCGATGCCGGTGAGTGCGATCCCGGCATCGGCCAGTGCACGGACGTCGCCGAAAGCGTAGTCGCGGCTGTGCTCGCGGTCGCGGGCGCTCGCACCGATCCGCGACAGTACCGGTGCGATCTCCGCGCGGATACCGTCGACGGTGAGAGCGGGACCCCTCACGCCCACATGATTGAGATCTTGCGCCGTGTCGCCGATGTCGGTGGTCGTCATCGCGTCGCTCCCGCGATCTCGCGCAGTCCGAGAAGGGCTCGTAACGTCACGCTGTCCGGGGTGTGCGGGTAGCGGTCGGTGGCTGCTCGAATGAGGTCGGCTGTCGTGTCGTCGAATTCGGTAACGAGCAGTGTCACTCCATCGGTGGCATGAACGGGTGCGGAATCGCGGGTCGACGCAGGCGACGACGTTCGCGCCAGCAAGGCGATGTCGTCACGTCGGCGGTCTGCTCGCTCGGCGGCAGCGGCCAACTCCAGATCGGCGGTCGAGACCTGTTCCTCGTCCACGATCACTGCGTCGGCATACCGGGCAACCCGGTCCCAGCCGAGCGCCGATGGATCGTTGGCGAGTACCGCCGGTCTGCCCTGCGGGGACGACGGACCGTCGAGTGGGCCGGCCACCCGGTAGAAGTCGCCGTCGTGGTCGATCGGGCGGATGTGCGTGTCGTCGGCAACGACCGCGTTTCCCTGGTCTCCGCGTAATGCGCTTGCCGGGAACGATTCCCACAGACCGTTCAGAATGCGGACGTACTCGACCCAACGATCCGATTCCGCCAGCGATTCGTGCGGGGGAGCATTGGCCACATCGGTGACCTCGTCGCCGTCCCCGGGCCGGAGAAGGACGCCCACCCGCCCGCCGGTCGCGCGGTCGAACGAGAGCACACGCCGCGCCAGGTTGTACGGCGCGTTGTGAGTCGTCGGCGCCTCGACGACGAACGCCAGGGCGGCATGACGTCCGGCGAGGTAGGAACCCACGACAGACGGGTCGGTGCCGCGTACGCCGTCGACCGAGTCCCGGATCACCAATCCGGCTGCGCCGGCGTCCTCCGCGGCGCGCGCGATCGCGGCGGCCGCGTCCAGTGACACCTGACCCGGCAACTCGCCGACGGCGATCTCGATGAACACACTCATCTCATCCTCTTACCGTGCGCTCACGAGTGGTTGATCGGCCGAGCCGCGAACAGCCGGGAGACCGAGTCCGAGGTGATGTCGCAACGTCGAACCGCTGTACTCGGTGCGGAACAGGCCGCGTCGCTGCAGTTCGGGGATGAGGTGATCGGCGAAGTCGTCGAATCCGGAGGGGAGGACGTCGGGCATCACGTTGAAACCGTCGGCGGCGCCGTGGGTGAACCATCGTTCGATGTCGTCGGCGACTTGCTCTGGTGTGCCCACGACGATCCGGTGCCCACCCCCGCCGGACAGTGTCTTGAGAAGCTGACGCAGGGTGGGGTTCTCGCGGGCGATGATGTCGCGGACGACACGGTAGAAGGTCTGGGAACCGCCGGCCTCGTCCGGCTCGCGGAGGAGACCAGGCGGGATGGGCGCGTCATCGTCGAGATCGTCGAGCGGAAATCCGAGCTGTCCCGCCAATCGCCCGCGCGCGTAGGCGTCGGGCAACAGTTCGTCGAGGAGCTCCCGACGGGCACGTGCCTCGGCCTCGGTGCTTCCCAGTACGGTCGACAGGCCGGGCAGTACCACGATCTCATCGGGATCGCGTCCAAATGATGCTGCACCGCTTCTCAATTCGGTGCGGAAGGATCGAGCCTTGTCGATGTCCTGCTCGGCGGAGAAGATGACTTCGCCGACACGGGCGGCCAGCCTCTTCCCGTCGCTCGAGCCGCCGGCCTGGACCACGACCGGCCGGCCCTGCGGGGACACGGCTTGGGTCCGTTCATCCCAGGACGCGACGACTCGTTCGACCACTGCCGCCGCTCGACGGTAGCGAAGTCCGTGGTCGGGCTCGCCGTTCCGACCGAAGTTGCGTGCCGCCACGGGGCCCGCCGTGGTGACCACATTCCAACCGAATCGGCCGCCGCTCACATGGTCGAGATCGCCCAGACGCCGGGCCAGTTCGTCGGGATCGTTGTAGGACGACGACAGCGTGCCGATCAGTCCGATGTGGTCGGTCTGCGCCGCAATGCGGGCGAGCACCGTCGTCGGCTCGAGATTGTTGCCGGGACGATGGCGCACGCTCGGGTCCAGCACCGGACCGTCCGCGAGGAACACGGCGTCGAGCGATGCCTGCTCGGCCTTCTGCGCGATCGACGTGTAGTGGTCGACCGAGTAGCTCGCCAGGCCATCGGTGCCGGGCAGACGCCATGAACCACCGAAGACCCCGGCATTGAGGATGTTGACGTTGAGGTGGAGCTGTGGCGGCTCGGCGCCGTTCCTGGGTGCGGACACTTGGCACAGTGAAGCAGGGTGCGTCCGGCGCGTCACCGTTTCGGTTCACCGTGAACACAAGAAGGCCATTGGCGCTGTCGCTCAGTAGCTTTACCCGGGGCAGTACCGATCACTTGCGTGACTTCCCACCGCCGGTCATGACGCCTGACGACGTCATCAGAGAGAGGACATCCGACTCGATGACCGTTGACTCCCCAGTCGACGTGGCACACGCGGCCGATGAGGTGACCGCTGCCGACGCCCATCCGGTGGTGGCTCGGGTGCGGAATTATGCGGACTCCGTGCTGCGGCCGGCCGCGCTGCGTACCGACAGCGACGGCGTCACACCGGAACGAATCGACGAGCTGTCGGTGCTCGGCCTTCTCAATCACCAGGCTCCGGCGGATCACGGAGGCGCTGCACTCGGGCGCAACCCAGACCGCCGGATCCACGAGATCATTTCGGGCGCATGCTTCAACACCTGGTTGGTGTGGGCTCAGCACGCCCCGATGGTGGGTCGATTGCTCGCAGAGCAGAGAAAAGGCCGTGTGCTGTCGTCAATCGGTGACGATGTCGTGCACGGACGAGTGCTCGTCGGCGCGGCGGTCAGTGACGTCCGCAGGTTTCCCGACCACTTCATCAGAGCAAGAAGACATTCGGGCGGGTGGGAGTTCGCAGGAACCATCTCGTGGGTCAGCGGTTGGGGATTGAACTCGGCCCTCGTGGTGTCCGCCGTCGAGTCGTCGACCGAGCGGGTGATCACCGCGCTCGTGCCGGTGGGCGCTTGGACCCGCTCGACGCACCTGGATCTCTCTGCCGTCGCCGGAAGCCGCACCGAACGAGTGACGCTTGACCGCGTGTACGTCCCGGAGGACGAGGTGCTCACGATCCAGTCGTTGGCCGAGTGGCGGATCGAAGATCTCGACACAGCGAGTGATGCCCGCGCACAACATTTCGGCCTCGCGCAGACCGTGCTCGCGGAGCTGGAGGCGGCCGACCACCCCGGAGCGCGGCGGGTCGCCGAAGTGTGGCGCCCGCGGATCGGGTTGATCCGTGCCGAGGCCTATGGACTCGCCGACGAGGCGAAAGCTGCAGGCGACGGCCGTCATCGCCTCGACGAACGCTTGGCCGTCAAGGTGGCCTCCGGTGAGGCGTTGACGACGATCACGCGCGCTCTTCTCGTCGCGCGGTCCGGACGTGGCATCGGTTCGGATGACACCGCTCAACTGCACGCACGATCAGCGCTGTTCGTCCTCGTGCAAGGACAAAGCGTCGGCGTGCGGTCCGCACAACTCGCCGCCCTCGCCCGCTGACCGCGAGCACGGCATTGACCCACCCTCGACCCGGAAAGACCCATGAGTTCCGAATTCCTCTGGTACATACCGAATCAGATCAACCCTGGACATCGCGGCGACGACACGGTGGCGAACCACAACAGCCTCGACACGCTGACCCGTCAGGCAGTTGCTGTGGAGGACAGCGGATGGACCGGGGCACTGATCGGCACGGGATGGGGCCGGCCGGACACCTTCACCGTCGCCTCGGCACTGGCAGCGCGCACGACGACGTTCGAACCGCTGATCGCGGTCCGGCCGGGCTATTGGCGGCCCGCGAACTTCGCCACGGCGGCAGCGACGCTGGATCATCTGACCGGAGGCCGCGTTCGCGTCAACATCGTCTCGGGCAAGGACGATCTGGCCGCCTACGGTGACTCGGACGGTGACCAGGCTGATCGGTACGTCCGCACCAGCGAGTTCCTGCAGCTGGTTCGTCGTCTGTGGACCGAGGAGAACGTCACCTTCCACGGTGAGCATTTCCGCGTGGAGAACTCGACGGTGGTGCCGCGCATCGATGTCCATGACGGACGGACGCACCCGACGCTGTATTTCGGGGGTGCATCCACGGCCGCGGAACGAGTAGCGGCTGCCGAGGCGGATGTGCAGCTGTTCTGGGGAGAGCCTCTGGACGGCGTCGCTGAACGGATCGACCGACTGAAGACGTTGAGCGAGAGCGTCGATCGACAGCACCGCCCACTCGAGTTCGGGCTGCGGGTCACGACCTTTGTCCGTGACACGACCGACGAGGCATGGCGCGATGCAGAAGCCAAGGTCGCCGACATGTCGGCTCAACAGTCGGCCGTGGCCGGCGAGCATGGTCCGGTACCGGAGAATCCGCATCGACGGGCGGCCGTCGGACAGCAGCGCCTCCTCGATCTCGCCGCCAGAGGAGAGGTGCTCGACGACAACCTCTACACCACCCCGGGTCGCTACGGCGGAGGCGGCGCGGGAACCACGTGGCTCGTCGGGTCCGCCGAGGACGTGGCGAAATCGCTCCGTAAGTACGAGGATCTCGGCATCACCCATTTCGTCCTCTCGGACACCCCGTACCTGCGGGAGATCGAACGACAGGGTGATCAGCTCCTGCCACTGTTGCGCGGATGACGGCGGAGGTCTGTCGCACCGCCACAACGGAAGTCACACACCACGTCATTCGACGGCTGCTCGTCGCCGTATTCGCGATCAGCAAACACCAGTGCCTACGTGGCGATGATCCAGATCCTGCCGGTGATCCTTGACCCCATCGCCGACGACCTGGGCGTTACCCGAACCGCGGTGACCGCGGCGTCGACGGTGTCCACCCTGATGGGTGCGCTGGCAGCGTTCCCGGTCGGCCGTCTGCTGGATCGGCATGGTGGACGCGCGGTGATGGCGTCGGGATCCGCCATCGGGGCCGCGGCCGTGCTGTTGTGCTCGCTGCTCACGTCGGTGTCGCAGCTGTACATCTGTTTCGCTGCGATCGGACTGTCGATCGCGATGTCCACCTATGAGGCGGCGTTCGCCGTGATCGTTGTTGCCGCGGAGGCCGAACATCGTGATCGGACCATTCTGACGGTCACGATGATCGCCGGCCTCGGCACCTATGTGGTGTATCCGGTTCTCGGGTGACTGAACACCGAATTCGGCTGGCCAACAGCGCTGGTGATCCAGGGCGCCGTCTTCGCGGTGACCGCCGTTCCCGGACACGTGCTGGCCATACCCTCGCGCCGAGTGCATCTCAGCAGAGTGCATCTCAGCAGAGTGCAGCAGCGGGTCGGCGTGCCGATCGGCGCCGCACTTCGGCAGCGTCGGTTCTGGTTGGTGCTGGTGGCGTTCGTCGTGCAGGCCGCGTCGGTCTCGGTGTTTCTCCTTCTCATCGTGATCTATCTGCTGGACGTGGGGCATCCGATGGCGGTGGCGA
This sequence comes from Gordonia sp. ABSL11-1, assembly GCF_030315685.1. Classification (GTDB taxonomy): domain Bacteria; phylum Actinomycetota; class Actinomycetes; order Mycobacteriales; family Mycobacteriaceae; genus Gordonia. The sequence continues at coordinate 1,459 of NZ_JASXSI010000004.1, read as the reverse complement.
CCGCCATGCCGGTTGCCGTCGGAGTGCTGCAGATCCTGACACGACTCGCACTGACAACGGTGGGCCGCCGGTTTCGGCTGGCGCCGATCGCGGCTGTCGCGGTTTGCTGTCCAGGGCATCGGGCTGTTGCTGCTTCCCACCGTCGGACTGTCCATCCCGCTCACCCTGCTCTGCGTCGCGGCGGTGGGTTTCGGGCAGGGCGTCGGGGTGATCGCGCGGCCGTCGATCGTCGCCGACCACTTCGGCGTCGTGCACTTCGCGAGTGTCTTGGCAGCGATCACCGTGCCGATGGCGCTCGCGCGTGCCGGGGCGCCGCTGTTCGCTGCGTGGCTCGGAGACTGGCGGTTCCTGGTGATCGGGGACACCGTGGCGCTCGTGGGGGCGGTCGCGCTGATCCCGATGTCGACGGTCACCGCGGAGGGGTGAGCCGGCGGGGTAGGCGGAACGAACGTTCACCGGCGGAGAATGCCACCGGTGGTACCATACGTGGCATGGCAAAGACGACGTTGTACCTTCCGGATGACCTCAAACGAGCGATCGAGGTCGAAGCGCGTCGACGGTCTGTGTCTGAGGCCGAGGTCGTCCGAGAAGCACTTCGTCAAGCATTGAGCGGCAGCGCTCCTCGGCCGCGGGGTGCATTGTTTGCCGGTCGAGAGCCGATCGCCGACCGGGCTGACGAGCTTCTCGAAGGGTTCGGCGAGTGATCGTCGATACCAGCGCCCTCCTGGCATACTTCGATTCCGCCGAGCCCCAACACAGTGCGGTCGCGGCAGTCATCGATGCCGCAGACGAGCCGCTTGTGGTGTCGCCGTACATCGTCGCGGAACTCGACTACCTGGTGCTGACCCGACACGGATCCCGCGTCGAGCGCATCGTGCTCGATGAACTTGCTTCCGGGGCATGGGAGCTGGCCGCGATGCCGCGCGATCGATTGACTACAGCGTTGGCTGTCGTCGATCGGTATGCCGATGTACCGGTGGGCATTGCTGACGCGTCCAACATCGTCCTGGCGGACGCGTACCAGACAACAGTGATCGCGACGCTCGACCGTCGACATTTCGGCGTCCTGCGTCTCGGGGATGGCTCGGCGCCGACGATCGTGCCTTGAGTGTGGAGTGCCGCGTCGGGTCGTGCTGTGTTCCCTCGCCCCCGCTCAGGGCAGCGGTCTTCAGGTGAGTCCGTCAGCCGGTGTACTTCACACCGGTGTACTTCACAACTGTGGAACGCAACCGAGGCTTCCGAAGAAGAGGTAGCCCGGGGGAAGCGCGGGCCCACCGGTCACGGGCTCGCAGCTGATCGCGGACGCGGGTGGCGCGCCGAAGACGAACAGTGCACCTACGGTCGACACGATGATGGCGAAAGCGCGCTTCATGTGAGATCAACTCCTGGGGACGGGAGGACAGGATTGGTCGGCGCCGGTGCCGCGTGGCGCTCAGCGTAGTGCAGTGCCCGGCCTTAT
>NZ_JASXSI010000039.1 GCF_030315685.1 Gordonia sp. ABSL11-1 | reverse complement strand
GAGTTGCGCTTTGCGGCGTCCGACCTCAGAGATTCGCAGATGGGCGTTCATGAAATTGGTCAGCGACCGAAAACCCATCGCGCGAGGCACATCCCGATCCGACAGATCCAGAACCTGCCGGTTGCCCTGAAACATCAGCCGATTGATCGCCCGCTCCGTCGCCTGAGCCACCCCCACCAACTCCGCATCCGTGCACCGGGACAGATCGGCCTCACCCAGCCGGTCCACAACGGCATGCACCTCGGCGAGCAGGCCCGGCAGTTCCGACAACGACTCAGCCACACCGTCGGCGATAGCCACCTCGGTCATACTCACCCCCGCCAGTTGATCGAACGTATGTTCGATGCTAAGCCATCCCGCCGGCAACTGCAACCTGTGATGTATCGGGACAACCGTGACAGTTCTGCATCAGGACATCGGTGACACTCTGCGTATCAGGACTTCGGATCCGTGGGCGCAGCGTCCACCGCGTCGACCACCTCCGTGGACGTCGCCGAGGCCGTCAAGGCCGTCCGCGTCTCCTCCCGCCGACGTCAACCGCTCGACGCCGCCATCGTCGCGATGGGACGGACCGGCTTCCACCAGATGTCGAGGCAGGCGCCGGCCGACGAGGCGCAGGTCAGCGTCGGACTGTTCTGCAAGTATTTCGGCAGCAAGGAGGACATCCTCCTGGCGGCGATCATCGACATCCTCGAGAAGTTCCGCGATCAATTGCCGCCGGCGATGGACCTCGCCGGCGGCGACCCGGTGATGCGACTGATCGCCGGCTTCCGTCAGGACACGGGCATCGTGGACGAGAACTGCGACGCCGTCGTGCTCACCTACCGGAGAGCCGCACCCTTGATGCCGACGGCCGCGAACGCAGCAAGGAGCTCGAAGTCGAGACCGCCGCCCCGATGCGGGCCGCCGTCGAGGCCGGGGTCGAGGCCGGACTCATGAACGACGTCGACATCGATCTCGTCGTCTTCGACCTGATGATGCTGGCCCACGCCTGGGCCCTCAAACACTGGCATTTCGGCGCCGAGTTCGAGATCGACACCTACATCGCTGCGCAGCTGCGACTGTCGCTGCGTGGGCTCATCGTCACCGACCGGCTCGATGAGTACCTGGACCGCATCTGATCAGCCGGCCGACACTGTCGCCGGCGTCGTCAGCGTGCGCGCGTACGCCGCGACACTCCGGCCGGCCGCGAGTACCGGTTCGCCCGAGCGCAGGGTGCGCGCCATGACGAAGGCCCCCTCGAGCGCGGTGATCACGGCGATGATCAGCGAGCGAGCATCGTCGTCGGACAGTCCCCGTTCACGAAAAAGGCCGACGCCCTGGGTGATCCATTCGTCGAAGACCTCGGCGGAGACCTCCCGCAACGCGGGCTCGGCGTCGGCGACCTCCCCGGCGACCGTCGACACCGGACACATGTTGACCCACCCCGTCTGCTCGATGGTCGCCGCGGCCTCGGCGAAGGCCGACTCGATGCCGTCGACGAGGTCGTCGTGGGGCGCGAGGAGCGCGGTGACGAGTTCGCCGTAGGCAGCACCGGACTGGCGCAGGGCCGCCTCGGCGACGGCCCGCTTGCCACCCGGGAAGTGATGATAGACCGAGCCGATGGGCGCCTCCGCCGCCGCCACGACCTGTTTGATCCCGGTCGCGGCGTATCCCTGTCGACGCAGCAATTCGGCCATCGCCACCACGATCCGCTGATCTGTCTGCATATGGTCATACTAGAACATTTGCTCTAGAGTGATCGTTCTAGAGCAAATGTTCTAGTCGCCGAAACGAGGGAGGGCACCATGCGTCAGGTCCGATTGCCGGCAGGTCCGATCGAGTACGCCGAGGACGGTGACGGTCCACCCGTCGTCCTGCTCCACGGGCTGTTCATGGACGAGACGCTCTGGGACACCACCATGCCGTTCCTGCCGAAGGGGTTTCGCTACCTGCGGCCTGTCCTTCCCCTCGGCGGGCATCGAGTACCGATGAACCCCGACGCCGATCTCGAGCTGAACGACATGGTCCACGTCCTCGCCGACTTCTTGGACGCCCTCGACCTGCAGGACACCACGATCGTGCATTCCGATTGGGGCGGAGGACTTTTCCTGACCGCGATCGGCCGCGACGACCGCGTGGGCGCCATGGTGGTGCTACCGTGCGAGGCCTTCGAGAACTTTCCACCCGGACTGCCCGGCAAGATGGCGACCCTGGCGTCGAAGATGCCGGGCGGGATTGCACTCGCGGCGCGCCAGCTCCGCATCCGGTGGCTACGGCAGACGCCGCTGCTGTTCGGTTGGATGACCCGCGAACCGATCGCCGACGATGTGGTCCGTCGATGGACCGACCCCGTGCTGACCGATTCGGGTGTCCGGCGCGACCTCGAGAAGTATGCGGCGACGCGACACGACGATGACGCACTCGTGCGCGACACCGAGGCACTGCGGGGCTTCTGCGGCGACAGCCTTGTGCTGTGGTCACCGCACAACCGTGTGATGCCACCCGATCACGGCAGGCGGCTCGCCGAATTGCTACCCAACGCGCGCTACGCGGAGATCGAGGACGCGGCCGTGTTGTCGATGCTCGACCAGCCCGTGGAGGTGGCACGGGAGATCGGCGGGTTCCTCAGGTCACGGGTGGAGGCGCAGACGCGGCGCTGAGGCCGGCCGCCCACTTCCCGGCGATGCGCCCCGGACATGCGCCCTCCTCAGGGACGTCGTCGACAACACGCCGGTGACACGCCATGCGGCGGGGCGGTTTTCCGGGGTGGGATTCCGGGTGGGTGCTACTCGGATATCAACGCGTTCAGCCGACTCTCGACCATGCCCACGGCGAAGCCGAGCGCACCGAAGCGCTCGTTGGTGGTCTGCCCGTGGTAGTAGCGGTAGTAGATCTGCTGGGCGATGACCGCGAGACGGAAGTGGCCGAACGCCTCGTACCAACGCCACTTCTCCGGGGTCATGTCGAAACCCATACGCTCGCAATACCGTTCGACGAACTCGTCGCGGGTGATCATGCCGGGCAGGTTGGTCGGTACGCGACGCATCGCCTGCGTGGCCTCGTCGTCGTCGGCCTGCACCCAGTAGGCGAGTGAGCCGGCGACGTCCATCAGCGGATCACCGAGGGTGGCCATCTCCCAGTCGAGGATGCCGATGACCCGGGTCGGGTCCTCGTTCGACAACACGACATTGTCCAGCTTGAAATCGTTGTGGATCACGCAGTTCGCGATGTCGTCCGGCTGGTTCTCGGCGAGCCAGGTCATCACGGCCTCGTAGTCGGGGACGTCGTCGGTGCGGGCGTTGCGGAAGCGGGCCGACCAACCGTCGACCTGCCGGCGCACATAGCCGAATCCCTTGCCGAGATCGGCCAGGCCGGCTTTCTCCGGATCGACCGAATGGAGTTCGACGAGGGTGTCGATGAAGTGGAAGCACAGCTCGCGGGCCTGCTCGGGCGACAGCGAGACCTCCGGCGGGAACTCGGTGCCGGCGATGATCCCGTCGATCTTGCCCATCGCGTAGAAGTCGGAGCCCAGCACCGACTCGTCGTCGCAGAACGCGACCATCGGCGCGATGTACGGCAGGACCGCCGAGAGCTTCGACTGGATCCGGAACTCGCGGCCCATGTCGTGCGCACCGCGCGCCTTGGTGCCGCCGGGCGCCCGACGCAGGATGAGGTCGCGGGTGGGATAGCTCAGCAGATACGTGAGATTCGAAGCGCCACCGGAGAACTGCTTGACCGCAGGGGTTCCGTCGAGGCCGGACGGGTCGTCGGCGTTCGCCCGCAACCACTCCGCCACCCGCTCGACGTCGAACGCATCCTCCGAGCGCACCTCACGCGCTCCCGCCACCTGATGACTCACCCCGACAACCCCTCTCTCCAGAACGTCTCGCCGCGACGTTACCCGTTGGTGAACAGACGCTGCCGCCACTCACCGATACTTGCCGAGTTCCAGCCGGGCGACGACCCCTCGGTGCACCTCGTCGGGGCCGTCGGCCAGCCGGAGCGACCGCGCGCCGACCCATGCGGCGGCCAGCGGGAAGTCGTCGGTGAGGCCCGCGCCTCCGTGCAACTGGATCGACATGTCGATGACGTCGAGGGTCATGTTCGGCACGTCGACCTTGATCTCGCTGACCGCCGACAGCGCTTCCCGGCTCATGCCCTGGTCAAGCAACCACGCCGCATGCAGCACCAGCAGCCGGGAGCGGTTGATCGCGATGCGCGCGTCGGCGATGCGTTCGCTGTTGCCACCGAGCTTCGCGATCGGCTTGCCGAACGCGGTGCGCTCGGTGGCCCGTCGCACGCCCAGTTCGAGGGCACGTTCGGCCAGGCCGATGGCCCGCATGCAGTGATGCACCCGGCCGGGACCGAGTCGTCCCTGCGCGATCTCGGCAGCGCGTCCCGGTCCGAGCAGGATGTTCGACGCCGGCACCCGCACATCGTGGAAGGACACCTCACCGTGCCCGAGTGGCTCGTCGAAGTAGCCCATCGTGGTCAGCATCCGGTCGACGGTGACACCGGGCGTGTCGATCGGGACCAGCACCATCGTGTGGCGCGCATGCCGATCGGCCGTCGGGTCGGTGACCCCCATGAAGATGAGGATCCGGCACTCCGGATTTCCGACGCCGGTGGAAAACCACTTGGTGCCGTTGAGCACGACGTCGTCGCCGTCGAGGACCGCGCTCGCCGCCATGTTGGTCGCATCCGACGACGCGACGTCGGGCTCGGTCATACAGAAGGCGCTGCGGATCGAGCCGTCGAGCAGCGGATCGAGCCACCGGTCGCGTTGGGCCTGCGAGCCGTAACGCAGCAGCACCTCCATGTTCCCGGTGTCGGGGGCGTTGCAGTTGAACACGATGGGTGCCAGCATGCTCGATCCCATCGCTTCGGCGACCGGCGCATAGTCGACGTTGCTGAGGCCCTCGCCGCCGTCGGTGCCGAAATCCACGGCGTAGCGCCCCGCGTGCTCCTTCGGCAGGAAGAGATTCCACAGACCCGCCTTGTGCGCCTTCGTCTTCAGCTCGGCAAGGACCGGCGGCGGTGACCACCGCTCCTCCCCCGCTTCCCGGCGACGTGCGATGTCGTGGTGCACCTCGGCTTCGATGGGCGTGATCTCGTCGGCGATGAAGGTCGAGACGCGGGCGGTCAGATCCGCGGACCGCGGAGACGGGGAGAAGTCCATGACCCCGACGGTAGCCCGCACATCTCGACCGGCGCTGCGATTCGCCTACCGCCCGGCGCGGACCGGTGGACGCGCGGTGGCCGCGACGGTCGCCCATCGGCGACACAGCCAGAGACACAGAGCAACCCACGCCGCACCGATCAGCCAGCCGGCAACGACGTCGGTCGTCCAGTGCACACCGAGATAGACGCGGGTGCACCCGATCGCCACCGACCACACCGGCGCGATGAGCAACACGGTCGGATGCGCGCGGACCCAGAAGACCGTCCGATACAGGGCGGCGCCCAGCAGGCAGTAGACGATCATGCTCATCATCGCGTGACCGGACGGGAACGAGAAGGTGTCGATGTCGATCAGGCGGTCGGCGACCGGCGGACGAGGGCGGGCCACCAGATTCTTCAGTCCGACCATCAGCAGGTAACCAACCAGCGAACCGACACCGATCAGGGTCGCCTCGGCGTAGGCGCGCCGCACGGTGAACACGATCGCCGCCACGACGACCACCGCGGTGAGGAACAGGGTGTTGCCCGTCGTCGTGACGATCTGGGCGATCGTGGTCGCGACGTCGGTCCGCGCGCCGACGACCGTCTCGGTGATCGACCGGTCGATCTCGCTGGGACTCAGCAGCACCGGCGGCACCGCCGCAAGTCACGCCCAAGCGTTCCGCAAGTCATGGGTCACACCCTATCGATGCACCCGGCGAGTTCTCTGCTCTCACCCCGCCGACAGACGGTCCCATCGAAAGGCATCGACATGCACACCTCCGTCCTCTACCGGATCGGGCACGCGAGCGCGTCGCACCCGTTCCGCGCCCTTGTAGGGTTCGCCGTCGCGCTCGGCGTCCTGCTCGGCCTCGCCTCCGCCGTCGGCGGCCAGACCCAGGAGAACTGGGATGTCACGGGCACGCCGTCGCAGACCGGCATCGAGATGTTGCGGGAGCACGTACCCGGCGCCGGCAACGCGTTCGCGCGGGTCGTCGTGCACTCCGACGACGGCGCGCTGTCGGCCGGCCAGACAACCGCGCTGCGCGAACGCCTGACCCGGATGCCGCATGTCGCCACCGTCGACGAACCACGACTGTCCGCGGACCGGGACACCGCGGTGATCACCGTCGGGTACGACGTCCCGGTCACCGACGCCGATCTGATGGGCGACGCGAGTGCGTTGGAGAACGCGATCGAACCGTCCCGCGCCGACGGCCTCCGGGTAGAGATGAACGGATCCCTTCCGGAGACCGCGGCCGCACCGATCAAGGGTCACGCGGAGATCATCGGCGTCGCGATCGCTCTGTTGATCATGGTGTTCGCGTTCGGGTCCGTCGTCGCCGCCGGTCTGCCGATCGCATCCGCCGTCGGCGGACTCATCGCCGGGTCCGCCGGGGTCACCCTGCTCGCCGCCGTCACCGACGTCAGTCCGACGGCCCCGATGGTCGCGAGCATGGTCGGGCTCGGCGTCGGCATCGACTACGCGCTGCTCGTGGTGAGCCGGCACGTCGAGTTCGTCCGCCGTGGCCACGCACCGATCGAGGCGGCAGCACGCTCGGTCGCCACCGCGGGCCGGTCGGCGGTGTTCGCCGCGACGACCGTGCTGGTGTCGCTGATGGGCCTGCGCCTCGCGGGCCTGCCGACCTATTCGTCCTTCGGGTTCGCGACCGCGATCGCCGTCGTCGCGATGCTGGCGGCCACGCTGCTCGTGGTCCCGGCACTCTGCCGACTGACCGGTGACCGGATCCTGCCGCGCACGGTCCGTCACGCCCGATCCCGTGACACCGACATCGAGGTGACCGGAGGTCAGGCCGGTCGTCTCCCGCTCACCGCACGCTGGGCGACCACGGTCGGCGCACGTCCGGTCGCGTCGATCCTCATCGCACTCATCGTGATGCTCACCCTGGCGGCACCTGCCGTCGCGATGCGCACGTGGCCACAGGACTCCGGTGCGCAGTCGAGTGAACTGACGACACGCCAGGCGCACGACCTGCTCGCTGCCGAATTCGGTGCGGGTGCCAACGCCGACGTCGTCATCGTGGCACCGACGGATCGCGTCGGCAACGCTGCGCTGACCGCCGCCCTCGACGAGATCCGCGACATCCCCGGCGTCGTCGCGGTCGCGTCTGTCGCCCGCTCCCCCGACGCCGCGCTCGACGTCGTGCCCGTCGCGATCGCGCACGACCCGGCCGCTGCCGAGACCGGCGACCTACTCGACGCGATCCGGGCAGACCTCCCGTCCGGCGCCATCCTGACCGGCTACACCGCGTACCTCGACGACATCTCGTCCATGTTGGCGCAGCGGATGTGGGTGGTCATCGGATTCGTCGTGGCGGCATCGGTCCTGCTGCTGATGGTCGTGTTCCGGTCGGTCGTGATCCCGCTGAAGGCCGCATTCATGAACCTGCTGTCGGTGGCGGCCGCCTTCGGCGTGATCACGATGGTGTTCCAGTGGGGCTGGGGATTGTCGCTGCTCGGAGTGGATCATCCTGTCGCCGTGTCGAGTTGGGTGCCGATCCTGGTGTTCGCCATCCTCTTCGGGCTGTCGATGGACTACGAGGTGTTCCTGCTGTCGCGGATTCGGGAGGAGTGGCTGGCCACCGGTGACGCACGTGACAGCGTCATCCACGGGCTGGCGAAGACCGGCCGGGTGATCACGACGGCGGCCGCGATCATGGTCGCGGTCTTCCTGAGCTTCGCGTCGGAGACCGACATCGTCCTCAAGATGATGGGTCTCGGCATGGCCGTCGCAGTACTCCTCGACGCCACCCTGATCCGCATGGTTCTCGTCCCCGCGACCATGGCGCTGCTGGGCCGCCTCAACTGGTGGCTGCCCGCCTGGCTCGATCGCATCCTTCCCCACGTCGGCGTCGAGGCGACCGGGTTCGACGACGGCGGCGCGCTTCGTGACGCTCGCGAGCTCGCTCCTGCGCGACCGGAGGGGGACGCTCGCGAGCTCACACAAGCGCACTCCAAGTGAGACCCAAGCGGGGTGTCGGACTCTTGATCCAGACAGCCCGAAGAACGAGAAAGGCCTGAAAGATGACCGCACAGACCAGCCCCGCGACACCCGCCGGCACCGTCGAGCAGCTGCGGCTGCCCGGACAGTTCGCTGCTCCGGACGGTCCGCTCGACCCGTTCATGATGTACCTTGCCCACCACGGCTTCCGGCGGGATCTCGCGGACTTCGCCCGCTGCGTGCCGCGGACGCCGTCGGCGGATCGCGCGACCTGGCGTGCGCTGCAGAAGCGATGGTCGATCTTCCGCGAGATCCTCCATCACCACCACGCCGGGGAGGACGCGTGGATCTGGCCGCAACTGGAGGACCGCAGCACCGCCGACGAGCGCGCGATCCTCGCCGCGATGGAATCCGAGCACGGCCTGATCGACCCGCTGCTCGAGGCGTGCGATGCCGGGTTCGCTCGAATGGCGGTGGGCGCGGACGACACCGACCGCGCCGACCTGACAACGGTCCTCGGCGACACCCACGCTCACCTCTCCGCCCACCTGGCCCACGAAGAGAGTGACGCGCTGACGCTCATCCAGGCCCGACTGAGCGTCGAGGAGTGGGTCGAGCTGGAGGAAAAGTTCGGCGACGACTCGTCGCTCGCCGATGCGTTGCGGCTGGCCCCGTGGATGCTGAAGGGCCTCGACGACGACCACCGCGCGATCGTCAAACAGCGTGTCCCACGGCCGCTCTGGGTTCTCGCGGCACTCGGCTCCCGGTCATTTCGTCGGGGTGAGCGCCGGGCGTTCCGCTACGACCCCGACGCCACGAGCTGATGGTCCGGCTCTTCGGGTCACCTACCGACCGTTCCCGCTCAGCGCGCGGCGAGCGACCGGGCGATGACCAGCCGCTGGATCTGGTTGGTGCCCTCGAAGATCTGCGTGATCTTGGCCTCGCGCATGTACCGCTCCACCCGGAAGTCGCGGGTGTAGCCGTACCCGCCGAACACCTGCACGGCGTCGGTGGTCACCGACATCGCGGTGTCGGTGGCGACGAGTTTCGCCGTGGCGGCGGCCCGTGAGTAGGGCCTGCCGGCATCGCGGCGGCGGGCGGCGTCGAGGTAGGTGGCGCGGGCGGAGTCGACGGCGGCCGCCATGTCGGCCAGGAGGAAACCCAGACCCTGATGGTCGATGATCTTGCGGCCGAACGCGGTTCGTTCCTGGGCGTAGTCGACGGCGGCGTCGAGTGCGGCCTGCGCCAGACCTGTTGCGACCGCGGCGATACCGAGCCGACCGGAATCCAGCGCGGAGAACGCGATGCTCAGGCCCTCCCCCTCCGCGCCCAGACGCCGGTCCTCGTCGACGAATGCGTCGTCGTAGCTGGCCGAGGTGGTCGGCACGGCATGCAGACCCATCTTCTCCTCCGGCTTCCCGAAGGTCAGTCCGTCGGTGTCACGGGGCACGAGGAAGCAGCTGATGCCTTTCGATCCCTCGCCGGTCCGGGCGAAGAGGTTGTAGACGTCGGCGACACCGCCGTGGGTGATCCAGGCCTTCGCGCCGTTGATCCGATACCCGCCCTCGATGGCGCCGGCACGGCACGACAGGGCCGCCGCGTCCGACCCGGCCTGCGGCTCCGACAGGCTGTAGGCACCGACGAGTCGCCCGTTCAGCAGATCCGGGAGCCAGCGTTGCTTCTGCTCCTCGGTGCCGAAGTTGTAGAGCGGGTGGCACGCGAGTCCGTGCACGCTGACGGCGACGGCGACCGCCGCCCACCGCGCGCCGAGTTCCTCGAGGACCTGCAGATACACCTCGTAGGGCTGCCCGCCGCCATCCCACTCGACCGGATACGGCAGACCGAGCAAGCCGGCCTCGCCCATCTCGGCGAACAGTCCCTCGGGATAGGTCTCGCGCTTCTCGTGATCGTCGACGATGGTTGCCAGGCGCTTGTCCGCGAAGTCCCTGGTCATGGCGATGAGGTCGCAAGCCTCATCGGTGGGTAGCAATCGGTCGACCGGCATGACACAACCTCCGAGGGAACTGGAACAGTACTGAAGTACCCCTCACAGTACTATGTGTGCCATGACCGACGACACCGCGTTCGCCACGGCCCGACGAGGTGATCTCTTCGACGCGCTGGTGACACTCCTGCTCGCGGAGGGCTTCGCTCACCTGGGCGTCGCGGAACTGGCAGCCCGGCTGCGCTGCTCGAAGTCCACCCTGTACACCCTCGCCGGCAGCAAGGAGCAGCTCGTCGTCAAGACGGTGACGCACTTTTTCCGGGTCGCCACCGAGCAGGTGGAGGGCAACGTCTCCGCCACCGACGGGGCCCGCGCCAAGGTCATCGCCTACCTCATCGCGGTGGGCGACGCACTCGCCCCGGCCTCGGAGCAGTTCATGACCGACCTGCACGCCTACGCGCCGACCCGCGAACTGTACGAGCGGAACACACAGGCCGCGGCTCGCCGCGTCAGCGAGCTGATCGCCGACGGCGTCGCCGGCGGCGACTTCCGGGACGTCAACGCATCGTTCGCCGCCGATCTCGCGGCCTCGATGATGAGTCGTATCCAACGTCGCGAGGTCGCCGCCGCCACCGGCCTCGACGACGCACACGCCTACCGGGAGCTGGCGTCGATCCTCATGGTCGGGATCGATGCCCGGTCGACCTCCGAGGCAGGTGCGTGACGCCTCGTCCGTCGACCCACCAGTCGACCCGCATCTCGGAACGCACACCGTTGCGCCGCACCACCACCCACAATTCGTCGTGGAGCCGGACCTCTCCGTGGGGAAGATCCGAGCCGCGGATCGCGGTGAACGCCACCGCCTCCGAACTGTGGGCGGTACTCGCGTCTCCGACGTCGCGGACCTCGGTCTCGATCTCCTCCCCTGCCGTCGGCAGGTCGAGGATGTCGGCGAGCAGATCCGCGTCGTCACGGTCGACGTGCGCACCGGCCAGGACGGCATCATCCGGGGCCAGCACCTGCAGGATCCACGGGGTGTCCGCGACGACGGCCGCCTCCACCGCATCGCCCGACAATGCCCGAACACACTGCGGCACATCGAGTTCCGACGCTCTCACGACGCCGTCGCGGGCAGCGCGGACGACGGCACCGTAGACCGACGCCGCAACTCCCGGGGTGATCGTGCGCTGCGGATCACCGAGGTGCGCGAGGATCGTGTTCGCGTCGTCGGACGATTCGATCACGAGGCCGCCGAGAGCCGCAGCGAGAGTGTCCGCGTACGGGTGATCCAGTGCGTCGCGGACACCGAGAAGGTGTTCGTCGGACGGCGATCGATACCAGGCGAGTCGATGTCCGTCGACGACGGCGTGGTGCCGCAACCACCAGGCGGTGTAGCCGTCACGGTCGGCCAGCAGCGGGGCGAGCGTCTCGTCCGTCGCGAGCAGGGTCAGCGCCTCCGGCCATCGGTCATCGGCGACCAGGTCGAGGTCGCGCACCGCGACCAGACGATCGGGCGGGTCGGCCGCCGACGACCACCACTCGTCCTCGTCGGGCAGGTCGTGGTCCGGCCCGACGGGCAAGTCGTCGACGACGGTGAGGAATCCCCACCCGACCCCGATGCGCCGCAACACGTCCGGCCCCACCCTCCGCACGAGATCGTCGGCCACGACGCCGAACGGGGAGTCGTCGACGAGGACCGCGGCCAGCGGACTGTCCGGCAACAGCAGCTCGTCGGCCGGGCGCAGCGAACCGTCCCGGTCGGGGATCGGCATGCCCGACAACCATTCCGGCACCTCCGCGGAGGGGTCCGCGGCCAAGAGCGCGAACACCTCGTCGGCCACCTCGGCCAACTCGTCGTCGTCGACGTCGTCGATGAGCTGTTCGAGGGCGGGATCGGACAGGGCGACGGCGACCGACAGCGGCTCGGCGCCGAGCCGCTCGATGAGTGGGTGGCGGGCATCGGCGTGCAGAGTCGGGACCCAGCGAATCGGGATGTCGAGGGTGTCGGCCACGAACAGCCCCCGCGCGCCGATGTTCATCCGCCCGTCGGCGCGCGGAATCGGCAGCGCCCCCAGCTCTTCCACGTCCGACGCGCTGGTCACCACTGGCGAGAGAGCCTCGTACAGGGCGCGCCACCAAGTCGGGTCGCGATCGAGGCCGACGAGCCGCTCGGCGAGGTCGGCCGGCCCGATCTCCGCCACACCCACCGACCTCAACCGGGCCAGATGCCGCCGCTCGGACACATCCGGATGCGCGAGGTCGCCCATCACGGGGGCGAGCACCTCGGCCAGCTCGACAGTCAGGTCACCGAACACGACGGAACGGCTCGGCACGAGGTCTCGCGCAGCGGTCTCGTCCTCGACGAGTTCTCCGCCGGCGGCGGGAAGCCAAGTTGTGGAACGCAATTCGTCGATCACGGCATCGACCAGAGCACCGTCGTCGCGGTTGCGGGTGTCGGCGTGTGTCGGGATCAGCTCGGGCCGCCACGACGCCGGTACCGCCGCGATGAGCTCGCTGTAACCGGCTGCGGCCGTGACGATGCCGGCGTCCGGATGCAGATGTCGCCGGTCCGGGGTCAGCAGTAGATCGGTGATGACGCGGGCCGGCAACGACAGCTCGATGTCGGTGGGCGTCGGCGCACACAGCACATTCGGGTCGGGAATGAGCGGCCCGTCGGGGCCCAGTTCGACCAGCCATCGGGTGCCGTCGTGAGACGACTCCACCCACTGTCGCGGCTCAGTGCGCCCATCCACCCGGGACTCGACGACGACGGTCGCGGTCGTCGCCGACAACGGTTCCCGTCGGATCGAGGTGATCGCATCCGCCACCGAGATCTGTTCCAGAGCAGGTAGTTCCAGGAGCAGATCGGCCGCCTGCGTGCGCGCCAGGTCAATGAGGGCAGTGGCGGACACTCCGTCCCGCAGATGCAGGATGATCTCGGTGTCGAGATCGTCGTGCGGCATGTCCGGGACCGGCCAGGCGAGCCGGAGCAGCGGTGGCACACCATCGTCGGCGACATCGACCCCGGCATCGGCGGCGGCCCGGACGGATCGGGCGCGGTCGAACACGATAGATCCCGTCGTGGACCGGACCTCGACGCGGTCGGCGACGGTCGCGGTCGCGGTGAAGCCGACTCCGAACCGTCCCACGTGCGGGGCGTCGGTCGTACCGGTCTTCGCCGAGACCCGAAGGGCGAGCAGAGATCGGACGCCGTCGGCGGTCAATGGCGCCCCGGTGTTGGCGACGTGTACCGCGTCGTCGGCGGCCCAGATGACCAGTCTCCCCGGCACACCGGCGGCCGCGGCGGCATCGGCTGCGTTGGCCGCGAGTTCGGTGAACAGGCGGTCGCGGTAGCCGACCGTCACCAGATCGGTCTCGGCGGCGACGTCCTCGGCGAACCGCGTCGGCGACGTGCGCCAGGTGTCGAGCGTGGCCGAACACAACGCGGCGAGACCGAAGGGATCAGCGGCGGCCCGCCTGGCAGCACCGGCCTCGTCGGTGGCACTCACCGTGTCGGGTCGCCTCAGGCGGTCGCGTCGCCGACGGAGCCGACGCTGACGATCTCCAATGCACCGTCGTCGTAGGCGTCGTAGGCCGGCGAGCCTTCGCCCTTGGGCGCCGGGACGTCGGAATGCGCCCCGCACCCGTAGTCGGCGGCCACCACGTGACCGTCGGCCGAATACTCGTTCGCGCACACCCCGAAGGCCGGTCGCAACGCACCGGCGAGTGGAAGATAGAAGCCGCACGTGGCGCAGCTGTAGGCGGCGGCGACGGCCATGTCGGCGTGCGGACCGAAATCGCCGTCGTACCACCGTTGCGCGGCCTCGTCGCGCCCTTCCCGACTCAGCAGCCGACGTCGGCCCAGACCGAGTTCACCCGCGACCTGCCCGATCTCCTCGTCGTCATCGTCGCTCGGCTCGTCGTCGGCGGGAAAGCGGAACTCGTCGCCGGTGTCGATCTGGTTCGGCACCAGACGCGCGTCGTCGGGCTCGGCGGCCAGGACGTCGCCCGGAGTGAGGTCGCCGGGGGCCACGCGTTCGTTCCACGGCACCCAACTCGGTGCGAGCAACGATCCCTCGCCCGGGAGGAGCACGATCTCGGAGACCGTGATCTCGTCGGTGTCCGGTGCACCCGCGAGGACGACACACCACTGCCAGCCGCGATAACCGGCGAGTCCGGCCTCGAAGTAGTGGGCGACGGCCCATTCGCCCTCGGTGGCGCTCTCCAGGTGCGCGCCCGGATGTTGGCCGTCCTCGACGAGCGCCGCGCGCGCCACGTCGACGGCGGCACGCAGCCGGTCGGCATCGAATGCAAGAGTCACCCGTCCAGTGTGCAACACCGCGTGACCTGCGCGGCACCGACCCGTCATTTGCGGTCTCCCGCGCACGGATTCGTCGCGCTCACGTCCGCCGGTCGTGAGCGAGGTCACCACCGGCACGCGCGGGACGGCCGTGCCGACACCGAGTCGGGGCGATGAGGAACAATTGGCGATGTGAACCGACCCAGTCCCCGCTTTCCGTGGCGGGAGCAGAGCGAACCGGCGGGGCCCGACCCCCGCGGCACGCCTCGCGACGCCGGGCCGGCCGACGACCGCCGCAACCACCGGCAGCATCCGGAGACTGCAAACTATCCAGCCGATGACGGCCGGACCGCGCACATCCCACCGGGGGCATCGCGCCGTCCCACCGGCCGCCCCGCCGGCCGCGGTCCCGCCGACCACGCCTACCTACCGCCGCGCACACACAATCCGCACCTGCCGCCGCTCGACAACGACGGCCATCCCGACGCCGCCACCGAGCACCTCGGCGGCACCCGCGCAATGCCGACCGACGTACCAGGCGAGCGCGGTGTCCCGAAGAAGATCACCGTCGCCCGGGTCGCCGCGATGCGCAGTCGGGAACTGACCGGCCGCGGCATCGGGAAGATCTATCAGGCCGCCACCGCCGACGGTGCCGACCGCTCGGGGCTGACCGCGCTGACCCTGCCGGTCATCGTCAACTTCGCCGTCGACGCGGCCATGGCCGTCGCGTTGGCGAACACTCTGTTCTTCGCTGCGGCGACCGGTGAGTCGAAGACGAGCGTCGGCCTGTACCTCGCGCTCACCATCGCGCCGTTCGCACTGATCGCACCGCTCATCGGGCCGCTTCTCGATCGCCTGCAGCACGGTCGGCGGATCGCGATGGCGACGACGTTCGGGCTCCGGGTCGTCCTCGCCCTGCTGATCATGGCGAACTGTTCCTGGGACTCGACCGCCCAGCAGCTGCAGTACGACCCGTGGGTGCTCTATCCGTGTGCGCTCGGGCTGCTCGTGTTGTCGAAATCGTTCGGGGTGCTGAAGTCGGCGGTCACACCGCGCGTCGTCCCGCCGAGCATCGATCTGCCGAGGGTGAACTCCCGCCTGACCACCTTCGGCCTGATCGGCGGAACGATCATCGGCGGCGGTGTCGCCGCGTTGTTCGAACTCCTCCTCGCCAAGGTGCTGCCGATCCACATCCCGGGCGCCATGGCATGGCTCGCGGTGATCGCCGCCGTCGGCGCGTATCTGTGCATGCGCATCCCGTCGTGGGTCGAGGTGACCGAGGGTGAGATACCGACGACATTGACCTACCACGGTGAACCTGCCGCACGCCCGCCCCGCGACGACGCGGGCGGCACCGGGCTCCGGGGCGCCCGCGAGACCGCGACCGCGATCGCCGCCAAGATGCGGCAGCCGCTGGGTCGCAAGGTGGTCGCCGGACTGTGGGGCAACGCCACGATCCGGATTCTGACCGGCTTCCTCACGCTCTACATCGCGTTCTATGCCAAGGCCCAGCAAGACGTGCACTCCGACTGGACCCAGCTCGTCCTGCTCGGCGCCGTCGGCGCGGCGGCAGGTGTCGGCAACATGATCGGCAACGGTCTGGGCACGCGCCTGGAGCTGAAGAATCCGCCGCAGATCGTGCTGTGGTGCACCGCCGCATGTTTCGTCGTCGCCACGCTCGCCGCGATCTTCGGCAACATCGTCATCGCCACGGTCGCGGCGTTCGTCGCGTCCGGCACCAGCGCCGTGGGCAAGGTGTGCCTCGACTCGTCGATCCAGGACGACCTACCCGAGGAATCACGCGCGTCGGCCTTCGGACGGTCGGAGACGGTGCTGCAATTGGGGTGGGTGCTCGGCGCGAGCCTGGGCGTTCTTCTCCCGCCGACGTTGTGGATCGGCTTCACCGTCGTCGCCGTGCTGCTCGGCATCGGACTTCTCCAGACCGTGCTGACCACGCGAGGGTCGTCGTTGATACCGGGTATCGGCGGACAGCGCCCCGACTATGCCGAGCCGACGGTCGCGATCCACCTCGGCGACACCGACCGCGTGACGCGCCGATCCGGCCACGTCCCACCGTCGCAGGCCGCGACGCGGGCACATCCGGCCGCCGACGGCCGGCGCGGAGCCTCCTCGACGCGGCAGATGCCCGCCGGACGGCCACGCACCGACCGGATCCCTTCCGACCGAGATCACACCGACCACACAGGACAGCCCTAGAACGTGAATCTGAACAGTGGAGAGAAGAAGGCACTCACCGTCATCGCGGCGGTCGTCGTCGCGTTCGTGGTCGTCGTCGGCGGCACGGTGGTGTTCCTCACCAAGGACTCGTGGTCCGAGGACAGCACGTCGCACGACGACATGTATCTGCAGCTCGCCGTCGGCGACCGACTCATCCGGGTCGACCCGACCCGCATGTGCGATGTCTTCCTGAAGAACTGTGAGCCCGAGCAGCTCACCGACATGCGCATCCAGCGGGTGCCGGTACCCGTCGGCGAGACGGTGATGCTGTCGGTCTCGCAGGGGATCGCGGAGTGGCCGTGGAACCTGGTCGTGCAATATCTGACGCCGAACGGACCGGACGGGACGTCCGTGCCGATGCGGTCGAACTCGACCTACACCACGGTCCTGCAGTCGACACCGGACCGCGTGTTGATCAACGTCGAGGTGCAGGTGCCGTCGGCCGTGGCCGACGCGGGAACCGACAACGTCATCGCGCGCGGGTTCCTCGCCGCCAACACCACCCCCGACAACCTGCAGATGCCTGCGGCGCAACGGGGTTGAACCTGAGTTGAGCCGGGGTTGAGCGGGTCCGCGGGATCGGCCGGCCCCGCGGCGGCCCGACCCCGCGACCTCAGCGCTCGAGTTCGCGGGTGACCGCGCGCACGACCTCGGAGATCCGCTGCGACGTCTTGCGGTCCGGGTAGCGACCCTTGCGCAGTTCCGGCTGCACCGTCCCCTCGAGCAGGGTGATCAGGTCCGCCACCATGCCGTGCAATTCGTCGGGAGTGTGGCGCTTGGTCTCCTTGCGGGCGGCCTCACGGGTGTTCTTCGCGACGCTCGGGGCAGGGTCGAGGACGGTGACCGACAGGGCCTGGGGTCCGCGACGGCCCGCGGCCATGCCGAATTCGACGCGCTGACCGGGTTTGAGCCCCTCCACGCCCTCGGGCAGGGCCGACGAGCGGACGTAGACGTCCTCCCCACTGTCCTGCGCGAGGAATCCGAAACCTTTGTCCGCGTCGTACCACTTCACCTTGCCGGTCGGCACTGTGCTCACCCTCATCTGTGCATCGGAGTTCCATGACAAAAGCGCCCCTCACCTGACTTTCGGCTGGTCCGTCGAGCGGACCCGGCTCCATGTCAGATGATCCAGGCGCCAATGGGCACCAAGTCTAACCAACGGCGCCGACGACGGTCACGTGGAATACCTCACCCTCGGCGTACGTCACCGCTGGGGGAGGTGTTCTACCGTGGAAAGCATGAAGAGGCAATCGTCCCCGCGACTGCTGCAGGCGGCCGGGGTGGTGTTCGCGGTCGGACTGGCCGCGATCGTGGCGCTGTTCGTCACACCGCTGGTCACCGACGGCGGAACCGCACCGACGGTCGTCTACCTGCTCACGATGTGTGCGCCGCTCGGATTCGTCCTCGGCATCGTCTTCGCACTGCGTTCGGGACGGCGGACACGATGACGCTCGAATCGGTCATCGTCGCCGCCGACGACCTCGCCCCCGCCACGGATGCCGAGGTGCTCAAGCGGGCGTACAGCTGTTTCCCGTCGGGCGTCGTCGCGGTCGCGTGCCGGGTCGCCGACGACGACGGCTCGCCCGTGCTCGCCGGCATGGCCGCCAGCGCGTTCACGACGGTGTCGCTGGATCCGCCGCTGGTCTCCCTGTGCGTGCAGAACACGTCGACGACGTGGCCGCGTCTGCGGTCGGCGCCGGCCATCGGGGTGAGTGTCTTCGCCCGCGATCAGTCCGATCTGTGCCGTCAGCTCGCCGGTCCGAGTGCGGGCCGGTTCGCCGGCATCACCCCGTTCGGCACCGACGACGGCGCGGTCTTCATCCCCGACGCCGCCGCCAGTCTGTCGTGTTCGCTGTACAACGAGATCCCGGCGGGCGACCACACCCTCGTGCTGTTGCGCATCGAATCACTCCGATACGACCCGGGCGTCGAGCCACTCGTGTTCCACGCCAGCACCTTTCGATCACTCGAAGCCCTGCGGGGGCAGTCGTGACCGTCGTCGCGCTCGGATTGCCCACCACCGGCTCCACGGTCCCGGTCGCACCGCCGGACACGCCGTCCGACGGTCCGCTACGTGACCGCTTCGGCCGCGTGGTCACCGACCTGAGGGTGTCGGTGACCGATCGCTGCAACCTGCGCTGCACCTACTGCATGCCGGCCGAAGGACTCGACTGGCTGCCCACGGACGAGGTGCTGAGCACCGACGAACTCATCCGGGTGATGACGGTCGCCGTGCGCGATCTCGGCATCCGGTCGATCCGCTTCACCGGCGGTGAGCCACTCCTGCGTCGCGACCTCGAGCACCTGATCGACGCCGTCACCGGACTCCCCGAACGGCCCGAGATCGCGATGACCACCAACGGCCTCGGCCTCGCCCGCCGCATCGACGGCCTCGTCTCGGCCGGCCTGGGCCGGGTCAACGTGTCGCTGGACACCGTCGATCCCGAGAGATTCGCCGTGATCACCCGGCGCGACCGCCTCGACGACGTCCTCGCCGGACTCGCCGCCGCACGCGACTCCGGACTCCGCTCGGTCAAGGTGAACGCCGTGCTGGCCGCCCACGAGGATCTCGCCCGGCTGCCCGACCTGCTGAGCTTCTGCCTCGATCACGGCTACCAATTGCGGATCATCGAGCAGATGCCGCTCGACGCCGATCATCGGTGGGACCGGTCGTCCATGGTCACCGCCGACGAGATCCTGACCGTCCTGCGATCGCACTTCACGCTGCTCCCCGACCCGCGTCCGCGTGGGAGTGCCCCGGCGGCCACCTGGCTGGTCGACGGATACGACGTCGACGGCGAGCCCGCGCGGGTCGGCGTGATCGCCTCGGTCACCCGCCCGTTCTGCGGGGACTGCGACCGCGCCCGGCTCACCGCCGACGGCGCCCTGCGCAACTGTCTGTTCGCCGAGTCCGAGACCGACCTGCGCGGCATCCTGCGTGGCGATCTGCCGGACGCCGACATCGACGACGCCATCGCCCGGCGCTGGCGCGGCAACGTCTGGACCAAGGCCGCAGGCCACGGCGTGAACGATCCCGACTTCCATCAACCGGACCGGCCGATGTCGGCCATCGGGGGCTGAGCGCGGATGCGACTCACCATCCGGTACTTCGCTGCCGCGCGCGCGGCCGCGGGCGCCGAGTCGGCCGTCGTCGACGTCGACTCCGACGCCACCCTCGGCCAGCTCGAAGCATTCCTCGCCGCGGGCAACCCCGATCTCGAACGCGTGCTGGCCCGGTGCTCATATCTGCGCGACTCGATCGCCCTGTGTGACCGCGACGCCCGGCTCGGTCGCTGCGACACCGTCGACGTCCTGCCGCCATTTGCCGGTGGCTGACGCCACAATCGGCCTGTGAGCTTCCTCACATAACGGGACGATAACGAGAAGGACACAAGTCGACTATCGCCCCGTGAGCAGGGATGACGTCACATGTGGGTCGAAAGCCCCACTCAAGCCTCGAAAAGAGGCTTGCCAACAACGTGATTCGTGCTCGCAGACGTCGTAGTGTGATCGAACGACGCCCTCGGGGGTCACAGATCAGTAACCACATACATAACGTTCCGTCGGCCGCGCCGAACCTCGCTCCGTCACGGGACGCCAGTACGACATCTAGGAGCGAGGACGGGGGACCCACCCTCGTAGAGACCGGACATCTTCGGATGTCCTTGGGGTTAAGACACGGCATGGACACCATGCCAGGCCGTGCCCGGGCACCTCTCGCCCGAACCCGACAGCTGACTTCGTAGGCGCGTGGAGAGAGGAAACACCTGACATGTCCGGACGTCATCGCAAGCAGACGACCACCACGACCACCAAGACCCTCGCCAAGGTCGCCCTCACCGGTGCCGTCCTGGGCGGCGGAGCAGCCATGCTGGGCACCGGCTCGGCCAACGCCGCCACCGACGCCGAGTGGAACCAGGTCGCCCAGTGCGAGTCGGGCGGCAACTGGGCCATCAACACCGGCAACGGTTACCAGGGTGGCCTGCAGTTCAGCCCGAGCACCTGGGCCGGCCACGGCGGCACCGAGTTCGCGCCGAGCGCCGATCAGGCCAGCAAGCAGGAGCAGATCGTCGTCGCCGAGCGTGTGCTCGCCGGCCAGGGCAAGGGCGCATGGCCCGTCTGCGGCACCGGGCTGTCGGGTTCGACCCCGCGCACCGCACCGGCCGAGAAGCCCGCACTCCCGCAGCTCCCGCAGCTGCCGGCACCGTTCAACTGGTCCGCGACCCCGGAGGCCAAGAGCACCGGTGACGTGAAGAGCCAGATCGACAAGGCCGTCGACCAGGCCGCCGACAACAACAAGATCACCCCCGAGGTCAAGAACCTCTGGGAGGCTGCCAAGAAGACCGGCTACGAGCTGAACCCGGATCAGATCGCGCTGTTCAACCAGCACAAGGATCAGCTGCCCACTCCCTGAGTGAGGCGCTGACCTCGCCCTTCCGGGCCCATAGTCGAAGGGCCCCGCACGACGGCATCACGCCCGTGCGGGGCCCTTGTCCATGGTCGGGGTCGGTCGCCTGATCGAGACCCGGTACGCAGACGTCAGGGACGGCCGTGCGGGTCGTCGGCGAGATGCCGGCGCTCGCGCATCGGCAGGGCCACCCACATCACGAGGAACACCGCCACGGCGATGATCGCCGCGGCCAGCGCCGCCCACCCGCCGAAGGCGATGTCGAAGATGACCGACACCACTCCGGTCAGCGCCAGGCCGAGGAACGTGATGCCGATGAGCGTCAGCCGGTGCGCACGGTCCACGAGACGATCGATGGCGTGGCGCCGGAACAGCAGCCGGTGCAGGGCGACCGGTGAGATGAGGGTGATGGTGCTCAGCACCGCGAACACCAGACTCAGCACGAAGATCCGTTGCTCACGTGTGGTGAGTTCCTCGAATCCCTCCTGGAATGGGATCGTCAGCATCAGGCCGGTCAGGATCTGACCACCGGTCTGCACCACCCGCAGTTCCTGCAACAGGCTCGCCCAGTTGCGGTCCAGACGCTCGGTGGGCGTCTCGTTGCGCTGCGGGTCACGCTCCGGGTCACGACCTGGGTCGCGCTGCGGGTCATGCTCCGGGGCCGAACCGTCGTCGGCGACGGTCATGCCGAACCGACCCACTCGTCGCGGCCGTCGGAGAAGAATTGATGCTTCCACACCGGTAGACGTGCCTTGACCTCGTCGACCATCGTCGAGCAGGTCTCGAACGCCGCCCGACGATGGTCGGCCGCCACCGCGACGACGAACGCCACGTCGCCGATGTCCAGATCCCCCACCCGGTGGCTGACCGCGACCGCGCGGACGCCGTCGGCTGCGGCAGCCACCTCGGCGACGACGTCCTCGAGCACCTGCTGCGCCGTCGGATGCGCGCTGTAGGACAGTCGGGTGACACCGCGACCGCCGTCGTGGTCGCGGACCGCACCGGTGAACCCGACGATCGCCCCGGCCGCGCCGCGGGCGGCAGCGGCGACGAGCGCCTCGTGATCGGGCAGTCCGATCACGCTGTCCGACAGGTCAGCTCGTGCGACGACGGCCATCAGTGATCACCCCCATGGATCTGATCCAGTGCATGGTCGAGTACCCCGTCGAGGACCGACAAACCATCGCGGACCCCGCCGGTGGATCCGGGCAGGTTCACGACGAGCGTGCGACCGGCGACGCCGGCGACACCGCGGGACAGCACCGCCGTCGGCACCGTCGGCAGCCCCGCGGACCGGATCGCATCGGCCAGTCCCTGGATCTCCACGTCCAGCAACGCGCGGGTCTCCTCCGGTGTGCGGTCGGTCGGCGACAGACCGGTGCCGCCGGTCGTGACGATCAGATCGACATCGGCGTAGACGCCGGCCCGGATCGCTCCCCCGACGGGCGGGCCGTCGGCCACCACGAGCAACTCGTCGACGACGAACCCGCGTGCGGTGAGCCACTCGCCGATGAGCGGGCCGGTGCGGTCGGTGTACTCGCCGCGGCTGGCGCGTGTGGAGGCGACCACAACCCGCGCCACCCGCGGACGTCCGCGGGTCGGCGCCGGATCACTCACGTCGCCACGACCCCGACTTGCCGCCGGTCTTCTCGAGGAGCCGGATGTCATGCATCGAGGCCCGACGATCCACCGCCTTCACCATGTCGTGCAGCGTGAGCCCGGTGACGGCGACCGCGGTCAGGGCTTCCATCTCGACACCGGTCTGCCCGCTGGTGGTCACCGTCGCGGTGACGTCGATGTGGTCGTCGGCGACCGCGAAGTCGACGTCGACCGACGACAACGCGAGCTGATGGCACAGCGGGATCAGCTCGTCGGTGCGTTTGGCCGCCATGATGCCGGCGATACGGGCGGTCGCCAGGACATCGCCCTTGGGGAGCCGGTTGTCGGCGAGCAGGGAGATGACCTCGGCGGTCGTCCGGAACGTTCCCCCCGCCACCGCGCGACGGTTCGTCCGCGCCTTGGCGCCCACGTCGACCATCCGGGCCGCGCCGGCCGAGTCGATGTGACTCAGTCGGGAACCGGTCGGCCCGCTCGACTGGTCGCCGTTGTCGGACACCGCCTGATCAGCGGTTGACGACGGTCTTCGGCTGGAGGTAGGGCAGGTCGTCCACCGGCAGGGGGAACTCGACCTCACCGAACGGCGACAGCGCACCGGAGATATGGGTCGCGAACTCGGAGACGGCGTGCTCGGCGGCGTCGCCGTTCCCGTCCTTCGGCCAGCCGTTGTCGACGTACTTCTTCTTCTCAGCCACGCGCTCATTGTGCCATGTGGCCTCGGCGGACGTCCCGGGGAAACCTCCCCTGCCGTCCGGCTCAGTAGAATCGATCGAATGAGTGCAGATGACCAGGGCGTCAGCCTGGCCGACGATCTGGCACTGCGCGGCGACGACGAACTCGTCGGGTTGCTCACCGCCCGTCCGGACCTTGCCTCGCCGCCTCCCGCCGGCACCGGTGTGCTGGCGTCGCGTGCGCTGTCGGCCGCGTCGTCGGCGTTGGCAGGCGAGAGTCTGGATCTGCTGTCGGTCGCCGTCCTCGAGCAGACGATCGAGCTCGGCACCGCGGGCACCGGGCGGATTCCGGCCCCCACCAGCGTCACCGCCATCGTGAAGGCGCTGTCCGGCCGCGCCGAGGAGCGCGACATCGTCGACCGGGTCCGCCTGTTGCACGACCGCGCTCTGATCTGGGGGCCCGACGACGCGCTGGAGACCGGCGCGCATGCCCCGGCCGCGCTGCCCTGGCGGGCCCACCACCTGACCGGCCCGCTGGCCGAACGTCATGCCGACGAGATCCGGGGCGACATCGACGGACTCGATGACCGCGAACGCGGCCTGATCGAGACCTTGTCGCGCGGACCGGCGCTCGGCCGCAGCCGGGACGCCGCTGTCGACGCCGACCCGCAGCAGCCGGTGCCGCGCCTCATCGCCGCCGGGTTACTGGCCCGCGTCGACGACCAGACCGTCGAATTGCCACCGATGGTCGGGCAGCTGTTGCGCGGCGAACCACCGCTACGTGCCGATGACCTCCGGGCGCCCGCACTGCACGACAGCTCGGCCCGCCGTCGCTTCTCGGCCGCCGCGATCGACGATGCCGCCGGCGGCGAGGCCCTCGAACTGATCCGGCATGCCACCACGGTTCTGCGCACCCTCGGCGCGACACCCGCGTCGGTGCTGCGCAGCGGCGCGCTCGGGGTACGGGAGTTGCGTCGTCTGGCGAAGGTGACGGGCCTCGATCAGCGGCGGGTCGCGTTCATCGCCGAACTCCTCGCGTTCCTGCGCCTCATCGACGCCGGATTCCCCGATCCCCCACCGCCGTCGGACACCGGCGAACTGGCGTTCGCACCGACACCGGGTGCCGACACCTGGCTGCATCAAGCTCCCGAGCGGCAATGGATCGCCTTGGTCGAGGCATGGCTGGAGATGCCCCGCCGGGCCTGGCAGGTCGGCGAACCCGACCGCGACGGCAACGCCTACGCGGCGCTGTCGGGTGAGCTGCACGACGCGTACGCACCGATCCAGCGGCGCGTGATCCTCGACATGCTCGAGGACGCCGGACCGGCGATACCGGTGGACACCGACGCGCTCGTCGCGTCGGTGCACTGGCACCATCCGCGGCACATCCGGCGATACTCGCGACGTGTCGTCGACGAGACCGTGCGCGAGGCCCGCGAACTCGGCATCGTCGCCCACGGCGCGCTGACGCGGGTGGGCCGTGCAGCGATCGGCGACACCGACGACGGGGGCCACGAGGCGACCGTGTTGTCGGCGATGCGTTCCGCGCTCCCCCAACCGGTGGATCACTTCCTCACCCAGGCCGACCTGACACTCACCGTCCCGGGCCCGATGACGCCCGAACTGGCCGAGCAGGTGGAACTCGTCGCCGATCTCGAATCCGGCGGCGCAGCATCGGTGTATCGCGTCTCGGAGGAGTCCGTCCGACGGGCGCTGGACGCCGGTCGCAGCAGCAGTGAGCTCGTGACGATGTTCACCACGCACTCGCGGACGCCGGTACCGCAGTCGTTGACCTATCTGATCGAGGATGTCGCCCGTAAACACGGTCAGCTACGCGTCGGGGTGGCGACGGCCTTCATCCGTTGCGAGGATCCGACGACACTGGCGGCGGTCCTGCGCAGCCCGGCCGCCGAGCATCTGGCGCTGCGGGCCCTGGCCCCGACCGTCGCGGTCTCCCAGGCCGATGTGCGCGAGGTCCTGGAGCAGCTCCGCGCGGCGGGCTTCGCCCCGGCGGGCGAGGATTCGTCCGGCACGCTGGTCGATCTGCGCGAACGCGGGAGCCGGGTCACCGTCGCCCGGCAGCGACGGCAGCCGCAGGCGCGTCGCTCGGTGCCCTCCCCGGATCAGCTGATCTCGGTGGTGAGTCGCATGCGGTCGCATGATCGCGCGGCGTCGGCGCGGCCCGCGTCGTCGGCGATGTCGGCGGCCCCGGTCCGCGCCGCGGGCGGTGGCGAGTCCGCGACGGCCCTCATCCAGCTTGCGTTACGGGTGAACCGGCGCCTGCGCGTCGACTACGTGGACGCACACGGATCGGCGAGCCGTCACGTGGTGACACCGCGAACGCTCGGCGCGGGTCAACTCATCGCGGTCGACGCGGGAACCGATGAGGAACAACGGTTCTCGCTGCACCGCATCACCAGTGTGGAGTTGCTGGAGGGCTGACGCGTGGTGCGCGAGTCGATCTCGAAACGCGCGCTCGCTCCGCTGTTCCCCACCGCTGGTCGAGTAGGCGCCGAGCGCTCCGGCGCGAGGCGCCGTATCGAGACCACGGACCACACCCCACGTAAATCCCTCGACCGCCCATCACTCTGCACGTACGGTGACCTGGCACGAACACCCCGACAATCCAGGAAGAATCATGAACACCGTTTTCCCCGTTCCCCTTTCGGGCGCCTCGGCGTCGACCCTCCTGTGGGCCGACGAGGAGTCGATCGAGCACGAGGCGCGCAATCAGCTGCGCCGCGTCTCGACGCTGCCCTGGGTGCACGGGGTCCGCGTGATGCCGGATGTCCACGTCGGCAAGGGCGCAACCGTGGGTTCTGTCATCGCGATGCGCGATGCTGTCTGCCCGGCGGCCGTCGGCGTCGACATCGGCTGCGGCATGGCCGCGATCCGCACCGACCTCGTGGCGGGCGACCTCCCCGACGACCTGTCCGGTCTGCGGTCGGCGATCGAGGCGAGGGTCCCGGTCGGGTTCCACTCCCACGACCAGCCGCTGAACCTGCGTCCGCTTCGGGTCGGCGGCGGCTGGGGAAACTTCTGGGAGCGTTTCGGCGACCTGCATCGCGGTGTGCGGCAGCTCGACTCGCGTGCGCACAAGCAGCTGGGCACGCTCGGCGGTGGCAACCACTTCATCGAGATCTGCATCGAGGAGCCGGACGTCACCGCATCCGATGGCGATCGTCCGGACCCGGCAGTCTGGATCATGTTGCACTCCGGGTCGCGCAACATCGGCAAGGAGTTGGCCGATCGGCACATGTCGATCGCAGCGGGGTTGCCGCACAATTCCGATCTGCCGGACCGCGACCTCGCGGTGTTCCTCGCCGGGACCCCGGAGATGGATGCCTATCGACACGACCTCGAGTGGGCACAGGACTACGCGGCACGCAATCGCCGGGTGATGCTCGCGCTGGTGTGCGCCGCGGTGCAGGAGACCTTCGCCGACCGCGGTGTCCGCTTCGACGATCCGATCAGCTGCCACCACAACTACGTGGCCACCGAGCACATCGACGGTCTGGATCTGCTCGTGACCCGTAAGGGTGCGATCCGGGCCGGTGCCGGTGATCTCGGCCTGATCCCGGGTTCGATGGGCACCGGATCGTATGTGGTGCGCGGCCTCGGGTCGGAGCAGTCCTTCTATTCGGCGTCACACGGTGCCGGACGTCGGATGAGCCGATCGAAGGCCCGCAAGACGTTCACCGCCGACGATCTGGTCGCGCAGACCACCGGGGTCGAGTCACGCAAGGATGCCGGTGTCGTCGACGAGATCCCGGCCGCCTACAAGGACATCGACTCGGTCATCGCTGCACAGTCCGACCTGGTCGAGGTGGTCGCCCACCTGCGGCAGGTGGTCTGCGTGAAGGGCTGAGATCGCACGCGGACGGCCCCTGACCTGCACTCGGGAAAGCCATACCCCGGGCCGGGGTCGAGGGCCGTCCGTGCCGGGCTGACAGGAGTTGCACGCATCTGGACAATGGATCGGGTGACCGATGGACCTTTGATCGTGCAATCCGACAAGACGCTGCTGCTCGAGGTGGATCATCCCGACGCGCCGGCGGCGCGCGCGGCGATCGCGCCGTTCGCCGAGCTCGAACGCGCGCCGGAACATGTGCACACCTACCGGGTGACACCGCTCGCGCTGTGGAACGCCCGCGCGGCCGGTCATGACGCCGAGCAGGTCGTCGACGCGCTCGTCACCTACTCCCGCTACGCCGTGCCGCAGCCGTTGCTGATGGACGTCGTCGACACCATGGGACGGTTCGGCCGGCTGCAGTTGGTCAAGAACCCGGCCCACGGACTGACGCTGGTCAGTTTCGACCGCGCGGTCCTCGAGGAGATCCTGCGGAACAAGAAGGTCGCACCGATGCTGGGCGCACGCCTCGACGACGACACCGTCGTCGTGCATCCGTCGGAGCGCGGCCGCCTCAAGCAGGTGCTGCTGAAGGTCGGCTGGCCGGCCGAGGACCTCGCCGGTTACGTCGACGGGGAGGCCCACCCGATCGCGCTCGATCAGGACGACTGGCATCTACGCGACTACCAGGAACTGGCCGCCGACTCGTTCTGGGCTGGCGGCTCCGGCGTCGTGGTGTTGCCGTGTGGCGCGGGCAAGACGATGGTCGGCGCCGCGGCGATGGCGAAGGCCGGCGCGACGACCCTGATCCTGGTCACCAACACCGTGGCCGGCCGGCAGTGGAAGCGCGAGCTCATCGCGCGGACGACGCTGACCGAGGAGGAGATCGGCGAGTACTCCGGCGAACGCAAGGAGATCCGCCCGGTCACCATCGCCACCTACCAGGTGATGACGCGGAAATCCAAGGGCGAGTACAAGAATCTCGATCTCTTCGACTCCCGCGACTGGGGCCTGATCATCTACGACGAGGTTCATCTGCTGCCCGCCCCCGTGTTCCGGATGACCGCCGACCTGCAGTCGCGGCGCCGGCTCGGCCTCACCGCCACGCTGGTGCGCGAGGACGGCCGCGAGGGCGACGTCTTCAGCCTCATCGGCCCGAAACGCTATGACGCACCGTGGAAGGACATCGAGGCGCAGGGCTGGATCGCCCCGGCCGATTGCATCGAGGTGCGCGTCACGCTGACCGGCGAGGAGCGGCTGCAGTACGCGGTGGCCGAGGCCGAGGAGAAGTACAAACTGTGCTCGACCGCACACACGAAGGTCAATGTCGTGAAGTCGATCCTGGCGCGCCACAAAGACTCTCCGACTCTCGTGATCGGCGCCTACATCGATCAGCTCGAGGAGTTGGGCGCTGCACTCGACGCCCCGGTGATCCAGGGCTCGACGAAGAACAAGGAACGCGAGGCGTTGTTCGATCGATTCCGGTCCGGCGAGCTGCAGACGCTCGTCGTCTCCAAGGTCGCCAACTTCTCCATCGATCTGCCCGAAGCGTCGGTGGCCGTGCAGGTGTCGGGCACGTTCGGCTCCCGGCAGGAGGAGGCGCAGCGACTCGGCCGTCTCCTCCGGCCGAAGAAGGACGGCGGTCAGGCCCACTTCTACTCGGTGGTCTCCCGCGACACCCTCGACGCCGACTACGCCGCACATCGACAGCGTTTCCTCGCCGAGCAGGGCTACGCCTATCGCATCACCGATGCCGACGACCTGCTCGGCCCCGCGATCGGCGAGGAATCCCCCAGCTGACCGACCGCACCCAGAAAGTCGGCAGCCACCGGCGAGGTGGTCACAAGAATCGGCGAGCAGCGTCGAGTTGTCGTGGAACACACGACAACTCACGAGTTAAGAGACATCGCCATGAACTCGATCACACACGCAGACGTCGCCGCTCCCATCACGTCACCGGGCAGCCCGACCTATCGTCGTCGACGCACGTTCGACCCGGTCACGAAGAAGTGGCAGTGGGTCTGGGCCCAGACCAGCTGACCGTCGGACCGTCCGGTTCGACGATCACAGCGGGTCAGGCCGACGGGTCGGAGAGGCAGTACCCGATCGGTTTGGGGAGTTGGAAGAACACCTCGAGCTGACCGCTGCTGCACGACGGTTGGGTCGGCGTGCGCTGCTCGACCCGCAGGACCTCCGTGCCGGCGGCCTTGGTTGCGCTGCACGACACCTTCTTGTAGTCCGAGAGGCTGGCGGTGGGGAGTCCACCCGTCGGGATCTGATAGCACTCGCCCTGGACCAGATTGGGCACCAGGCACAGCTGCTCCCCGGTCTCCTCGCCGCCACGCATCCAGTAGAGGCGCGAGTAGTCGTCGCTCGGGCAGGTGGCCCCGGTCGCCTTCTGCGCGACGAAGAACGTGAACGTGCCCTGCGACGTGCAGTCCGCCTTCTTCGCGGTGATGTTGTCGTCGCTCTGCGTGCCGCTGACGGTCACACAGTCACCGACGGCGACGTCGTCGGAGTCGGTCACCGAATCACGGGTCAGGAACACGCCGACGCCGACGAGCACGATCAGCACGACGACGATCCCGCCGACCACCCACCACAGCTTCTTGTTCGACCGCTTGGCCGGCGGGGACGGCGGATACTGCCCGCCCGGATATGGCTGCGCTCCCGGATACTGCTGGGCGCCCGGATACTGCTGCTGACCGGGATACGGCTGCTGAGCGCCGGGGTACTGCTGGGCGCCCGGGTACGGTTGCGCTCCCGGGTACGGTTGCGCTCCCGGGTACTGCTGCGCTCCCGGGTACTGCTGGGCGCCGGGGTGTTCGGCACCTGGATACGGCTGAGACCCGGGCTGTCCGGCACCTGGATACGGCTGCTGGCCGGGGTACTGCTGGCCGCCGGGCGGTGGCTGCTGGCCGGAGTAGGGCTGCTGCCCACCCGGGTACGACGGGGCGCCGGGGTACGGCTCGGCACCCGGATACGATTGCTGCCCGCTGCCCTGACCCGGGCCGGAACCCTGCCCGCCGGGTGCCTGCTCACTGGGAGAGTGCGGAATTGCGGGGTCCCGGCCTTCCGGGTTCTGCGGGGAATCCGGATTCGGTGGTACCGGCGGCGTACTCATAGGCGCAGATCGTACCGTCCCGAAAGGTGCGATGCGGGCATCATGCGTCCGCCCGAATGACATCCTGGTGTGTCAGCCTGGATTCGTGCACACCGTTTCCCGCCTCCGCCCCTTCGGCACGACCATCTTCGCCGAGATGTCCGCCCTCGCCCTCGAGCACGATGCCGTCAATCTCGGCCAGGGCTTCCCCGACACCGACGGCCCCGCATCCATGCTTGCGGCCGCGCAGCGGGCGATCGCCGACGGACACAATCAGTACCCACCCGGGATCGGCGTCCCCGCGCTCCGGCACGCGGTCGCGCGACATCAGCAGCGTCACTACGGGCTCGACTACGACCCCGATGACGAGGTGCTGATCACCGTCGGCGCAACGGAGGCGATCGCCGGATCGATCGTCGGACTGGTCGAGCCGGGTCGCGAGGTCGTGATGATCGAGCCGTACTACGACTCGTACGCGGCCACCGCCGCGATGGCCGGTGGCGTGCGTCGCACGGTTCCCCTCGTCGCCGACGGCGACGGCTTCCGACTCGACCGCGCCCGCCTCGCCGACGCCTTCGGACCCGCGACGTCGGTCATCCTGGTGAACTCGCCGCACAATCCCACCGGGACCGTCCTCTCCGACGACGACCTCGCCGAGATCGCCCGGCTCTGTGTGGAACACGACGTGATCGCGGTGACCGACGAGGTCTACGAGCACCTGCTGTTCGACGGTCGGGTACACCGGCCGCTCGCGACGTTCCCCGGCATGCGGGAGCGGACACTGCGCATCTCCAGCGCCGCAAAGACATTCAACTGCACCGGCTGGAAGGTCGGGTGGGTCAGCGGTCCGGCCGAACTCGTCACCGCGGCGAGGTCCGCCAAACAGTTCATGTCCTATGTGGGTTCCGGGCCGTTCCAGCCGGCCGTGGCCGGCGCCCTCGACGACGAGATGGACTGGGTCCGTGCGTCGTCGGCGGGTCTCGGCGCGAAACGCGACCTGCTGTCGGCTGCGCTGTCCGAGGCCGGCTTCGTCGTCCACCGCAGCGAGGCAAGCTATTTCGTCTGTGCCGATCCCCGTCCGTTCGGCGTCGACGACGGGGCCACCTTCTGCCGGATGCTGCCCGAACGGATCGGCGTCGCGGCAGTTCCGGTGAGCGCCTTCGTCGACGACGTCGAACCGTGGCGACACATGGTGCGATTCGCGTTCAGCAAGCGCGACGACGTCATCGCCGAGGCGGCGCGCCGGCTCCGGAGGCTATGACGCCGGTCACCGCATGACCGATCCGTCCCGCCGAACGCCGCATCACCGACGAGAAGATCTCACCGCAGGGCGGGCATGACCTTGTCGACGAACAGGTCGAGACTGCTCGTGTCGAAGGCGATGTCGGGAAAATAGAAGATGCCGTACGACAAACCGCTGTCGCGGACTCCGGTGAGATTCTCGATCACCTGATCAGGTGTGCCCACGGCGGGCATCCCGCGGAACGCACCCATGCTCGCCGTCGCGGCGGCCGGGTCGACGTGGCGGGCGAGTCGTTCTTCGAGGGCCTCGAGTCGACGCTCCACCTCCGCATCTGACTCCGCCAGGACCACGTTGTAGTTGGCGGAACGGACGATCGAGTCGAAATCCCGTCCCAGATCGGTACAGTGCTCTCGCAGCACCGTCGACTTGTGCGCGAAGCCTTCCGGTGTCCCGTCGAAGTTGGTGTAGTCGGCATACCGGGCAGCGATCCGCAGGGTCTTGCGCTCACCTCCGCCGGCGATCCAGAACGGAATCCGACCGCTCACCGGCTGAGGCGCACAGATCGCGTCGTCGACGCGGTAGTGGGTGCCGGCGAAGGTGGCTCGCCCGGTCTCCCACGCCTGCTTCATGATCTGTACGCCCTCGTCGAGTCGCGCGAGCCGCTCCCCCGCGGACGGGAAACCGTAACCGTAGGCGCGCCATTCGTGCTCGTACCAGCCGGCTCCGATACCCATCTGCACGCGGCCACCGGAGATGAGATCGGCGGTGGCGGCGACCTTGGCGAGGTACATCGGGTTGCGGTAGCTCATCGCGGTGCACATCTGCCCGATGTCCACTCGCGACGTGGTCGCGGCGAACGCGGACACGAGACTCCATGCCTCGTGGGTGGCCTCGTCGGTGGGCATCGGCACGGTGTGGAAGTGGTCGTACACCCAGATCGAATCCCAGCCGGAGTCCTCGGCCTTCGACGCCAGCGACGACATCACCGACCACTGGTCGGCGGGTGCGATGCCGGCGAGGTCGAGACGCCAGCCCTGCGGGATGAACATTCCGAAGCGCATGCGCCCAACCGTAGCGCGCCACCATCGGACTCCGCGTCGGCATGAGACTGACACCCGAGCCCGTCACGCACGTCGGCGGCAGCCGGGGAGAGGACGAGAATGGCCAGGGTGCGCAGTGAGCAGGTGGCAGCGACCCGCCGCCGCATCGCGTCCACCGCGGAACGTCTGTTCGCCGAGCAGGGCGTCGCGACGGTCTCCAACCGCCAGATCAGATCAGCGAGGCGGCCGGACAGGGCAACAACTACGCCGTCGGTTATCACTTCGGCGGCCGCCCGGAACTGGTCAGCGCGATCTTCGCGTTCCACAACGCGGCGATCGAGCCCCGACGTCACGACATCGTCGACAAGCTCGGGCCCCGCGTCGAGGTCCGCGACTGGATCGACTGTCTGGTCCGTCCGCAGACGGATTACCTGGCGTCGCTGGCACGCCCAGTCACTTCACCCGCTTCTGCGCCCAGATCACCACGGACCCCAAGTTCTGGCCGATGCTCTACGACCACGCGACCGACTCCGACGGACTGATGTCGGTGCTCACCGGCCTCTACGGCTCGTTGCCGCCGCTGCCCGCGCCGGTTCTCGAAGCGCGGGACAGTATGGCGCGCAACATGATCCTGTGGACTCTGGCCGATCACGAACGCGCGGTGGCCACCGGGGCGACGACGAACTCCTGGGCCGACATCTGCGACTTCCTGGTCGATGCGCTCGTCGGGGTGTGGATGGCGCCGGTCACCGTCAGATGATCGATCCCACGTCGTCGCGGACGAGATCGTCCAACGCGCGCTCCGCGACGGCGGCGATGGTCATCGAGGGGTTGCACGCCGCGGTGTTGCCCGGGATGAGTGCGCCGTCGAGCACGTAGAGCCACGCTGTTCCCGCACCCGCCCGCCGAGATCGCAGACGGTACCCATGTTCGCGCCGCCGAGCCCGTGCCAGGTCGACGAGAAGACGGCGTTCATGTCGCTCAGCACTCCCTGACCGCCGACGATGGCCTGCCCGGACTGCGGCGTGGTGTCGAGGTCGGTGAA
>NZ_JASXSI010000038.1 GCF_030315685.1 Gordonia sp. ABSL11-1 | reverse complement strand
AGCTGGTCGATCAAGAAGTTCGTCACCACCGCACGCCGCTACCGCACCGTGCACATCACCGCCGGCAAACAGACCCTCACCGCCGCCGACCCACTACCCGACGACCTGCAGAAAGTCGTCACCGCAATCCGCGGAGCGCACTAAATTGGCCGAACTCAGGTTTGTGCTCGGTGTCTCCTCGGGTGCCTCGACCGGTGCGGTGTCGGTGGCGGTGCTCGGTGTCGGCGGTGGCGTGCTGTCGTTGTCCACGGGCGCGTTCGTTGGTGCGGTGGTGGCGTTCGTCGCGGTCGTCGCGCTGGCTGCTGGTGCGGGTGGCGGAACCGCGAAGGTCATCCTCGCGGGAGTTGCCGGGACACAGTTGTTCTCCGCGCTGACCTCCTTCATCGTGATGTCGTCGGCCGATGCCGAGCAGACCCGCGGTGTCTTGTTCTGGCTGCTCGGTTCACTCAGCGGCGCCGACTGGTCCGATGTCGTGCTCTGCGGGGTCGTCACACTGTTCGGGATCGTCGTGTGTCTGGCGGTGGCGTCGTCGCTGGACGCGTTCACCTTCGGTAACTCCGCGGCGGCCTCGCTGGGTGTGTCGGTCCGTCGGGTCCGGATCCTGCTGCTGACGGTGACCGCCCTGATCACCGCTGCGCTGGTGAGTGCGGCCGGCGCCATCGGGTTCGTCGGGCTGGTCCTGCCGCACGCGGCGCGCTTGTTGGTGGGCCCGCGGCATGGGCGGTTGTTGCCGGTGACGGCGCTGATCGGTGCGATCTTCATGGTGTGGGTCGACGCGGTTGCCCGGACGCTGTTCGCCCCGCAGGAGATCCCGGTCGGTGTGGTGACCGCGTTGGTCGGGGTGCCTGCGTTCGCCGTCATCCTGTTTCGGATGCGGGGTATCCCGTGACCGATCGTGGTCGAAGGATCGGCTGATGCCTCTGCACGCCAAACACATCGGGTGGAGCAGGGGCGGACACCTCGTGCTCGACGGGGTGACCGTCGAGCCGTGTGCCGGCGAGACCATCGGACTTCTCGGTCCGAACGGCTCGGGGAAATCCTCACTTCTCAGTGTCTTGTCCGGCGTCTACCGGCCGGATTCGGGTCACGTGTTCTTGGATGACACCGACATCGGTTCACTTCGCCGGCGGCAGATCGCCCGGCGCGTGGCGACCGTCGAGCAGCAGGTCGACACCGAGGTGGACATCCGGGTCGGCGATGTCGTCGGCCTGGGCCGGATCCCGCATCGGGGCACCTTCGGCGGTGATGATGCTGCCGACGCCGCCGCCATCGAGCAGGCGCTGCGGCACACCGGCATGCTCGAGCATCGACATCGCCGCTGGCACACACTGTCCGGCGGCGAACGCCAACGCGTGCAGATCGCCCGCGCACTGGCTCAGCAACCCGACGAACTACTCCTCGACGAGCCGACGAATCATCTCGACATCTCTCACCAACTCGAGTTGCTGGCGCTGGTCTCCGAATTGCCGATGACCAGCTACATCGCCCTGCACGACCTGAACCTGGCGGCGATGTTCTGCGATCGCGTGGTCGTACTGGCCCGCGGAACGATCATCGCGCTGGGAACCCCCGCCGAAGTGATCACCGAGGAACTCGTCGAACACGTCTACTCGGTTCGAACCCAGATCACCGTCGACAACGACATCCCGCAGATCAACTACCGACGATCGGTCAGGACCCGGATTGCCGGGTCACGACCGCGTCATTGACGCAACGACTGCAGGCCTGCGGCGAGCTTCTCCACGGCATCCACCTCACGGATGCCGGGGTCGAGTTCGCAACCGGTCAGCACCACGTATCGCTGATTCCGGACGGCATCGAGCCGGCGGCTCAACGGGTTCGACGCCAGGAACGCCTTTTTCGTGTACAGCGAATCGCCCTCGATGCGTTTGCGACTGAGGTCACCGAGGACGAGCACATACGGGTCCCGGGTCGGCGACCGATTCCCAGTTCACCTCCGGCCAATCTTTTTGGCGTCGGCGAACACATTGGTGATACCGGTCTCGGTCGCGCACAGCCCGGGCGCCGAACAGCAACCCGCCATGTACGGGGTGTCAATACCCGAGAACCAGAACGCGACTGTCGGAGAACGGCCGTCGGGCACAGCGTCGGTAGCCGCAGTGGTGGCCTTGGCCATCCGATCGTGCAACTCGGGTACGCCTGAGGCGCCGCGATCACGAACGTCGAAGATGGCGGCGACTTCCGGGGCTCGCGGCATACGTGTCGATCGTCAGCGACGCGTTACGGTCTCACCCTCGAACGGTTGCATCCACCCACACCGGTCACCTTGTTCCTGGGCGTGTATGTGGCCGGTCTTGCGCCGGCGCTGGTGATCGCGGGCCGCCGTGTCCGATCACGTGGGGTGCCGACTGTCGATGGTGGCCGCGGTCGCGTTCGGTGTCCTGTCGCCTGCGACTTGTCGTCGAAGGACTGCTGGCGCCAATGATGGTGCGACTGCGTGTGACCTGTCTACGGTATCGACGCGATGGACTGTGGCCCATTGCGTTTCATCGCTTGTGGTCTGTCTTGCGGATATCAGCCGGTGTTGATGGCCGGCGCCGCCGCCGGACTCGGTTTGGCCCATGCGACGCTGCTCAGCGTGGTCGCGCTGGGAACCGGTCCGCTCATCCAACCTGTGGCGTGCAGAATCGACTCGCATTCCAGCGCTTGAGGGATCATTGTTGCTCTGGTTGCGCTGCTCGCAGGTCTTACCGTCCTGATCGTCGCCGTGTCGACCGTGAACCTGGTGGCGAGCGTCATGCTCGGATGTGGACGTTGGTATCGGCCCGGTCCCCGGGCACATGGAAGTGCTACAGATCGCGCCTGCCCACGGACCTGCGAAGCTGACCGGCGTGCTCTGCGCGGTGGCCGATACAGGATTTGCCGCACCGACACTCTTCGCCGTGCCGCGCCGCCTTTTGCCACCGTCGGGTTGCTGACCGGCTGGGTGAGTCACGTCCGACGGCAGGGTCTGGCGGTGATCGTCTGCATCCTGATCTGGGGAGTGGCGATCGTCGTCGCCGGAGCGGTGTTGTTCTTCGCTCACGGCACGGCCTTGCCCGTCCTGCCGGTCGTGGTCGTCGCGCTGATGGTCGGTGGCGCCGCCGACATGGCCTCGGCAGCGTTCCGGCAGACGATGCTGCAGGCGGCGAGATCGTGGTCATCGTCCTGACCATCGTTGCCGCGCTGGCGATCCCGGCGTTCGTACAGTACCGCGCGGGCCGCCTCGCCTGCCCCTGCGATCGCCTGATCAGCGGAATCGTGGATTCGATGCCACTATGGGTGCCATGAGCGCGGTAGTCGACAACCCGGCGGGGACCTTCATGGTGCCGATCATCGACATCAGTCCGTACACCGGAACCGGCAGTCCGGCCGATCGTGCGGCCGTCGCGGCACAGATCGACGACGCGGCGAGTTCGGTGGGGTTCATCCAGATCGTCGGACACGAGATCCCGTCTGCCGTCCTCGACGAGTTCACCGCTGTCCTCGACGACTTCTTCGCACTCCCGCTCGACGAGAAGAAGGCCTACCGCACACCTCCGGAGATCAACCGCGGATACGCACCGCCGAAGTCGGAATCGCTGTCACTGAGCCTCGGCGTCGAGCCGGCCGACCGGATGAACGACTTCTTCGAGGCGTTCAACGTCGGCGTCGAGGCGCAGGACTATCCGGAACTCGACCTCCCCGACGATCAGTACGCTGCCAACACCTGGCCCTCCGTCGATCACTTCGAGGCCGCCGTGTCGGCCTACTTCGCCGAAGCGTCCCGGGTCGCGCACACACTGACCCGGATTTTCGCCGACGCCCTCGATCTCCCCGCAGACTTCTTCGACGGCTACACCGATCACTCGCTCGACGTACTCCGGATGAACAACTACGCGTTGCCGCCCGGCCAGATCGAACTCGACGGCGAGCTCACCGGCATGGGCGAGCACACCGACTACGGCATCGTCACCGTGCTGTGGGCCGATCAAGTCCGCGGTCTCCAGGTGCTCGATCGCGACGGCGACTGGCACGACGTGGAACCCGCCGACGGCGCGCTGCTAATCAATCTCGGTGATCTGATGGCGCGCTGGACCAACGAACGCTGGATGTCGACGCTGCATCGCGTCAAGCCGCCGGTGATCGACGGCACCATCGAGCGTCGTCGCTCGGCGGCGTTCTTCCACGACGGCAACATCGATGCGACGATCTCGACGCTACCGTCCTGCGTCGGAGCGGGAAGTCGGTACTCGCCGATCACCGTCGGCGAGCACATCGGTGCCAAGCTCGCGGGATCACGTGCCGGACAGTCCAATCCGTATGCCCGCCGGGAGGCGCAACGGGTGCGCGAGGCCATGCGACGAGGTCTCGGCCAGCAGTAGCGCCCTCAGCTCTCGCTGACGCGTCCCGGGTAGGTGGCGCGGCGGGCCGCATGGACCGGGCAGTAGTGCATCGGATTGTCGCGCTCGGCCTCGGGCGGCAGGTTGCGCGTCGGTGTGTGGACGAGCGGGGCGTCGGCCGCGGTGCGGCCCGACACGCGATCCCAGGCGTCGCGCGGGCGTGGATGCCGACGGAGACGCGCAGGCAGCAGACGATGCATCACCAGGTTGATCGTCTTCCCGAGCAACCGGAAGCGTCGTTCGTCCTTCTCGGTCCATGGCAGGCTCAGCATCTCGCGGACCGGTTCATCGTAGAAGCCGGTGGTGAGCCAGGTGAAGAAGCGCTGATTCGTCGGCGCCATGTAGCGGAACCAGATGCGATCCGGGATCAGCCGGAGGAACGGCGGCGGTGGGAGCTGTCCGATGTCGAGGACCGTCCGAACTGCCGGGTGATCGCGGAGTTCGTTGCGGCACATGTGGTCCCAGTAGGCCAGGAAGTCCTCGTAGGTGTCCGGGACCGGACGCATCGACACGCCGTACATGGCGTACCAAGCCTTCGACTCCTCGAAGAGTTGCCGCTTCTGATCCTCGCTGAGCCACGGCCCGAATCGTTCGCACAGCCGGACGTTTCCGTACCAGAAGGTGGCATGTGCCCAGTAGAAGACGTCGGGGTCGAGGGCGTGATAGCGCGACCCGTCCTCCATCCGTCCCTTGATGTCGCGGTGGTAGTCCCGGACCTCGTGGCCGGTGGTGGGGCCGTCGGCCGGGACCGGATCGAAGACGACGCCGCTGATCGGGTACAGCGACCGCATGAGTCGCTGCCAGCGCTCGCCGAAGAAGTCGGAGTGTTCCCACACCGCTGCGCCGAGTTTCGGGTGCATGTTCTGCATCGAGCCGGCCCAGAGTCCCTGGAACATGCCCGTCCAGGTGCCCCAGATCTGCCAGGTGAGCGAGTCGGGGCCGAGTGGTGCGTAGTCCTCGGGCCGCCTGACCGTCGGTGCGGGAGCCGACGAGTTGGCGGGCGTCGTCAGTACCTCGGTCATGAGACGAAAGTCTAGGATCGTCTCAGGGCGCTGTCAACGACGCGGGCTCACCGTCGGCGGAACCGGAGCCGATCGCCGGCGACGAGCTGCGCCGCCCGGTCGATCGCCGACGGGGTGAGGACGGCGACGACCGGATAGCCGCCCGTCACCGGGTGATCGGCGAGGAACAGGACGGGTCGTCCGCTCGGCGGGATCTGTACGGCGCCGTGGGGTACCCCCTCCGACGCCAGTTCGGCGGCGTCCTCGCGGTGCACTACGAGCGGATCGTCGGAGTCGGCAGGACGGTCGATGCGCACACCGACCCGGTTGCTGTCGACGCCGACCTCCCAGACTCCGCGGATGAGATCGGCCGGTGAGCGCACGTGGTCGCGACGGGGGCCGTCGGCGATCTCCAGGTCGACGACATCCGGCGACTCATGGGCGATCGGTGCCGACGATGTCGCCGGCCAATCGAGAGCCGTTGCCCCGATCGGCAATTCGGTGCCTGCCGTCAGGGGCGCCGGCCCCAGGCCCGAGAGGGTGTCGGTGGCGCGTGAGCCGAGCACCTCCGCGACGTCGATCCCGCCTCGGACGGCGAGATAGTTGCGGCAGCCGCGGACGGGTGTGCCGACGCTCAGTTCGGCTCCCGCGCCCAGCGGCACCGCGGCATCGACGCCGACCGGCACGTCGTCGACGCGGACCGCGGTCTGGGCGCCGGTGACCGCGACGAGGAGATCGCCGCGCGCCCGGATGCAGAGGCGGCCCAACGTCGTCTCCACCACGGCCGCCGATTCGGCGTTGCCGACGAGGCGGTTGGCGAGGGTCAGCGACGAACGGTCGGCGCCGCCGGCGGCCGGAACGCCGAGGTGCGCGTATCCGCCGCGCCCGAGATCCTGCACGGTGGCGAACGGGCCGGGATCGACGATGAGGAGCGACTTCGTCACGGAGTCGACCCGGCGTCGTCGGCGGGTACGAAGCGAACCGTCCTGCCGGGCTCGAGAAGTGCTGGGGGAGTGTAGTTCTCATCCCACATCGGAGCGGTGGTGTGGCCGATCAGATGCCACCCGCCGGGACTCTCGCGCGGATAGACGGCGCTGTAACCGGCCGCGACGGCGACCGCTCCGGCGGGCACCGCGGTGCGGGATTCGTCGCGTCGCGGGACCCGCGCCCAGCGGTTCTCCGGATCCTCCTGTGCCACCAGATAACCGAAGCCCGGGGCGAATCCCATGAACTGCACCTGCCAGCGGGCGTCCCGGTGGAGCGCGACGACCTCGTCGACGCCGAGTCCGAGCGTCCGGGCGACGTCGTCGAGATCCGGTCCGTCATAGATGACGGGGATCCGGATCTCGTCGGACCGCGCATCCGACTGTGCCGCACCGTCTCGCGCGCCGCGCAGTGCCCGATGCACCCCCAGGACGTCGATACCCGCTCCGCGGTCGGCCTGGACGAGCACCGTGTGCGCGCTGGGGATCACGTCCGTCGCGCGCAGCATGTCCGAGCCGATCGCGCGGCGGATCGCCGCCGTCGCCCGCCCGACCGCCGCCGACGGCTCCGGGTCATCGGCGAAATCGAGCACGACCGCATCGGGTCCGGCGGGCAACTCTCGCATGTCCTCAACTTAGGTCATGCGTGCGGGTCCGGATGGCAGGATGACACCGGAGCGAGCAGGAGGTGCGATGCGCGAGATCGTGGTCTGTGGAGAAGCGCTGGTCGACGTCGTGCAGGCGTCGTCGGCGCCGGCGTATCCGGGTCGGCTGCCGGCACTCCAGCCGGCGCTGGGCGGCGGACCGTTCAACGTCGCGGTGACCCTGGGACGACTCGGCAGCGCGGTGTCGCTGTGTTCGGCGGTGTCCACCGACACCTACGGTGACGCGATCATCGCCGCACTCCAGGCCGGTGGGGTCGGAACCGGTCTCGTGCAGCGGCGCCCCGAGCCCACATCGCTCGCGCTCGCGACCATCGGTGACAACGGTGCGGCGCAGTATTCGTTCTACGTGGATGGGACCGCGGATCGTCTCGTCGAGATCACCGAGACCTTTCCGTCGACGGTGGCGGCGGTGTGCTTCGGGACGCTGTCGATGGTGCTCGAACCCGGTGCGTCGGTGTACGAATCGGTGTTGCGGCGCAGCCACGACGAGGGACGGCTGGTCGTCGTGGATCCGAACATCCGGCCGGCGGTGATCGACGACCCCGACGCCTACCGTCGCCGGTTCTCCTCATGGATGGACGCGGTCGATCTGGTGAAGCTCTCCGACGAGGACGCCGCGTGGCTCGGCGCCGGCCCGGATGGCTCCGGCGCGGCCGCGTGGCTGGCGTCCGGGGTCAGCGCCGTCATCACCACGGCGGGCGCTGACGGGATCACCGTCACGACCCGGGGCGGGACGATCACTGCGCCGGCGCCGAAAGCGCAGGTCGCAGACACCATCGGGGCCGGGGACTCGGTGGTCGGAGGAGTGCTGCGACACCTCGATCGCATCGGCGCGCTGTCGTCGAAAGCGGTCGCTGCGCTGACTCTCGAGCAGTGGCGTGCGACCGCGGAATTCGCAGGTCAGGTCGCCGCGATCACGGTCTCGCGCCCCGGCGCCGACCCTCCGTGGGCGAGCGAGCTGGCAAGCGACTAGGTTGATACCAACAGCATCCTTACCCGGATCTGCGTAGTGCAAGCTCTCACCTGAGTAAAGGGGTTCGTGTGTCCGCTGAAACAGTCCCAGCTGACCAGGCGTCCGATACGGCATCAGCGACGTTCACCTACCCCGGTGGCCGGCTGGAGCTCCCGATCCTGAAGGCCACCGAAGGCAACGATTCCGTCGGTCTGGGCAAGTTCCTGGCCGAGACGGGACTGACGACCTTCGACAGTGGGTTCGTCAACACGGCGTCGACCAAGTCGGCGATCACCTATATCGACGGCGACGCGGGCATCCTGCGCTACCGCGGTATCCCCATCGATCAGCTGGCCGAGAAGTCGACCTTCATCGAGGTCAGCTATCTGCTCATCTACGGCGAGCTGCCGACGCCGAGTCAGCTCGAGGATTTCACCGACAAGATCCGTCGGCACACGCTGCTGCACGAGGACCTGAAGCGCTTCTTCGATGGCTTCCCGCGCAACGCCCACCCGATGCCGGTCCTCTCGAGCGCGGTGAATGCACTCTCCGCCTACTACCAGGACTCGCTCGATCCCAAGGATCCGGAGCAGGTCGAACTGTCGACGATCCGACTTCTGGCGAAGTTGCCCACAATCGCGGCCTACGCCTACAAGAAGTCGGCCGGTCAGCCGTTCCTCTACCCGGACAACTCGCTGAGCCTGGTGGAGAACTTCCTGCGGATGACATTCGGGTTCCCGGCCGAGCCGTACGAGGTCGATCCCGAGGTCGCCAAGGCCCTTGACATGCTCTTCATCCTGCATGCCGACCACGAGCAGAACTGCTCCACCTCGACCGTGCGACTGGTCGGTTCGTCGCAGGCCAATCTGTTCACCTCGATCTCGGGTGGCATCAACGCGCTCTGGGGCCCGCTGCACGGTGGCGCCAACCAGGCGGTGCTCGAGATGCTCGAGGAGATCCGTGCGTCCGGTGGCGA
Source organism: Gordonia sp. ABSL11-1 (assembly GCF_030315685.1). Lineage (GTDB taxonomy): Bacteria > Actinomycetota > Actinomycetes > Mycobacteriales > Mycobacteriaceae > Gordonia. Next base: position 24,742 of record NZ_JASXSI010000038.1, on the reverse strand, counting down.
CACCCAGGCTTTCATGAACAAGGTCAAGAACAAAGAGGCCGGGGTGAAGCTCATGGGCTTCGGTCACCGCGTCTACAAGAACTACGACCCACGTGCCGCGATCGTGAAGAAGACCGCGGACTCGATCCTGGAATCCCTTGGCGTGCAGGACGATCTGCTCGACATCGCGAAGGGCCTCGAAGAGGTGGCGCTGTCCGACGACTACTTCATCGAGCGCAAGCTCTACCCGAACGTGGACTTCTACACGGGCGTCATCTACCGTGCGATGGGCTTCCCGACGCGGATGTTCACCGTGCTGTTCGCCCTCGGCCGGCTGCCCGGCTGGATCGCGCACTGGCGCGAGATGCACGAGGACCCGTCCGGCAAGATCGGTCGTCCGCGCCAGCTGTACACCGGATACACCGAGCGCGACTATGTCGCGATGGGGCAGCGCTGAGCGTTCGGGAGCCGATCTCGGCCCAGTGGCCGAGACGTCCGAAGAGAAACTGATCCGACGACTCAAAGGAGAGTCCCGTTGACCAGCGCTGAAAAGCCCGAAGTCGAATTCCCCGAAGGCCCGGCCCCCGTAGAACTGCAGATCAAGGATCTCATCGTCGGTGACGGCGCCGAGGCCCAGCGCGGCGGTGTGGTGGACGTGCACTACGTCGGTGTGGAGTACGAGACCGGCGAGGAGTTCGACTCGTCCTGGGATCGCGGCCAGTCCGCCAACTTCCCGCTCGATCGGCTGATCCCCGGCTGGCAGGAGGGCATCCCCGGCATGCAGGTCGGCGGTCGCCGCCAGCTGACCGTCCCGCCGCAGCTCGCCTACGGCCCGGCTGGTGCCGGACATCGGCTGTCCGGCAAGACCCTCGTGTTCGTCATCGACCTGCTGGGCGTGGGATAGCCACGAGCTCGACATCGATCCTCTGGCTCCGGCGCGACCTGCGCCTGGGCGATCTGCCGCCGGTCATCGCGGCGCAAGAAGCAGCGGACGATGTGCTGGTCTGCTTCGTCGTGGACCCACGACTGGAGAAGTCGTCGGGTCCACGACGTCTGAGTTTCCTGTTCGATTCGCTACGCGATCTCGACAACTCACTGTCGGGCCGACTCTTGGTCGTGCGCGGGCGTCCCGAGAAGGAGATCCCGCGGCTCGCCGACGCCGTCGACGCGACCAGTGTGCATGTGACCGAGGACTTCTCGCCGTTCGGCCGGCGACGCGACGACGCGGTGGCCGAGGCCCTCGGTGAGGTGGACCTGGAGGCCGTCGGCTCGCCGTACCTGGTGTCGCCGGGTCGGGTGACGAAGAACGACGGCGAGCCCTACAAGGTCTTCACCCCCTACTTCAATCAATGGCGTGAGCACGGTTGGCGGGCGCCCGCATCGTCGTCGCTGTCGACGTCGGACACGGTCGATCCCAGCGACATCACCCGCTCGGGTCGCATCACGATCCCGGCCGCACCCGCCGAACTCGACCATCCCGCAGGCGAATCCGCCGCCACTCAGCGATGGCGCGAGTTCCTCGACGACGATCTCGCCGGTTACGACTCCGACCGGGATCGGCCGGATCTCGATGCGAGCAGCCGGATGTCGGCGTATCTGAAGTTCGGCAACATCCATCCGCGCACCATGGCCGCCGATCTGGGCCGTTCGAACGGCGCGAAGTCCTATCTCCGCGAACTCGCCTTCCGTGACTTCTACGCCGCGGTCCTCTATCACTGGCCGGACAGCGCGTGGCACAACTGGAATCGCCAGTTCGATGACATCGAACTCGACACCGACAAGGACGCCTACCGCCGTCTCGATGCGTGGAAGGAAGGCCGTACGGGATTCCCGATCGTGGACGCTGGGATGCGCCAGCTTGCCGAGTCGGGTTTCATGCACAACCGGGTCCGGATGATCACCGCGTCCTTCCTCGTCAAGGACCTGCACCTGCCGTGGTGGTGGGGTGCGCAGTGGTTCCTCGAGCAGCTGACCGACGGCGACATGGCGTCGAATCAGCATGGCTGGCAATGGGCCGCCGGCACGGGAACCGATGCGGCGCCGTACTTTCGGGTGTTCAACCCGGACACCCAGTGCAAGAAGTTCGATCCCGACGGCGAGTACGTCCGGTGCTGGGTGCCCGAGATCGACACCGACGACTACCCCGACCCGATCGTCGACCACAAGGCCGAGCGCGAGGAAGCGCTGCGCCGGTTCCGTCAGATCTGACCGTGTCCGTGTGGTCAGGCCGACGTCGTGATCGCCTCTGCCGAACCGTTTGCCGCGAACATCCTCGGCGCCGCGGGGACTGATTCCCTGCCCGGGCGTATCGGACGGTGGCGGGCCTTTCATCTGGCGGTGTCCGGTGCCGCTATCGGGGCGGACTCCGCCGTGGCGTGGGGACTCGCCGATGAAGTCGCCGATGTCCACGACTCTGAGGTCACCGCGCCAGGGACAGCGCCTCACCCCATTTGATCCGGGTCCCGGTGCGCAGGATGGACCGCTGGTAGATCCGCGAGGCGAACCAGGTGGCGGCCGCGCACGCCAGGATCATCAGCACGAACGTGACGATCACCTGAACGGTCGAGGTGTCGCCGGTGGCGATCCGGATCGGCATCAGCGCGGCGCTGAACGGCGGAATCCAGGTCAGCACCTGGATGAGAGTGGAGTCGAGAGCCTGGATACCGAAGATACCCGAGTACATGACGGCCATCGCCAGGATGGTGAGCGGCGCGGAGCTCGCGTTGAGTTCCTCCTGCCGGGACACCAGCGCCCCCGTTGCCGCGTACAACGTGGCGAAGAACAGGAACCCGAGGATGAACCACGCGATCACCGCGGCGAACATCCCGATCGCCGTCCCCTGGACGGTCAACAGACCGGTGATCTTTCCCGCGATCAGCGCCGTGGCACCCAGCAGCAGCACCTGGGCCATGGCGATCGCGCCGATGCCGATGATCTTGCCCCACAGCAGATGAAGCGGTTTGATGGTGGCCAACAGCAATTCGACCACGCGCGAGGTCTTCTCCTCGACGACACCGACGGCGACCATCGAGCCGCCCATCATGATCGCAGTGATCAGCAGGATGGTGCCGACGAGTGCGATGACGATGCGTTGTCCCTCATCGGGTTTGTCCGGCGTCGTCTGTTCGACGGTGATCGTTGCGCGCGGGAGCGAGGCGGCGTCGACTCCACGCTCGGCCAGGGCACGGCTCAACCCGACCTGCTCGACCGAGGACCGCAGGATCCCGTCGAGCGTGGGGTTCAATCCGCTCTTCGAGATGGCGACGAACTGTCCGGTCGACGATCCCGCGACCAGAGCGGCGTCGAGGTCGCCGTCGGCGACCTTGCTGCGCGCCTCGTCGGCCGACGCCACCGTGACCACGTCGACCGACGTGCCCGTGGCCGAGCCGAACTCCTCGATCGTCGACGAGAGGGTCGCGTCCTGTCCGACGACGCCGACCCGATCGGCGTCGTCGCCGCCGCTGAACGCCGACCAGACGACGGCGCCGACGATGATCACCACCATCAGCAGGCCGGTACTGATGAGGAAGGAGCGGGTCTTCGCGCGGGTGACGATCTCACGTTCGGCGATCAGCCAGATCGCTTGGGCGGCACCGGCACCCGCCGCGTGATCGGATGGCATGCGGGGTGTCGGGTTCGGGGAGCTCATGCGGAGACCACCTCTCGGAACAGTTCGGTCAGGGACGGTGTCGACGTGGCGAAGCGGTGCACCGGGCCGGATCGCATCGCCGCCGCGAGGATGGTCTGGTCGTCGGCGGTGGCGGGGTCGATCCGCAGCGTGGTCAGGTCCGAGTCGACGGCGTAATCCGCCGACACGATCCCGGGAAGGCCGTCGGCCCAGCGCGTGTGGGTCGGGGGACCGACGACCTCGAGGGTGACGCCCTCGCGCGCCCGGAGGTCGTCGACGCGTCCGAGCGCGCGCATCTGTCCCCGCGCGACGATCCCGACGCGGTCACACAGGCGCTGCACCAGATCCAGCTGATGCGACGAGAACACGACGGGGATGCCCTCGGCCGCCTTTTCTTTCAGCACATCACTCATCACGTCGACGGCGACCGGGTCGAGGCCGGAGAACGGCTCGTCGAGGACGAGCACCTGCGGATCATGGATCAGCGCGGCCGCGAGCTGGACGCGCTGCTGGTTGCCGAGGCTGAGATCGGCGACGTCGTCGTCGATGCGATGGTCCACACCGAGTCGGGTCGTCCACCGTTGCATGCTGTCCCGAGCCGCCTCCGACGACATGCCGTGCAGCCGAGCGAGGAAGATCAGCTGTTCGCCCACCTTCATCTTCGGGTACAGGCCACGTTCCTCGGGCATGTAGCCGATGTTGCGTCGGGTCTGCAGATCGATCGGACGATCTCCGAGCGCGACCCGCCCGGCATCCGCGGCGAGGACGCCGAGGACGATCCGCATCGTCGTCGACTTGCCGGCCCCATTGCTTCCGACGAACCCGAACAGCTCGCCGGGTGCGACCTGGAACGTCATGTCCTGCAGCGCTATCAGATCGCCGTATCTCTTGTGCAATCCGTCGACGATCAACGGGTCGTTCATCGGTGACTCCGTCCTGTATCGGTGGGTTCTGTCTCCGTACCAGCGGTCGCGGTACGGTCTGTCTCCGGTGTCGGTGGCTCTGCGCCGATCAGGTCTTCGGGATCGGGATCGTTCATCCACCACGCCGTGAGCATCGTCGGCAGGACCACGGCGGCGACCACCAGGGTGATCTGCAGGATCCCGGTGCCAGAGACGAGGTCGCCGCTCACGCTGTCGCGCGATCCCAGGATCATCAGGATCGCGTACGGGATGAACATGAGTGTGTACAGCGCGAAGAATCCGATCGATCGTGCCGAATTGCGTTGCGCGAGCTGAATTTCGTCGAGCGCCGGAACCGGGGTGTCGGCAACGGAGCCGGTGACGACGCGCAGCGCGTACTGGACTGCAAGGGAGCCGACCAGGCCGAGGATGAACGGTACGACGAACCACGGTGTGCCGAAGGCCATTCCAGCACCGATCAGGGCGACAGCAAGCGAGGCGACCTGGATGCGCACCAGCCGCCGCGCACCGCGACGGTTCCGCCAGGAGCGCAATCGGCCGGCGTGCTTCTCGTTGAAACGCAGATGGCGTTCGGCCCGCCAGTTGTCGTAGCGGCGCCACAACGCCGGCGTCGCCTCCTCCGGGATGGCCGAGTGGGGATCTCTCATCGTGCACCTCCGCGGTCAGGTTGTCGGTGGTCGGCGGTCCGGTGGTACAGCTCGACCGACATCGCGGTGAACTCGTGACGGCTGAACACCGCCTCGACCGGGAGATCGAAGACCGCGCAGATGCGGAACGCGAGATCGAGGCTGGGGTAGTTGTCGCCGCGTTCCAGGGCACCGACCGATTGGACGTTGATGCCGACCAGCTCGGCGAGCCGCGCCCTCGACATCTTCCGCTCGGCGCGCAGCACGCCGATGCGGTTGAAGATCGGGAGCTTCTCGCCCCTCCGAACAGGGCTCACCCGATTGAGTGTTGTGAAAACACAACACTTTGTCAACTGTGAGCGCGAATCGTTACATGGAGAGGAGTTCGGCGACGTTGCGGGCGGCCTCGCGCCCCGCCCGATTGGCTCCGATCGTCGACGCCGACGGCCCGTATCCCAGGAGCTGGATGCGTGGGTCCTGCGCCACGGTTGTGGCCAGGCGCCCGGTCATGGTGATGCCGCCACCGGGCGTGCGTAGCCGTAGGCGGGAGAGGTGATCGAGTGAGCTGCGGAATCCGGTGTTCCAGAAGATGACGTCGACGTCGAGGTGGTCGGTGCCCGCGCCGGCGTCGTCGGCGAGTGGGCCGGCGGGGAGCCCGCAGTCCCAGCACACCCCGGTCTCGGTGATGCGGGTGAACATCGGACGCCACGCGAGAATGCCGTCGTCGCGGGCGGCCGCGATCGTCGGCGTGAGAGCGAGGCCGGTCACCGAGACGACCGAGGTGGGCGGCAGGCCGGCGCGCACCCGTTCCTCGACCCGGGCGACCGCCCGACGACCCTTCTCCGGATCGAATGGTGTCGAGTCGAAGACAGGTTCGGTCCGCGAACACCAGAAGGTCTCGACACCCGGTGCCTCGCGGGCGATCTCGATGAGCAGCTGCACCGCCGAGATGCCGGCGCCGACCACCAGCACGCGCTGCCCGGCGAACTCGGTGGGACCCACGTAGTCGTGGGTGTGGAGCTGTCGTCCCCGAAAGTCGGTGATGCCGGGGATGTGCGGGATGAACGGGCGCTCCCACGTACCGGTGGCGTTGATGATGGTGCGCGAGGTGATGTCGCGACCGTCGCCGAGTGTCGCGACGAAACCGTCGTCGGTGTACTCGATCGTGCGCACGTTCACCGGACGCCGCACACGAAGGTCGAATTTCTCCTCGTACTTACCGAAGTACTCGGGGACCGCCGTCGCCGCGGGGAACGTGTCGCAGTCCCGGCCGAGCGCCTCGATCAGGCCGTACCCGGGCAGGTCGTGCACCCTGTTCGCCGACGCGAGGGTGAGCGTCGGCCAGCGGAACTGCCACGCGCCGCCGGGGCCGGGTGCGTGGTCGAGGAGCTGGTAGCGGTCGTCGAGGCCGAACCGATGCAGGAAGTAGGCCGCCGACAATCCGGCCTGACCACCGCCGATGACGAGGACGTCGCAGTCGGCGTCGACCTCGGGGTCGTTCGTTCTCGGGTCGGGATCTCGGGCGGCCACAGTGCCCCAGTCTGTCATCTGGGTAGGCTTCGGCACATGATTCACTCGTCTGCGAACGGTGCGGTCGTCACCGTCGAACTCGACCGGACGGACAAGCGGAACGCGCTTGACGAGGGAATGGTCAACGGACTCTCCGAGGCGTTCACCGCGGCGGTGGAGGCGCAGGCGCGCGCCATCGTGCTCACCGGGCGCGGCGCGGTGTTCTGTGCGGGTGCCGACCTGTCCGGCCCGGTGTACGACCGGACGTTCCTCGACCGGCTCATCGCGACCCTGCAGCAGATCGAGACGACGCCTGTACCGGTGATCGCCGCCCTCAACGGCTCGGCGCTGGGCGCCGGACTCCAATTGGCCATGGCTGCCGACCTGCGCGTCATGGCGCCCGATGCGCTGGCCGGGATCCCCGCGGCCAAGATCGGCGTCGCGGTGGACGAATGGACGATTCGTCGATTGGTGTCGTTGGTCGGTTCGGGGCAGGCGCGGGGCATGTTGATCGGCTGCGACACGTTGTCGGCCGATCGCGCACACACCCTCGGCTTCGCCAACCGGATCGGTGACCTCGATGATGCCCGGCACTGGGCCGCGACGATCGCCGACCTCGCGCCACTCACCTTGCAGCACTACAAGATGGTGCTCAACGGTGACGGCGCCCGCGACGAACCCGCTGCCGATCGCCTGGTCGCGATGATGCGTGCCTGGGAGAGTGAGGATCTCGCCGAGGGGCGGGCCGCGCGCGTGGAGAGGCGTGTCCCGCGGTTCACCGGCCGCTGACCCGTCGCCGAGCCGGCCCCCGGATCTCGCCGACCGGGCCCTGGATCTTCGCGGTGATCTCGATACGCCGCCTCGCCTGGCGGGTCGGTGGCTACTCGGTCAGCAGTTTGTTGGTCGAGTAGCCGCGCGAGCGTAGCGAGACCCGCTCGGCGAGATTCTGGACCCGCTCGGCGAGAATCCGGGCACGGTCGGCGGCGAAGGGGGTGCGGTCAACAACCGCCGACCCTCGGCATCGTCGACAACACCGATAAGTCGGACATTTGGGACTCCACTTACCGTGTCGCATCGCAGTTTTCACGTCCGAAACATTCCGATCAAGTGATCGAAACGACCCGTCCCTAGCTTCATCAAAGGCCTCGTCACCCCCGAAGAGGTCGATGACCTTGCGAGGGAGACGCATGTCGAAAGAGACGAGTATCGCCGACGGGGTCGGCGATATCGAGAATGCGGAGCACAGCATCATCGCGACCGGTGCGCAGGCCGCGGCGGCGCGTGAGTCGCTCGAGGACTACACACTGCGGTTCGCGCCGCGGAGCTACCGCAAGTGGGGTCCGGGAGTCGTCGCGATCTCCGCCCTCGGCGGCATCGCCTATCTCGCCGACTTCGCCATCGGCGCCAACATCGGTATCGCGAACGGCACTGGCAACGCGCTCTGGGGGATCCTGTTCTTCGCCGTGGTGATCATGCTGACCGGGTACCCGCTGTCGTACTACGCGGCCCGGTTCAACATCGACCTCGACCTGATCACTCGCGGAAGCGGATTCGGTTACTACGGGTCGGTGCTGACGAACGTCATCTTCGCCTCGTTCACCTTCATCTTCTTCGCCCTCGAGGGCTCGATCATGGCGCAGGGACTCAAACTCGGACTCAGTATCCCGTTGTGGCTGGGCTATCTGCTGTCGTCCGTGCTGATCATCCCGTTGGTCATCTATGGAATGAACACCCTCGCCAAGCTGCAGGTGTGGACGACGCCGCTGTGGCTGCTGATGATGGTGGCACCGTTCCTCTACCTCGTGATCAGGCATCCGGACGCCATCGGCGACTTCCTCTCCTTCAGCGGTGGCACGGATGGGCAAGCAGGACACGGTGTCTCGTTCGCCGGCACGATGCTGGCCGCCGGTGTCTGCCTCTCGCTGATCGCCCAGATCGCCGAGCAGATCGACTACCTCCGATTCATGCCGCCGAAGAACCCGGAGAACAGCCGCAAGTGGTGGACCGCGGTACTGACCGCCGGTCCCGGCTGGGTCATCTTCGGCGCGATCAAGCAGGTCGTGGGTTTGTTCCTGGCGGTGTATCTGATCATGAACTTCGCCGAACAGGCCGGTGTCGCCAACGAGCCGGTCCATCAGTTCCTCGCGATCTACGAAGAGTTCATGCCGCACTGGTTGGCCCTGACCTTGGCCGTCATCCTCGTGGTGATCAGCCAGGTGAAGATCAACGTCACCAACGCGTACTCGGGATCGCTGGCCTGGACGAACAGCTTCACCCGCGTCACCAAGACCTACCCGGGTCGCCTTGTGTTCCTGGTCTTCAACGTCGCCATCGCGATCGTGCTGATGGAGGCCAACATGTTCAGCTTCCTCAACGAGTTGCTGAACTTCTATGCCAACCTGGCGATCGCCTGGATCGTGACGGTCGCCTCCGACATCGCGATCAACAAGTACCTGCTGAAGATCTCCCCGAAGCAGCCCGAGTTCCGTCGCGGAATGCTCTACAACGTCAACCCCGTCGGGTTCGTGTCGGTGATCGTCTCCGGTGCCGTGTCGATCATGGTGTACTTCCACGTCTTCGGTGACGCCATCCAGCCGTACTCGCCGTTGGTGGCCCTGGGGCTTGCGTTGGTTCTCCCGCCGATCATCGCCATCGCCACCAAGGGCAAGTACTACCTGCGGCGTACCGACGACGGCATCGACATCCCGATGTACGACGAGCACGGCAACCCGACCGACGTGCGACTGACCTGCTGCGTCACCGGCATCGACTTCGAACGTCCGGACATGATCGCCTCGGCGGTACCCGGACCGAACGGGGAGAAGCAGTACATCAGTTCGCTGGCACTCTCCTGTGACAAGACCGGTGAGCACGTCCTGCCGGCCCAGCCCGCGACCTAGTCGCATGGTCCCGGGATCCGGCCGATCGGGCCGGACTCTGGGACACTGGGACCATGCGTGACCTCGCCTCGACGCTGCTGGATCGTCTCGCCGACGGTCCGGCGGCGTTGGCGCGTGTGGTGTCCACCAGCGGCCCCGCGCCGCGACAACTCGGCGCCGCGATGGCCGTCACCGCCGACGGCGACATCATCGGCTCTCTGTCGGCCGGGTGCATCGACTCGGCGGTCGTCCACACCGCCGCCGACGTCCTGCGGACGGGACACGCGGTGACCGAACGTTTCGGGACGACGGATGCCGACGGCATCGCGATCGGACTGACCTGCGGCGGCGAGATCGAGATCTTCGTCGAACGTGTCGACGACTCGCGCATCGCCCCACTCGCCGAATTGATCTCGGCTCTCGACGACGACCGCCCGGTCGCGCTCGCGACGACGCTGACCACCCATCCCGACTGGCGTCTGACCCACCCGCACGACGACGAGCCGTGGCAGGGACTCGACGCCGACGTCGCCGATCGATTGGCCGAGGGGCGCAGCGGAATCGTCGGCGTCGACGAGACCGAGAGCCCGCCGCCCGGCACCGCTCGGCCCCGCACGTTCGTACAGACCTTCGCCCCCGCCCGACGACTCATCCTGGTCGGCGCCAACGACTTCGTCCGTGCCCTCGCAACTGTCGGCGCGACGCTCGGATTTCATGTCACGGTCGTGGATCCGCGTCCGGTGTTCGCCACGAGAGCACGCTTCCCCGACGCCGACGACGTCGTCGTCGCCTGGCCGGATCGCTATCTTTCCGACGAGATCTCCTCCGGCAGAACAGGTTCGACGACGGTGGTGTGCGTGATGACCCACGACGCCAAGGTCGACGTCCCCGCGCTGGCCGCCGCACTCGCGGGTGCTGTCGGATTCGTCGGTGCGCTCGGTTCCCGTCAGACGCATCGGGATCGGATGCGCCGGCTCGTCGAAGCGGGGGTCGCCGACGAGCAGATCGGCCGCGTCCGTTCGCCTCTGGGGCTCGATCTGGGTGGGCACAGTCCGCAGGAGGTGGCGATCTCGATCGCCGCGCAACTGATCGCCGAACGCAACGGCGGTTCGGGGAGATCGTTACGCGAGCTCCGCGGGCCGATTCATCGGCTCGATGCCCGACCGTTCACACCCCGAGGGTCCGAGTGAGGTAGGGATTGGCGAAGACCCGGCCGGGGTCGAAACGATCACGGACGGTGAGGAACTCGTCGAACCGGGGATACCCGGCGCGCAGCTGTTCGGCGTCGCGGGTGTGCATCTTGCCCCAGTGCGGGCGGCCGTCGTACGCGGTCAGGATCTGCTCGACGTCACGGAAGTAGGCGGCGGAGTCGGTCGGGTCGTCGCGATGGTAGCGGTGGACCGCGATGTAGCCGGAGTTCCGGCCGGTCGCGGTGGAGAGCATCAGATCGTCGGCGGCTGCCGCGCGTACCTCGACGGGGAAACTCACCCGATGACGTCGGCGAGCGATCATCGCACGGATCTCACGCATCGCGTCGGGCACCGAGTCCAGCGGGATCGCGTACTCCATCTCGTGGAAGCGCACCGTCCGCGACGACACGAACACCCGGGTCGACGAATCGGTGAACGTCCGCCCCGACAATGCACGTCCCGACAGATGGGCGATGCCGGGCACCGCCCACGGCGCGCGAGCGCCGACCTCGCACAGCGCGCGAAAGACCTTGTTGCTCAGCAGCTCATCGTCGACGTAACGACGGAGTCGGCCGGGACCATCCGGTGGTAGGTCCCCGTCGAGCCGGGTGTTCGCCTTCAGCAGGGCACAATCGGTGTGCGGGAACCAGTAGAACTCGTGATGATCATGCGCCGCGACCCGGTGGAGGAAGCCGTCGATCGCGTCGTCGGCGGAACCGGTGGTCTCCACCGCGCGGAGGCCGAACGCCGGGACGCATCGGAGCGTGATGTCGGTGAGGATGCCGAGGGCCCCCAACCCGAGGGCGACCGCATCGAGTTCCACGTCGTCGCTCGAGAGCCGGACGACGTCCCCGGTCCCGGTCACCAGTGTGGCGCCGACGATCTGCGTGCTGATACCCCCGAATTGCAGTCCGGTGCCGTGGGTGCCGGTCGAGGTGGCGCCGGCGACGGTCTGTCGGTCGATGTCGCCGAGGTTGGCCATGGCGAGACGGTGCGGGGCCAGCAGGTCGGGGATCTCGTGCAGTCGTGTGCCCGCGGCGAGGCTCACCGTCCGCGCGTCGGCGTCGACACCCGTCAGGCCACGTAGTGCGGAGAGGTCGACGTGCACACCGCTCGTCACGGCGGCTCCGGAGAAGCTGTGCCCGGATCCGACTGCTTTGACGGTTGTCCCGTCGTCGGCGGCCCGAACGACGATCGCAGCCACGTCGTCGGCGGAGGTCGGACACAGGGTCGCACTGGGCGCGCACACCTCGGTTCCACCCCAGTTCCGCCACGTCACAGAAAGCACTTCCCCTCACCACGGTAGGTCGGCACCGTGTCGACGACCACGCGTGCGCCCGACTCGTCTCGGTCGATCACCGCGACCGTCGTCGACCGTTCACACACCTCGCCGGACTTCGTGTGCCGGAACCAGACCCGGTCGCCGACGGAGAGTCCGTCCGCTGCCGTGCCGCGCAGCGGAGTCTGCACCTCGCCGGCGGCCTCGGTGCCGACGTAGCGTAATCCGATCGGCCACACCGGCGTGGGTAACCGGTCGGTGCCCGGAGGTCCGGATGCGATCCAGCCGCCGCCGGCACACGTCACCATCCCCGACGCGGGGCGCCGCACGACGTCCAGCCCGAACGCCATCGCGGGCGCGGGCCGGAAGTGTGCGTACCCGTCGAACAGGTGTCCGCCGAAGAAGCCACTGCCGGCGGCGATGTCGGTGACGGAGTCGTCCTGCGCCGTGGCCTCGAGTGACCCGGTGCCGCCACCGTTGACGAACTCCAGGTCGGCCACCGAGCGGATCGCCGCGACGGCAGCGGAGCGCCGAGAGCGCAGTTCGTCCATCGAGCGCCGCTGCATCATCTGAATCGCTCTGTTGCGGAGGGGTTTACCAGCGACGTGATCGGCCAGTCCGGCGATCTGTGCCTCATACGACATGACGCCGGCCAACCGGAATCCCGCGCGTCCGTCGATGTGACGGGCGAGCGCGAGTGCCTCCGACGGGTCGTGCACCGGTGAGCGTCGGACGCCCAGATGCACACGGCCTCCGGCGAGTCGGGTCGAGGCGTCGAGGTCGATCGCGACCCGGATGACCGGTCGCCGGGTGGGGGAGGCGAGCGCGTCGATGATGTCGAGTTGGTCGATGTCGTCGATGAGGAGGGTGACGCGCCTGAGCGCGATGTCGTCGGAGAGCAGTCGTGTGAGCGCCCCGCGCCGCACCGACGGGTAACCGAGCAGGACATCGGTGACGTCGGAAGCCGTTGCCAGCCATCGTGCTTCGTCGACATCGAAGGCGAGTACACCCGCGAACCCGTCGAGTCCGAGGATCGTCTCGATCACCGATCGCACCCGCAACGACTTGCTGGCCACCCGGATCGGGACACCCGTTGCGCGGGCGCGGAGGTCAGCGATGTTGTGCCGCAGGGCGGTCCGGTCGAGCGCCAGGACCGGCCCGTCGAGGCCCGCCGCGCGCACCGCGTCGTCGAATCCCGTCCAGTACTGCGCAGGGTCGGATTCCCAGATCGGCCGGTCAGTCCTCGGTGACATAGGTCATCAGCGCGGCGGTCGACGCTTCGATGATCGTGCCGACGGCGTCGTCGTCGGAGGTGCTCAGATACGTGAGGGTGATGGCGTTGGTCGCCGCGATGATGACCGGGCCCAGGCTCTCCACCGGCGTACGCCATCGGACGGCGGCGCGCTGCGCCGAGGCGTCGAGACCCAGCGTGGCGACCTCGTAGAGCCGCTCGTACATCTGCTTGCCGACGCGCTGCAACTCGGCATGGTTGTGCGCGTAGATGCCCAGCGAGATGGTCGCCTGCATACGACCGGGATCAGCCTTGAGCAGCGAGTAGAACGCCTCGAGTTGTGAGCGCATGTTCTTCTGCATCGCCTCGCGGCCCTGTCCCTCGTCCACCACCATCGGCAGGATCGACTCGAGCATCCGGTTGATGTCGGACGGGACGGCGGTGTCCATCACGGCACACAGCAGCGCCGTTCGGCTGTCGAACGCGTAGTGGAAACTCGCGAGCGGCATGTTCGCGTGCGCGCAGATCCGCCGCGTGGTCGCACCCTCGACACCGTGATCGGCGATCACGCGGTACGCGGCTTCGATGAGCGCCGATCGACGTTCGTGGACTGACATTCGTGCCAACTTCGGACTACCCCCATGCCGACATGTGACCTGCACATGCGGTGAACATGTTCGCCGAAGCCTATCAGTGCATGTAACTGCGGGTATGTGAGTTGGCCGGGTGAATTGTCCGGTGCGTCCGCGGGCGGTCCCGGGGAGCTGTCGCGCCCGACATCGACGCCTCCGACACACCCCGATCGCGGTCACCCGACACCGTCGAGCATTACTCTTTAGTCCGTGACCTCGACGACCGGCCGAACGAGTACGCAACTGGCCCAGCGCGCTGCATCGACGCTGGCCACGGCCGGGATCTCCGCGGCCGACGTCCTGACCGCGGGCCTCGCCCGGCGTGGCCTTCCGGCCGCGCGGGCGCTCGGCGCCGACAGCGCCGACATCCGACGCTTCACCATCGGCTCGCCCTACGAGCGGGACGGCGCCTTCCGCAATCTGGAACCCGCCGAGCCCCAGGTCGACGCCGATCTCCGGGTGGTGCTCGACATGGCCCGCAGACCTGGTCGCCCGCGTCGGCCGGTCGAGGTGCTGCGACCGGACTTCGCCGAGGAGGCGGGCGACCTCCGGGCCACCTGGCTGGGTCACGCGTCGGTCCTCGTCGAACTCGACGGCGTGCGGATCCTCACCGATCCGGTGTTCAGCGCGCGCTGCTCCCCGTCGCAGCTCGTGGGTCCGGCCCGCATGCACGCCGCGCCCGCGAGCGTCGCGGACCTCCCCCCGGTCGACGTCGTGCTGATCAGTCACGACCACTACGACCATCTGGACATGGCGACTGTCGTCGATCTCGCCGAGCGTGCGCCGCACACGCGATTCGTCACCGCGATCGGTGTCGGTGCCCATCTCATCGCGTGGGGGATCGCCGCCGACCGCATCGAGCAGGCCGATTGGTGGGAGGAGCGCACGATCGTCGTCGGTGGCACGTCGTTGACGTTCACGTGTTGCCCGGCGCGACACTTCTCGGGCCGTGGCCTGAGCCGCAACCTGACCCAGTGGTCGAGTTGGGTGGTGGCGGGGCCGTCGCATCGCATGTTCTTCTCCGGCGACACCGGGTTCTCCGACCGGTTCGAGGAGATCACCACACGGGTCGGCCCGGTGGACCTGACGCTCATCGCCGTCGGTGCCTATGACCCGCTGTGGCCGGAGGTGCACGTGAACCCCGAGGAGGCGATCGCCGTGCACCGGATGCTCACCGGTGACCGGGTGCGCGACGCCGTCATGATCCCGATCCACTGGGGGACCTTCAACCTGGCCCGTCATTCCTGGGCCGACCCCATCGCACGGCTGCTGCCGTCGGCGGAGGCGAATACGTCGACGGTCGTCGTGCCGCCGCCGGGCGGGGGCGTCGACGTCGTCCACCGGACGGGCACCGCGATGCGGAATCCTGCGTGGTGGGAGGCATCCGCGTGACCCAGCTGTCCGAGGAGACCGCGAGCAATCGGGGTCTGAGCAGGGCGGAGGTCGACGAGCGCGTCGCGGCTGGCAAGGTCAACGATCTGCCTGATCGGTCCGGCCGCTCGGTCGCCGACATCGTCCGCGCGAACGTCTTCACCCGGATCAACGCGATCCTGGGTGTCCTGTTCGCCATCGTCGCCTCGACCGGCTCGCTGATCAACGGGCTGTTCGGACTGCTCATCATCGCCAACAGCGGCATCGGCATCATCCAGGAGATCCGGGCGAAACGGACCCTCGACAAGCTCGCCATCGTGGGTCAGACCGAACCGATGGTGCGACGTGACGGTCAGGTCGTCGCGTTGCCGCCGAATCAGGTGGTACTCGACGACATCATCGAGATTGGTGCCGGCGATCAGGTCGTCGTCGACGGTGAGGTGATCGAGGCGCTCGCCCTCGACGTCGACGAATCGTTGCTCACCGGTGAGGCCGACCCGATCGACAAGGCGCCAGGTGACCCGATCCTCTCCGGGAGTTTCGTCGTCGCCGGCTCCGGCGCCTACCGGGCCACCAAGGTCGGAGCGGAGGCGTACGCAGCGCAACTGGCCTCGGAGGCGTCCAAGTTCACGCTCGTCTCCTCCGAACTCCGATCGGGCATCGACCAGATCCTGAAGGTGATCACCTGGCTGCTCATCCCGGCCGGCGTGCTGACGATCGTCAACCAGCTGTTCATCAGCGAGAACGGGATTCGTGCATCCCTGCTGGGCATGGTCGCCGCGCTCGTGCCCATGGTCCCGGAGGGCCTGGTCCTGATGACCTCGATCGCATTCGCGGTCGGTGTCGTCCGGCTCGGCCAACGCCAATGCCTCGTCAACGAATTGCCGGCGATCGAGGGTCTGGCGCGCGTGAACGTCGTCTGCGCCGACAAGACCGGCACGCTGACCGAGAACGGCATGCGCCTGTCCGAGATCCGCTCGGTGGCCGACGACCCGCAGCCCGACCTCGACGACGTCCTGGCCTCGCTGGCCGCGCACGACCCGCGGCCGAACGCGAGCATGCTGGCGCTGGCCGAGGCCCATCCCACACCGCCCGCGTGGTCGGTCAGTGCCGTCGAGCCGTTCACGTCGGCCAAGAAGTGGAGCGGGATGTCGTTCCGCGACAGCGCGGGCCACGACGTGGGCAACTGGCTGATCGGCGCACCCGACGTGTTGCTCGACCCCAACAGCGAGCCTGCGGCGATGGCAGACGAGCTGGGCGCCACCGGGCTTCGTGTCCTGCTGCTGTCGCGGACCGACGTGCCGGTCGACACCGAGCCGGCGCCCGGTGCGGTCGCGCCCGGCTCCGCGGTCCCCGTGGCACTGGTGGTGCTCGAACAGCGGGTGCGGCCCGACGCGCGGGACACGTTGGAGTACTTCGCCAGTCAGCGGGTGGACGTCAAGGTGATCTCCGGCGACAACGCGACGTCGGTGGGGGCGGTCGCGGCGTCACTCGGACTGGGCTCCGCCGAGACGTCGGTGGACGCGCGCTCGCTGCCGACCGACCAACGTGAACTCGCCGAGGTCATCGACAACGGTGTGACCTTCGGCCGGGTCCGTCCTGATCAGAAACGCTCCATGGTCAAGGCGTTGCAATCCGTCGGCGACACGGTGGCGATGACCGGGGACGGCGTCAACGACGTGCTCGCACTGAAGGACGCCGACATCGGCGTCGCGATGGGTTCGGGCAGCTCAGCGGCGCGATCGGTGGCGCAGATCGTGTTGTTGGACAACAAGTTCGCGACCCTCCCGTACGTGGTGGGCGAGGGCCGCCGGGTGATCGGCAACATCGAGCGGGTCTCGAACCTGTTCCTCACCAAGACCGTCTACGCCGTCCTGCTCGCGCTGTTCGTCGGACTCGGCGGCCTGTTCGGGGAGCTCTTCGGTTACGGGTCGCTGAGTTATCCGTTCCAGCCGATCCACGTGACCATCTCGGCCTGGTTCACCATCGGTATCCCGGCGTTCATCCTGTCCCTGGCACCGAACAACGAACGGGCGCGGTCGGGATTCGTCCGACGTGTGCTGTCGCAGGCGGTGCCCAACGGGATCATCGTCGGCCTCTGTGCATTCGTGACGTACGTGATCGTCAATCCGGGTGGCGCCGGCGTCGAGATCGGGTCGAAGGATGCCGTCGATCTGAGCCCGGTGCAGACACAGGCGGCGACCGCGACCCTCATCACCCTGATCGCGGTCGCGCTCTACGTGCTGGCCGTCGTGGCCCGTCCGTACACGTGGTGGAAGGTCGTGCTGATCGCCGTCTCGGCCGCGGCCTACGTCATCATCTTCGCCTGGCCGTGGACGCAACACATGTTCAAGCTGGACTCGTCGAACATGCAGATGCTGTCGGTGGCGTTCATCTCCGCTGCCGTCGGCATCGTCGCGGTCGAGGCGGTCTCCCGCGTCGTCCCGCGGATTGCGGCCCGGCGCACGGATCGTGAGATGGCCTAGACTCGGGCCATGGATCTCAAAGGGCTGGTGGACAAGGCCAAAGCTGCGCTCAAGGGCAACCCGAGTCTGATCGACAAGGGTGGCGACGCCATCGACAAGGCGACCAAGGGCAAGTACTCCTCCCACGTCGACAAGGCGCAGGACGCGGTGAAGAAGGCTGTCGGCGCGCAGGACGCCCCGCAGCAGAATCCCGCGCCCGGCAATCCCGCGCCCCCGAAACCCGAAGCACCGAAACCCGAAGCACCGAAACCCGAAGCACCGAAACCTGAAGCACCGAAGGACAATCCGCCGCAGTAGTGGTACGCCCTTCGTGACGCACGCACGCTCGCTTCTCAGTGATCGGGTGATGTATCTGTTGTGATCCCTGAGGAGCCCCGGAGTGCCAGCGGAGGCGCGTCACGATCCCTTGGCCGGGCTGGCCCCGGCACGCGCGTGACGGCGGTACGCGGAGACGGTCGGATCGTCGGTGATCCAGAATCGCCACGGGACGTCGGCGGCCAGTCGCACACCGACGCGGGGGCCCGCACTGACCGATCGACGGTCTGGTGCCCGTGACCGCAGCAGGCAGACCGGCGCCCCGCCGTCGAGATCGCTGTCGAGGTCGGCCATGGTGATGCCGAGGGCGCGGGTGAGATTGCCCGGGCCCCGTGCCAGGAAACGATCGCCCTTCGACGTGGGCCGTCGTCGGCGGGCCAGATCCAGACCGTCGAGGACCTCTCCGGCGCGGATCAGCACCGCCGACCCCTGCTCGCGGGGACCGGTCACGACGTTGGCGCAGAAATGACCATGGATTCGGTACACATACAGTCGCCCCGCCGGTCCGTACATGATCTCCGACCTCGGGGTGCGGGTGTAGGCGTGCGATGCAGGGTCGTCCCGACCGCCGTACGCCTCCACCTCGGTGATCCGTGCCGCGACGCCGTGACCGACCAGAACGGTGCCCAGCAGGGCTCGCGCATCAGCGCTGACGCTAGGCTCACTGACCATGGCCAAGACGAGTGACTCCATCGATGTGGACCTGTCTGTCGAAGATACCTGGACGGCGGCGTCGGATCTGACCCGCTATTCCGAGTGGCTGGTGCTCCACGACGGCTGGCGCTCGACGGTGCCGACGGCGGACGAGCTCGCCGAGGGCGTCAAGCTGGCGTCGGTTGTCAAGGTCAAGGGAACCCGCATCCGGTTCGAGTGGACGATCGAGAAGTACCGTCCGTACGAGCAGGTGCGTCTGAAGGGGAACGGCAAGGGCGGGGTCAAGGCCAAGCTCGAGTTGGGCATTGTTCCCAAAGACGATGGTTCGACAGTAACCTTCACTGTTGATCTGGGTGGGTTGCCGTTGATCGGGCCCGCGGGCAAGGCCGCGGCCATGGCGGTATCCGGGGATCTGCGGAAGTCGTTGTCGACGTTCCGCGAGGTCTACAGCTGAATTCACAACGGGGCAGCAAACAGGGGGGACGGCGATGGGGCGTCACAGTTCAGGCGCTGATCGGCCGGAGGGCGCGGATCGATCGGGTACCGGGCCGCAGCGACAGGTGGGGGCCGAACAGACCGGGCCGCAACGTGCCTCGCGCACGGGTCCGATCGACATGCCTGCGAGCGGTCCGATCGATGCCCGGGCGGCCCGTGGCAACGGCAGACGCGGCGGTGCCGACGACGGATTCGGGTTCGAACACCGGCGCGTATCCACCGGCCGACGTGGCGGCTGGCTGTGGGGTGTGGCCGCGCTGATCGTCGTCGCGGCCCTCGTCACCGGCGTCGTGCTGTGGCGTACCGGCGCCGTCGGCTGCGGTGATCGTGAATCGGTCACCATCGCCTCCGATCCCGCGATGACGGGCGCGCTGCGCACCGTCGCACAGCAGGCCTCCGAGGACTCGTGCTTCGACTACGACGTGAACGGCGTGGCAGGTGCCGAGGTGCCCGGGCAGCTGACCAGTGGTGACAAGACCCCGGACCTGTGGGTGTCCGACTCGCAGATCCAGGCCCGCCGGGTCACCACCCAGGTGCGGAAGGATCTGAACCTGGTCGCGCCGTCGATCGCGACGTCACCGACCGTCGTCGCCGGCAAGGACGTCCCGGAGGTCGGCAGCTGGGTCGACGTCATGAAGTTGCCGGACCTGCGCACCGGTAGCCCCATCGACACCAGCACCGGTGACGCACCCATCGTCGGCGCGCTCGCCGAGGTGAACAACAAGAACCTCAGCGAGAGACAGCTGACCGAGGCCATGACAGTTCTGGCCGTCCAGCAGAACAACGCCCGTCTGGCCAACGACAACGAGGGCACCCGACTCAATCTGGCGAACACCTCCGACGTCCCGGTGATCACCACCGAGCAGCAGTATCTGCTGTTCACGAAGACACATCCGGGATCGGAACTCAAGGCATCGGTGCCCGCCGACGGCACCGTGATGCTGGATTACCCGATGGTGAACACCGCGTCGTCGGCGCGACGTGACGTCGCCGCCGAGGCGGGCAAGACCCTGGTCGACAGGTTGAGCTCGGCCGACGGACAGAAGGCCCTCAACGGAGCCGGCTACCGCAATGCCGAGGGCGCACCGTTGCCGGACGGCGCCGGCGTCGGGCAGGTCAAGGTCCTCGGGCTCGACGACCCCACCGAGGTCGACAAGGCGATCCGCCAGTGGCAGGTCCTCGGTGTACCCATCCGCACGCTCGTCGTCGAGGACACGTCGGGGTCGATGGCCGCTCCGGCCGGTGGCACCACCCGCGCGGGACTGCTCATCGATGCATCGATGCAAGGACTCAAGCTGTTCCCGAACAACTCCGAGATCGGCGGCTGGGCGTTCAGCATCGACAAGGGAGGGCCGAGCCAGGACTGGAAGTGGATGTTGCCGATCCGGCGTCTCGACGCGCCTGCGGTCAACGGCGGCACCCATCGTGAGGAGCTGGCGCGCGCAGTGCGGCAGGGTCTGTCCCCGTCGCAGCTCGGCGGCGGCACCGGCCTCTACGACACGACCCTTGCGGCATTCAAAGAGGTCCAGAACAGCTACGACCCCAACTACTCGAACTCGGTCATCATCATGACCGACGGGCAGAACGAGGATCCGAACAGCATCGGACTCGATGAGTTGCTGGCGGATCTGAAAGATCTCGAGGACCCGGCTCGCCCCGTCCTCGTCCTGACGATCGGCATCTCCGAGGACGCGGACACCGACGCGCTCAAGGCGATCGCCGACGCCACCGGTGGGACGACCTACGTCGCCAAGACCCCGAGTGACATCCAGAACGTGTTCGTCGACGCCATCCAGGCGAGGATCGCGGCCGCCGGCCGCTGACCTGTTCACCTGAGGATTACCTGTCGATCGGCGTTCGGAGTGGTCGTCAGTTCTGTCGTCGTGCAAAATCGGACACATGACCCGGAAAACTCCCTTGAATCGGACCGTAGGCGTCGCCGCGGCACTCGCCACCGTCGGGCTCGTAGCCGGCGCCTGTGGCTCGGATGACTCGTCGGACTCCTCGACGACGGTGACCGAGTCCGCCGCCGCCGCCACGAGCGCCGAGGACGACGCCGCCGACGACACGTACAAGGACGGGGAGTACTCGGCCACCGGGAACTACGTCTCACCCGGCGGGCCGCAGCAGGTCGGCGTCACGGTGACCCTGTCGAACAATGTGATCACCGCACTGAGCCTCGACACGAGCCAGACCAAGGGGACGTCGAAGGAGTTCCAGGGCAAGTTCGCGAGTGGGATCGACGCGCTGGTGATCGGCAAGAGCATCGATGAGATCGACGTCGACAAGGTGGCCGGATCGTCGTTGACGTCGACCGGTTTCGACGACGCCATCGACCAGATCAAGACCCAGGCCCGGGCCTGACACCACGGTGACGCCGACCGCCCACGACTGGGACTTCGAGGCGCTCGGCACGCGGTGGGAGATCACCACCCCGGAGCCGCTGCCGGAAGCGTTGCAGCACAAGGTCCTCGACGAGCTCGAACGTATCGACCGCACCTGGTCGAGGTTCCGTGACGACTCGCAGGTCGCCGAGATGGCCTGCACTGCGGGCTCGTATCCGATCGCACAGTCCGATCAGCCACTCGTCGACTGGTATCGGCGGCTCTACGAACTCACCGGCGGGGCGGTCACACCCATGGTAGGGCAGATGCTCGACGACGCCGGATACGACGCCGACAGCACGCTGTCGCCGAAGACGACGATCCGGCCCGCTCCCACGTGGGAGGAGGTGCTGGCATCCCACGATGGTGTCCTCGACATCCGTACCCCCGCCCTCCTCGACGTCGGTGCTGCCGGAAAGGGTTTCGCGGTCGACCGGGTGGCGTCGATCCTCGACGACGAGGTCTGTGCCTACATCGTCGACGGCAGCGGGGACATGCGGATCGTGTCCGACAGTCCGGTCCGGATCGCGTTGGAGCATCCGCTCGACCCGACCAAGGCCGTCGGTGTCGTCGAGCTGAGTGCCGGTGCGATCTGTGCTTCGGCGGCCAATCGGCGCGCGTGGGCGGACTGGCATCACATCGTCCATCCGCGGACCGCCTCGCCCGCACGGGAGGTGTTGGCGACCTGGGTCATCGCCCCGGACACGATGACCGCCGACGGGCTGGCGACTGCGCTGTTCTTCACCCCGGCGTCGATCCTGCGCGCCGACTTCGACTTTCACGCCGCGGGGTTCCATCACGTGACCATCCGACGCAACGGGAGCGTCGAGCACACCGACATCCCAGGGCTGGAGTTGTTCCTGTGAACCGCGTGATCCCGAGCTGGCTGACCTCGCATCGTGCCGTGTTGCTCGCACTGGTCGCGCTGGCCGTCGCGTCGTTCGTGGTGTCGGCCACCGACGACGAATTCGCTTTCACACCAGGTCAACTGGCGTTGTCGCTGCTGATCGCGGTCACGGTGAGCGGTGCGGTGACGTATGTCTGCGCGGCCGTCGTCCGTGTCCCGCCCGGGGCGGATTCCTGGTTGATCACCGGCCTCATCCTGTTCTTCATCCTGCCCGGGGTGAGCGACCGGGAGACCGCGCTGACGGTCGCGGTCGGCGCGGTGGCCGCGGCGGCGTCGAAATATGTTCTGGCATGGCGTCGTCGGTTGATCGTCAATCCGGCCGTCGCGGGGGCGGTGGTCGTGTATGCGCTTGCCTACGCCGAGGTCGGCGGGATCGGATACCCGATCTGGTGGATCGCGGCGGAACCGCTGCTGATCCCGATGATGGTGATCGGTGTGCTGCTGGTGACTGCGCTGCGCGAATGGCGGCTGGTCGTCGTCTTCCTGCTCGCATCGCTGGCGAGCATGGGGGTGCTCGAACTGGCCGAAGGCGGTCAGTCGCTGCAGTTCTGGTACATCTCGAGCCCGACGTTCTTCGTCGCGGCGATCATGCTGCCGGAACCCCTGAGCTCGCCGACCACGCGTCTGCACCGGCTCGTTTATGCGGCCGTCGTCGGTGTCCTCATGTACTGGCAGGTGTCGATCCCGGTCTCCGACGCGTTCAGCATCGAGTTCGTCCCCGAGATCGCACTGCTCGTCGGCTCGCTGTATGCCTTCGTCGTCCGGGTGGCGACGCGGTCGCCGTCGGGCCGAGTGTCTCTCACCTTCGCCGATCGGGCCCGGTTTCCCGCCGATCGGGCCCAGCTCATCGCCGACGACACCTACGAGCTGATCCTCGTCGCGCCCACCTCGCTCTCCTTCGCGCCGGGGCAGTGGGCCCTGCTGAGCGCCCCCGCATGGTCGCGTCCACTCTGGCACCGATCCAGACGGGTGTTCTCGTACGCCGAGGCACCCGGCGCCGACGAGGTCCGGTTCGCGTTCACGACGGGCGAGACGCCGTCGCACGTCAAGCGGGCGCTGATCGACGGAGACGTCAGACGGCTGTATCTGGATTCCTCCGGAGGCGACTTCGTCCTCCGGAGGTCGAGGCCGGACACGCCGATCATCCTGCTCGCCGCCGGGATCGGGATCACTCCCTTCCGCTCGATGCTCATGTCGGCGATGTCGATCGGCGGCGACCTCGGCCGGTTCACCGTGATCCACGTCGTCCGGGGCGCCGATCGTCGCGTGTATGACGACATGCTCGATGCAGCGCGTCAATCGGGGGCGTCGGTGCATGTGGTGGAGACCGGCGCGGGTGCTGACGGGGTCGACGACGACCTGATTCGGAACCTGGTCGGCGCCCAACGGCCGTCACAGTTCTACATTTCGGGGAGCCCGGGGTTCGTCAGGTCGACGGCCGGTGTCGTCCGACGCATCGATCCGTCAACCCGTCTGCAGTTCTGGCGGGTGCATACGGACGCGTTCCTCGGTTACTGATCGCGGCTGACCTGATCTGGACACGGTCGGCGCGATTCTGGACACGGTCAGCGAAACGGCGGGCGTCCGGGAGGCGTGAGCTCTGGAACCGGTGTCGTCATCTGCTCGCCACTCCGAACGCCCGTCGGTCGGATGGGTGGCGCGCTGGCAGCACTGCCCGTCACTGACCTGGCCACCGGTCTGCTGCGCGAACTGACCGCGCGCACCGGGCTGGGTGAGGGCGACGTCGACGACGTCATCCTCGGGCAGGGGTATGCCAACGGGGAGTCCCCGGCCATCGGTCGTATCGCGGCCCTCGACGCCGGACTCGGCGTCGGAGTACCCGGGATGGGAGGTGGACCGTCGATACGGTTCCGGGCTCCAGGCGGTGCTCAACGGTGCCGCGCAGGTCGCCACGGGCGGTGCACGACTCGTCATCGCCGGTGGTGCGGAATCGATGTCGAATGTCGAGCACTACGCGGTGGGGTTGCGGACCGGAATCCGACAGGGCGGTGTCGAGTTGATGGATCGCCTCGACCGCGGCCGTCTGACTGCCGGCGGCGACAGCCATCCGGTGCCGGGCGGGATGATCGAGACCGCCGAGAACCTGCGCAAGCGCTATGACATCGGACGGACAGAACAAGACGAACTCGCCGTCCGTTCGCATCGGCGTGCGGTCGACGCCCACCGCCGAAGGAGGTACGCACCTTCAACGGCCAGGACATGGTTCTCGAGGAGGCCATCGTCACCGACTAAG
>NZ_JASXSI010000037.1 GCF_030315685.1 Gordonia sp. ABSL11-1 | reverse complement strand
CCAGCAGCTCGCGGCATTGATGGGTGTGCACGAGAAGTGATGGCCGTCAGCTGCTGAAGGTGTCCGCGGTCACACCTGTTTTCGCAGCTCGTCGGCGGTATCGGAGGCGATTTGCATCCGTCGTGAGCGTGTGTGTAACGTGGTGTTCACCAACGCGGGGTGGAGCAGCTCGGTAGCTCGCTGGGCTCATAACCCAGAGGTCGCAGGTTCAAATCCTGTCCCCGCTACGAGGAAGGGCCCTGACCGGCAACATCAAGTCGGTCAGGGCCTTTCGCTTTCCGCGGGGTTGTGGATCGCGTCGCTGTTGCGCCGCGGCGTCATCGTCACGAACCACGCCTCCTGCACCCCGAGGATCACGATCAGGCAGATCAGCAGACCCTCGAATTCGATGGGCGTCAGAGCCAGTCCGAGCGCCCCGGACAAACCCGGCCAGACGGCGCCCAGCGCGACTGCCAGGTAGAGGGGTACCCCGAGTACGGCAAAGACCCACGGCAGGACCGTCGACGCCCTCAGACGGGCGAACTGATTGGCCAGCAACGCAACCCCGATGGCACCCAGGAAACCCGCCACCGCGAAGGCGAAGCGCCAGATCGCCGCGATGTCGGGAGCGACCTGGGCCAGTAGCGAGACCGCTGCCGGGATGACGAACTGCAGGGAGACCAGGTAGGCCATGGACCGGCCGGGACCGGTGGACCCGTTCAGGTCGTCGCGGTCCTTGATCGCGACCCACCACAAACCCAGAAGCGTGAAGTTCGTCGCGGCGACGACCCCGTAGAAGGCGGACTGGTCCATGGGTCGACGATAGTCCGCGTGGGCGCGTTACAAGGGTGTTCGCCCTGATCAGAGCCGGTTGTTCACTGAGGGTTCTCGTGTGTCACAGCCCGATACCCCTTCGCCCCGGCCCGGTCGATCGCCGCGCGGACCAATCCGAAGATCAAGCCCTGCAGAGCGGCTCCGGCGAGGACCTCCGCCGTACTGTGCTGGAGATCCTTCGGATCGGGCACCTCCCGGTCGTCGGTGATCCGTTTCCAGACCTGACCGAAGGCAGCGCCCGCGACGACGCCACCGAGCACGCTCGTGGCGATCGACAGCGGCTTGTACAGGGCCTTGGACATTGTGCTCATGGCTTGCGGATACCCGGCCTCACCGCAGGCAAACGGCGTCGGTTGGCGGGGTCGACGGGCCGTTGCCGTTCATGTCACTGGTGATGCCACCATGGTGGTGTGGATATCACGACCCCGGAACAGTTGCGTGAGATCGTCGGCCACCCTCATCCGACCGTCGTGGAGAAGGTGCGTCCGTCGTTGCACCGCGTGCACATCGCCTGGCTGACTGCGTGTCCGATGGTCTTTCTCGCCACCTCCGACGCCGGCGGGCGGCTCGACGTCTCCCCGAAGGGCGACCCCGCGGGCAAGGTCGTGCACGTCATCGACGACCGACACATCGCCATCCCGGAACGTCCGGGGAACAAGCGCGTCGACGGGTACCTGAACGTGCTGGAGAACCCGCACGTCGGGACCATCGCGGTGATCCCCGGACGGGGCGACACGCTCCGGATCAACGGCGCCGCACGGATCGTCGACGACGCCGACTATTTCGACGATCTCGCGGTGAAGGGTCAGCGCCCGATCCTTGCACTGGAGGTGGAGGTCGAGGAGGTCTTCTTCCACTGCTCCAAGGCGTTCCTGCGATCGGACCTGTGGCGACCGGACACCTGGACACCGGATGCACTGCCCAGCACCGCGAAGATCACGAAGGCCGTGCTGCCCGAACTCGACGAGGCCGAACTGGAGAAGGCCTTCGAGGAGACCGAGTTCCGGAAGTGGTTGTACTGAGCGGGAAGACTGAAGTCAGTCGAGGTAAGAGCACGGCCGATCGATCTTCGGACCCGTTCGCGGGCTCGCCTGTCCTTCGCGGACTACCGTGGGAGACATGGCCACGGACAAGTCCATCCACAAGCACATCACCGAACTGATCTCCGAAGAGCACGAACTCCGCGAGAAGTTCGGCCGCGGTGAGATCACCCGGGCCGAGGAGAACAACCGACTCCAGGAGCTCGAGGTCTCCCTGGACCAGTGCTGGGATCTACTCCGGCAGCGACAGGGTCGACGCGACGCGGGGGCCGATCCAGACGATGCGTCGGTGCGTCCCGCCGAGGTCGTCGAGAAGTATCTCGACTGAGTCGACGCCTGCCGCGGCCGAAGCAACGCCGTGGCAACGGTCACATCGTTAACCTCGAAGCGAACATGGACCGCGGATGCGGATGCACGGGCGGCGAGCGAGAGGGATGGGCGTAGACGATGGGCCGATACGGCGATGCTTTTGCGCAGGCACGTGATGATCGCGAGACGTTCTGGCTCGACGCCGCCGGAGCCATCGACTGGGTGGCACCGCCGACCCGAGCCCTCGACGACAGCGCGGCACCGTTCTACCGCTGGTTCCCCGACGGCATGCTGAACACCTCCTACAACGCGCTCGACCGGCACGTGGAGGCCGGACACGGAGACCGCACGGCCCTGATCTGGGACTCGGCGATGGTGGGTCAGACCCGGACCTACACATACCGGGAACTGCTGGACGAGGTGTCGCGATTCGCCGGGGTCCTGACCGCCCGCGGGATCGGCACCGGTGATCGGGTCATCATCTACATGCCGATGATCCCGGAGGCGGCGATCGCGATGCTGGCCTGCGCGCGGATCGGCGCCGTGCACTCGGTGGTGTTCGGCGGCTTCGCCGCGCCGGAGTTGGCCACCCGGATCGACGACGCCGAGCCGGCTGCCGTCGTGACGGCCTCGGGTGGACTCGAGCCGGGACGCACCGTCGAGTACCTGCCGATCGTGTCGCGGGCGCTCGAGCTCACACAGGTGCCACCATCGATCGTCATCGTCAAGGACCGGCCCGAGATCGCCGGGGGAGCAGGCGATCACGACGGCTGGTCCGACTGGGACACCGAGATGGCGAAGGCCGAACCCGCGGGACCGGCAACGGTCTCGGCCACCGATCCGCTCTACATCCTGTACACGTCCGGCACCACCGGGAAGCCGAAGGGTGTGGTGCGCGACAACGGTGGTCACGCCGTCGCGCTCAGCTGGTCCATGGGCAACATCTATGGCATCTCCCCGGGCGACGTGTGGTGGACCGCGTCGGACGTCGGCTGGGTCGTCGGCCACTCCTACATCGTGTACGCCCCGTTGCTGATCGGCGCGACGACGGTGATGTACGAGGGGAAGCCGGTCGGTACTCCTGACGCCGGAGCGTTCTGGCGGGTGATCGCCGACCATCGGGTCAGTGCGCTGTTCACCGCACCCACGGCGATCCGGGCCATCCGCAAGACGGACCCGGAGGCTGGAGAACTCGCGAAGTACGACACCTCCTGCCTGCGCGCGTTGTTCGCCGCGGGCGAGCGGCTCGATCCGGACACCTTCGAGTGGGCGAGCGCAGTTCTCGGCGTGCCGGTCGTCGATCACTGGTGGCAGACCGAGACCGGCTGGGCGATCGCAGCGAATCTGCGTGGTCTGGAGGAGATGCCGATCAAGGCAGGATCGCCCACCGTGCCGGTTCCGGGGTATCGGGTGGGGGTGGTCGACGCCGAGGGCTCACCGCTCCCGGCGGGGGAGGAGGGCAGCATCGTCATCGAATTGCCCTTGCCGCCGGGCACTCTCGCCGGTCTCTGGCGTGATGAGGAGCGATTCCGCAAGTCCTATCTGTCGGCCTTCGACGGCTACTACCTGACCGGCGACTCCGGATACATCGACGCCGACGGCTACATCTTCGTGCTCGGCCGCTCCGACGACGTGATCAACGTTGCCGGACACCGACTGTCGACGGGCAGCATCGAGGCCGTCGTCGCATCGCATCCGGCGGTCGCGGAGTGCGCGGTCATCGGCATCCACGATGACCTGAAGGGGCAGCGACCCAGCGGGTATGTGGTGCTCAAGGCGGGCGTGGAGATCGGCGCCGACACCCTGCGCGACGAGCTGGTGCGGATGGTGCGTGACGAGATCGGCGCCGTGGCCACGTTCCGCGACGTGACCGTCGTTCCCGCCCTCCCCAAGACACGTTCGGGCAAGATCCTACGAAAGGCCATGCGGCAGATTGCCGATCACGAGGAGTACACGGTGCCCTCGACCATCGAGGATCCGGATGTGCTGAGCGACCTGGCCAAGCAGCTCGGCGGGTGACCCGGTGTCCGACTCGATGTCTCCGGCGACCGGGGCGGATCGTGTGCTGCGCCTGTCCATCCGGCTGATCCCCTTCATCGGACTCGCCGGTACCGTCGTGTCCACGGTGATCGACGCAGCGGTGCCGGGCGGCCATCTCGGACGGGATCTGCTGGAGAACTCGATCCTGTGGATGATCGGCATCCAGGGATGGATGACCGGCTGCGGTCACATGTTCTTCGGCGCGCCGATTGCCGAGTCGATCGGGTGGCCGGCACGGACGCCGTGGCAGTGGGAGGTAGGTCTGGCCAGCCTCGCCACGGGCGTGCTGGGCGTGATCGCCAGTGGGTTCGGCGACGACTTCGCGCTCGCGACGATCATCGCGTTCGCCGTCTTCTACCTGGGCGCGGCCATCGGCCACGTGCGGGAGATGGTGGTGCGCCGGAACTTCGCGCCCGGCAATGCCGGTCCGATCTTCTTCTTCGATGTGATCGTGCCGGTGTACCTGATCGTGCTGTTCGTGATCGTCACCTGACCGAGGAGCGCAGATCGGTTAGAGTGTCCGAAGGTGATGGATCTCCGCCTGGCCCTATGCATCAGTGAGCGGGCCGAACCGCCGACACGGCTGATGGCTCCTGTTCCGTGCAACGGAAGGGAGTGAGACATGCCTGGTGATCACGGCACCAGACGGTCGTTGCCAGACGACGACCATCCCGAACTGCCCCTCGACCCGGACACACCGCCCCGTCCGCTGCATCTCCGGCCGGCAGCATTGATCTGGGTGTTGGGCGGGGGTGCCATCGGTACGGGTCTCCGTTATGTGATCGAGGAAGCCTGGCCGACTGCGAGCGGTGGGTGGCCGTGGGCGACCTTCGTCATCAATGTGTCTGGTGCATTCCTGCTCGGAGTCCTACTCGAGGGCCTAACCTTACTGGGCGACGACGATGGGTGGCGGCAGCGAGTACGCCTCCTGATCGGTACCGGGATCTGTGGTGCCTTCACCACATACAGCACCTTCGCGCTCGAAGTGTCCCTTCTCGGTCGTGACGGCGCGATACCGATCGCCATCGCGTATGCGGCGGTCAGTGTCGTCTGTGGAATGGCGTCAGCGTGGGCAGGTATCGCGCTCGCGGGTCGACTGCTGAGGCGATCTGGTGCGGTGACATGACGATTCTCCTGGTGATGGTCGCCGGTGCTGTGGGCGCGGTCGCACGGTTCGTCGTCGATGGTGCGGTCAAACACCGACGGCCGGCACGATTCCCGTGGGCGACGTTGGTGATCAATGTGACGGGCTCGCTCCTGCTCGGGGCGATCGCCGGGCTGGTCATCTTCCACTCGGCGCCGGACGAACTCAAAGTAGTCATCGGTACGGGATTCTGCGGCGGGTACACCACGTTCAGCACAGCGAGTTTCGAGTCGGTGCGGCTCGTTGAAGGGCGACAAGGAGCCAAGTCCCTCGTGTACCCCATCGCGTCGCTCGTCGGCAGCGTCGTCGGGTGCGTCGCGGGACTGGCCCTGGCATCAATCGGATGACGACATCGAACTGGAAGGTGGTGAGCGGATGGCGCACACGGCAGATCGCTCGGATGGTGAGCCACCTCCGTTGCGCCGGAGGCTGGACGGCCCCGCCCCGACCCGCGAATCGATGGCCGCCCTCGTCGTGGGGTGGGATCGTCGACCGGCGAGCACTGCGGCAGTGCAGTACGGTTCGCGGTCGAACTCGCGCATCGCCTGACCGCGCATGTCCACGTCGTGCACATCGTCGATCTCGACGATGCGCCGATCGACCCGGACACCCCGGACTGGGAGAGCAACTGCGCAACTCGATCACCGCTGAGGTGGCAGAAGCTCGTGACCTGCTCGACGAGTTGGCGGCATCATGGACCTATCACAGCGGTCACGGCGATCCGGCTGAGCTGCTCGCCATCGTCGCGAGTCGTTACCGGGCACTGATGGTGGTGATCGGAAGTCCCAGAGGAGGACTCGTGTCGTATTTCGACGCGATAGCCGGGCAGTCCGTCGCCCGACAAATGATCGGACATCGACGGACACCGCTCTTGTTGGTTCCCGATGAGACTGAATTGCCAGCCGGCCTGGTGTGACCACAGACGTAGCGGGAATCGTCGCATGGCGACGACTCCCGCTACGTCTGTGAGAGGGGGGGTGTGGCGGAGACTACTTCAGCTCGGCGCTGTTCTTGTTCAGCACCCGCCGCGCGATGATCAGCTGCTGGATCTGCTGCGTGCCCTCGAAGATGTCGAGGATCTTCGAATCGCGCGCCCACTTCTCCACGAGCAGACGTTCCGAATAGCCCAGTGTGCCGGTCAGTTCGACGACCTTGTTGGTGATGTCGGTGCCCGTGCGCCCGGCCTTGGCCTTCGACATCGACGCCTCGAGTGAGTTCGGCTCTTTGTTGTCGGCCATCCACGCCGCGCGCATCGTGTGCAGATAAGAGGCCTCGAAATCGGCCTCCATCCGGATGAATTCGGCTGCGGCGGCATGCTGGTCGGCCGCCGGACGGTCGTAGTCGATCTCGATGCCTGCCTCGTCGAGGATGCGGCGCAACTCCTCGAGCGCCGCGCGCGCCACGCCGACAGCCATACCCGCGACCATCGGCCGCGTGTTGTCGAAGGTCTGCATGACCCCGCCGAAGCCCTTCTTGGTGTCGACCTCGGGCGAGCCCAGCAGGTTGTCCTTGGGGATGCGGCAGTTCTCGAATCGGATGACCGCGGTGTCGGACACCCGGATGCCGAGCTTGTGCTCGAGTCGCACCACCTCGACGCCCGGATGCTCCCGCGGGACGACGAAGCTCTTGATCGCAGCACGGCCCAGACTCTTGTCGACCGATGCCCAGACGACGATGTGGGTGGCCCGCGACCCGGCGGTGACGAAGATCTTCTCGCCGTTGAGAACGTACTCGTCCCCGTCGAGGGTCGCGGTCGTCGACACGGCGGCCGAGTCCGACCCGAAGCTCGGCTCGGTGATCGCCATGGCGGCCCACACCTTGCCGAAACGCTTCAGCTGGTCGTCGGTGGCCACCGCCGCGATCGCCGCGTTGCCGAGTCCCTGGTAGGGGATCGTCAGCATCAGGCCGACGTCGCCCCACGAGGTCTCCATCGTGTTGATCACCGACTGCATGTTGCCGCCGTTGGCCACGGCGCCCTCGGGCCGGGGCTTGTCCGACTTCTGTTGGCTGCGCCCACCGTCGGCGCCGGCGCCTGCCTGTCCTGCCTCGGCGAGTCCGTCGTAGAGGCTGGCCAGGGTGTCGAGCTCGACCGGGTAGTCGTGCTCGCGTAGGTCGTACTTGCGGGAGATCGGGCGGAAGATCTCGGCCGCTGCCTGGTGCGCCTGGTCGATGGTGATGTTGAGCTTCTTGGGGAGCTCGAGATTGATGCTCATGGTCTGTTCCTGGTCCTATTCGCCCGTGATGGTCTGGTCGCCTACAGGACGACGATGCCTTCGCCGATGCCGGCGCCGCGCAGATCGCGATACCAGCGCTCGACCGGGTGCTCCTTGGTGAAGCCGTGTCCGCCGAGGAGCTGCACCCCGTCCAGACCGATCTGCAGACCCTTGTCGATGGTCAGCTTGCGGGCCAGGGCCGCCTCGCGGGCGAACGACAGTCCCTGCTCGGCACGAGCTGCGCCGCGCAGCGTCACCAGGCGGATGGAGTCCACCTCGGTGGCGATGGTGGCGACCATGAAGGCCACCGCTTGACGGTTGGAGATCGGCTCGCCGAACGCCTCGCGCTCGTTCACGTAGGGGATCACGTAGTCGAGGACGGCCTTGGCGGTGCCGGCGGCCAGCGCCGACCAACCCAGTCGCGACAGTCGGACGACATCGCGGTAGGCGACAGTGGCCGAGTCGCCCTCGGTTCCGCCGAGCAGCGCCGACGACGGCACCGCGACGTCCTGCAGCAGCAGGCGTCCCATGCCGGCGGCGCGCACGCCCATGCCCGGGTCGGCCTCGACGATCAGGCCCTTGGTGTCGGACTCCACGATGAACAGGGCCGGACGTCCGTCGAGCTGGGCGCCGACGATGAAGAGTTCCGACGACCCGGCGGCCGGCACGAAGGACTTCACCCCGTTGAGCCGGTAGCCGCTGGGCACGCGGGTGGCCTTGGTGGCCAGGTCGAAGGCGTCGAACAGTGGTTTGGGTTCGGCGATGACGACGGCCGACTGCGGCACGTCCTCGCCGGCGAAGTCCGGCAAGTAGGTGCGCTGCTGCTCATCGGTGCCGAAGTTCGTCAGCGTGGTCGCGACACCGCTGGGCGCGAGCAAGGGGAGGGCAAGTCCCATGTCCCCGTAGGCCATCGCCTCGGCGACGAGCGCATTGGTGACCACACCGCGTTCGGTGGCCGCGCCGTCGAAGGTCTCGGGCACGTTGATCATGGTGATGCCGAGTTCCGCGGAACGCTTGAGGATGTCCTCGGGCGTCGCGGCCGCGTGGTCGGCGTCGTAGGCGGCCGGCCGCAGGATCTCGACGGCGAATTCCTTCACCGTCTCGGAGATCATCTGCTGCTCGTCGTCCGGGTGGAGGTTGAAATAGTCCTTCGGTGCAGTCGTCAGCCGCTTGGCCTGACCGGATCCGCCTCCCTGCGCGGCCTTGAACGCACGGTTCGCGGCGCCCAGCGTCTGGAAACCGGTCTTGGTGCCCTGGTAGGCGATCCGGTTGATCGGTTCACGGATCTTGTACTTCTCGGCGAACTCGGAGCCCGTCACGGTGGTCAGCACGCGCATCGCGGCGCCGATGAAGTTCCGGGGGTGCGGGTTGCGGCCGACGGCGGAGGTGTCGCGCGGTTCGGTGTGCCGCGACTCGGTCTGTGAAGTCATGATCACCAGCTGTTTCTCGGGCGGTTCGGGTCACGTCGTCGTGAGCGATGACTCGATCTTACTCGGTAGTAAGAACAGACCTTACTATCCGGTAAGGAGCTTGTCACGCACTCGGCGGACGTAGCTGCCGAGCGCGACGATCTAGGCTGGTCCGGTGACTGCAGATCGCGAGGTGGCCCCGGTGTCGGAGACATCATCCACCACTGCATCCCGTGCCGGTACGGACGGTCGGAAGAACGCACTCGCGGTGGGCGGTGTCGGGGTCGCGGCGGTCGTCGCCGCTGTGGCGCTCCCGCCCGCGGCCGTCACGAACGGACCGGAGCTGTGCCCGTTCGCCCGGATGACCGGACTGCCGTGTCCGGCGTGCGGGCTCACCCGCAGTTGGGTGGCTCTCGCCCACGGTGACCTCGGGGCGTCGTTCACCTTCAACGCCTTCGGTCCGCTGTTCCTGATCGCGGCCATCATCGTCACCGTCTGCGCGGTCGTCGAGGTGCTCACGGGTCGTCCGATCCTCCGGCGAGTGCGGCTCGCGGTGGCGAATCCCGTGGGACTGGCCGTCCTCGTCGCCTGGTTCGGCTACGGCATCGTGCGGGCGATCGACGCCGCCGCCGGCTGGGGCGTCTTCCCGTCGATCATCTGATGCGACACGAGACGTCGCGTCTGACGTGACGTCGGCGGTCCGGGGGAGCAGAGTGGGACGTATGCAGATCACACACTTCGGTCACTCGTGCGTCCTGGTGGAGATCGACGGCACCAGGATCTTGTTCGACCCGGGCAACTTCTCACATGGCTTCGAGGGTGTCACCGGCCTCGACGCCATCCTCATCACCCATCAGCATCCCGACCACTGCGACTCCGAGCGGCTGCCGGACCTGGTCGCCGCCAACCCCGATGCCGTGCGTTACGCCGATCCGCAGACGGCGGCGCAACTCAACGGAGACGACGTCGCCGGACCGTGGACGACGGCGAACGCCGGATCGCATGCCCAGATCGGTACGGTGACAGCACGATTCACCGGCGGGCGACACGCGGTCATCCATCCCGAGATCCCGGTGATCGACAACGTCGCGTACGTCCTGGACACCAAGTCGATGACCGGACGCTTCATGCATCCCGGCGACTCGTTCTACATCCCGTTCGAGAAGATCGACGTGCTGGCGCTGCCGTCGGCGGCGCCCTGGATGAAGCTGAGCGAATCGGTCGACTACCTCCGCGCCATGTCACCGCGGATCGCGGTGCCGATCCACCAGGCGATCCTGTCCGACGCCGGCACCGGCATCCACTACGGCCGGTTGTCGGACATGAAGACGCCGACCACCGAATTGGTGGTGCCGGAGAAGGAATCGGCCACCGAGGTCTGATCACCCAGGTCGACGTCGAAGTCGCGATGGTGCTGGGTGAGGGGCGACGTCAGGCCGGCGGCGCGAAGAACTCGAGGGCGATGAAGAACTCGAGGGCGATGTTGTCGGGGTCGCGGAACGAGATGCCGGATCCATGGTGCGCGTGATCCATGGTGCGCGTGCTTGATCCCGCTGTGGGCGATGCCGAGGTCGTCGAGTGTGCGTGTCCAGCCCTCGAACTCGTCCCGGCCGACCGTGAAAGCGATGTGGTCGAGCCCGGTGCGACGCTCGTCGAACGTGTCGTCGGGGCCCGCGGTGGAATGCGTGTGCAGGCCGAAGAGCATCCCGCCGTCGAGCGCGAAGACGGTGTGGTGGAAGGTGCCCGATTCCTCATCCCCGTCGAGCACCGGCGTCGAAAGTGCTGTGTACCAGCGAGTGCTGGACTCGAGGTCGGTCACCGTCACGGCCACGTGGGTGAGTGCGGGAAATGCCCATGGCGCCACTCCTTTGTCGCTGCCCGCGCTCGGCCCCGACTACGACGATGGGCGTCGACGGTCGCGCACAGAACCCCCCGAACGGACAGGATCGCCCCGGGTCGGCGATGTCCTCAGTGCCGCGACGCCGCGGTGCCGAGGGCGCCCAGGGTGACCGGGTGGAGGCGGCCATTGGTCGCGACGGCGCTGCCGGCGCCGGGACCCTCGGTGCCGTCGAGGCCGGTGAACCGGCCGCCGGCCTCGCGGACGAGGATGTCGAGTGCGGCGAGATCCCACAGCGAGACCTCCGGTTCGGCGGCGATGTCGACCGCGCCCTCGGCCACCAGGCAGTAGTTGTAGAAGTCGCCATAGCCGCGGACCCGCCAGACAGCGTCGGTCAGCGCGATGAAGTCGTCTCGGATGCCGCGCTCCTTCCAGCCGGACAGGCTGGAAAAGGCCAGGCTGGCCGACGCGACGTCGGAGACCCCGGAGACGGACAGGCGGCGCGGCATCTCCTCGCCGTCGAACGTCGAGAACGCGCCGAGGCCCTCGGCGGCCCACCATCGGCGTCGGAGCGCCGGTGCCGACACGACGCCGACCCGTGGCACGCCATCGACCAGCAGCGCGATGAGTGTGGCCCACACCGGGACTCCTCGCACGAAGTTCTTGGTGCCGTCGATCGGATCGACAACCCACTGGCGACCGGTCAGCGCGACGTCGCCGCCGAACTCCTCGCCGAGGACCGCATCGTCGACCCTCCGCGCGGAAAGTCGTTGGCGCACCATGGTTTCGCAGGCAAGGTCGGCGTCGGAGACCGGGGTCAGATCCGGCTTGTCGTCGACCCGGAGGTCGACGGCGCCGAATCGTTGCATGGTCAACGCGTCCGCCGAATCGGCGAGGGAGAGCGCGAGTTCGAGATCGTCGGAGAACTCCGTCGGCCCGTGGTCGTGTGGCATGCGGGTAGGTTAGCGCCCGTCGGCTGCGGGCCGGCCCGATCCTCGCCTTTCCGGCGGCGGTGTCAGGCCCGGTATGTCCGGACCGGACCGGTAGGCTGACCGTCATGTGGCTTGCCGTGGCGTTCACCGTGATCTTGGCTGCGCTCGTCGTCGCGCTCGTCGTGCAGTGGCAGCGCGGGCGCAACCCCCGGGCCCTCGACGGTGCACGCGCGTCGGCGTTCGTGCAGGGCACCTTCACGATCACCGGTGTCAGCGACCGCCCCGACCAGGGGGACACCAAGGGGGAGCGGTTCTGCACGATCTCCGGCACCATCGTCGGGCCGCAGACCAACCCCGCAGAGGTGTACGGCACTCTCGTGCTCGGCGAGAACGACCCGTGGCCGCAGGTCGGCGGCGACCTGCCGGTGGTCTACAAGCCCGGCAAGGCGACCTCGACATGGCGCTTCGGAGAGCTGCCGCCCGTCGATCCGACGATACCGCCGGGGCCGGTGCCGCCCGCCTGACCCGGGCCGACCCCGTGCGCCCGGACAGGCGCACACCCGGTCCGTTTCGCGGCGGTAGTCTTGAACACCG
The DNA here is from genome assembly GCF_030315685.1 of Gordonia sp. ABSL11-1. GTDB lineage: Bacteria > Actinomycetota > Actinomycetes > Mycobacteriales > Mycobacteriaceae > Gordonia. The sequence goes on along the minus strand of NZ_JASXSI010000037.1, from coordinate 22,028 downwards.
TGCATCCCGACGTAACCGCAGATCTCGAATCCATCGGCACCACCTTGACCACGGTCGAGAAGGTGCTCGACCTCGACGAGTTGCGTCGTCGTATCGACGAACTGGAGATGCAGGCGTCCGATCCGGACCTCTGGAACGATCAGGAGCACGCACAGCGGGTGACGAGCGAGCTGTCGCATGCGCAGTCGGAGTTCCGTAAGGTCAGCGAACTCCGCCAGCGCCTGGACGACCTGCCGGTGCACTACGAGCTGGCCGAGGCCGAGGAGGGCGACGACCGCACCGCCGCGCTGGCCGATGCCGACGCCGAGCGGGAGTCCCTGCGGACCGACGTCGAGGCCATGGAGGTCAAGACCATGCTCGCGGGCGAGTACGACTCGCGTGACGCGCTGGTCAACATCCGGTCCGGTGCCGGCGGTGTCGACGCCGCCGACTGGGCGCAGATGCTGATGCGGATGTACATCCGATGGGCCGAGAAGCACAACTACGGTGTCGAGGTCTACGACACGTCCTATGCCGAGGAAGCCGGTATCAAGAGCGCCACCTTCACGGTGAAGGCGCCCTACATGTACGGCACCCTGTCGGTCGAGCAGGGCACGCATCGACTCGTGCGGATCAGCCCGTTCGACAACCAGGGGCGACGCCAGACCTCGTTCGCCGAGGTGGAGGTGCTGCCCGTGGTCGAGACCACCGACCACATCGACGTCGACGAGAACGACGTCAAGGTCGACGTCTACCGGTCCTCGGGCCCGGGCGGTCAGTCGGTCAACACCACCGACTCCGCGGTCCGGCTGACCCACATCCCGACGGGGATCGTCGTGACCTGCCAGAACGAGAAGAGCCAGTTGCAGAACAAGGCGTCGGCGATGCGCGTCCTGCAGGCCAAGCTGCTCGAGCGCAAGCGCCAGGAGGAGCGGGCCGAGCTCGACGCGCTGAAGGGCGACGGCGGATCGAGCTGGGGAAACCAGATGCGGTCCTACGTGCTGCACCCGTATCAGATGGTCAAGGACCTGCGCACCAACGTCGAGGACAACAACCCGAGCGCGATCCTCGACGGCGACATCGACAAGTTCATCGAGGCCGGCATCCGTTGGCGAATGGCCGATGCCGATGCATGACGCGTCGACACTCGCCTTCCGGGACGGTGCGACCGAGGCGGTGCTGGGTCGCTTCTACGTGTGGATGGCCACCAACGGTCTGGAGATCCTCATCTGGATCCTCGGCGGGCTGCTGGTCATCCGGTTCATCCGCTGGGGTGCCGAGAAGTACGCCTCCCGTGTCGAGTCCCAGTTCCACAACAGCGACTTGATCGTCCAGACCGAGGACGCCAAGCATCGCCGTGCCCTCGTCGATGTGGTGGCCTGGACGCTGATCGTGGTGGTCGCGATCATCGTGATCATCCGCATGCTCGGCATCCTCGGTGTACCCATCACCGGTCTGACCGGTCCGGGCGCGGTCATCGGTGCCGCCCTCGGTTTCGGCGCGCAACGCGTGGTCCAGGACGTGCTCGCCGGGTTCTTCGTCGTCGCCGAACGTCAGTACGGATACGGGGACGTGGTCAGCCTGACCGTGACCGGCAACGGCCTGGCCGAGGGCACCGTCGAGGACGTCACCTTGCGCATGACCAAGCTGCGGACCGGTGACGGTGAGGTGATCACTGTGCCGAACGGTCAGATCGTCAAGGCCACCAACCTGTCCAAGGACTGGGCGCGCGCGGTGGTCGACGTCCCGGTGCCCGCCGAGGCGGACATCGGGCTCGTCAACGAGACCCTCGATCGGGTCGGCACCGACTTCTTCGAGAAGCCCCGATGGCACGATCTCCTGCTCGACGCTCCGTCACCGCTCGGGGTCATCGACCTCGAGCTGGACTCGGTCACCGTCCGCATGGTGGCGCGAACTCTGCCCGGCAAGCAGTTCGAGGTCAGTCGCGCCCTGCGTATCTCGATCGTTCGTGCGCTGGCGCGCGAGGGGATCACGGTGGCGCCGGGCCGCGATGCGCAGGCCGGTGGTGGACCGCCGGCCACGTTGGCCGACCAGGGCGCCCGGGACGGTGATGAGTGATGGCCGACGACGAACCCACGACCCAGCCGATCCCCACGAACCGTCCGACGACCGGACCGCAGCCGACGACCGGAGCACAGCCCACCGCGGAACAGCAGATGCCTCGGCATCGCGAGTGGCGGCACATCTACAAGACCCGGATCCGGACCAGCACCGCGATCCTCGTCGCGATATTCCTCGCCTCGATAATCCTCTACGGCTACACATCGCAGCGGTACGGCGTGGTCGCCCCACCACCGGCCCCGGTCCGCACGACGCAGACGCCGACGACGACGACCGAACCGCCGACGACCTCGTGGTCGAGTTCGACCACGACCACCGAGACCTCGTCGTCGACGAGTCAGGACCTCGATCAGACGGGTGGCGCCGAGGAGGATGAGAGCGGCACACAGGGGACCGGTCGACAGACCACGACGACCACGACCGCCACCATCCCGGGTCTGCCGGGCGTGCCGTTGCCGAACTTCGGCGGAACGCAGACGACGTCGCCTGTCCCCACCCGCTGACCGCCGCGACATGCGGCTTTGTACCTGAGCGGATGTCTCAGGCGCCGTGGTTACACTGGCTTCTCGTGATCACGCTGGAGAACGTCACGATGAAGTACAAGGCTTCCAGCCGACCGGCCCTGTCCGATCTCTCCCTCGAGGTCGACAAGGGCGAGTTCGCGTTCCTCATCGGACCGTCCGGCTCGGGCAAGTCGACCTTCTTCCGTCTGCTGCTGAAGGAGGACAAGCCCACGTCCGGGCAGGTCTACGTGGGTGACTTCCACGTCAACACGCTGAGCGGCCGGATGGTGCCGAAGCTGCGGCAGTCGATCGGCTGTGTGTTCCAGGACTTCCGGCTGCTGCAGCAGAAGTCGGTGTCGGACAACGTCGCGTTCGCGCTGGAGGTCATCGGCAAGTCGCCGTCGACGATCCGGCGGGTCGTCCCGGAGGTGCTCGACTATGTCGGGCTGGCCGGCAAGGCCGACCGGATGCCCTACGAGTTGTCCGGTGGCGAGATGCAACGTGTGGCCATCGCGCGGGCCATCGTCAACCGGCCGTTGCTCCTGCTGGCCGACGAGCCCACCGGAAACCTGGACCCGGAGACCAGTGAGGAGATCGTCGACGTCCTCGACCGGGTGAACCGCCGCGGCACGACCGTCGTCATGGCCACCCACGACCGTCACATCGTCGACGCGATGCGCCGTCGGGTTCTCGAGTTCGACAACGGTCGCCTCGTCCGCAACGACCCGCAAGGCGTCTACGGCATCGGCTGATCACGGTCCCGGCCGACGGCCCGCACCCGACTCCTTCGCACTCGACTTCTAGGAAGCGCACCCACCCATGCGAGTGAACTTCATCATCAGCGAGGTCCTCAACGGCCTGCGCCGCAATGTGACCATGACGATCGCGATGATCCTCACGACGGCGATCACGTTGGGCATGTTCGGCGGCGGTCTGCTCGTGATCCAGATGGCCGACAAGAGCCAGAAGATCTTCCTCGACCGCGTCGAGATGCAGTTCTTCATCAACGACTCGGTCTCCGACGCCGACCCGAACTGTCAGCAGGCGCCGTGTTCGGTGCTGCGCACCGAGATCGAGAACCATCCCGGGGTCGGCTCGGTGACGTTCATCGACCGGAAGGAAGCGTTCGAGGCGGCCAAACAGACCTTCAAAGACAACCCCGACATCGCCGACAACATCCGCGAGGGCACCATCCCGGCCTCGCTCAAGGTACGGATGTCCGATCCGGATCAGTTCGGGGCGGTCCTCGACGAGTTCAAGGACCGCAAGGATCTCGGTGTCGACGGCGCGCTCGATCAACGAGAACTCGTGAAGCGCATCTTCAGTGTCCTCGACGGCACCCGCAACGCCGCGTTCGCGGTCGCGTTGGTGCTCGCGCTCGCGGCGATCCTGCTGATCGTGAACACCGTCCAGATCGCGGCCTTCACCCGACGGACGGAGGTGTCGATCATGAGACTTGTCGGCGCCACCCGGTGGTACACGCAGTTGCCGTTCCTGCTCGAGGCCGTCGTCGCCGCGATCATCGGCGCCTTCCTGGCGATCGCCGGGCTGTTCGCCGCGAAGGTGTTCTTCTTCGACAACGCATTGCGCGATCTGTACGGTGTGAACATCCTGGCCCGGATCGGGGTCTCCGACGTCTTGTTCGTGTCGCCGTTCCTGCTCCTCGGCGGAATTCTGTTGTCAGGTGTCACGGCATATGTGACGCTTCGGGTGTACGTCCGGGAATGACGATGATGGTGGGTCACCCGGGACGATCCGGGACCGAGGTGGACGAGGAGGTGTGTGCATGGCCAAGCAGAAGGGGCGATCGGTGATCGCGACCAACCGCAAGGCGCGGCACAACTACGCCATCCTCGACACCTACGAAGCCGGTATCGCGTTGGTGGGCACCGAGGTCAAGAGTCTGCGCGAGGGCAAGGCTTCTCTTGCCGACTCGTTCGCGACCGTCGACGACGGCGAGATCTGGCTGCGCGCGTTGCACATCCCCGAGTACGGCAGTGGCTCTTGGACGAACCACGCGCCCCGGCGCAACCGGAAACTGTTGATGCACCGGCGCGAGATCGACAATCTCATCGGCAAGATCCGCGACGGCAACCTCACCCTGGTGCCGTTGTCGATGTACTTCAACGACGGCAAGGTGAAGGTGGAGTTGGCGCTCGCCCGCGGCAAGCAGGCGCATGACAAGCGTCAGGACATCGCCCGCCGCACCGCTCAGCGTGAGGTCGCCCGAGAGATTGGCCGGCGCGTCAAGGGCATGTGATCGGGTGCGCAGATCACGACCTCGCAGACGGCTCCTCGGCGCAGTGCTCGCCGCGGCGACCCTGTTCGCCATCGCTGCCTGTACCCCCGATCCCGAGGCGCGGATCGGGGGAGAAGGCACCGCGATCGAGGGTCTGCCGCCCACGCCGCCGATGGGCTGGAACAGCTGGAACACCTTCGGGTGCAATATCACCGAGAAGATCATCCGTGAGCAGGCCGATGCCCTGGTCTCGACCGGGTTGCGTGACGCGGGCTACCGCTACGTGATCGTCGACGACTGCTGGGCCGCCGATCAACGTGCCGACGACGGTACCCTGCAGGCGGATCCGCGGCGATTCCCCTCCGGCATGGCCGCCCTCGGCAGGTACCTCCATGATCGCGGATTGCAGTTCGGTCTCTACTCCGGCGCGAGCGACAAGACCTGCGCGCAATTCCTCGGCAATTATCCCGGTGCCACCGGGAGCAAGGGGCACGAGGCCACCGATGCCCAGACGTTCGCCGCCTGGCAGGTGGACTATCTGAAATACGACTGGTGCTCGGGCGATTCCGATCACGATCGGCAGGTCGAGTCGTTCACGGCGATGCGTGACGCCATCAGGGACGCCGGGCGTCCGATGGTCTACAGCATCAACCCCAACAGCGGCGTGAGCGGTTCGGTGCCCGGCACCGAGTTCGACTGGGGCGGGGTGGCCACCATGACCCGGGTCACCAACGACATCACCGCGGCATGGTCGACGAACGCGGATCCCTCGGGCTCCCAGGGCATCGTCGAGATCGTGGACGCCGTCGCGCCGCTGGCATCCCGGGTGCGCGCCGGATCGTTCAACGATCCCGACATGCTCGTCGTCGGGGTCGACAGCCGCCCGGGACTCACGATGGCACAACAGCGCACCCAGTTGTCGATGTGGGCGATGATGGCCGCGCCGCTGATCGCCGGCAACGACCTCACCCGCATGTCCCCGCAGACCCTCGCGTTGCTTCGCAACCGGGCGATCATCGACATCGACCAGGATCATCGGGTCAGTGCGGGCGCACCGGTCGGCGACGACAAGGAGGTCTGGACCCGCGCGATCGGCGACAAAGGACTCGTCGTGTCGATGACCAACCGAGACGACCACTCGCGCACCATGTCGGTGTCGCTGACGAGCCTGGGACTCTCCGGCGACGACACCGTCACCGCGGTCGACGCCTGGACGGGTCGTCGATATCAGGCCGCCAAGGGCGAACTCAAGGTCGACGTCGGCGTCAACGACACCGTGCTGCTGCAGATCGTCTGAGGTCGGGCACGGCCCGCAGATGGTCCATATCGGATGATATCGGTGTGTTCGCGGGTCATGGGTGCGAGCGAGCATGCACGATAAATACTGCGAAACCAGGATCGACCGGTCGACACCCTCTGACTCGCAGGAGTAGCCATGGCAGATCGAGTGCACACCAACGCCCGTCATACGACCAACATCGGCGAGACACTCAGTCTCAATCCGGTGTTCGTCCGGCCGGGGGAGTCCACCGAGCTGCCGAAGTTCACCATCCCGGACGGCATGAGTCTGCCCGAGACCGCCTACCAGATCGTGCACGACGAGGCCATGCTCGACGGCAACGCGCGCCTGAACCTCGCCACCTTCGTGTCGACATGGATGGACGACGAGGCGCGCAAGCTCTACGCCGAGACCTACGACAAGAACATGATCGACAAGGACGAGTACCCGCAGACGGCGGCGATCGAGGACCGGTGTTGGAGGATCATCGCCGACCTATGGCATGTTCCCGATGTCGAGAATGCGATCGGGACGTCGACGATCGGGTCGTCGGAGGCGGCGATGCTCGGCGGTCTGGCGCTCAAGCGACACTGGCAGGCGCGACGCAAGGCCGAGGGCAAGTCGATCGAGACGCCCAACTTGGTGCTGTCCACCGCCGTTCAGGTGTGCTGGGAGAAGTTCCTGAACTACTTCGAGGTGGAGCCGCGGTGGGTGCCGGTCAACGAGGAACATTTCGTCTTCGACGGGCACGAGCTCGAGAAGTACGTCGACGAGAACACCATCGGTGTGGTCGCCATCCTGGGCGTCACGTACAACGGGCTCTACGAGCCGGTCAAGGAGATCTCCGAGAAGCTCGACGAGATCCAGGAGAAGACCGGACTCGACGTCAAGATCCACGTCGACGGCGCGTCCGGCGCAATGATCGCGCCCTTCTGCCAGCCCGATCTCGAGTGGGACTTCCGGGTGCCGCGCGTGGTGTCCATCAACACCTCGGGCCACAAGTACGGCCTGGTCTACCCGGGCCTGGGCTGGATCATCTGGCGGGACACCGAGGCACTTCCGGAGAGCATGATCTTCCACTGCAGCTACCTCGGCGGCGACATGCCGACCCTGGCGCTCAACTTCTCGCGGCCCGGAGCGCAGGTCCTGTTGCAGTACTACAACTTCCTGCGACTCGGCCGCGAGGGCTACCGTCAGGTCCAGCAGGGCTCACTCGATGTGGCGCAGTATCTCTCGGCGCGCATCGGCGGGATGGGGCCGTTCGATCTGGTGAGCAAAGGCGACACCATCCCGGTGTTCGCGTGGAAGCTCAAGAAGGGCTACACGAACAAGTGGACCCTGTTCGACCTGTCAGATCGCCTGCGCATGAAAGGGTGGCTCGTCCCCGCGTACCCGATGGCCGATGATCTCGCGGACATGATCTTGCAGCGCATCGTCGTCCGCGCCGGGCTGAGTCACGACCTCGCCAACGCACTATTGCGCGACATCGAGAGTGAGATCGCGTTCCTCGACAACCTGGAGGCACCGATGCCGCGGGAGGGGACGGGGTCGCATTTCCATCACTGACCGACGGGCAGGCGAACACCGGCCGATATCGGGATGAATAAGTCGGCGAGCGTTGTTAGACTGAAGTGCTCGTCGAGAAATCGGCGGGTTCCTGTCTCGGGGCTGATCGGTTTCGACTGCGTGCGTCGAGGTAGGGGAAGCGTGTCGGTGCAGGCTGGAGACCACCGTAAGCGTCGCAGCAACCAATTAAGCGCCGATAAGAATCAGCGCGACTACGCCCTCGCTGCCTGATCAGCGACGGCTAGTCTGTCGGCCCGGGTCTGCTCCCAGCCCGGTCCCCGGCATCATCTCAGGGAGCTCACCGTCCTCGCCGGTCGCGGGTGGGGACGGGACAACCAACAGCGACTGGGATCGTCATCTCGGCTTGTTCGCGTGACCGGGAGATCCGAGTAGAGGCCTAGCGGACTGCACACGGAGAAGCCCTACTGACACGACGGAGGACCCGGGTTCAATTCCCGGCAGCTCCACGGCCGAGGCTCCCGATCCGGATTCCCGGGTCGGGGGCCTTCGTCATGAACGGGCTTCCCCGGAGTCCGTCCCGCCGCGGGTCAGCGGGAGCGGACCGCGGCCAGCATCGAGTCGACGAAACGCAGTGCCGATCCCTGCCACAGGCGGATGTGGTCGAGCATGGCGTGATCGCCGTCGGCGACGGACACAAAGGTGGCGTCCGTACCCTTCGCGGCCATCTCTCGCACGCCCTTCTCGGTTCGGCTGGGATAGGTCCGTGTGTCGGCGGTGCCATGGATCGCGACCACCCGGACACCGTCACGGATCAATCGCCAGTCCGCGTGCTGCCACCAGGGCGCCAACGCGAGCAGGCCGACGACACGCTGGTCGGCGGCGAGGTGTGCGCCCACCCGACCGCCCATCGAATGACCGATGAGCACGACGGGGACCCCGGGGTGTGCCGCGGTGAGTGTCTCGAGCGCATCCCACGCATGGGGCATCGGGCTCGCCTGGTCGTCGTTCCACCCGTACACGCCGTACCGGACCTGATGCACGCGGACGGCACGCCCGAAGCGCGCCCGGATCGACCACGTGAACGGGTACATCCGTAGGGCCGACGGCTGACGCGGGGTGAACGGCCGTTCGCTGCGGTCGGTGCCACCGGGCAACACGAGGACCAGCAGGGCGGGGGTGGTCGGTTCACGTTTCAGCACGGCACCTCGCTGGTCGGATCCTGATCACACTAACTGTTCGTTCGTTGTCGCCGATCGGATGGCTGCACCGGTGGCAGAATTGCGCCATGGCACATTCGAGAGCAGGAACACCGGCGCTTCCCGAGGATCTGATCGATGTCGAGGCCGTCGAACGCGCCTACTACGACACGGTGCCCGACCCTCATGACCCACTTCAGCAGGTGCTGTTCGGTACCTCTGGTCATCGCGGCTCCAGCCTCGACGGCGCGTTCAACGAGGCGCACATTCTGGCGACGACACAGGCGATTGTCGAGTACCGGACGTCCGCGGGGATCACCGGTCCGCTGTTCATCGGATTCGACACCCACGCGTTGTCGATCCCGGCATGGCGCAGCGCGCTGGAGGTGCTGACCGCCAACGAGGTGACCGTCTACATCGCGGAGAACGAGAAGTTCACGCCCACACCGGCGATCAGCTTCGCGATCCTGAGGTTCAACCAGGCCAACCCGGGCGTCCTCGCGGACGGCATCGTCGTGACCCCGTCGCACAATCCGCCTCGCGACGGCGGTTTCAAGTACAACCCGCCGAGCGGTGGGCCGGCCGACACCAGCATCACGTCGGTGGTCGCCACGCGGGCCAACGAACTGCTCGCCGACGATCTGCGCGGGGTCCGGCGCATCCCGTTCGAGCGCGCCCGGCGCAGCGAGTTCATCCACGAGTTCCCCTACACCGCGACCTATGTCGACCACCTCCACGAGGTCATCGACATGACCGCCATCCGTGACGCCGGTATCCGGATCGGTGCCGATCCGCTCGGCGGTGCCTCCGTCGGCTACTGGGCCGAGATCGGCTTCCGCTACAACCTGCAGCATCTGACCGTCGTCAACCCGACCGTCGATCCCACCTTCCGGTTCATGACCCTCGACACCGACGGCAAGATCCGGATGGACTGCTCGTCGCCCAATGCGATGGCGTCGCTGATCTCGGCGCGCGACAGCTACGACGTCGCCACCGGCAACGACGCAGACTCCGATCGTCACGGTATCGTCACGCCGGACGCCGGACTCATGAACCCCAATCACTACCTCGCGGTCGCCATCGACTATCTGTTCACCCACCGGCCCGGGTGGAAACCCGGTGCGGCCGTGGGGAAGACGTTGGTGAGTTCGTCGCTGATCGACCGAGTCGTCGCGGGTATCGACCGCCGGCTCCTCGAGGTGCCGGTCGGGTTCAAATGGTTCGTCGACGGTCTCCTGGACGGCAGAATCGCGTTCGGTGGTGAGGAGAGCGCCGGTGCGTCCTTCCTGACCTTCGACGGCGGACCGTGGTCGACAGACAAGGACGGCATCATCATGGCGTTGCTTGCCTCGGAGATGCTGGCCACGACGGGACAGACACCGTCGCAGCGCTACCGCGAACTGGCCGAGCGCTACGGGGAGAGCGCCTACGCCAGGATCGACGCGCCTGCCTCACGTGAGCAGAAGGCGCTGCTGGCCAAGTTGTCCGCCGATCAGGTCAGTGCGACCGAGCTCGCCGGCGAACCGATCACCGCGATCCTCACCGAGGCGCCCGGCAACGGTGCGCCGATCGGCGGGCTCAAGGTCACCACCGAGAACGCCTGGTTCGCGGCGCGTCCATCCGGTACCGAGGACGTGTACAAGATCTACGCGGAGTCGTTCAACGGTGCCGACCATCTGGCCACCGTGCAGGCACAGGCGCAGGAGTTGGTGGACTCGGTCCTCGTCTGACCTGCGCGCATCGTCTCAGGCTGTTCTCATCGGCCGGGCACTACAGTCGTCAGATGTGAGCAACAAGCGCAAGCCGGAACCGAAGGCGTCGTCGAAGTACCAGCCGCGGGCCACCTCGAGCCGAACGACCTACATCCTGGCGGGTGCCGCGATCGTCGTCATCGCCGCGCTGGTGGTGGGTGGCGTCCTGTGGAACACCCAGCGCGACAAAGGCGGTGCCGATGAGGCGGTGCTCAGCGAGAACGCGGCCCTCATCATCGGCGCTCCGTCCGCGCCGCAGACGATCGACGTGTTCGAGGACTTCATGTGCCCGGTCTGCCGCGAGTTCGAGCAGCAGTCCGGTGCGGCGATCACCACGGCGATCGATGACGGCCGGCTGCGCGTGCGCTATCACATGCTGACCTTCCTCGATGATGAGTCGTCGTCGGGCGACTATTCGTCACGCGCCGCGGGCGCCGCCCAGTGCGTCGGCTCCGGCGAGGACAAGGACGTGTTCCTGAAGTACCACTCCGCTCTGTTCGCCGATCAGCCGAAGGAGGGCGGCAGCAGCGATCTGAGCAATGCCGATCTGGCGCGCATCGCGAGCGCGCAGGGTGCGTCTCCGGCGACGCAGACATGCATCTCCGACGGCACGAAGGTCGATGAGGCCAAGGCCGCGGCCGAGCAGTCGCAGACGCAACTGCAGAAGGCAGCGGGCCAGGTCGGGACCCCGACGGTGCTGGCCGGGGGCGAGCCCGTCGACGGCATCATGAGCGGCACGGGATGGCTCGATCAGCTCCTCGCAGACAAGGGCTGACGGCGTCGGAGGCGATTTGGTCGGACTCCGGCCGATGGTGTAGTTTCGCCTTTGCCCGTGAAACGGCGATGACCACTCCAGACAGGTTGTCATCGACGGGCGCGACAACTACACACGGGGCTATGGCGCAGCTGGTAGCGCACCACACTGGCAGTGTGGGGGTCAGGGGTTCGAGTCCCCTTAGCTCCACAAGTAGAAACCCGCTCTGACCTCGGTTGGAGCGGGTTTCTTTGTGTCCTAGGCGAACTCGGCGCAGGGCAAAGTGTCCTAACTTTGTCCTACCGCTGCCGAGATCGCCGCCGACGCAGCGGCGAGGCGGTCGTCGGACACCCGCCCGTAGACGGCGGTGGTCATCCGCTCGCTGTGGCCGTGCCACGCCGCCACGACGTCGGCGGGCACCCCGGCGGCGCGCATACGAGAGACCGAGCTGTGACGCAAGTTGCGCAGCGTGATCGAGGGCAGGCCCGCCGCCTTGCGCCGCTCGGTGAACAGCCGCGTGTAGTCGCGGACCGGGAGCGGTGACCCGTCGATCCGCGCGAGTAGTACCGCGTCGTCGGCCAGCGGTCGGCCCACCGCCATACCCTCGCGCAGCCGAGCGGTGCGCATGGCTCGCAGCATGGCGAGTTCTCGCGGCGGGATCGGGAGATCTCGGACGCTGCGCGCGTTCTTCGGGTCGCCGGTCACCTCGCGCCCGTTGACGTCGACCCGTGCGCGTCGGATACGCAGCTCGCCCGCGTCGAGGTCGAGATCGCACCAGCGCAGGCCGCCGACCTCCTCACGGCGCAGGCCGAGCAACGTCAGGGCGAAGCACCCCGCGAGGCGGTGGTCGGCCACCGAGTCGAGGAACGTCGTCATCTGCTCGGGTGTCCAGATCTCGCCCTCGGCGACAGCCACGATCACCTTCTGCGCGGGCGCGTCGAGGTGCTGTGTGGGATCGAAACTGACCCACCGCATACGCAGCGCGTGGCACATGACGGCCTTCACTGTGACGATCGCCCGACGCTTGGTCGACGCGGCGAGCGGTCGGCCCGGCCTCGGGGTGCCGTCCTTGTTGGTGCCCGGCTTGGTTGTCATGTTCAGTGACCAGTCGATCAACACCTCGGGCGTGAGCTTCTGCACCGCCACCGAACCGAACGCGCGCCGGGCGTAGGCCAAGCTCTCGCGGTCGGCGCGGATCGTGTTCTCGCGGGTCGAGTCGTCGGACTCGCGGACCTTGAGCCAGTGATCGGCGGCGTCGTCGAACGTGCGCTCGGACTTCGCCGCCCACGTCCGCGCGTCCCACTGCTGACGCTGGTCCCGTACCCACGTCTGAGCCTCGGCCTTGGTGGCGAACACCTTGGTTGGGCGCACCTGCTTGCCGGTCACGGGGTCGGTGCCGAGCGTCGGGCGTGCGCGCCAGCCCTTGCCGTTCGGTAGCCGCTTGATCGAGTCGTCGGCGCGCTGGCCGCGCTTGCGCTGCTGTGTCTCGGTCATCGGTTCGTGTCCTTCTGTCGTGGTTGTGGGCGGCGGGGTAGGTCGGTGGCGTTGATGAATCCCTCGGCCTTGGCCTTGGCGAGCAGGCGGTCGGCGGTGCGGGTCGAGGTGCTGAGTTCATCGGCGACGGTCTGCCGGACGGGTAGGCCGAGAGCGAGCGCCCGACGCGCGGTCTGCGCCGCGTCCCAGACCCTCGGGTCGGCGTCGTCTGGCCGCGTGTAGGTCTCGGCCTGGTCGTCTGGCTGCGCGAACTCGCCGCCTCGGCGTGCGATCCACTGCGCCGCCGAATAGGCGAGACGGCGGGCCGGGATCTCGCGCAGGGCAGAGTAGTCGACCGCGCCGCCGTCGTCGGCGATCACCGTCAGCTCGGTCACGCGGGGCTCGCGGCCCGTCGTCGACACGCGCACGACGTAGGTATGCGGGTGGCCGTGCAACCGAATCCTGACTCGCTCATCGGATCGTGGGGTGCGAAACGGGCCGGTCAGGCCCTCGGGCGAGGGGTCGGCGTAGGTGACGCTCTCGACGTCGCCCTTGTGTCGCCGTGCTGTGCTCATGTTGGCGAGTCTACAACCTGTACATTCGCCGCGCCAGTGGCAACGATAGAGACATGACCACAACCGCCGCACCCACCACCGCCCCGACCCTCGACGACCTACGCGAGGGACCGCCGACCGTGAGTATTGAGCGCGCCGCCGAATACCTCGGCGTCTCACGCGCTTACGGCTACCGGCTCGCACAGAACGGCCATATCCCGACGATCCGACTCGGGGCGCGACGGCTGCGAGTTCCGGCGGCGGCGCTCTACAAGCTGCTGACCGAGGGCGAAACCCAGACCACCTAGCGGTTCTCGATGATCCGGCGGTGGGGCCGGGGTCTGGCTTCGGGCCGCCCGGCCTCATCACCGCCGAGAAACGCAGCGCCGCAACCTATTAGCTCAATAATCGGAAAACCCGCCCGGCCAACGACAACCGGACGGGCGACGATCCCGAGATGGAGAATCGTGTCCCATATTACGCCGCTCGACGAGGCAACGGTGACCCCGTTCCCGAGCGATACCGCCGCCGCGCAGGCCGACCGCGAGCAGGTCGCCCGCGAAAAGCGCTGGGCCGCGTGTTCGTTCGCTCTCGACGAGATCGCCGGTATCCGCCAACCGTGGGCGCGCAGGATGATCGAGCACACCGAGCACCGCCGCGCCGTCGAGCAATTCGTACGCAAGCGTCCCGCGCTGCTGACGATCACAGGTGACCGACTGGTCAAGGCGGGCGCGAGCGACGACACGCTCGGCCAGCTGCACCCGCTGACACCCGACGAGATCGCCGACCTGAATCGACGCGCGGCGGCGATGTTCACCGACGAGCGCCGTCAAGTCGACGCCCTGGCGCGGAAGCTCGCCGCCGAGCGCGAGGCCGCCGACGTCGAGGTCGTCGACCGCGTGAACCTCGCCGAGTACGTGCCCAACCCTCAGCGGTGGATCGTCGACGGTCTGCTCGCGCGTGGTGGTGTCCTCGGCCTCTACGCCGAACGTAAGGCCGGAAAGACCGAGGTCGTCGAGGACCTGGCACAGGCCGCCCTCGACGGGGTGCCGTTCTTGGGCAAGTTCGACGTCGCACTGCCAGCGGGCGGCGAGGTAGTGCTGTTCGACACCGAAATGCCCACGGACACCCTGCACGGCCACTACCGGCGGCGCGGCGTGACGAACCTCGACCGGCTCGACCTGCGCCCGCTGCGCGGTGACGAACGCGCGCTCGACGTGCGCGCCGAGGCGGTCCGCGCGCGCTGGCGCACCGAGATCACGCCCGGCTCGCTGATCATCGTCGATTGCCTCTACACGCTGTTCGCCGCGCTCGGTGTGAGTGAGAACAGCGACGAGGTGGTCGAGATCCTGTCCGGGTTGCGCGCCCTGGCGACCGAGGCCGAGGCTGTGGGCTTGGTGATGGCCCATCACCTCGGCAAAGACACCACGCGCGGCGCGCGAGGGCACAGCTCGATCGAGGGATTCCCCGACGTGATCGCCCGTATCGAACTGGACGGCCCGCCGAGCGCAAGCGCCGTCCGCACGTTCAGCGCCTACGGGCGCGACGTCGAGATCGAGCCGGGCGTCCTGACTCTCGGCGACGACTACCGGCTCACCCTCGGCAAGAATCCCGCCGCCGAGCTACAGGTAGCGCGGCACCGCGCCGACGACGAGGCGACGTGGACACTGGTCGACCGACACCCCGGTCTGTCAGTGCGCGGCCTCGGGCTGCTCCCGGTCGAGTCTCGGGGCAAGCTCTCGCGCGATCGAATCCGCCGCGCCGTCGACCGCCTCGCCCTCACGAACCAGATCACGAACAAGGGCAGCGCCGCCGCTCCCGAGTGGCACACGGTGCTCGGCGGCGACCCGTTCGGGACGTCTGACGAGGGGCCGAAATGACACCCGAACGCCGAAACCCCGTCCGCGCACTCCGCGCACCCTCTGACCTGCACAAACACCACAACACCGACGGCCTCGCCGTTGATGTGCGCGGGGTGCGCGGACGTGCGCGGATACACCTACCCGCGCACCAATATGCGCAGTTCAACGCCAATTTTCATTGTTGCGTGCGCGGAGGTGCGCGGGTTGGCGTGCGAGGGGTGCGCGGGTGCGCGGCGGCCCCTATAGGGGCCGCGCACCCGTACACCCCGGCGCGCACCCCGACCAGACGAACACCGACAGCGGTGGATGAGGGGAGCTGTGCCATGACCTGACCGACCCAGACACCGACCTCGGGAGCCTCGGCCCGAGAGCGGTGAGACGACGACCGACACCGACAACGAACACGACACACAGCTACCCGACACGGGAGCGGTGACCGACCCGAGGAGAACCAGCAACATGACCACCAACCGCCCGCCGTTGCATGAACGCGCAGCCGAGGCCCGACGCCGTGAGGCAGCGGTGGCGCTCGGTATCGACCCCGACGACCCGACCAAGGCCCTGCCAGCGGTGCCGATCCTCGACCGTGCCCGCGACGCCGCCGACGTCCTCGACGCCGAGGGCGCCGGGCACCGCGACGGCTGCGCGGTTGCCGCCGCGCTGGCAGCGGTGTCGAGTGCCGAGTCCGCCGACCGGACCGCCGCCGCTCTGGAGTCCATCGTCGCGAGCCTGGCCGTGATCGCCGAGGGCACGCGGTGAGCGCCCCGACCGCCGACTACGACGCCCTCGGTCGAGAGACCGCGCAGGCGTTCACCTCGGGCCGCCTCGACGTCGAGGGCCTGGCCGAGGTGTGCCGGGCGGTGCTCGACCTCGACGTCGACCGCGCCCTGTCCCTTGTCCGTCCACCTATCCACCCGACCCGAAAGGTTCACCCCCATGACTGACCACGACGACCCCCGTCTCGACGACCCCGCCGTCGCAGCGGTACACGCCGAGATCAGCGCTTGGCCGCCCGAGCGAAAGAAGGCGTACCTCGACTATCTGCGGTCCGTCGATAAACGCGCTCTGGCCGAACAGCTCGACGCGCCGATCATTCGCCCTGCCGAGCTGCGGCACCTCGGGCCTGCGGCGTACGTCGAGGTGCCGAGCGATCTCGGGCCTGTCCGATCAATCCCCGTCCGAAAGGCGCACCCGTGACCGACAACTCCATCCCCCAACCCGATGAGCGGGACCGCGCGAGTACCGCGCTCGCGCTGCGGATCGAGGGGCAGCCCTACCGCGTGATCGCTGAACACCTCGGCTACCGCGACGAGTCCGGCGCACGTAAGGCCGTCGACCGCCTGCTGACGCGGATCGAACACGAGCGGGTCGACGAGCTGCGCCAGATCGAGGGCCAGCGACTCGACGCCCTCATGGCCGGGCACTGGGACGCGGCGCTGGCCGGTGACGTGGATGCCGCCCGTGTCGTCCTCGGCGTGATCGACCGCCGCGCCAAGCTGTTCGGCCTCAACGCGCCGACCGCCGTCGCCGTGGGCGTCGGCCAGATCACCGACCGCGAGTTCGCCGAGCAGGCCGCCGAGCTGATCGCCGGGCTTCGGCCCGATATGGCGCGCGAGTTGCGCGGGGCAGTGCCGCCGGTCCACGACGCGGGCCGAACGGTGGTGCCCGAGGGTTACGACACCCGCGAGCCCGTTTCGTCCGCGAGCGGGGCACACAGCGCCGAAACGGCCACCGGGCCCGAGCCGTGGGCCGACGTGGATGGCCCCGCGCCGGCCCCGAGGCGCGAGGCGGTGCCCGAGCCCGTCGTCGAGCCGGACCCCGAGCCCGTCGCTGCACCCGCACCGCGCCCCGTCTACGCCCCGCCGACCGGCGGGTACATGCAGCGCCTCGGCGGCAACCGACCGAGCACGGTCGTGTTCAACGCCCCGTAATCGACTGCGCCACAACACCAAACTAGGAGGACATATGCCTGCGAACGGGTACGGGTACCAACCCCGAGAGTTCTACGATCGGCCCCGCGAGTTCTCGCAGACCGAGCTACGGGAGCGGCGGCGAAAGCACCTGACGGTCACGCTCGACGCCGCGTTCGATCTCTGCGCCGAGGTCGAAGAGATCACCGGCCCGTTGGCTGAGGCGGTGGCCGGATCGCCGACGCCGCACGCGCACCGGCTGGCCGTGTCCGGCGTGAATGACGCGGTGGCCGAGGTCGTGTTCGTCGCCGTCGCGCTGCTGGCCGAGTCTGACGCGGCGCGGCGTACCGCACACATCGCCGACATGTCGGACCGCCGCCGTGCGCGTCAGTTGCTCACCGACCGGGCACAGCGACCCGCCGCGCCCGTTGTCACCCTCGACGACCTCGACACGGGCGAGTGGTCGGCGGCGCTGACCGCCTACGCCGAGCAGGTGAGCGACGACCTCGGCGCGCTACTCGGGCGAGCGGTGCGACCTGGCCACCGTCGCGGACTCGATACCGCGAGCGAGCGCCTGGTCGACGTCCTGCGCGGCCTCGATAGCGCCGCCGGAGTCGTCGAGCGTGGCGTCGAGCGGGTGCAGGCAGCGGCGGCCACGGCCAGCACCGCGCCGACGTCGGACCCCGACGCCGAGCTGCGACGCCTGGGGGTGGCGCTGTGACCTGCTGGGATTGCGGCGGCCCGTGCCTCAACTGGAAGGGCAGCGTTCACGGTGCGCGCTGCCGGGCGTGCGTCGACCGAGCTATCGGCCTCGACCGTGACCCGACCCGCGCCGAACGCCGATCGGCCTACTTCACCGAGACCCGACGTCAGGAGATCCGACAATGACCAAGCACGTCGTCGACCGCGCACAGCTCGCGGTCGCAGTTCACGAGGCCGGGCACGCGGTGGCCGGATTCATCCACGGGCGCGAGATCGAGCGCGTTCGTCTGCTCGACGGCGACCCGACGCACGCCGGTACCTGCGAGTTCGCGCAGCACCCCGGCGGTGTCCCGCCGGTCGCCCTCTACGCGGGCACCGCTGCCGAACTGCGGTTCACCCTCGGTCGCCGACCGAGCGCGCACGACGTCAGCGCCCGGCTCGCAGTCCACCGCGACGACCGGGCGATGGTCGCCTCGGCGGGGCCGTACGACCTCGACCACGCGCGCGGCTTGGTCGATCGCACGTGGCCCGCGATCTGCGAACTTGCCACGCAGCTCTACGGGTTCGCCGAGGTCGGGCCGGGCGATGTCCTGCGGGCGCTGCGGGTCCCGAGCGGTGCGCGTGCCGACGCCTACCTCGCGGATCTGCGGGCCGGTCGACGGGCGCTGACCTGACCCGTCGACAATGACGGACTCCGCCGAGCAATTCGGCGGGGCCGTTCGTCATCGGTCAGGATTGGCGGGCTGCGGTTAACGTCTCGACGTGCCGCCGGTCTGCCGGGTCGTGCCCGTCAGCCTCGTAAATCCGGATTGTCAGCGGCCACTCAACCTGATTCGGGTCGACTTTCCACCACAGCTGTGTCATTGAGAACTTCGCAGAGGCCGAGTTGCCGCCGCCAATCCATACCGTTTCGCCTGCGAGCTCGGTCGAGGCCGACACGTGATAGCGGACGCCGCGAACGTCCGTTTTTGCGTAGACGTTGAAGCCCAACCCGAGGGGGGTGATCGTGATAGGCGACACCCACGCACTGACCCCTGGTAGCTCGCTGGCAATTTCGACTGCCTCGATCCCGCTCAACGTTGAATCATCCACGGCTCATGACACTAGCCGCCGCCGTCCTCTGCCGTGGGTCAGTCGTAGAACAGCCGTTCGCGTGTCCTAACTGTGTCCTACGACGGCAGGTCACGCGCCAACACGGGGTAGACAACCGAGGACGTGTAAGCGCTGGTAGATGAGACGCCGAGCGACGCGAAAGACACCAGCACACACTGACTTTCACACTGGCAGTGTGGGGGTCAGGGGTTCGAGTCCCCTTAGCTCCACAATTGAGGCGATCATCGAACCCTTGACGGTCGAATACGTTCGAAGGGTCAGCTTATCCTCACTCGGGCGCGGGCGCCCACCTTGGCTGTGGTCAAGATTTCAAGGGTGTCAGTTCTGTCTGCGCTGTCGATGACGGGCTCACCGTGTTCGACGTCGACGAAGATTCGGTCGAACCACGACCGGTTGAGTTCACGGCGGGCCTGTGGTTGCGCTTCGGCGTAGGCGATGCCGCAGCGTTCCAGTGTCGCGAGTGCGCGGTGGATCACTGCTGCGTGGTCTTCGTTGGTGTCGGTCAGGCTGCCCATCTGGTGTTGCAGCTGCACCAGTTGCCCTGCGAGCGAGGCTTGTTCTTCTTTGGCGATGTCGAGTGGCACCGCGTCGTTCATGGCGAGGTCGGCCCATCGTCGTCGTTGGCGGTTGACGTCGTCGATGCGGCGTTTGATCCGTTGGAGTTCGTCGTGGCTGTGGCGGGTGTACTGCTCGAGGTCAGCCTCCAGTCCGGCGCGAAGTGTTTCGATTGTCGTGGGCGGCAAGGTCATACCACTTGTTTGTTGACAGGTGCACAAGTTTCGAGCTTCTTCGGATCGCCTCCACAGATTCGAGACCTGATGTCTCAATTGACACCCGGATTCCGCTTCGCGGAGGTCGAGGTTTGTTATTGCGTTCACATTCCGCCGGAGGGGGTGGGGCCCATCGACGCATGCGCGGACTCGTAAGACGAACTTGTCGGTGTGGCGTCTTACCCTCTCGCGCATGGATGTGATGCAGACGGTCCTTTTATCCTTGTTCCTCACGCCGATCATCATGTATGCGCTGGTGGTGGTGTCGTTGGGTGTGCCGCTGTTGCGGTCGTCGCGGTGGGAGGTGGCGTTCCAGCGGACTGCGGTGGCTGAGCTTGATCGCAGGGGGCTGTGGCTGGACACGTGGGCAGTCCAGGAGTTCTCGAGCGCGCTGTCGATGGTTGGTCCGAAAGTCCTAGATGACGTCCCGGATGAGGTCAATCTCGATCATCTCGCTGCTGTCTCGGCGCTCGCCGACGGTCGCGAGGTCACTGCCGGGGAGCTGCTCGGTCTCCGGCGGGTGATGTTGCTGCACGTTTTGCGGCGACAGCGAGCGGTGGCGTTACGTGTCAGGCGACTGCGCTATCTGCCGACGGCTTGGTCGTTCGCACAGTTCGCTTCTGGTGTGGAAGTGGCGGTCCGCGGCGTTGTCTGGGTATTGCGCACGCACGCACCGGTGATGAAGCAGCTGTTCGCGGGGCTTGCGACGTATTCGGTCGTCGCTGGCGTGATCATAGGTGCATTCGTCTGGCTCGGCGGGAGCGCTACGGGGAGTCCCGTCGATGTCGCAGCGGCCGCGGGCACTGCGATCTCATGGATGAGCATTGCCGGGGTGTGGTTGCTCGGTTCCCGCATGATCGCGCGGTTGGGCATTGCGGTGTGGGGCGAGCCGCGGCGTTGGACAGGCGCTGCTATCGCCAGCATTACTGCGTCGACCCTGATCGTATTCGCGACGGTTTCGCTGTATGCGACGGGCGTGTTCGAGAAGCTGACGCGGGTGCAGCAGGATGTCGCGCAGTCAGTACATCTTCCGGAGGAAGTGTCGATCCGGATCTTCTCTGCGCTGCTCGGTGCAGGCATGTTCTGGATGGCCTGGGGGCTGTGTCGCATGGCCCGGTTCACCCGTCTGCGTCTGAGCGAGCGGATCAGCAGCTTCGGCGTCGCGGTCTTGATCGTTCTCCTGGGCGCCACCTGCCTGAACATGGCGATTACCAGTTCCGTGCTTCCGGGCGCTGTCCTCCTCACGCGAGTTGCGCTCGGCCTGGCGATGTTGTTGTTCCTCGTCAGTGCGCTCGTTGCCGCGGGCGAATGGTTCTCGCGGCGTCAGCGGCTGATCCGCGCAGGCATTGTCGTGCCACGACGAGGGTTCGGGCTGGGCACCGGGATTGTCGTCGTCGCGGTCAACAGTGTGACTTACCTGGTGGTTCTCGCGTTCGACAAGGTCGCGTGGACGAGTATCCGCGCTGTCGAGATCGCGGCGTACGGGTTGGCTGCACTGATGCTCGCCGGTATTGCTCTTGCGCTGGCCTGGTGCGTGGCGGGATGGCTCTATGTGCGGCGGGTGGACTCGTTCTACGAGAAGTACCGCGCAACACTGTTCGTGGCCGGGCCGGCAGGGGTGCGGGTTCTTTGAATCGCCGTTCGACGAGATCTTCATGCACCGATGGTGTGGGCTTGCGATGCTTCTTGCCGGCTGACCCGATCCCGGCTACTCCGAGCATCCACATCAACCGGGCGATGCCTTTGCGACCGGTCAGTATCCCGTCGTCGAGCCGCAGGTCCGCGTGAACTTGAGGCGGGCGCCTAATAGTCTGTAGCGGTCGCCTAGCGTCAGGTACTGGCTACTGCCAGTACCGTTCTGGAAGAAATCGTGATGAGAGCGCGTTCGCGGCCGTGAAGGTGCGGCGTGTCCGGTGCGATGGATTGATCGACGTACTTGGCTCTGATTCGTATCGTCCACGCTCCGTCGGTGTCACGGGTGATCCTCCCATCGCCGGTGATCCGAACTTGCTTGTTGAGTCGTTCGCATTCGGGCCGTAGTTCGTCCTCGATGTCGACGACGAGCCCAACGTGCGGATTGGCCCGTATGCGGGCGAGGAGTGGACGGTCGATAAAGCTGGTGAAATAGAACCGACCACAGTCCCAAACAACCAATTCGGTACCACGTGTGGATAGCCGTCTTGTCGACGGTGGCCAGTCGGGCCACCGCGTCGCGGCTCAACAGTTCAGCGGTCTCGTTGCCCGTCAGTTTCCGCACCATAGGCACATGCTGCCTCAGCCTGGCGGCAAGATGCCGACAGCGAGTCTGAAGTGCCGTGGGCGTTCTCGTCGAAG
>NZ_JASXSI010000036.1 GCF_030315685.1 Gordonia sp. ABSL11-1 | reverse complement strand
CGTCGACGGCGAAACCGTGCCCCTCGACGTCGGCAGAGACAAACGGCTGTTCACACCCGCACAACGAAAGGCCCTCTACATCCGCGACCGATGCTGCATCAAGTGCGGTGCGCCCGCCGAACGCTGCCACGCCCACCACATCACCCACTGGAGCCAGGGCGGCGACACCTGCCTGGAAAACGGCTGCCTGCTGTGTCCGTCGTGTCACGCCGACATCCACCACAACGGATGGGACGTGTTCATCGGCGCCGACCGGCATGCCTGGCTCATCCCACCAGTTGCCGTCGACCCCCAACGAAGACCCGTACCAAGCTATAGCCGACGCACCCTGACCCTCGACAACCTGCCCACCGCCGCCTGACCTGACCCGCCCGACCGATCCGACCACCAAACCTGCACCCGGCCACGCCGGGACCGCATCCGTACCTTGACAACTCCACAGTGTGAAACCCGGCACCGCAGGATGGCGCGTATCCGACGGCACCCGCAGACAACCCATCTGCCGGTGTGCGCGATCCGCGACACCCACAGCGGTCATCCATGCCCTGCCGCAATACCCTCCGCGGGCGAGACACCACTCGCCGAGTTGGGTCAGGCGGTGTGAGTCAGAGTGATCCGGACCAGTTCCGTCCACGTCGTGACGACCTGCGCGCGACGCCGCGAGTCGTCCGACAAGGTGTCGGCGAGGCCGAGGCCGCGTGCGAGGTCCAGGGTCACCTGTGCGATCCGGCGGGAATCAGGGTATCGCCCTTCCGGATCCAGAGCCGCGACGGTCATCTGGTGCGCGGCATGAGCGAACTTGTCCTCCATCGGCAGGATCAGCTCGCGCAGTGCGGAGTCCGACGCGGCGGCAGCCCAGACCTGCAGTGCGGCCTTGAACTCGGTGCCGGTATAGATGGCGACGGCGCGGTCGACGGCAGCGGCGATCCGGCCTGTGTCGTCGTCGGGCATGGTCGCGATCGCTGTCGACGCGGTCGAGGTCATGTCGTCGAAGACCTGCTCGAGCACCGCGGTGATCAGCGCCTCGCGGGTCGGGAAGTGGTGTTGGGCCGCACCGCGCGACACCCCGGCACGTTCGGCGACGGCGGCCACCGTCGCCGACGCCCAACCATCCTGTGCGAGCGCCTCGATTGCGGAGCGCAGCAGGCGTTCTCGCGTGATCCGCGAGCGTTCCTGCTGCGGTTCGCGGGGCGCCGGGGTGCGGGTGCCGGAGGAGGTCATGCCGGGTCCGCGGTCAGGTCCCAGCGCGGACGCTGCTTCGACAGGAACGCGGCCATCCCCGCGCGGGCCTCCGCAGAGGAGAACAGCAGCGCCGATTCCTCGGCACGGGCCGCGGCAGACTCCGCGAACCCAGCGAGGACCGCAGCGGTGGTCAATGCCTTCGACGCAGCCAGTCCCTGGGGCGACGACCGACGGATGCCGGCGAGGACGGTCTCCTGCCCCACCGCCAGATCGTCGGCGGAAGAAAACGACTCAGTGACGAGACCGAGTCGGACGGCGGTCGCGGAGTCGAAGGTCTCGCCGGACAGGAAGTACCGGCCGGCTGCTCGCGCCGTCAATCGTGGCAGCAGCACCAGCGAGATGACCGACGGTGCCAGGCCGAGCCGTGCCTCGGTCAGCGCGAACGTGCACGACGGTCCCGCCAGCACGATGTCGGCCGCACCGATCAACCCGAAACCACCGGCCCGCACGTGGCCGTCGATCCGGGCGATCACCGGTTTGGGCATCTCGAGGATGGTCCGCATCAGGTCGATCATCGACCGGGTTCCGTGCGCGGAGGCATCCTCCACCGACATCCCCGACTTCAGCGCCTCACTGAGATCGGCTCCGGCACAGAAGGTTCCGCCGGCATGGGTGAGCACAACGGCGCGCACCGACGCGTCGGCGTCGGCAGCCGACAGCCCGGACAGCAATCCGTCGACCAGGGATGCACCCAGCGCATTACGGTTGGCGGGCGAGTCGAGTTCGAGCGTGACGATCCCGTCGGCGACCGTGGTGTGGACGACTTCTGACGTGTTGTCGGTCATCTCGTGTCTCCTCTGTGCGACTCGGTACGACCCCGGACGACTCAGTACGACTTCGGCAGGCCGAGGCTGGTCTGCGCCACGAAGTTCAGGATCATCTCCCGGCTGACCGGCGCGATACGGGCGATGCGGGCGAGGCTGAGCATCGGGGCGAGTCCGTATTCGGTGGTCAGCCCGTTGCCACCCATCGAGTGCACGGCGTGGTCGACGATCTTCACGCACGCCTCCGCGGCGGCGTACTTGGCCATGTTGGCCGGTTCCGCAGCACCCCAATCGTCCCCGGCGTCATAGAGCGTCGCGGCCTTCTGCATCATCAGCTTGGCCATCTCGATCTGGACCTTGCCCTCGGCCAGCGGGTGGGCGATCGCCTGATGGGCGCCGATCGGGGTCTTCCACACGGTGCGATCGTTGACGTAGGCCACCGCCTTGTCGAGGGCGAAGCGGCCCATGCCGACCGCCGACGCCGCAGCCATGATCCGCTCGGGGTTGAGGCCGGCGAACAGCTGACTCAGCGCCGCGTCCTCGGACCCGATGAGTGCGTCGGCGGGCAGGCGCACGTCGTCGAGGAACAGTTGGAACTGCTTCTCCGGGTTCTGCAGTTCCATGTCGATCATGGTGAACTCGAAGTTCGGGGCATCGGTCGGCACGATGAACAGTGCCGGCTTCAGCTTGCCGGTCTTGGCGTCCTCGGTCCGGGCCACGATCAGTACCGCTTCGGCCTGATCGACACCGGAGATGTAGACCTTACGTCCGGTGAGCAGCCACTCGTCGCCATCGCGGCGCGCAGTGGTGGTGATCTGATGCGAGTTCGATCCGGCATCCGGTTCGGTGATTCCGAACGCCATCGTGATGGTGCCGTCGGCGAGTCCCGGGATCCATCGCTGACGCTGATCGTCGGTGCCGAAGCGCGCGATGATGTTGCCGCAGATGGCCGGCGACACCACGAGCATCAACAAACCGGCTCCCGCGGCGGCGATCTCCTCCATGACGATGGCGAGTTCGTACATGCCGGCGCCACCGCCACCGTACTCCTCCGGGAGATTCACACCGATGAATCCGAGTTTCCCTGCTTCACTCCACATCTCGTCGGTCTTGCGTCCTTCGCGGGCGCATTCGCGGAAGTACTCCTGCCCGTACTTCTTGGCGAGTGCGGCCACCGACTGCCGCAAGGCGGCGCGCTCCGCGGATTCGACGAAGGGGTTCACTGCGACATCGCTCAGGTCGGTCATCCGACGTTCTCCTCGTGCTGTGTCTGGGGTGGGTTTGTGGTGTCGGCCTCGTCGTCGGCGGTGATCACGGCGAGGACATCGCCGACCGACAGTTGCTGTCCCGCCTGCACCGGCAGGGTGGCGACCACCCCGTCGGCAGGTGCGGCGACGGTGTGTTCCATCTTCATGGCTTCGAGCCACAGCAGTGGCTGCCCGGCGGTCACCCGATCACCCTCGGCAACCGCGATCCGGATCACCGAGCCCGGCATCGGCGCGAGCAGGGAACCCGGACGCGCAACGACCGACGGGTCGACGAACCGCGGGACGCGACGCAGTGTCACCGCCTTACCGGGACGGTCGACGAACACGGAATCGCCGTGGCGCGACACCGTCCACCGGTGACGGACACCGGAGACGTCGGCGACGATACGGTCTGCGGTGGCCTCGACCACCGACACGTCCGGCAGATCAGGCAGGTCGACGGTGCCGTCACGACGATGTCGGTACCTGATCTCCAGCTCGTCGTCGGTCCGGATGTCGACGTAACGCCGTACCTGGTGACCAGAGCCGAGATTGCGCCATCCCGAGGGCAATCCGGCCTGCACGGTCGCCCGCAGGCGCTGAGCCGCGGAGTCGGCCAGCGCGGCCATCGTCGCCGCGACCCGCACGTCGTCGGCATCCGCGCCCGACGCCGACAACACGTCCAGACCGATCTCGTCGATGAATCCGGTATCAGTGTCCCCGTCCAGGAACCGCTCCTGGCGCAGGGTGTTGACCAGCATGTGGCGGTTCGTGACCGGGCCGTGGATGGTGGCGTCGGCGAGGGTGCGGGCCAGCATCGCCGCGGCCCGACTGCGATCCGGTGCCCAACTGATCACCTTGGCGAGCATCGGGTCGTAATAGGTGGATATCTCGCTGCCGGAATCGATCCCGGAGTCGACTCGGATACCGGGCCGTTCGAGCGGGCCGAAGCGTACGTCGTCGTGGATCTCGATCCCGTGCACGATCCCGGACTGCGGCTGCCAGTCGGCGGCCGGGTCCTCGGCGTAGAGCCGGACCTCGATCGCGTGCCCGGACGCCTGCGGCGCCTCGAGGTCGAGGTGCTCGCCCATCGCGACGCGGAGCTGCCACTCCACCAGGTCGGTGCCGGTGGTCAGTTCGGTGACCGGATGCTCCACCTGCAGTCGGGTATTGGTCTCCAGGAAGAAGAACCGTCCCGACTCGTCGGCGAGGAACTCGACCGTGCCGGCGCCGGTGTAGCCGATCGCCTCGGCCGCGAGCCGGGCGGCCGAGAACAGCCGCTCTCGGAGGTCGCCGCCCAGCCTTTCCACCAACGGCGCCGGGGCCTCCTCGACGACCTTCTGATGACGCCGCTGGATCGAGCACTCACGCTCGCCGACCGCCCAGATGGCCCCGTGGCTGTCGGCCATGATCTGGACCTCGATGTGATGCCCGCGTTCCACGTATGGTTCGCAGAACACCGTCGGGTCACCGAACGCGGACTGGGCCTCGCGCGCAGCGGCGTCGACCGCCGCCGAGAACTCGGCCAGATCGCGCACGATGCGCATACCACGGCCACCACCACCGGCCGACGCCTTGATCAGCAGCGGGAGGTCGTCAGCGGTCACCGCCGCAGGGTCGATGTCGCCGAGCACGGGCACCCCGGCATCGGCCATCAGCTTCTTGGCGTTGACCTTCGAACCCATCGCGGTGATCGCGGCCGGGTCAGGGCCGATCCAGGTGAGTCCTGCGTCGATGACCTGCTGGGCGAAAGTGGCGTTCTCCGAGAGGAAGCCGTAACCGGGATGGATCGCGTCGGCACCCGCCGCCTCCGCGGCGGCGACGATGAGGTCGCCACGCAGATATGTCTCCGCCGACCTCGCGCCCGGCAAACGGACCGCGGCATCGGCCATTCGCACGTGCGGCGCGTCGGCATCCGGATCGGCGAAGACCGCGATGGTCCGCATGCCCATCGCCCGAGCGGTCGTGAAGACACGGCAGGCGATCTCGCCGCGATTGGCCACCATCACGGTGCCCAGGGTCGAGCGAGCAGACCGAATGGATACAGGGGATGATTCCATGTCCTCGTTCCTCACATCCGGAAGACGCCGAAGTTGGACGTGCCCTCGACCGGACCGCTATCGATGGCCGAAAGGCACAGTCCCAGTACTGTTCTCGTGTCCCTCGGGTCGATGACGCCGTCGTCGTAGAGCATGCCGGACAGGAACGCCGGCACCGACTCCGCCTCGATCTGGGCTTCGATCATCTGTTTCATGGCGGCATCGGCGGCCTCGTCGACGGTGCCGCCGCGGGCCTCGGTGGCCGCCCGCGACACGATCGAGATGACACCGGCCAGCTGGGCCGCACCCATCACCGCCGACTTCGCGCTCGGCCAGGCGAACAGGAACCTCGGGTCGTACGCGCGGCCGCACATCCCGTAGTGCCCCGCCCCGTAGCTGGCACCCACCAGCACCGAGATGTGAGGCACCGTCGAGTTGGACACGGCGTTGATCATCATGGCGCCGTGCTTGATGATGCCGTTCTGCTCGTACTCCTTGCCCACCATGTAACCAGTTGTGTTGTGCAAGAACAACAGTGGCGTGTTGCTGCGGTTGGCAAGCTGGATGAACTGCGTGGCCTTCTGCGACTCCTGGCTGAAGAGCACCCCCTGCGCGTTGGCCAGGATGCCGATGGGGTAACCGTGGATGCGCGCCCATCCGGTGCACAGCGAGCTGCCGTATTCCGGTTTGAACTCGTCGAAGTCGCTGTCGTCGACGACGCGCGCGATCACGTCACGCGGATTGAAGGGGATCTTGAGGTCCGAAGGCACGATCCCCAGCAGCTCCTCGCTGTCGAAGCGGGGTTCGAGGACCTCGGCGACGGGGCCGGGGCCCTGCTTGCGCCAGTTGAGCCTGCCGACGATGCGGCGACCAATACGGATCGCGTCGTGCTCGTCGGCGGCGTAGTGGTCGGCCAATCCGGACTGGCGGGCATGCATCTGCGCGCCGCCCAAAGATTCGTCGTCGCTGTCCTCACCGGTGGCCATCTTGACCAGCGGCGGACCGCCGAGGAACACCTTCGAGGCGTTCTCGATCATGACGACGTGGTCGCTCATGC
The DNA here is from genome assembly GCF_030315685.1 of Gordonia sp. ABSL11-1. Taxonomy (GTDB): domain Bacteria; phylum Actinomycetota; class Actinomycetes; order Mycobacteriales; family Mycobacteriaceae; genus Gordonia. The sequence goes on along the minus strand of NZ_JASXSI010000036.1, from coordinate 29,519 downwards.
CGGGCACGTAGGCCCCGCCCGCGGTGGAGTTGCCGAACACGAGGGCGATGGTCGGGATGCCCGCAGCGGACAACCGGGTCAGATCCCGGAACATCCGGCCGCCGGGGACGAACACCTCCTTCTGCGTCGGCAGGTCGGCACCACCCGACTCGACCAGTGAGATGACCGGCAGACGGTTGGCGAGGGCGATGTCGTTGCAGCGCAGGATCTTGCGCAGCGTCCACGGATTCGAGGTGCCTCCGCGCACAGTCGGGTCGTTGGCGACGATCATGCACTCGACACCCTCGACCACGCCGATGCCGGTGACCACGGATGCACCGACCTGGAAATCCGAGCCGTAGGCGGCGAGCGGGCACAGTTCGAGGAACGCGGAGTCCTCGTCCACCAGCAGCTCGATGCGTTCGCGGGCGATCATCTTGCCCCGTGCGCGATGTCGGGCGACGTACTTCTCGCCGCCGCCGGCAAGCGCCTTGTCGAACTCGGCCTGCAGTTCGGTGAGTTTGCCCGACATCGCGGAGCTCGCCGCGACGAAGTCCTCGCCGGCCGGGTCAAGGGTCGAGCGCAGAGCCGTCACTGTTGATACCCCAATCGTTTTGCGGCGAGCCCGGAGAGGATCTCGGTCGTCCCACCGCCGATGCCGATGATGCGCATGTCGCGGTAGTGGCGCTCCACCTCGGTGCCCGTCATGTAGCCGAGCCCGCCGAAGAGCTGCACGGCCTTGTCGGCCACCCATTCGCCCGTCTCGACGGCGGTGTTCTTGGCGAAACAGACCTCGGCGATGAGGTCGTCGCCAGAGCTCACCTTCCGCTCGACGACCGCTCGGGTGTAGGTGCGTGCGATGTCGATGCGGCGTGCCATCTCGGTGACCGTGTCCTGCACCGACTGTCGGGCGATCAATGGTTTGCCGAACGTCTTCCGCTCCCGCACCCATGCGAGGGTGAGGTCGAGGCAGCGCTGGGCGCTGGCGTAGGCCTGGACGGCGAGGCCGGATCGCTCGGTGACGAAGGCGGTGGCGATCTGGGCGAAGCCGGAGTTCTCGGCCCCGACGAGGTTGCTTGCCGGCACACGGACATCGGTAAACGACAGCTCGGCCGTGTCCGAGCTGCGCCAGCCCATCTTGTCGAGTTTACGTGTAACGGTGAAACCCGGTGTGCCCTTCTCGATCACGAGGAGAGAGACACCTCCGGCTCCGGGGCCGCCCGTGCGCACCGCGGTGACGACGAAGTCGGCACGGACCGCCGACGTGATGTAGGTCTTGGCGCCGTTGACGACGTAGTGGTCGCCGTCACGGACCGCTGAGGTCCGCAGGTGTCCGACGTCGCTGCCGCCATCGGGTTCGGTGATGGCCAGGCTGCCGATCTTCTCGCCGGCCAGGGTCGGGCGTACCCACCGGTCGATCTGATCCGGGTCGCCCGCACCGATCAGATGCGGCAGGGCGATGCCGTGTGTGAACAGCGATGCATACACCCCACCGGCGGCACCCGCGTAGTGGAGTTCCTCGCCGAGGATGGTGGCGTCGACGAGGTCGCCACCGGACCCTCCCACGTCCTCGGGGATCCCCAGTCCGAACAGCCCCAACTTCGCGGCCTCACGGTGCGTCTCGCGCGGGATCAGCCCGTCACGCTCCCAGTGGTCCTGATGCGGCAGCACATGTCGTTCGACGAAACCGCGTACCGTGGAACGTAATTCCACGCGTTCCGGTGTCTCCCACACGGGGCTGGTGATCGGCACTAGCTCTCCTTCTGTGTCGTGAAGGCCATGGGGATCGGCACGGGTCGCGAACGGAGCCACTCCCCCATCCCCTTCGCCTGCGGGTCGAATCGGACGTTCTCGGCGACGCCCCGCCCGAGCACCCCGTCGATGACGAAGTTCACCGCATTCAGGTTGGGGAGGCGGTGGCGACGAACCGGCAGGTCGGCGACCTCGGGCAGCAGACGCTTCAGCAGCGCGACGTCGAGCGTCGCGTCGAGCCAGGCGAAGTGTTCCGGATTGCGCACCCACACACCGATATTGGCGCTGCCACCCTTGTCCCCACTGCGCGCTCCGGCCACGGTGCCGAGTGGCAGCGAGACCATCGGACCCCAATCGGTCGACACCTCGGCGGGTTCGTCGGTGAGGTCCTCCGGGACATCGGCGCGCAATGGGCTCGGTGCGATCCGCTCGACGACACCGGTGTGCAGCGCCACGCGGTGGTCGACTGCGGCGGCATCGACGTAGCCGGGCTCGAAGACCCCGTACGGGGTGCCGCTGCCGGGCGGCGAGGTCATCGTGAAACCGGGGTAGCTCGCCAAGGCCAGCTCGACGGCGGTGGCGGAGAACGCACGACCGACCTTCTTCGCATCCGGATCGCGGACGACACATCGCAGCAGGGCGCTGGCCTGCTCCTCGGTCTGCGCGTCGGTTCGGTCCAGCCGCGACAGGTCCCAGTCCATCTCGGCCGGGGAGGTCGGCAGTGCGGTGGCGAACTGCTCCTTGAACAGCTCGGCCTTCGCCTCGATGTCGAGCCCGGTGAGGATGAGGGTGATCTCGTTGCGGACCCCGGCGAGATGGTTGAGCGAGACCTTGGTGGTCGTCGGCGGCGCCTCTCCACGAACTCCGCTGACCGACACGCGATCCGGGCCTGCCTGCGCCAGTTCGATGGTGTCGATCCGGGTCGTGACATCGGGTCCCAGGTACCGCGGTCCACCGACCTCGTAGAGCAGCTGTGCGGTGACCGTGCCGACCGTCACCGCGCCACCGGTGCCCTCGTGTTTGGTGATCACCGACGTACCGTCGGCGGCGACCTCGGCGATCGGGAATCCGAGGTGCCCCATGGTGTCGATCTCGGTGAAGAACGAGTAATTCCCACCGGTCGCCTGGGCACCGCACTCGATGATGTGGCCGGCAACGACGGCACCGGCGAGGGCGTCGAGGTCACGATGAGTCCAGTCGAAGGTGCTGGCCGCGGGTCCGACGGTGAGCGAGGCGTCGGTCACCCGTCCGGTCACCACGATCTCGGCACCGGCGTCGAGTGCGGTCTTGATCCCGAAGGCGCCGAGATAGGCGTTGGCGGTCAGCGGGGTGCCGAGGCCGAGGTCGGCGGCACGGTCGACGAGATCGTCGCCGTCGACGAAGGCGATGTCGGCGCTGACGCCGAGGCTGTCGGCGAGCTCCCGCAGCGCGACGGTGAGACCGTGTGGATTGAGACCACCGGCGTTGGTGACGATCCGGACACCCTTGTCGATGGCCAGACCGAGGCACTCCTCCATCTGTCGGAGAAACGTTTTGGCATACCCGGACGCCGGGTCCTTCATCCGGTCGCGGCCGAGGATCAGCATCGTCAGTTCGGCAAGGTAGTCACCGGTGAGGTAGTCGAGTTGCCCACCCTCGAGCATCTCGCGGACCGCCGCGAACCTGTCGCCGTAGAAGCCCGACGCGTTGCCGATCCGGACAACGCCGGGCGTGTCGGTGTCATGTGCGCTGTCATGTGCGCTGTCATGTGCGCTGTTCTCGGTCACTGTCGGTTCGCCTCCGCCGGGTCACGTCGCGGTTGCCTGCCCGCGCCGGGCGGCCCGGCGAAGGACTGCGCGATGCCCGACCACCGGTGCGCCTCGCCGCCGACGATGTCGAGGTCGAGGTCGGCGATCGCCCGTCGCTGGGTCACCAACTGGCAGAAATCGACGGCGCTGCCGCGGATCACGTCGCTCGCATCGTCGGGACCCCAGGTCCAGAGGTCGCCCGACGGCGCGGTGATCACGTAGCGGAAGGGGTCGGCGGGAGCGGTCAGCCCGTTGACCATGTACGCGAAGTCGCGGGTGCGGACGCCGATGTGGACGACGCCCTTGATCCGGTCGGTGGCCGCGCGCGTGACGCCGAGCGTGTCCGCGACGTCGAGGCCGTGCGCCCAGGTCTCCATCAGCCGGGCCGTCGCCATCGACGCCGCCGACATCGGCGGTCCGAACCACGGGATCTTCACCCCGTCGGGCACACCCCGCAACGCATCGGCCAGGCGCGCACGGGCAGCGCGCCAGTCCGCGAGGATCCGTGCGGGAGGTGCCGCGGCGGCCTCCTCGGCCGCGGCGTCGACGAAGCCGGTCGGGTTCGTCGAGCCCTCCTCGAGTACGGCGGCGAAACCGTCCGGATCGGTCGCGGCGATCGCCGCGACCTTGTCCGTCCAGGCCAGATGGCCGATCTGATGGGCGATCGTCCATCCGGGCGCCGGCGTGGGCATCCGCCACGCACTGTCGTCCAACCCCGCCACCAGCTCATCGAGTTCCCCCGACTCATCCGTCAGATCCGCCACGAGTCCGTCCACGATCGACATGCGATCAGGGTCACACACGGCAGCGTAAAAATCAATCATGCATGATTGTTTTATCGGCGGACGGCCCCAGAACTCGCCGACCGTGTCCGACTCTTCGCCGACCGTGTCCAACTGTCACGGCGACCCGCTCGCCACCCACGGGGGCAGCCCTCAGCGATAGAGAACGTCAGCCGTCGCTCGGCTGAGCAGCATCCCGTCGTGTGCGGTCATCGTCGCGTCGAAGGACGCGATCCGACGCCCGACCTTGATCGGCACGACGTCGACGATCACCTCGTCGCCCTGCACCGCCGGAGACCGGAGGAACCCGATCGCGAGATCACCGAGCTGATAGTCGACGCCGGCCGCGGCGTTCGCCTGTCCTGCGAACGAGCACGCCTGAGCGGTGATCGCCGCGATCACTCCCCCATGCATCGTGCCGAACACATTGCCCATCCACGGTTCGGTCGTCACGGTGAAGCGGAGCCCTACTGTGCGGCCGTGGGTGACCGGTTCGACGACACCGTTGAGCAGCTCGGTCAGCGGTCCGCCGCCACGAACGCCGATCGCGATCTGGTCGACGATCTGACGGCCGGTCAGCGACGGTTCAATGGCGGCAGGCAAGTCGACCGGCACCCCGCCGGAATGCTCGGACGACACACCCACGCCGCGTCCCGTCGACGGATCATTCGCGAATGTCCGCCCGACGGCGACATTACGTGCCGAACCGGAGCTGCACAGCGCGCCCGTCGAGGTGGTGATGTCCACGCGCGTCGTCCCGAAACCGTCGTCGTGCATGAGCAGCTCGGCCATCCCGGTGACCAGATCGCCGACGGCGACGTGTCCCTGCATCGACATCGACAGCCGCGCCTGCACGCACGGCGATCCGTGCGGAACGGAACGGAAGAACGGCAGCCCGCCGAGGTGATCGAACAGGACGGCGAGTGCCGGCATGTCGATCCGGCCGCGGTGGTCGGCGAATCGTGGCCCGAGCTGCTGTTCGGCGGTGACGACGCCGGGTCGCGGGGCGAGGACGTTGCCGATGCCGAACGCGGTGACGGGATCCTGCAGTGCTGCACGATCCATCTGCGTCGAATCCTCCGTCATGCCTGCGCACCCCTCTGTCGAACTCGTCCTCGTGCCACGACCATCCAAGCACCCGGGCGGGGTCACCGCCGATCGGGCCTCGGCGTCTCGGATCCGTAACAGAACCCGCGGCACGCCTCACGACCGGTACGGATTCGGACACGCTGTGATCTGGGTGAACAGTCGACTCGAAGGAGTGCCCGATGCGCGTGTCTCGTCGATCTGCCCGAAGGTCCCTCTGGGCCTGCGTCATCGTGGGAGTCGCGGTGACGACCACGCTGTCGGCCACTGCCGCCGACGCCGCTCCACGGGCGTTGCGCGTCGACCAGGTGCCCAACGTCGGGATCACAGTGGGCCCGAACGGCATATCGGGAGGTTTCGCCGCCAACGTCGCGGCCACCGCCACGTCGACCGGTACGACACGGCTGGGCCTGCAACCGATCGCCGGCGCCTGCACCGGGAGCCTCCGACAGGCGCGGGTCGGTGTCACCTGGCGCAACGAGCGGACCAACCGCACCGACGACGCGGTCTTCCCGGTGTGCGCCGCGGGCAAGCCCGGTCCGGGCGTGGAGGCGGTCACCGGCACCGGCCGCATCTCATTCACCACGACCATCATCGGCCGCACGGATCAGGCGTTCACCGTGATCCCCGGGACCGGGTTCTTCTTCCGCTGAACTGCAACGACAGGTGTCCAACCCAAGACGAGACATGTCCGAGTAGACATTTTTCAGAATCTGTTCACAATAAACGAGAACACGTTCTACAGTGGGTCGCGTGGCGGACACCGTGACCCAGCTCCTGCAGGAGCGTACGAACGACGACAACCTGGCGATCACCCACGAGGGCCGTGAGTGGACCTGGCGGCAGTACATCGCCGACGCCGGGCAGATGGCCGCGGCCGTCCTCGGTGTGGCCGACCGGACTCGGCCGATGCACATCGGCACATTGCTCGGCAACACCCCGGACATGCTGCTGGCGCTGGCCGCCGGGGCCCTCGGCGGTTACGTGACGGTCGGGGTCAACAACACCCGCAGAGGTGAGGGACTCGCCGCCGACATCCTGCGCGCCGATTGTCAGGTCCTGATCACCGACGCCGAGCACCGCCCCCTCCTCGACGGACTCGAGTTGCCGGGCGTGACGGTCCTCGACACGTCCACCGCGAACTGGGACCAGCTGATCGCGAATGCCGGTGACCTGGTGCCACATTCGGTACCGACGGCCGTCGACACCTTCATGCTCATCTTCACGTCCGGAACCAGCGGAGATCCCAAGCCGGTGCAGTTCGCGCACATGATGATCCCGTTCGCCGGGCCCGTCCTCGCCGAGAAATACGAGGTCGGTCCCGGCGACGTCTGCTATCTGTCCATGCCGTTGTTCCACTCGGCCGCGCTGATGGGCGGCTACTGTGTCGCCCTGTGCGGCGGGGCCGCCATCGCGCCGGCGAAGTTCTCCGCCTCGACATTCCTCGCCGACATCCGTCGGTACAACGCGACCTACATGAACTACGTCGGCAAGCCGCTGGCGTACATCCTCGCCACCGAGGAGAAGCCCGACGACATCGACAACCCGCTGCGCGTGGCGTTCGGCAACGAGGCCACCGATCGCGACATCAACGAGTTCTCCCGACGATTCGGGTGCACCGTGTGGGACGGGTTCGGTTCGACCGAGCTGGCCATCATCATCACCCGTGAACCGGGAACGCCGGAGGGCTCGATCGGCAAGGGCTTTCCCAATGTCGCCGTGTATAACTCGGACACGCTGACCGAGTGTCCGCGCGCCGAGTTCGACGAGAACGGTGCACTCTCGAACGCCGAGGCCGCCATCGGTGAACTGGTGAACATCGACGGCGCCGGCATGTTCATGGGCTACTACAACGACGCCGCCGCCACGAGCGAGCGGATGCGGCACGGGAAGTACTGGTCGGGCGACCTCGCCTACAAGGACTCCGACGACTGGATCTACCTGGCCGGGCGGACCGGCGACTGGATGCGTGTCGACGGCGAGAATCTCGCGGCCGGACCGATCGAACGAATCCTTCTGCGGCTGCCCGAGATCAACCGGGTCGCGATCTACGCGGTGCCGGACGAGCATGTCGGCGACGCGGTGATGGCGGCCCTCGTCCTGCAGGACGACGCGGTCCTCACCCCGGAATCCCTGTCGGCCCAGCTCGCCGCCCAGGCCGACCTGTCCCCCAAGGCATGGCCGCGATTCGTACGCATCGCCGACGACCTGCCGACGACGGCCACGAACAAGATCCTCAAGCGGGAGTTGAAGGAGCAGGGCCCCGTCGCGGGCGATGACACCCTCTGGGTACGGGAGGCACGCTCGACCGAATACCGCGACGCGGCAGCGCCTGCCGCGACCGTGTGATTCCCACGAGCGTCGGCGAGCTCACCGCTCCCTGGCCGACGGGGCTTCTCACGCCGGGATACCCGGATGCCGAGATCGCCTCGGTCACCGTCGAACCGGTCGGATCGGGACAGATGGCCGGATCGTTTCGGATCACGCCCACCTACGCGTCGACCGGCGCGACCTCCACCCGTGCGCCCGACACGATGGTTGCGAAACTCGCCATCGGCGAACGCTCCCAACGCGAGTTCGCCGCGGGGATGTTCCGCAACGAGGTGCTGTTCTATCAGCAATTCGCACCGACGGTGACGGTTCCGCGCTGCCACGGCTCGGTGATCTCCGCCGTCAACACCGAGTTCGTCCTGCTGCTCGAGGACATGGCGCCCGCCGTGCAGGGCGATCAGATCGCGGGATGCAGTGCGTACCAGGCCCAAGCGGTGGCGGTGGCGGCGGCCGGACTCCACGCTCCGCGGTGGTGCGACGACTCTCTGTTCGAGCTGCCGGGCCTGTCGCTGCCGGATCACGAGGATCGAGTCCCGATGGATTCGGTCCTCGAACCGATGGCCGACGTGTTCCGCGCCCGGTTCCCCCTGACCGGCCGGGAGGCGGCGACCGTCGACTGGCTGGTCGCCGAGGCGGGAGACTGGCTCGCGCGGACACCGCAACGCTTCGCCCTCATCCACGGCGACCTGCGCATCGACAACGTCTGTTCGGTCCGGACGGTTCGGTCACCGTCGTCGACTGGCAGACCATCACCGTCGGTAATGCGCTGCGCGACATCGCCTTCCTGCTCGCGACGAGCGTGACCACCGACGACCGGCGAGCGGCCGGGCGCGACATCGTGACCGCCCACCACACCGCACTGCGGAACCAGGGCGTCACCGAACACACCGTCGACGAGTGTTGGACCGACTATGTCGACTCGCTGATCCAGGCTCCGCTGATCATCGTGTTCGGTTGCGCCGCGGCCATGCCGACCGAACGGGGCGACCGGATGTTCATGACGATGCTCGAGCGCGCCTCCGCGGCCATCGAGGATCTGAATCCCGGTGTGCTGTGACGAAACTGGTCATCGGAGCGTCGGGATTTCTCGATTCACACGTCGTGCGGCGGCTGGTCGGAGCCGGCGACGACATGCGCGTGCTCGTCCGCGCGACCAGCGACACCCGTGCGATCGACGACCTCGACGTCGAGCGTGTCGTCGGCGAGCTGACCGACGTGGAGGCAGTTCGTGCGGCGATCACCGGATGCGATGCGGTGTTCTACTGCGCCGTCGACACCCGGGCCTGGCTCACCGACCCCTCCCCGCTGTATCGCACCAACGTCGACGCCCTGCGCGCCGTTCTCGATGTCGCGGTCGACGCAGATCTCCGGTCCTTCGTCTTCACCAGCACGGCCGCCACGATCGGCAGTGCCGCGCCCCGTGCCGGCGGACGGCCCGCCACCGAGGCCGACGACTTCGACTGGGGCGACACCGCTCCGGAGTACGTACGCACACGTGTGGCCGCAGAGGACCTGGTGCTGGAATACTCCCGCGAGCACGGATTGCCCGCAGTGGCGATGTGCGTGTCGAACACCTATGGCGCTAACGACTGGCAGCCCACGCCACACGGCGCCTTCGTCGCGGGCGCTGCACTCGGCAAGCTCCCGTTCACGGTTCGTGGGTGCCGTGCCGAGTCGGTCGGCATCGACGACGCTGCAGACGCCCTGATTCTCGCCGCAGACCGCGGACGACCCGGCGAGCGATACATCGTGTCGGAGAGCTTCATCGACCTCGGTGACATCATCTCGACGGCCTCGGCAGCCGCCGGGCGCCGGGCACCGCGACTCGTCCTGCACCGCCCGGCGCTCTATCTCTGCGGCGCGATCGGATCACTGCTGGCGAAGATCACCGGCACACCACGGCAACTCACGATCTCATCGGTGCGATTGATGCACTACATGCCACCGATGGATCACGGAAAGGCCACACGCGAACTCGGGTGGCGGCCGGCTCCGGTCAGCGACGCGGTGGAGGCAGGCGCCCGCTTCTGGCTCGACCGCGTCGCGCAACGGCGAGCGGCACGCCCTTCGTGACACCGACTCAAGAACCGGCTTCCTGCAGCAACTCGGCCAGCTCCACCATCGTGTACGGGGCGCTGTCCCGGTGATCGCGATAAGCGATGAACTCCGCCTGCTGCGGACCGTACCTGCCGATGAAGCCGCCGGCCGCGGTGAAGATCTGGCCCGTGACGGCGCGCGCGGCGTCGCTCGCCAGGAAGACGTACAACGCCGCAACGTACTCGGGCGGCGCCGGGTCCAGCGCAGCATCGCGAGTCAGCTCGTCGAGCACACCCCGACGGTGCAGACCCTCGATGTGCGCGATGTAGTCGTCCCCGGTGGACAGGCGTGACTTCGCCCCGGGCATCACCACGTTGACCCGGATCCCGTGTGCGGCGAGGTCGGCGCCCGCAGCGAGTGCGAGCGCATTGACGCCACCCTTCGCCGCCGGATATCCACTGCCGCCGAACATTCCGAGCGATGCGGCAGAACCGGTGAGCACCAGCGAACCGGCGCCCTGCTCGACGAACACCCGCCCGGCCGCCTGCGTGAGATGGAACGCACTCATCAGATGGGCGTCGATCTGGTCCCGGAACTCGTCGGGCCGGATGGTGAGAACGGTCGACCCGGCCGGCTCCGCGATACCCGCACAGTTGATGGCGATGTCGAGCGCACCGAACTCGGCCAGAGCGCCGTCGACCATCTGCTGCGCGACCCCCTCCTCACCCGCGGAGCCGACCACACCGACGGCATAACCCCCACCGCCGCGGATCTCGGTGACGGTCTCCTCGACCGCCACCGGATCCCGCCCGTTGACCACGATCGACACACCGCGGCCCGAGAGCGCATACGTGACGGCCAGGCCGATCCCGCGCGTCGCCCCTGCGACCACCGCGACCCGGCCGGACAGGTTCATGTCCCCCGCCTCCGTGCCGCCGTACCGATCGGGCTCTGCCATCAGACGCCGCTACCCACCGGGGTGATCGGTATCGAGCGCCCGCGATCGGTGAACTCGAAGTCAGCACCGGAACTGAACCGTGCGATCGCGACCTCGCCGGATTCGGAGTGGCGCTGTTCGCCCTTCGACATGACGAACACAGTTGCACCGTCCTCGTCGGTCGACGACGCGACGCTCCAGTGGGCGTCGACCGCGGTGCCGATCGCCTGTAGTGGTTCGGCGTGGTCGGCTGCCAGGAGTGTCACCCAACCGCTGTCGGCGACCGCACCGGAGTCGGTGGGCACCCGCACGATCACGTCGTCACCGACGGCCTCGGCGGTGACACGGGTGTACTGCACCGGACCCAGGACGGGGCTGAGGGTGATCACCGCCGCCAGACCGGCCGCATCCAGTCCGAGGTCCATCGCGGACCGCAACCGATCCGCCGACAACCCGGCGATTCCGGTGAACTGCTTGCGGAAGATCTCGCGAGCCTGGTCCTCACTCTCGGCGTGCCTGCGCACCGACCACAGGAATCCGAGCGACAGCAACTGATGCTGCAGCGCGATCTCCTCGGCCATACGCGCCAGCGCGGTCTGCGACCACTCGCGGAACTGCAGATCGGCGAGCAACGGACCCCGATAGTCGACGAATCCGTCGGTCGCCGCGGTGTCGATCGGGGTCAGCTCCGTCTGACCGGCACGAGTGGAGAACATCTCCTGGGCATCCGCCGGCAGCGGCAGCTCCTCGCGGTCGTCCTCGATCGTGACCGTCCACTCACAGTGGGGCATACGACCTTCCGGCCGCCGGGGCGGCCGATGGATCGGGCGGATACGGGCCCGACGATTGGTCGCGATCGCCGTCGCGTCGAAGGTCGGGTCCTCGATGTCGTGGCACATCGTCGTCACGTAGTCGTCGCCCATCGGTTCGACATCCATCAGCGCACCGCAGTGTTGGAGGAAGAACGATCCGTGATACGTGTCGGTCACCTCGTATCGGAAGTCCATGAACTGCGGTGGCGCACCGATGTCGAGTTGCAGACACTTGAACATGTCCTCGACGCCGTCGCCGTCGATGCCGAGGGCGGCGCGCATCCGGTGTGTGTAGACCGGACTTGCCGCCATCCACTCCTCGATGGCCACCTGTCCCATGATCTCTCGCCCGAAGGCACTGATCAGGTGCGCCATCCCACTGCGATCGATCAACTGGCCGGACAGGAGGAGTTCGGGTATGAGGACGGCGAGCTGCTGCTGACTCAGGCCTTGGTAGGCCGGGGCTGGGAGAGTCATCGTTTCTCAGCTCACCAGAACGCGACGGGGGCTTCGCCGAACGGATACCAGCCGGGGAGGTTTCCCGGCGCGGACTTCTCGATGCGCTTGAGCATCCCGTCACTCATGGCGTTGTTCTTCAACATCTCGATGAACAGCGCGGAGACGTTCCCGAAGTCGAAGAAGTCACGCTGCCAGGAGAATTGGAAGTTGCCGGCGTACTTGAACCAACTTCCCTGGATTCCTTCGAGGGCATAGTTCGTGCCGTCCTCGCGCGTCCGTTCGTAGACCTGCTTCCACAAACCGATCATGTCGCCGGTCTTCTCGTCTATCACCCACGCCTGATAGGGGTACTCCCACCCCTCGAGGCCTTCCATCTCCTGCCCGAGCGCGAGGTCGCGGATCTCCTCGCGGCCGACCGCCATGAAGTCCTTCTCCGGACCGTAGTTCCAGCCGTAGGTCGCATCCTCGGTGTAGAACTCGGCGAGAGTCTTCCAGTCGCCGGCCTTCTCCGCCTCGACGTTGGCGTCGAGCCACCGCTGCTTCATCTCTTCCAGTTCGGCACGATCAAAAGACATCTCGCGTCTCCACTCACTCGTCTTCCACAATTCTCAGGGCTTGCGTGGGGCAGTACATGACTGCGGCCTCGACCTCGGCTCGGCGGCTCTCATCCGGTTCCTTGTCCAGGATCTCGACGTGGTCGGAATGGGCCCGGAAGACCTCCGACGCCTCCATCTCGCACATTCCGTGCCCCTGGCAGATGTCCAGGTCCACCTCGACGCGCATGACACTCACCCCTTCGCGCGTGCTCGCCTGCGGTAACGCACCCGGCAGGGCTGCTGGAGTTGGACGACCATCTTGGAATGGTCGTTGCGGTAGGTGTTCGACGGTTGCAGCATCTCGAACTCATAGTTCTGGAACAGCACCGAGAAGATGGCCTTGAGTTGCATGATCGCGAACTGAGCACCCACACACCGGTGTCGGCCCGCACCGAACGGGATCCACGTCCAGCGGTTGACCAGATCCTCGGTGCGGGGCTTGTTGTACCGGTCGGGATCGAAGGTGTCCGGGGTGTCGAAGTCCTCCGACAGCCGGTTGGAGACGGCGGGCGACACCGCGATCGATTGGCCAGCCTTGATCTCGAAGTCCTCGATATGAAAGTCCTTCTGCACGAGTCGCATCAGGATGATCAACGGCGGATGCAGCCGAAGCGCCTCCTTGAGAGCGTTCTCCAGCAACGGCATCTGCCGCGTGTGGGCGAACGTGTACTCCGGCCGCTCGCCGGCCGGAGTGTCGCCGTAGATCTCGTCGAGCTCGGCGTACACCCGCTGCATGTAGTCGGGATTGCGCAACAGCTCGATCAGTGTCCACGCCGCGGTGCCCTGGGTGGTGTGGTGCCCGGCGAACATCATCGAGATGAACATGCCGGTGATCGTGTTGGCGTCGAAGCCCACCTGGATCAGGACATCCATGAGATCGCGATCGTCTTTGTCCTCGGTCGGATTCGCGACGCGGTCGTTCATCACACCCTGGATGAACCCGACCAACTCAGCGCGCGCGGCATCGCGTTTGCGAAAGCTCTCGATGTCGGCGTAGGCATCGACGTAGGCGATGGGGTCGGTGCCTTTCTCGAGATCGTGGAACAGCTCGGACACGTGCTTGGTGAGCTGTTCGCGAAACTTGCGACCGATCAGGCAGGCCGATGACGTGTACAGCGTCAGCTCGCCGAAGAACTCGAGGAGATCGATCTCTCCCTCGTCGCCCCAGCCGGCGATGATCCGCTCCGCCTCGTTCGGGATGGTCACCGCATGCTGTTTCATGTGCGGGCCCTTGAGCGCCGAATTGTGGATGGCCTTCGACCGTTCCTCCGGGCTCGCGTCGAAGACGACACCCTCGCCGAACACCGGTGTCATGAACGGGTAGGCCGCGGCCTGATCCAGATCCTCTTCAGGAGCGCGGAAGAACTCCTCGTTCGCGGCCGCGCCGGACACCAGCACGACCTCGCGGTCCGCGAGCTGGAACTGCCCGACGTCGCCGCATTCCTCGCGGACACGCCAGAAGAGTCCGATCGGGTCCGACGCGAGTTCGTCGAGGTGTCCGTGCTCGCCGTCCCCACCGGAGACGCGTCGCGGCTTGGTCAGCGCGGTCATGAGTCCGTTCCTTTCGATTCGGCAGACTGCTGTTCGCGTCTCGCCCGTGGGATGGCTCCTTCGGCCTCGACCTCGACCGAACGCATGTGGGCGCCGCGGGGCATCTCGACCATGGCGGACACCGCCTGGGCGATGTGTTCGGGCGACAGGAAGTTGCCGTGGCGGGCGAGGCCGTGCTTGATCCAGTCGTTGAGCATGTTCTCGGTGGTCGCGGGATCGAGGTTCATCCCCATTCCGGTGAGGGTCTGACCGGGCCGGACGACACCTGCACGCACCCCGGTGCCCTCGAGTTCGAGCTGGATCGTCGCGACGAGGCCGTCGATGCCCGCCTTCGCCGCCACATACGCCGACGACCATGGCCGCGGCCGGATCGCCACGTCCGAGCCGATGAAGACGAAATCTCCACGGGTACGGTCGATCATGCCGGGTATCGCCGCGCGGAAGATGCGGTAGGCGCCGTTGAGGTGGATGTTGATCTGATCGGTGAACTCCTCCGGCGAGGTCTCGTAGGAGAGCCCCACCGCGAGGTCACCGGCTCCGGCCACGACGATCTCCAGCGGTCCGAGCGCCGCCTCGGCCTTCGCCACACAGTCGACGACCGATGCCGGGTCGGTCACGTCGAGCGGTACGGCCACCGCCTCGCCGCCCGCCGCGGTGATCTGCTCGGCGAGGTCCTGCAGCCGATCGACCCGGCGCGCCGCCAGCGCGATCGGATACTTCCGTGCCGCAAGGTATTCCGCAGTCGCGGCGCCGATACCCGACGACGCCCCGGCCACCAGAACCGGCCGACGTTCGGGATGGGGGATGTAGGCCATCAGCGCACCTGCACTCTCACGGGAAGCTCGGCGAAGCCGCGGACGTTCACCGAATGGACTCGGACCGCGTTGTCGATGTCGATGTCGACGCTGCGGATGGACCGGGCCACCTCTTCGAGACCGATGTTGGACTCCAGTCGTGCGAGGTGTGCGCCGAGGCAGAAGTGGGTTCCCATGCCGAAGCTCATCAGCGCCTGGCTGCAGTCCCGACCGATCTGGTACTCGTCGGCGTTCTCGAACACCGTCTCGTCGCGGTTCGCCGACCCGACGAGGAGGAGCACGCGGTCGCCTTCCGGGATGATGGTGTCTCCGTATGTGACATCGGCAGCGACCTTGCGTAGGACCATCTGCGTCGAGTTGTCGTAGCGCAGGGTCTCCTCGGTCCAGTCCGGCACGACCTCGGGATCGGCGATCACCTTGGCGAGTTGATCCGGGTTCCGCCAGCCCCAATACAGCGCGTTCGCAAGGAGTTTGGTGGTCGTCTCGTTGCCGGCGACGACCATCAGGACCATGAAGCCCACGATCTCGTCCTCACTGAGCGTGGTCTTCTCACCGGTCACGTCGTCGTCGACCTCGGCCGTGATCAGCGCCGAGACCAGATCCTCGCCGAGATCCGTGTGCCGGTCGGCGATGAGTTCGGTGTAGTACTTGTGCAGTTCGATGTAGGCGTACACCGCCGCTTCGGGGATGTCGAGGACCCCTTCCTCCCGGTGCAGCAGCAGATCCGACTTCCGGCGCAGGAATGCGCGATCCGCCTCGGGAACACCGAGCAGCTCGGACACGACGTCCATCGGGAGCAGCCCTGCGAAATCGGCGACGTAGTCGAACTCCCCCTTGTCGAGACACTTGCTCCAGTGCTGATGGGTCAGAGCCGTGATGCGCCCGGACAGGTCGTTGACCCGCCGCGGGGTGAAGCCCTTGGACACCAGCTTCCGGATGCGCATGTGCTTCGGATCGTCCATGGCCAGGAACGACATCGACTTGTGGGCATCGGGACCATACGACGACGGGTCCATCGACACACCCCACGCGTTGGACAGGTTCACGCTGTCGCGGAAGCCGGCCCGGACGTCGGCATGGTTGGCCAACGCCCAGAAGTCCATGTCGGCGTTGTAGTAGACAGGCGCTTCCTGACGCAGGCGAGCATATGTCGGGTACGGATCCTCGTGGAAGCCATAGGCATACGGATCGAACGGGACGCGGTGTTCCATCCCCGCTCCCGTGGCGGTTTCGGTCATCACTTCTCCATCAGTAGATGTGCGGCTGCGACAAGACGTTCCGAGGTCTGCTCGTACGACATGTGGCCCATTCCCGCATGCACCAGCCCACCGGCGTAGATCATCTCGAGGGCGTCGAGGAGCGGTCCCGGATTGTCCGGATCCACCTCGAGAGCCTCCGCCAGGCGACGCCGGATGAAGCCGCCGATACGCAGGCGCAGGTGTTCGACATCCGGATCGGTTCCGAGCAGCGCCATGGTCACGGCACCACCGAGCTGTCCCTCGCCGGCCACCACCATCGACACCTCGCGCAGCACCTGGGCGACACGTTCGGCCGGCGGTGCGGAGAGGTCCGGCTCGGGCACACCCGCACTCAGTCGTCGCCAGAACACCTCGGCGACGAGGTGACTCTTCGAGGAGAAGTACGTGTACGCCGTGGCAGGCGCAACACCGGCCAGTTTGGCGACGGTACGCACGGTGAGTCCATCGAAACCCTCGGTGTTGAGCACGTCGACCGCCGCGTCGGTGAGCCGGGTGACGGTCTCCGCCTGCTGCTGGGTGAGCCGCCGGCGGGTGGATTCCTGGGACACGGGACTGGACATGTGAGCGAGGCTACACTAGGTTTGAACGCGAGTCCAGACACCTGTCCAGATGGAGTTCCAGACCATGCCTCTTCGCCCCGCCTCGTCGTCTGATCTGCTGATCGACGGCAAACTCACCGCCGGTGGCGCCGGCACCTTCGACGTCGTCAACCCGGCCACCGAGGAGGTGATCGGGCAGGCCGCCGACGGCACCGCCGCCGACATGGATGCCGCGATCGGCGCCGCACGGGCAGCCTTCGACACCACGGACTGGTCACGCGATCACGCTCTGCGTGCCCGCTGCCTCCGTCAGCTCCGGGACGCCCTGCTCGCACACGCCGACGAGTTCCGCGACATCACCGTCGCCGAGGTCGGCTGCCCCGTCTTCCTCACCCACGGACCGCAATTCGAAGGACCGGTCCGCGATCTGGGGTACTTCGCCGATCTGGCCGAGACCTACCAGTGGACCAGGGACCTCGGCGAGGCGAAGCCGATGGGACTCAAGAACACTCGCGAGGTGCGGTTCGAGGCGGCCGGCGTCGTCGGCGCCATCACGCCGTGGAACTTCCCACACCAGATCAATCTCGCCAAGATCGGCCCGGCACTGGCGGCCGGCTGCACGGTGGTCCTCAAACCGGCCCCGGACACGCCCTGGTGCGCGGCGTTGGTGGGCAAGGTGATCGCCGAGGAGACAGACTTCCCGCCCGGTGTGATCAACATCGTCACGTCCGGCGACCACGCGCTCGGCGCCCAACTGTCCACCGATCTGCGCGTCGACCTGGTGTCGTTCACCGGCTCGACCGCTACCGGCAAGAAGGTCATGGCGAGTGCGGCCGAGTCGCTGAAGAAGGTGTTCCTCGAACTCGGCGGCAAGTCTGCCTTCATCGTCCTCGACGACGCCGACCTCGCCTCTGCCTGTTCGATGGCCGCCTTCAATGTCGTCACCCACGCCGGTCAGGGATGCGCCATCACCACACGCCTCGTCGTGCCGCGCGAGAAGCTCGACGACGCGATCTCCGCCACCCGTGACTCGCTCGCCGGTCTCGCCGCCGGCGACCCGACCGACGGTGGAACCATCTGCGGCCCGCTGATCTCCGCGACACAACGCGCGCGTGTCGAGTCCTACATCGAGCTGGCGAGGTCCGAGGGCGGCACCATCGAGATCGGCGGCGGACGCCCGGCAGACAAGGACAGCGGCTTCTTCGTCGAGCCCACGCTGATCTCCGGGCTCGACAACTCAGCACGGGTCGCGCAGGAGGAGATCTTCGGGCCGGTGCTGGTGATCATCCCCCACGACGGCGACGACGACGCCATCCGCATCGCCAACGATTCCCCGTACGGCCTCTCGGGCGCCGTGTGGGGCACCGACGCCGCCCGAATCGACAAGGTGGTCAACGGGGTTCGCACCGGAACCATGGGCATCAACGGCGGCATCTGGTACTCCGCCGACGTCCCGTTCGGCGGATACAAGCAGTCCGGGATCGGTCGTGAGATGGGCGTCGCGGGCTTCGAGGAGTACCTCGAGTCGAAGGCGGTCGCGACACCGGCGTAGCCCGCTCCCTGAGGCACCGGACAGCACACCACCCACAACAGAAAGCAGCACAATGACTTCCGAGAACCGTTCACGTTTCACCGGCAAGACCGTCATCGTCACCGGCGCCGCCGGCGGGATCGGTGAGGCCTACGCGCGCGCACTGGCCGCCGAGGGCGCCAACGTCGTCGTCGCCGACCTCAACGACGAGGCCGGCAAGCAGGTCGCCGCCGACATCGGTGGCCTCTACGTCAACACCGACGTCTCCGACGAACAGTCGGCGCAGGCACTGGCGACCGCGACCGTCGACGCCTACGGGACGATCGACGGCCTGGTGAACAACGCCGCCATCTACGGCGGGATGAAACTGGACTTCCTGATCACCGTCCCGTGGGACTACTACAAGAAGTTCATGAGCGTGAACCTCGACGGTGCTCTCAACGTCACCCGCGCCGTGTACACGCACATGACCGAGGGTGGCGCGATCGTCAATCAATCCTCCACCGCCGCATGGCTCTACAGCGGCTTCTACGGCCTGGCCAAGGTCGGGGTCAACGGCCTCACCCAGCAGCTCGCGACCGAACTCGGTGGCCAGAACATCCGGGTCAATGCCATCGCGCCCGGTCCCATCGACACCGAGGCCACTCGGTCGACGACGCCCAAGGAGATGGTCGCCGACATCGTGAACCGACTGCCGCTCAAGCGCTTCGGCACCCCGGAGGATCTCGTCGGCATGTGCCTGTTCCTGCTCTCGGATGAGGCGAGCTGGGTCACCGGCCAGATCTTCAACGTCGACGGCGGGCAGGTCATCCGCTCATGAGTTCCGACGCCGCCGCATCCAACGCCGGCGGGGCCGATGCGCCGGTGCGGCTCGGGTATATCGGCCTCGGCAACATCGGCGGCCCGATGGCGGCCCGGTTGGCCAAATGGGACGGCGGACTCACCGTGTTCGACCTGTCCGACGAGGCTGTCGCGAACCTCGCCGACCAGGGTGCCGCTGCAGCCGGCTCACTCCGTGACGTCGCCGCGGCCGCCGACATCATCGGCATCTGCGTCCTGAACGACGAGCAGGTCCGCACCGTCGTCGCCGGGAAGGGCGGACTGCTCGATGGCGCCGTCGACGGCACCGTCATCACGGTGCACTCGACCATCTCGCCGCAGACCGCGATCGACCTCGCAGCGGTCTGCGCCGAGCGCGGTGTCACGCTGCTCGACGCGCCCATCTCCGGTGGCGCGCCGGGAGCCGAGCAAGGTCGCCTGGCGGTCATGGTCGGCGGTCCGCGGGAGGCCTACCAGAAGCTGAAGGAACCGTTCGGACTGTGCGCCGACATGATCGTCCACGCCGGGGAGGAGGTGGGCACGGGCACGAAGATGAAGCTGGCGCGCAATCTGCTGCATTTCATCTCGTTCACCGCCGCCACCGAGGCGTCCCGGCTCGCCGAGGCGGCCGGGATCGACATCGCGAAACTCGGCAAGGTCGTCCGCCACACCGACGCCATCACGGGCGGCGCCGGCGCGATCATGTTGCGCGACACCACCGCCGAGATCGACCATGACGATTTCTGGTACGGCATCTTCACTCACGTGCGAGCCTTGGGAGAAAAGGACCTGTCACTCGCGCTCACCCTCGCCGCGGACCTCGGCGTCGAGTTGCCCCTGGGTAGCCAGGCCTACACCGATCTCGCGCGCGGGCTGGGCGTACCCCATCAGGAAGGAGATTCATGACCGACCCCGACACCCCGACACCGCAGTCCGAGGAGCGTCGTCGCGGGCTGGAGATGATGTCGCAGGTCTATGGCTGGGAGATGTCCGACGGCCCGGGACTGCATTTCGCGCACACGGCGGACCAACTGTTCGCGCAGGTCTGGACCCGGGAGGGGTTGTCCATCCGCGACCGCAGGCTGCTGCTGCTGGGTGCGTTGGCCGCGGGCGGTCAGGTCGACGTCGCCGAGATCCAGGCGGGTGCCGCACTCGGCAACGGCGAGTTGACGCCCGAGCAGCTGGAGGAGATCGCCCTGTTCCTCTGCTATTACGTCGGCTGGCCCATCGGGACCAAGATGAACATGATGTTCGGCGAGGTCAGCACGAAGTACCGCAAGTCGCAACAACCGTCATGACGACTGTGACGTTCCGCGAGATGGCCGGCGGCGCCGGGTGTTCGATCATCAGCGCGACGCCCGGTCCGGACCTGGCCGCACATGGGTACGGAGAGAACGAATACGCCGCGGCCGGTACTGCGGAGCGTCACGCGTGGGATGCCGACACCGTGGTCGCCGTCGGCTCCGCCGACTACACCACCCGCATCCTGGTCCGCCGTCCTCTCGCCGACGACGACTTCAACGGCACCGTCGTCGTCGAGTGGCTCAACGTGAGCAGTGGCGCCGACGCCGCCCCCGAGTACACCTATCTCGCCGAGGAACTCATCCGCGGCGGCTACGCCTGGGCCGGGGTGTCCGCGCAGTACACCGGCATCGAGGGTGGTGAGGGATCCGTCGACGGGCTCTCGACCGGGGGGGCGTCGGGCCTGGCGGCAAAGGATCCCGACAGGTACGCGGGCCTGGACCATCCCGGGGACGCCTACTGCTACGACATCTTCGCCTCGATCGGCGCGGCGCTGAGGTCGCCGACGGATACCGATCATCCACTGTCCGGTCTCTCGGTGCGACAACTGCTCGCCGTCGGGGAGTCGCAGTCGGCGATGGCCCTGACCACCTATGCCCGCCACTTCGTGGGCGATCACGACGCCTTCGAGGGCATCCTCATCCACTCCCGCGCCGCCGCGGGCATGCCATTCGGCGAGGTCGGTCGGGGCATCGACATCGACACGGTGTTCGGCGCCGAACCCGTCACCATCCCCGCGTCGGTCGGCATCCCCGTACTCACCGTCCAGACGGAGACCGACGTCCTCACCAACTTCCTGTATGTGCGCTCCCGCCAGCCGGATTCGCCCCGAATCCGGACCTGGGAGGTGGCCGGGACGTCGCACGCCGACCTCCACCAGATCGGACCGTACGAGAACCTCCTGGGGTGCCCGACACCGGTCAACCGCGGCCAGCAGCGCTTCGTGCTGCGGGCCGCGCTGCGCCACTTGGCTTCCTGGGCGGCCGGCGGCACAGCGCCCCCGTCGGCACCACCTCTGGAGCTGGACAACGCGGGCGATGCACGTCGATTCCTTCTCGACGAGATCGGGAACGTCCGCGGCGGTGTCCGCAGCCCCTCCGTCGACGCCCCCACACAGGTGCTGAGCGGTATCGTCGCCGGCGACGTCCACCGCATCTGCGTCCTGTTCGGCTCCACCACACCCGCCGATCCCGAGGCGCTCGGTCGGCGCTATGCCGGCGCCGAAGACTACCTCGCGCGGTACCGTGCCGCGACAACGGACATGATCCGCGCCGGGTTCGCACTCGACGACGACCGGGATGAGATCCTCGGCGACGCCCGCCCCGACCTCGTCCCCGCATCTGTCGACTCGACCGGCAGTCCGGTCACCGGAGGTCAGTACTGATGGAGTTCACTCTCGAGGACATCTCCGACGAGGAGATCGCGCGACGGCGTGCACTCTATGAGCCGCTGACCGACTCGGTACGGCAGTTGATCGACGCGGTGATCCGCACCGAGGTCGACGACGACACCGTCCGCGACGTCCACCGTCTGGTGGACACGGCCGTGGAAACGCTACGCGCGCAACAGCTCGACGGTGCCTACGGCGTGCGGTTCACCTCCGACCTGCAGGGGATGCCGTGGGGCAACGCCGTGATCGGTATGCGCAACGCGATCGCGCCTCCCTTGCACACGGTGCGCCACGACGACGGCACGGTCACCGCCGACTTCGTGCTCGGGGCGGCCTACGAGGGGCCGTCGGGGTGCGTGCACGGCGGTGTCGTCGCGTTGGTGCTCGATCATGTGCTCGGGGAGGCGGGCAGTGCCGACAATGTCCCGTGCTACACCGGCACGATCTCGCTCCGGTATGTCCGGCCCACACCACTCGGACCGTTGCACGCGACGGCGGTCATCGTCGAGCGGGCGGGACGCAAGAAGATCGTCCGCGGTTCGCTGGCCGATGTGAATGGCGAAACAGTCACCGCGGAGGGCACATTCATCGTCCCCAAGGACTGGGACGGACCGATGCCGCACAAGGTCACCGCCGTCGACAACAGCGACACGGGATAGTCGTGCGTGCCGCCGTGACCGCCGCGGGATCGTTCGCGATCGCCGACGTCGCCGACCCCTCTCCGGGGCCCGGCGAAATCGTGCTCGCCGTCGCGGCGACCGGAATCTGCGGATCGGATCTCCTCGACCGCACCCTTCCTCCCGGACGGGACGATCATGGGTCACGAGTTCGCCGGTGTCGTCGTCGCCGCCGGGGGTGACGTCGAGGCGGACTGACCCGTCGGTTCACCCGTGGCATCGATGCCGGTCATCGGGTGCACCCGGTGCCGAGCGTGCGTGACCGGCGACATCGCCCACTGTCCGGATGCGGAGGCGCTCGGCCTCGCCTCGGGCGCGTTGGCGGAGTACGTACGGGTCAGCGCTGCGTCGAGCCCACGACTCGACCTCCTCGCCGACCGAGCACCCGTCGTCATCGAGGATGCGTCCCTCGCCGAGCCGATGGCCGTCGGACTCCACGCCGGGACACGGGCGCAGGTGGCACCCGACGATCGCGTTCTGGTTCTCTGGCGTCGGCCCCGTCGGACTGGCTGTGCTGCACTGGTTGTCACGAGTGCCGACCGGACGGATCGTGTGCTCCGATCCCCGCGCAGGGTCGCCGGGCTGCTGCGCTCGAGGTGGCGTGCACGGCACCGTCGTGATCGCCGGCGTGTGCATGAGCGAGGACACCGTCCCCCGGTCGCCGGAGTGGTCAAGGAGACGACGATGCATTTCGTCTCCTACTACACCAAAGCCGAGTTCGTCGCGGCCGGACGGGCGGTCGTCACCGGTATCGTCGACTCGTCGCTGTTCGTCACCGAGCATGTCGGACTGGGGATGTCGGCCGGGTGTTCAGCCAGCTACGCGGTACGAACGACCAGCGGACGGTGCTGATCACGCCGAGGTAGTATGCCACGGCCTGTCGGCGAGATCGGTGCGCGTCCACCTCGCGAGTTCGCCACGACGGAACCGTTCCCCGGATCGGGCGTCACCCGGTCGTGTGGGCAGTCTCGCGATGGTTGTCGTTGTAACGCGCCTTCTTGTGCCGATTCCCGCAGGTGTTCATCTCGCACCACTTACGGGTCCGGCTCTGACTGGTGTCGAAGAACGCGGCACGACAGGTCGGCGAGGCACACAGAGCCAGTCGCCCTGAGCGTTCACCCGAGATGATGGCCACCGCGTCGGCAGCGATGACACTGAGTGCATCTTCGACCTCTGGCGGCGAACCCAACTGCCACAACCGCTTCCGCTCGGGCGTCAACACGGCCGCGGCCCGGCCCTGCGCGCTGCATTCGTTGATGACGCGTAGCGCGTCCGCGGGCAGGGCATCGGCGGACGCCGCTGCGGTCGCCGCCGCGTGAATGCCTTCCCGCAGCTCACGTGCACTCTCCAGCTGAGCGTCCGTGCAGGATTGCACTGGCAGACCGCTGACCACCAGCCAGTCCATCAGACGCCCCGGGGTCGGGATACGCTCGACCGGATCGCCACGACGTTCGGTCAGTGTCGCGGTGAAACTGGTCGCCAGCTCGGTACCCAGCCGGAAATCGGGGAACTCGCCTCGCACAGAACCACCATAGCCGGTTGTCGAGATCACTGTCCGATGGTAGAACCGTCTTAGACGGTTCATGGACGACATGCCCGTCGATACCGAGGAGGTCACATGGTCTCGTCCAGTGACGGCGTCGAGCCGTGGGAAACGCACACACCCGAGGCCGACCTCGACGATCTACGCACGCGTCTGGCCGCGGCGAGATTCCCTGAGCGCGAGACGATCGACGTCGCGAACTCTGATCGCTGGCGGCAGGGGGTTCCGCTCGCCGACCTCGCAGAGACCGTCGACCACTGGCGGACGGACTACGAGTGGCGGTCGTTCGAAGATCGACTCAATCGGATTGGCCAGTACCGCACCACCATCGACGGGCTGGACATCCACTTTGTGCACCGCAGTTCCTCCCGCCCCGACGCTGTGCCGCTGATTCTCACGCACGGTTGGCCGGGCAGCATTGTCGAGTTCATCGACCTCATCGACGAACTGGCGGAGCCCGCTGACGTGGGCGCCCAGGCGTTTCATGTCGTGGCACCGTCTCTGCCCGGCTTTGCCTACAGCGGCAAACCGACCAGAACCGGTTGGGGAGTCGGACGAATCGCTGCGGCGTGGGTGGCTGTGATGGACAGGCTCGGCTACAGCACGTTTCTCGCCCATGGTGGCGACTGGGGCGGTGTGATCACCACTGTTCTGGCCGGCAGGTTCCCAGATCACGTCCTCGGCATCCACACGACGCTCGTCCAGGCGCCACCTGGGCTCTCCACGGACGGGCTGACGCCCTCCGAGCGCCGATGGGCCGACGACACCGAGAACTTCTATCTCCACCGCGGCGCCTACGCCAAGCAGCAGGCGACTCGACCGCAGACCATCGGCTACGCGCTCGTGGATTCCCCCGTCGGGTTGCTTGCGTGGATCATGGACAAGTTCGCCGAATGGACCGATACCGACGACACTCCGTTCGAGACGATCCCGCGAGACCGACTTCTGGACGACGTCACCCTGTACTGGCTGACCGGTACCGGCGCGTCCGCCGCTCGGATCTATCACGAGAGCCACGGGGGCGTCAATGCCGTGGATCCGCACCTGGGTGTCGATGTTCCGACTGCCATCTCCGTCTATCCCGCCGACATCGAGAAATGCCCATATCGTTGGGCGCGCGAACGCTTTTCGCGCATCGTCAGGTGGACCGAACCGCCGGCCGGAGGACACTTCCCTTCTCTGGAGGTCCCTGGCTATTTCGTCGACGATCTCCGATCCGGCCTCACGGCGGTACTCGCCGCAGCCTGATCCGACACACGATGGTGCGGCTGCGGACCAATCGATCGATCGCATGGGCGACACTGACGTAGCGTTGGACAGATGTGCGACGATGCCACGGCTTCCGCAGGCCCCCGTCCCTTCAGCTCCGACGAGGCCGCATCGGTATGCGAGGTGTGGCAGGAGCTCGGCCTTCCCGGTCTGATCGATGTACACACCCACTTCATGCCCAAGTCGGTGATGGACAAGGTCTGGGCCTACTTCGCGTCGGCCGGCCCGCTCGTCGGCCGGGAATGGCCGATCACCTACCGCGCCGACGAGGACTCACGGGTCGCCACCCTGCAGGGCTTCGGCGTCCGCGCCTACTCGTCCCTCGTGTATCCCCACAAACCGGACATGGCGGAGTGGCTGAACGGGTGGGCGGCCGACTTCGCCGCCCATCACCCGGATTGCCTGCACACGGCGACCTTCTACCCCGAGGAATCGGCCACCGGCTATGTATCGAAGGCGATCCAGCGCGGCACACGGGTCTTCAAATGTCACATCCAGGTCGGCGACTACTCGCCGCTCGATTCACTGCTCGACGGCGTCTGGTCGCAGATCGCCGACAGTCAGGTGCCGGTCATCATCCATTGCGGCTCCGGGCCCGCCCCCGGCCGCCACACCGGCGTCGAGCCGATACGGGCTCTGCTGCACCGCTTTCCGTCGCTGCCGCTGATCGTCGCGCACATGGGCACACCGGAGTACCTCGAGTTCCTCGAGCTGGCCGAGCGCTACCCGAACGTCCGTCTCGACACCACGATGTCGTTCACGGACTTCTCCGAGGCGGACGCGCCGTACCCGAAGGAGGCGCTCGGCCGCGTACGCGACATCGGCGACAAGATCCTGTTCGGCAGCGACTACCCGAACATCCCCTACGGCTACCCGCACGCCCTGGAGGCGTTGATCCGGCTCGACCTCGGCGACGACTGGCTACGCGGCGCGTTCCACGACAACGCGGCGGCGCTGTTCGACGTCACGAACTGATCCGGGTCAGATCGCGGGAACCGACTCGCCGCGCGCCACCATCCGTGCACGGACCTCGGGGCGCCGGAGCGGCGGCACCGTCTTCGGTGGCTGCCGCCGCTCCGGCAAGGCGTCGAGGAGCTCATGCGTGGCGTCGGTGACCTTCTGCACCGCGGCCTCGAACGCCTCGACGTTCGCCGCCGACGGTTGACGCACGCCGCTCACCTTGCGGATGTACTGTCGGGCGGCCGCCTCGATCTCCTGATCGGTGGCCGCGGGCTCGAGTCCTCGCAGTTCGGTGATGTTGCGGCACATGGTGCGCTCCTCTGGTCTCAGTCGGCGATCGTGACGACCGCCTTCCCCAGGATCCGCCCTTCGGCGAGATCGGTCAACGCCGTCGGCAGTTCGTCGAGCTTGTAGGTGACGTTGACCAGAGGTCGCATACCCGCCGCGATCATCTCGGTCAGCTCGTCGTGCAGCAGTTCGGGTACGCCCGGATGCGTGCGGACGTATTCACCCCACGCGGCTCCGACTACGGCGATGTTCCGGAAGAGCACGCGGTTCAGCTTGACGCTGGGGATGCCGCCGGCCGCGAAGCCGATGACCACGTAGCGGCCGTCGGGTGCCACCTGGCGCAGCGCCTCGTCGAAGACATCGCCGCCGGACGGGTCGATCATGACGTCGACACCCTCGGGGGCGATCTTCTTGAGCTCGGCACCCCATCCCTCTTCGAGCTGGATGATCTCGTCGGCACCCGCGTCGCGCAGCAATTCGTCGGCACCTTTGCGGTGGACGATGGCGATGACCTTGGCGCCCATGGCTTTCGCCACCATGATCGACGCCGTGCCGACACCGCCGGCGGCGCCGAGCACGCCGACGACCTCGCCGGGAGCGGTCTGGGCGCGGATCTTCAGCGCGAACAGGGCGGTCTGGTAGTTGATGCCCATGGCCGCGCCCTCGTCGAAGGTGAGCCCCTCGGGCAACGGCAGCAACTGCTCCGGCGCCGCGGCGACCTGCTCGGCGAAACCACCGACGACGGAGGCGACGAGAACCTTGTCGCCGGCCTTCACCGATGAACCCTCAGGTGCCTCACGCACCACTCCGGCCACCTCGGTACCGGGAGTGAACGGGGTGGGCACGCGCAGCTGGTACTTGCCCTGACTCATCAGGAGGTCGGGGAAACAGACCCCGCACGACTTGATGTCGACGAGGACCTGACCGTCGGCCGGGGTGGGGGCCTCGACGTCGTCGAGGGTCAGCCCCGCGGGCCCGGTCTCCGAACTGAGCACTTGTGCTTTCATACGGATCACCCTACGCGGGCGCGGATGCCCACCGGATAGGATCTGCCTCATGACTGCATCGTCGGCACGCACCCCCAACGCCCCGTCGCCGGAACGCCTGCGCGTCGCCGAGGAGACACCGGGATTCATGCCGCTCGACGAGGCGCAGACTCTCTTCGAGATCGCCGGTGAGTATCTGTCACAGTCGAATTCGACGCACGTGGGTGTGGAGATCGGAACCTACTGCGGTAAGTCGACGGTGTTCCTCGGCGCCGCCGCAGAAGCGTGCGACGCGACGATCGTGACCGTCGATCACCATCGGGGTTCGGAGGAGCACCAGCCCGGGTGGGAGTATCACGACACCTCGCTCGTGGACCCGCACACCGGCACTCTCGACACCTCGGCACGGTTCCGGCGCACCATCTTCGACGCCGGCCTGGAAGGCACCGTCATCGGCATGCTCGCCGGGTCCACGATCGCCGCGAAGGTCTGGGGCAAGCCGGCCGACGTCGTGTTCATCGACGGCGGCCACAGCATGCAGGCCGCGCAGAACGATCTCGACGGCTGGGCTCCCTGGGTGCGGATCGGTGGCGCGCTGCTCATCCACGACGTGTTCCCGGATCCCGCCGACGGCGGTCGGCCCCCGTACGAGATCTATCGCCAGGCGCTGGCGACCGGCCAGTTCACCGAGGTGCGCGCCGAGGGGTCGTTGCGTGTCCTGCGCCGCGACGGCGGCGAGGTCGGCGTACCGCTCCCCCACGCATAACCCACCCACCCCGCGCCGCCCGCCGCCCCGCACCCGCCGCGCCCGCCGCGACGCGCCCACGGTTCCTCCGCCACTTCTGTGTTCGTCCCCTGGTTGCAACAGGCGGACGAACACGGAACCGCCGGAAGAACATCGAGAGGTGGCCGGAGTCGAGAGCTGGGGCGGGCGTGCGGGCGAGTGGCCTGTGGATAAAGGTCGGGCGGTGGGTCGTTTCGGGTGCATCATGACGAGCCATGGACGACCAAACAATCGGTTCCGACGACCTTGTCTATCGTGCACAAGCAATTGCGGCGGGTCTCACCGACACCGGACTACGCAGCGACGTAAGGAAGGGAGTCACAGAGCGAGTCTGGCGAGGCGTGTACCTCCCGACGACCGGCGAATCCGCGAAGTCGCACACCGCCAAGCTCGAGAGGTACCGCACGACCGTCATCGCGGCGACCCACTATGGGGGCCCCGGCCGCACGGCAAGCCATGAGTCAGGCGCGGCGATGCACCGAATTCCGATGCTGGAGCCAGATCTGACAAAGGTGCACTTGACCTCGTCGAGCACCGGCAAGACCCTGACGCGCGGCCTGATACACCAAGCCGCGTTGCGCCCTTCTGACATCGTCGAGATCGACGGTATCCCGGTCACCTCACTCGCCCGAACGGTGTGCGATGTGGCGCGGACCGGTTCGCTCCGTCAGGCTGTGTGTGTCCTCGACTCCGGCCTGCGCCTGGGTATCACGGAAGACGAGCTCGACGATCAGATCGCCCGACTTCGCCGTCATCATGGCATCGCGATCCTCCGTTCAGCGGCGTCGTTGGCCAACGGGCTCTCAGAGAGCATCGGCGAATCGCTGAGCAGGCTCGTCATGGCGGACAATCCAGCGATACCTCCCCCCGAACTCCAGGTGTCGATCCTTGTGAACCTCAACGGGGAGAAGCACGTGCGAGGCGACTTCGGCTGGCGGGATGCCGGAGGCGCACTCCGGGTCGTCGGAGAGTTTGACGGACGGTTCAAGTACCACCGGTCCAACCCGTTCGGCGATCGATTGCCCGAGGACGTGATCTACGACGAAAAGCTCCGCGAGGACGCGATTCGCGCGACCGGCTCACGAGTCGTCCGTTGGACTTGGGCTGATGCCCTACGGCCGAAAGTACTGCACGCCAAGGTCATCGCGGCTCTCACCAGCGCTGGAATCCTCGCCTGACTGCTCCTCCCCCGGTTGTGGGGGGGGGGGGGGGGGGGGGGGGGGGGAGCCCCCCCCCCAACCCCGCGGC
>NZ_JASXSI010000035.1 GCF_030315685.1 Gordonia sp. ABSL11-1 | reverse complement strand
ATCTCTCAACCGCAACGCGGATCCGCGTTGCGGTTGAGGCCGTCGGGAGCGCTCATGGCCTCGACGTACTCGACTTCCGATCGAGCGCTCCCCGCCGCCTACGCCTGCAGGTAGCGAGTCCGGAAACGTCTGGCCCACATCTCTCGTAGCACCACAGCCACGAAGATGATGACAAGCGCGACCACTGGGCGCATCCACTGTCCGCCGAATCCTCCGGGGGTCGCGGCGAGGAACAGCACGTAGCCGATCAGCGGAACGGCGACGTTGAGCACGCCTGGAACCAGTAGGCCTGTCGCCCAGCTCTGTACCGCGGCGGCGAGGACGGCGACAACGATCCCGACGATCGAGCAGAGGGCGAGGTCAGCGAACAGATTGTCTGCGCCGAATCCGGAAGTATTGAACAGACAGCGGCTTTCGGCGTTCTCCGATCCGAGCGGGCTTGTGTCCATGCAATAGACGCGGATGCTGTCGCTGAAGGACACGGATCCCGGATATCGTGGACTCCACCAGTTCACGCCACCGGCGATCAACGAGGAGACCACGAACAACCACCACGCCAGGTCGCCGACGAGTCCTGCCGCCCTCGCGATCTGTCGTCGCCGGGTGTTGTCTCCAGGAGGCGGCACGTTCGGTGTCTCATCACTCATCGCGCATCCCCTTGCGGGCGTGCTCTACGGGAGAAGGGTGCGGTCCGGCTGAGGCTCGATCAGCCCTCGGCAGGGTCGAGGTGCCGAGAGCACCGATTCGTGCGATCCGGTGTTCACGAGCCTCGTCGGCCGGGCCGATGCGCGATATCTCGACATTGTCCATGATGCTGCGGACACTACTAGTGTCTGTATGCGGGTGTTGATGCGAACGAGGCTGTTGTGAACGGTCAGCCTCGCAGGGCCATGGCGCCGTCGACCACCGCAGGGGGGAGTACTCGGAACAAGAAGGCGCGCATCGTCTTCCCGATGCCTTCGACGAGCCGCGGTGGCGCCTCTCGCGTGGCCGCCCCAGGGGTGATGACCGCGGATAGCCCAATCACGGCGTGGGGCGATCCGCATGAGAGTCACCCAGGAGCGGCGGTAAGTGGATTATCCACTCGTCGGTCCGCTCACGTGACTCTCATGTTGAGCTCGGGCATGCCGCACAGTGAGGAGTCTGTGGCGCCGGTGGTCTCACGGGAAGTCCGGGGTCGTCGATGTCCTGTCCTACGTTCGAAGGATGTTGGGATCGCACTGTAACGGACTCCCATGGCAGAACCGGGGTGAGGGGGCGTGAAGGACTGTCGCCTGAAGCAGGAGACGCGTGATGCGCCGAACGATCGTCACCATCGGATCAGTAGCGGTCGCCGCTGGACTACTGACCGCCGGAACAGGTTTCGGTGTCGCCGCGCCGACTCCGAATCTGAGCGTGGCGGTGACGTCGTGGCAATTGCGATGCCACCGGCAAGTCCGTGAACCTGACCGTGGCCAACTCCGGCGGTGAAGCCCGCGGAGTCCTGTCAACGGCTTCGTCTCGAACTGGGGGTACGGACGCCAGATTCCTGTGCTCGGCTCGGGTCAATCGCTGCGCCTGCCGATCAAGATCCCGTTCCCGACGCTGGGCCGGCAGCCGCGCGGTGTTGTGGTGCACGGCACCGCCGATAGCGATCTGCTGGACAACGTCTACGGCGGCATCACCTACCCCGCCCGTGTCGCTCATGCGATCAGCGTGTAGCGGACGATATCTGGAGTGTCTCGATGAGTTCGCGATAGAGCGAATCGGTGTCGAGGAGTTCATGGTGGGTACCGGTGGCGCGAATTGAGCCGTCGTCGAAGACGAAGATGTGGTCTGCGTCGATGATCGTGGACAGCCGGTGGGCCACGGTGACGACGACGCCATCAGCAGACAGTTCGCGGAGCGCGCCGATGATCGCGGACTCGGTGAGAGCGTCGAGTTGGGCGGTGGCTTCATCGAGGAGCAGGACCCGTGGGCGGGCTACGAGGGCGCGAGCGACGGCGATGCGTTGACGCTCGCCCCCGGACAGGGTGGACGCGGTGATGGTGTGATCGAGACCGTCGGACAGTGACCGGACCCGTCGATCGAGGGCAACGGTCGCCAGCGCACGCCAGACCTCGTCGTCGGAGATCGACGGTGCGGCGTGGGTGATGTTGTCGCGCACGGTGCCGGGCACGAGCGGGGCATCTTGTTCGACGTAGCCGATTTGCGAGCGCACCGCAGGGATGGTCCATCGCTCGTAGGGAATTCCGTCGAGCAGGATTCGTCCCGAGTCGGGATTGGTGAACCGCAACAGCGTCGAGAGCACTGTGGTCTTCCCTGCGCCCGAGGGGCCGACGAGAGCGATGTGGCCGCGATGAGGGACGGCCATGCTGACCGACTGCAGCGCGGGCGGTTGGTTGGGCAGGTAGCGCACGGTCACGTCCTCGAGCTCGAGCACCGCTCGGCTGTCGGCTTGGTCGATGAGGTGATCGTCGCGCGAGTCGTCTGGATCGGTTTCTCGATCCAGACCGGTCACTTCGTCGATACGACGGGCAGCGGCCAGGCCCGATTGCATGGTCGTGACGCTCATCATGATCATCCCGGCCGGGGAGGTGAGTGCGAAGACGTACAAGAGGAATGCGACCAGACTGGGCACGTCGAGCGCTCCGGTCGACACACGCCATGCACCGACGACCAACACCACGATCAGCACGACGTTGACGGCCAGCCCGGTCAGCATGGCGGCAGCCGCTTCGACCCGCACGGCTCGGACTCCGAGCTTCTGGGCGTCATCGACACGGTCGTAGAGGACTGCCAATTCTCGGTCCTCGGCCCGCGACGCTTTGACGGTGCGCATGGCGCGCACGGTGCCGTCCAGCCGTTCACCGAGCTGACCGAGTTGATCCTGGACCTGCTGCTGGAGGCGCGACAGCCGTGGCATCAACAGCAGGGCCAAGGAGATGCCCATGATGATCACGGCGGCGGTGAAGGCCAACAGGATCACGTCGAGGTAGGCCATCAACGCCAGGCTGCCCACCAGTGCGATGACCCCGTTGACGAACTGCACGACGCTTCCGGTGGCCGCTTCGCGGATCAGGGTGGTGTCCGAGGTCACCCGAGAGGCCATCTCCCCGGCGGTGCGGGAGGCGCCTATGCGCGCACGCAGCAGCGATGCCAACATCGAGCGACGAACTGATCGCACGATCCGCTCGGCCAACGATCCGAGCATCACCATCTGCACGTATCCGATCGCGGTGGATATCACCAAAACCCCGACCAACAGAAGGGCCACGCCGGTGACAGGAGTGTGAGAGTTCATTCTCTGCAACACTTCTCGAGTCACCAGTGGACTGATCAGCTCGACGGCAGCAGTCACGAGGCCGAGTATCAATGCCACGACGAGAACGGCGGCTTCGGGTCGCATCCACCGGCCCAATAACCGCCACCCGCCCCGGTCGAGCACCACATCGCGTGAGTTCGAGGACATACCGGCCACGATAGAGGCGACGCAAGCCGGTGACACTCGAGTGGGTGCGCGGCAGATGTTGTCGTGGCGCATCGCGCATCGACGTCAGCCTCAGCGGCCGGTGGCAACGACGTCACCAACAATGGGGGCACCTGGAGACCCCTGTGGTACGAGGAACGGTCAGCCCACGAGCACTGCGCGCTGGCCGGTCTGCAGGACCAACAGGTGGTGCCGTGAATTGTCCGAGGAGGAGCCCCTCCACTTCTGCAGCGACGATGGCCGATGTCGGCGGTTACGGAGAGGCGATGGTCGACGGACGCAAGCTCGAGCTCTCGGAAGAGGTCGTCGTGGGCCTGCGTGAGGACTCGGGGACAGTCGAGCGAGTCGATGGCCAGAACCATTTATTCACAACACTGTTCGTCGCCGTCAGCCTTGTCGCGGATGCCGTCTTCATCACTATCGCATTGATGGTGCTGTTCGTGACTGCGTCTCCACAGCCTCTCGGAGTCTGCGGCGTCTCGACGATGCTCCCTATCGTGGACGACATGGCACAACGAACCAACGGACGATTCGCGGGCAAGCACGTCGTGATCACTGGTGCGACGAGTGGGATCGGACGAGCCGGTGCACGTCGGCTGTCCGGCGAAGGGGCGTACCTGACGCTGACCGGAACGCAGGTCGAGCGGCTCGACGCTTTGAGGGCCGAGATCCCGAATGCCTCCGTAGTCGCCAACGATGCGTCGTCACGGGAGGCGGGTGAGGAGTTGGCGAGTGCTGTCGACGGCGGAATAGACGGATTGTGGCTCAATGCCGGCCGCGCAGCCGTCGGGCCGGTGGAGGCGGTTGACGCCGACGCATTCGATGCTCTGACCGCCGTCAACCTTCGTGGCCCGTTTCTCCAACTCGCTGCTCTTGCGCCGAAGCTCAACCCCGGTGCGGCTCTGCTGGTCACCTCATCGACCTCCGCGTACGAAGCTGCGGCGTGCACGTCGCTGTACGCCGCAACGAAAGCCGCACTCATTGCCGCCGCACAGTGCTGGGCGGCCGAGCTCGCCCCGCGGTCCATCCGCGTCAACACCCTGATTCCGGGCGCCACCGACACGAACTTCCGCGACTTCATGGCCACCGATGTCCGCGCCACGTTCGAACAGGGTGTGCTGGCCGACGCTGCCCTCGGACGCACCGGCACAGCCGACGAAGTCGCTGCAATGGCTGTCTTCTTGCTCTCCGACGACGCCGGCTACATCACCGGAAGCCAACACGTCGTGGACGGGGGGCTGTTACGGCGCTGACCGGCTGCTGCCCGACCCTGCTACAGGCGCGATGGCCTCTGCCACGGAGTTGTCACAGCTCACTACTGCTCTGTCGGCAAGCCGAACGCTGCCAAAACAGTCTTGGTCCACAGCTTTTGGCCTTGCGCGTTCGGATTGACAGTGTCGCGCATGACTGCCGACAGGCCGGCCGGATCGGTCGGAAACGCCGAGTACACGTCGATCACCTGGATACCCTCGGCGTCCATCGCGGAGGCGTAGCCGGACAGCTGGCTCGATGAGTCCGATCCCTGACGCGGCCCCTGCTTGATGACCGCGATGCTCGCGTTGGGGTACTTGCTGCGCAGTTCGGTGACCAGAGGTTGCACCTGTGGCGCAAGCGGCTTGGCCGTATCCTGCGTCTGACCGAAGTTCAACAGGATGAGATCGGGTGTGACGTCAGATTGGATCATTCTGTCCAGGTTCGACATCGTGTAATCGACATTCTTTCCGGACGCGCTCGCATTCCAGAATCCGACGGCACCATTGGTGCCGTCGCCCAATCCGACGATGGGTCCGTACGCATTTGTCGACGCATTCCAGAAACGCGTCGCGACCGGTCGTTCGAGATTCTGACTGATCGATCGTCCTAGTGCGGGTGCCCACCCGTTGGGGTCCGCTCCGGTCGAATCGCCGAGCAACACGATGGTCTTCGGGGTGCTCGCGTTCGCCTTGGCCTCCTCGACGAACTTCACCGTCGCGGGGGTGTCAGGTTCCTCAACACTTGTTGCGGCCATTCCGGTTTGGGCGGGCGAGGTGGGCGCGGTGCGGTTTCCGGAGATGATCAGGCCGACGATCAGGACGACGATGCAGACGGCCATCACGATCCACGCCCAGAGGGGAGCCGACCCGGCGATACGCTTCAACACAGTGGACATCCGAGCGACTTCCAATCCCGACGGCCGCGGTCACGGCGCGCCCCATGAACAAATGAAATCGTGGTCGGGTGACCACCGAGTTCACCATAGCGGTATCAACAGTCGCCGGTCGCGCTGTGGCCGTCTATTCGATCGCGCATCCAGGTGCCCATGATCGCGCCGGGATCGAGCGAATGCCCCTGTCCCTCACGACGGACTCGGAGGACACGGTCTCCGAGTGCGCACGCACGACCGAGTGTGACTTCCATCACATCAACAGGTATCACGTCGTCGTCGCTGCCGTACACCGCCAGGATCGGCACGTCGGTGGCCGTCCGCGGCAGTGTGAAACGCTGCAGCGCCGTGGTCAATTGACTCGCCGCCTGTGGGGACACCGAGACGAACGACGACGCGTCTGCGGTGGACATCGCCCGCGACAACGCGCCCTTGTTGCCCGAGCACGACACCAACCGTGCACTCGATGCCGCGGCGACGCCGTGCAGGTGATCCAGCGGGCGAATGTGCGGGTCCGACTTGGCGACCCCCTCGACGACAAGCGGGTACAGGTAGCGCTGCGCGATGGTCAGTGATCCCTGCTGGGCGCGCTCGACCAGGAAGGCCGGGTCGAGGAGCGGTGCCGCGGCCACCGCCCCGACGAGAACTCCGCCGCCGGACCCATAGGTCGAGTACTCCTCGGCAGCCGACCACGCGGCCGCACCGCCTTGCGACGCACCAACCGCCACCCAGCGAGAGCCGATGGTCGGTTCGATCGACCGCGCGGCGCGGACCGAGTCGATGATGTTGAAAGCTGCTGTCCTGGGCTCGAGATAAGGATGCGGCGCCGGCTCGTTCGCACGCACACCCAAACCCTGATAGTCGGTCGTGACCACTGCATATCCGTCTCTGAGGAACCCGCGGACCGCTGCGAGATCGCCGAACATCGTCGGATTGTCCGACGGCGCGCAGTCCCGGGTGATTCCAGTGGTTCCGTGCGCGTAGGCGATGAGAGGCCAGCCGGCGGATGGACGATCCCCGTCGGGGACGAACACCGCTCCGGTTACCGACGTGGGTGAGCCGTCGACACCCGACGTCGAGTGGTAGGTGATCCGGGTGATCCGTGTGCCGTCGGGGACACGCGCTGTCCAGGCCTCCGGCGCGTCCTCCGATCGGGCCACGAGTCCTCGGCTCTGTTTCGCCTCGGCGCTGACGATCCCGGCAGGCGACGAACCGGGTTCCGCTGAGTCGGGCTGCGACGCCGAGCAGGCAGAGATCACGCATGTCATCGCGGCGCCTAGCGCCGCAGCCTGAAGCGTCAACCGGAACTGCACACGAGAACGTTAACGACTTCAACGGATGTGGCAAGTACGACCCAGGACGACGACGAGATGCGATCGGACTTTCTGGTCTTTCAGGCGCGGTTTGCGCCTTTCCCGTTTGTGCCGGATTCTTGGTCAGTGGAGTTGTTGACAGGGCGTCACGGCACAGAATCTGTGTCGACGGCTGACAGCCCTGCCGCGCCTGCGAAGTCTCCACGGACGTTGAGGCGCCGACACGTCGATCCGCCTGCGCCCGAGCTCAATCCACTGGCGGTCGCCGCACCGGCCGACGAAGAGGTATACGAGTACCTCGGTCCGCAGATGCGGTGGGTGCAGATTTTCCTCATTGCGGCTTTTCTCCTTGCCGCGTGGTCATTGATCGCATTCTCGACGGCCCACCCGATGTTGTGGCCGGCGCTCATTGTTCTGGTGGCGAATGTGATCGGAACCACATTCTCGATCATCACCGGACTCAATCCACGGCGGGTCACCTGGCGGTCGCATCGGCAGTTGACGTCCGGATGGCGGCCTGCCGGGCGATTTCCGTCCGTCGACGTGTTCCTGCCCACCTGTGGCGAAGACCTCGCCATCCTCGACAACACTTATCGCCACATCGCGGCACTCGAGTGGTCGGGTGCGTTGACCGCACACGTCCTCGACGACGCCGACCGTCCCGAGGTGCGCGCGCTCGCCGCCGAGTACGGGTTCGCCTACGTCGTGCGGCCGGATCGGGGGCATCTGCGCAAGGCCGGGAACCTGCGATACGCGTTCAGCATCACCGCCGCCGACCTC
This sequence comes from Gordonia sp. ABSL11-1, assembly GCF_030315685.1. GTDB lineage: Bacteria > Actinomycetota > Actinomycetes > Mycobacteriales > Mycobacteriaceae > Gordonia. The sequence goes on along the minus strand of NZ_JASXSI010000035.1, from coordinate 28,801 downwards.
ATCGTCATCTTCGACGCCGACTTCTGCCCGCGTCCCGACTTCCTGGCACATCTGGTGCCCTACCTCGACGACCCGGAGGTTGCCATCGCGCAGAGCCCGCAGTGTTTCGCGACAACCGAAGCGATGGGCTGGGTGCAGCGGACCGCTGGTGCGACCCAGGAGTTCTTCTACCGGTGGGTGTTGCCGTCGCGGGACCGGATCGGCGCGGCGAACTGTGTCGGGACATCGGCGGTGTACCGCCGCAGTGCCCTCAACCGGGTAGGCGGTTTCGCAGCCATCGAACACAGCGAGGACCTGCACACCGGTCGCCATCTACAGCAGGCCGGATACGACATCCGGTACGTGCCGGTCGTGTTGTCGCGGGGGCTGTGTCCGCCCGACCTCGCCGGATTCCTGAACCAGCAGTACCGCTGGTGTCAGGGATCGTTGTCGCGACTGGTGCACAGTGAGCTCGCCGACCCGCCGCGACGGCCCACGGCGCTGCAGCGATGTGCCCTGTGGGCGGGTGTGTTCTATTACCTGACGACGGCGATGAACGTCTTCCTGCTGTTCCTGCCCGGCATCATCATGGCCGGCTTCTACCCGGAGGACGTGCACCCTGCACAGTTGGTCCCGTTCCTGCTCGGCCTGTGGGTCTACGTCGTGCTGTTTCCGCTCGTTTCACGGACCCGGTGGCGGTTCGAGGTGCTGCGGATTCAGATCGCCTACAGCTTCGCCCACACGATCGCCATCTGGCATAAGTTGATCGGACGCGAGATCGGCTGGGTCCCGACGGGCGCCATCGGAAAGACCAACTCCCTCGGCCGATCCATCAGTGCGCTCGGCACGCTGGTGTTGGGTTCCTCGCTCGTCGCGTTCTGGGTGGTCACCGTCCTCGCTGTCCGGGAGTGCGGTCTCGCCGAGTTCTGGATGATGGCCGGTTTCGTGCTCGCCTATACCTATCTCGCAGCGCCGTTGTTCGTCGCCTTCGTGCGGGTCCTCCTCCCGCGGGCCGCACGGGTTGTCGAAACCGTGTCCGAAGGTTCCTCGGACGATTCGCTACTGCCCACGCGCGCCGACCTCGTTGACGGCTCCGACGGTGTCGACTCGACCGGTCGTCGACCCACCGGGCCGAACTGGAACCGCATCTCCGGGTTCGAGGTCGTCGGGTACACGATCGCCATTCTGTTCATCGGAGCGCTCGCGCTCGGTTGGTTCGACATCATGCTGCCCTGGACCGCCGCGTGACCGGCCCGGCGGAGTCGAAGGCCGGCACGTTCTTCGGCGACATCGCCGGACTGCGCGGTGTGGCAGTGCTGCTGGTAGTGCTCTTCCACGCGCACGTCCCGTTCATGACCGGCGGGTTCGTCGGTGTCGACATCTTCTTTGTCATCTCAGGCTTCCTGATCACTCGAATCCTGTTGCGCGAATACGAGAACACCGGATCACTCTCGTTCAAGGGCTTCTACGCACGACGAGCGCGACGGATCATCCCGGCGGCGGCGTTGGTGATCGTCGTGTCGATCATCGCCGCGGCATTGTGTATGCCACTGCTCAAGGTGTTCAAGCAGGCTATCGATCTCCTGGCGGCGGCTGCGCAATTGGCCAACTGGCACTTCATCTCCCAGAACGCCGATTACCTCGCGGGCGCCATCGACGGCAGTCTTGCCACGCATTTCTGGTCGTTGTCGATCGAGGAACAGATCTACTTCGTGTGGCCCCTCGCTGTGTTCGGTGCGGCGGCACTGGCGACCCGCACGGCTCTGCGTCGGGTGCTGTCGGTGCGGGTGTCCGTGGGAGTCGTCGTCGGCGGGGTCACTGCCGCATCGTTCATCTCGGCGCTGCGGCTCACCCCGTCGGACCCGGCGCTGGCCTACATGGCGACCTACAGTCGCGCCTGGCAGTTCGGTGTCGGCGCGCTGGTCGCGGTCCTGGTGCCGGTGCTCACACTGTTACGGACGGATCTGCCACGGGTGGCCGGCGTGCTCGCCTGGGTGGCGGGCTGGATCGGGTTGGGTGGCGTCGTCGCTGCGGCGGTCACGTTCGACGCGCACACCCGCTACCCCGGTACCGCCGCCCTGCTCCCGACCTTCGCTGCGGCGCTGGTGATCGCGGCCGGGCAGATCGTCGGGGTCCGGTCCCTGAAGAGCGAGCGTGCCGTGGGGTCCCGGTCCGGGAGGAGTGAGCGTGCGAGCGTCACCAAGGGCCACATCTACGCCGGCTCACTCCTCGCCACACCGCCCCTGCGTTTTCTCGGACGAGTCTCCTACGCCTGGTACCTCTGGCATTGGCCTGCGATCGTCCTGTTCGAGACGACCACAGGCACCTCCTCGTGGCCCGCGCTGCTCGGGGTGTCGGCAGTGGCTCTGGTGATCGCGACCCTGTCGACGATCTTCTTCGAGGAACCGATCATCGGGCACCGAGAACTCCGCCGAAACGCGTCCGCGTCGATCTCCGTCGGTGTCACCGGGGTCGTCGTCGGACTCGCTGTCACGATGACCGCCGGTGTGATCACGGTGCAGATGGCCAGCCGCGACACGGTGGCGAACGCTGCGCTCAGCTACCAGTCCGTTTTCGGGCAGGAGGCGGCGGAACCGGCAGGACCCGTGGTGCCCAACCCCTTCCAGGCCTATGACGATCGGCCCGAGCCGCACGACTGTCTCATTCCGGTCGGTGATCTCGACGCCCGGCACAGTTGTGTGTTCGGCGCTCCTGACGGTGTGCCGGTCGTGCTGTTCGGCGACAGTCACGCCGACCAGTGGTCGGAGGCGGTACGGGCGATCGGCGCGACACACGGTTGGCGGATTCACCAGTTCACCAAAGCTGCATGCCCCGCCCAGAATCTGCCGCCGCAATCCGGGGTGCCGGATCCTTTTGCCAAGCAGGAGTGTGCCGCCTGGCGACGGACCGCGCTCGACCAGATCTCGGCGCTTCGGCCGGAGATCATCGTGTTCTCGTCGCTGTCGACGTACGTTCCGTCTTACTCTGCAGCGGAACGTGCTTGGGACGAAACACTTTCGGCACTTCGACGTACCGGAGCCCGACTCGTCTACATCGCCGATACCCCGTACCCGGGTTTCCAGATCGCCGACTGCATCTCCGGGGCGATGGACAATTGGCACAAGTGCGATTTCGAGCTCGACGGTTTCGATCGGATCGAGCCGATTCTCGACGCGAAGGCCAGAGGAGAGGCGTCAGATATCACCACGGTCAGCGTCAATGATCTTCTGTGCGAAGGCAATCTGTGTTTCGCGGCGCGCAACCGCATCCTGTTCTACCGCGACGACTCGCACCTGACCGCGACGGCCGCTCAAGTCCTCGAGCCTGCGTTGATCCGCCGGCTCGACGAGGCGCGGTTCGACTACGGCGGACGGTGACGCACGGTCAGGACTCGGCCGCCTACGCGCCCGACTCTCGCGTCATCCCAACTCGCCGTGCGGTCGGTCCTCCGGGAGGTCCACCTCGACCGTTTCCGGCCACGCCATGGTTCCGCCCAGCTTCGTGATGCGCTGCAACTCGCCGCTGACCGCGAGCCAGATCGTGCCGGACTCATCTTGAGTCAACGACGGTTGCGGGCTGAGAATCGGTGCGGTGTGGACGGGTTCAAGCGTTGCCCGGTCGAGGACGGTGAGAAGCCAGAACTTGCCGCGGCTGCGGTCGTAGGCCTTGGGTCCGGCCAGCGGCCACCAGGACCGGCTGGTCCGGTCCGGTGGGTGGCAGACGGTCCAGATGTGGTCGCCCACCGCACCGGCGTACAGGAACCGACGTGGGATGGTGCGCCCGTCGCTCATCGCGAGTTGCGGCGTGACATCGGTGAAGGTGTCGTTTTCGGCCACGGCGGTGAGCGGCTGACCGAGCAGCGTCCACTCACCCGGGTAGGGGCGATCGGCGCGGGGCAGCAGCGGACCTTGCGCCACTGACCCATTCAGCGCGACGCGGACCATCCGGTGCCGCCGCGGTTCGTCGGAATCGCTGACGACAACGACGAAGGACTGTCCGTCTGCGACCGCATCAAACGGCGTGCCCACGACGGGGTCGACCTGTACCGGCTCGCTGCCAGGCTCGTGGATGGTCCACGACGCGGTGGTGCCGCAGGCAAGCAAGATATCGCCGAGCGTCGCGCAGACGGTCGACGGAATGTCGCTCACCTGAGTCCCCATCTCGGCGCCGGCCTCCACCCGGAAGGTTCCGTCGACACCGCTGACCCAACACCCCGTCTTCGTCCCCCATACTCTGCGATCCGACCGCACGGCACCAGGGAACAGATGGGCCGTGGGAGAACTGTTGTCACCCAGGCAGATGAGCTTCGGCAGCACGCGGTCGAGAACCCACACCTGATCACCGGAGGCCGAGACGTCGCCGGTGACCAGTGCCGGTCGCGGGGGGAGTTCGGGCACATCGTCGAGGTCGAGAGTGATCAGGACGCCGATGTCGGCGCGAGACACCTCCGGAGGATCGTCGGTGAACAGTCGCTCGTCGGAGAAGAAGCGTGGCGAGCGGTCGACGGTCCGGTACTCGCGACGTCCGGGAATCGGTGCGAACCGTTCGCGGGTGTCGACACGCTGCCAGAACATGGTGGCGATCTGCACGCTGGTCACCCGACCGCGCACCCAACCCGCGGCGTCGATGCCCATCACGCCCATGAACAGTCCGGTGATCTCCACGCGTCCGGTCCGTGGGCGCGTGCCGTGCCAGGTGGCGGTCCAGCCGTCGCCGCGCAGCATTCCCGTCCACGAGGCTGTGCCGCGGTGGACGACGGGTGCCCGACCCGACGGCTCGAGGATGCCGCGCACAGTGGTGGTATCAGGTTCAGTCGCCGGTCTCTCGCTGAACAGCAAGGGAAATGCGGAGATCTCCCCGACGGCGGGAGGGGCGATCTGTCCGTCTTCGATCGCGATGTGATCGATCAGAATGGTCAACACACGAGCGCGCCCTTGGTCGGGCTCGGCGGGGTCGCCACTCATTGCTGACTTTGCATCGAGGACAACGACGTTCGGAAGGCCGCCAACGATGCGGGAGTCGAGTTGAAACGCCAGTCACGCTCCTTGTCGGTCTGGAACCAGAGGAACGATTCGAGTCGGGGTTCGCGTTGGACGATGGCGAAGAAGTCGCGAATCCAGTTCGCCTTGTCGTCGGGTGCGTTGCCCTCGGCGCTGGCGACTTCGGTGATGAGAATCGGATGAGTGGTGTCGAGCCGTCGTAGTGCAGCGAGGCTGGCGGTGAACAGGTTGTCGGCGGACTGCCAGTGATGACCGGGCACGGTGCCCCAGTTGTAGCCGTCGAGTGCGACGAGATCGACGTGATCGCTGCCGGGGTACGCGGCAGCGAAATCGTTCGTGCCCTCGGTGATGACGTTCGGCGCCCAGACGAACTGCACCTGATCGGCTGCCGCTGCTCGGATCTGCCGGCGCATCCGCATCCAGGCCTGCCGATAGTCTGCTGCGCTGTTGCCGTTGACACCGATCGACCACGGATACCACGTGCCGTTCATCTCCTGGGCGAAGCGGAGGAGCACCGGCCGTCCCCACGCGGCGAGCTCGGCGCCCCACCGGCGCAGGTCCGCGTCGAACGCCCCGGAGGCGACACGGCGGAGCGCATGGGACGGTTGATCGATGCCCCGGCCCGCAATCCAGGGTTCGAGGGTCAGCAGGGGAGTCGCCCCCGCATCGGCGATGGCGGTCAATTCCGCGACAGGGGCCGAGTCGCCGATGGCGGCGAAGCGGTGCAGGTACCCCGGGCGAGTTCCCGCGAGGATGGTCAGCTGGTGCATGGGGGAACGTGAAGAGCCGGGCGTGGGCAGGACCGACGGGATGAAGGCGCCCCACGTTGGATGGTCCGTCGCAAGATCATCCCCGGGCGCGCACGCCGCGGTGGTGCCGGCCGCCAGCGTGCCCAGCGCGGCAAGTCGGAGCGCCGCACGACGCGTGAGTGCGCGTGATGCTGCTCGCTCAAGACTCAGGGTCACGCTTTGCAACGTAAAGCATCCGAGTCGGCAATGCTGCATAGGTGTCCCATGCCCGTCGGCCACGAGTCGCCACGGACAGACCTCGGCCAGCGAGGCTTCGCGAGGTGCCGGCCCACGCCGCTGACCGAGAAGGCAACAGCGACTGTGCGCCTTCTTGGTCAGCGGGTCGGGGCCCGCCGCTTTCACACTGTGGAGTTGTCAAGGTACGGATGCGGTCCCGGCGTGGCCGGGTGCGAGATTGTGGTCGGTGGAAAGTCGGTTATGGGGTCAGGCGGCGACGGCGTCGAGAGTCAGGGTGCGTCTGCTGTAACTGGGTAACGCTCGCTGCTCAGGGTCGACGGCGGTCGGTGGGGTGAGCCAGGCATGGTGGTCGGCGCCGATGAACACAGCCCAGCCGTTGTGGTGGACGTCGGCGTGACACGACGGGCAGAGCAGGCAGCCGTTGGCCAGGCACGTGTCACCGCCCTCGCCCCACGGGGTGATGTGGTGGGCGTGGCATCGTTCGGCGGGTGCACCACATTTGATGCAGCATCTGTCGCGGATGTAGAGGGCTTTGCGTTGAGCCGGGGTGAACAGGCGTTTGTCTCTGCCGACATCGAGGGGGACGGTTTCGCCGTCGACGAGTAGTGGTGTGATCGTTGGGTCGCAGGCCAGTCGGTTCATCGTGGCGCGGGTGACCGATCCCATGAACTCCAGCGACGACAGCGATGGGGCATCGGCGGGAATGGTCAATAGGACGTGCGTTCTCGGAGTCATACTCACGTCGTTACCGCCCCCAGCGGCGATGTCGAGCACGGTCTCCAGGGCGTCGGCCAGGCGTCGTTCGGTGGAACGCGCGTCGGGAGAGCCATCGGGTTCGGGGCGAGGCGCGCCATAGCGTTCCATCGCGGCCTGGAATTTATCGCCGACTTCGGTGTCGAGGTCGGCGTCGACGTGCAGGCGTCCGTCGGTGGTCGTGTGTTTGGTGAGGGTGTTGATGGTGCGGTCCTCGGCGGCGGGCAGTCCGCCGGGGGTGTCGTCGGCGATCTGGTTGCCCAGGGTGCGGGCACGGTCGCTGATCTCGGCGGGGGTGGTGCCGGAGAAGTGCTGTCCGAGAAGATCTGTCACATAACTTAGACGCGCGGTGTCGTCGATCGGTTCCGGTGATCTTTTCCCAATGTGCTCGATCCCGCGGACGATGGCGTCGGCGTGTTCACTGGAGATGACGCCGTCGACGGCGTGCGCGGTCAAGGTGGGCAGCAGCGCGAGCGCACCGGCGATACGGACGTAACGCTGCGCCACAGACGGGGCGAAACCCATGAAGATCAACAACTCTCGCGTGGAGCGGCCGTGATCTTTGGCCACCCGCAGCCGCTCGAGTGTTCCGGTCAGCTGTGCTGCGTGATGGTCGATCAGATTCCGAATCTTATACAGGGCACGCATCTCCTCGAACGCGCTCTGCCCGGTCATCGACTCGTGGTCGAGGTGAACGGCGCGTAGAGCGTCGCCAACGATGGCGAGTGATGTGGTCGATGACATTGCGGCCTCCCGAATGACAGAACAGGACAGCAGGACTCAGGTGTCTCAGGTGTTCTGTGCACGGGCCGGCAGATGGACACGGGGCGCGCTACGTCTTCTTCTTTCCTGCTGGTGACAACACTACGACATGGCACCGACAAGATCGGATTGGCGAGTCCGACGAGAGGTAACCGCCACCGGACAACGTCATACCAACCCAACCGGCTCGCCCGAGATCAGTAGTACCCGAGCCGTCACACGCACTCAGGCGATCCGCACTCCTCGGGGCAACTTTCGCGCAGGCACCCGCAACCTGCGCGCAGCGACGGTCAGTCCGATCGCTCCGAACGCCATGTTGGCGAGCAGACCCAGATACCAACTGTCCCCGATGCGGGCGCGTTCGTGCGCGGTCTGCCCGGCATAGAACCTTCCGGGGCTGCTGTCACCGGAGGTGCTGAACCAGGCTCTCTGGTCGCCGCAGCGCGGTGCATCGATGTAGGGACCCATACGTGCCGCCGACAACGTTTCCGCGATCGGCGTCAGCAATGTGGGGCCCGGTGGGCGGTGCCCGGTCTCCCAGACGCGAACTTCGGGGTTGTCCTGTGGTGCAACGATGTCCGGAACAATCAGCACTGGATTGGGTGCCAGCAACCACCAGATACGTTCGGTGTGCGCGAACGTCTCGGTCGTTTCGACGTCACGGCAGGTCGGCGGCGTCGACGCCGCGTTCTCCGGCCAGCCGTCGGGCGCAGAGTAACGGGCGCGAGTCACCTCGTGATCCTCCGATGTCGTCGTGTACAGCAGTCCGAACAGGGCCGGCAACCCCAACAGGAGGAAGAACACGGTCGCCTGCGTGAGGACAGCCGAACCGGCGGGCCGGGCCGTCAGGGCCGAGAATCCCAGTCCGATCCCGCAGTAGCAGGCGAACAACACTGCGCACACGACGACGCCGAGGATGCCGCGCCCGAATCCGTAGGGAGCTGCGATGATCGCCCACACCAGGTAGGGCAACGCGACCACCATCAGCGCCAGACAGCACACCCAGTTGCCGATCAGCTTCCCGAGCGCCAGCTGCCAATTGCTGATCGGGGTGGCCTGCACCACGGCGAGAGTGGCGTCCTTGCGGTCTCCGTTGATCGTCGTCGCGGTGAGCGTCGGCGCCAGGACGATACCGAGGAACAACAGGGCGCCCAACACGATGGCGTACAGGTTCTGTGCCCACTGGTGGTACGACGACTCCGAGGGGTTCACGGCGACAGCCATCGATCCGAATACCACCGCGGAGATGACGACGAACGACAGTACGAGGGTGACCTTCCAGCGTGTGGTCCGCACCCGCTGGCGGAGTTCCAGACCGATGAGGACGCCGACGACAGACCACCATCGGCGCACCCGTTGAGTAAACGGCGCTGTCGGCTCGATGGCGTTCCGGTGCTCGGTGACGTTGGTCATCGTCACGTCCTGTCGGCGTCGAGCGCAAGGTAGGCGTCTTCGAGTTCGGTGTCTACGCGGGCGAACTCGACGACTTGATGTCCGGCGGCGACCAGTGCAGCGAGATGCTGGGCGGCACTCTGTTCATCGGGGAACGTGATCGTCGTCGCCGTCGCGGCAGGTTGGCCGGCTTCGCGGATGCGCCACCGGCGGCCGACGGTGTGTTCACCAGTGGGTCGGGTGCGCCCTTCGGTCATGATGATGACGTCGTCGACCATCTCCGACAGCTCGGTGAGAATGTGCGAGGAGACCAGGACCACACATCCGTCGTCGGCGAGGGTGCGGAGCTGATCGCGCAACTCCACCCGCGACCGCGGGTCCATTCCCGACGCAGGCTCGTCGAGCAGCAGGACGCGGGGGCTGTGGACGAGGGTGCGGGCGAATCCGAGCCGCTGCTTCTGTCCGCGGGACAGCTCATGTGCGGGACGGTCGGCGAACTCGCGGAGGTGAACCAGCTCGAGCAGTTCCGCGGCGCGGGCGCGAGCATCTGTCCGGGAGAGCGAATGGAGCCGACCGAAGGTGGACAGGATCTCCGTGGCCGTCAGACTGTCCCAGGTGCCGAACACGTCCGGCATCCACCCGACCATCGATCGCAGTCGCGGCGGGTCGACCTGCGTGCCGTCCACCGTGATGGTGCCGGTGTCCGGTCGGAGCAAACCGGCGAGCATCAGCAGCAATGTCGTCTTGCCTGCGCCATTTGGACCGACGAGACCGGTGATGGCACCGGCCCGCACCGCAACGTCCGCGTCCGCCACGGCGATGTGCCGCCCGAACGCGCGGGTGAGACCGTTCGCCGCCAAAGCCATGCCCGCGACGATACCGTCAGGGGTGGTCATCTCGAGCTGACCAACACGGCGTGCGGTCCCCGGCGATTTCTCGTGCTGTGTGCACGTTGGGCCCGCATGAGAGGCACGAGAGCGCGCCGGAAAGTGGATAATCCACTTTCCGATGCTCCTGCGTGACTTTCATGCGGGCCGACTCCGGCAGGGTCACAACGCAGGTGCCGGAACATCACGTTGCGAGGCGGTCCGACGACGATCGTGCCGCGGGGTCTGGTCGTGTCGGACTGCTTCGTGGATCGTCGGCAGTTCAGTGACACGGTCGGTGACGGCGAGGTGCCCGACGACGTGCTCGATCCGGGTCTCCAGATCGCGAGGTAGGTCCCCGGCGTCGATGAGCGTGATCGCACTCGGTCGACACATCGGTGTCGAGTTGGGCGCAGATCGGCACTGCGCGGACGTGGCGCGCCTCGTCGTCGCCGGGTCTCGTCACCACGTGGCGTGGGGGAAGCAGCACGAACTCGACTGCCGCGGCGGAGTCGTCCTCGACGGAATCATCACCTGGCTCAAGCGGTTGTGCGATATCCGCTAGCGGACCAGCGCGGTGGTCAAGGCGACGAACTGCTTGCGTACAGCTGCCTCATCCATGTCCAGAAGAAGTTGATAAATGGCTCCGTCGTAGACAGTGACGACTGCGCGGGCGAGGTCTTTGGCGGTGGGCAGGCTTGGCGGCGGGACGATCTGCAGTATCTCGATGGCGTCGGCAAGGTGATCGATGATGTGTTCGCGCAGAGCGCGGCGATGTGTGGCGAGGTGCTCGGCGATGTCGGGGTACCGGGCGGCGCAGGCGAACCCGCAGGTGACGGTGAACGTAACGGTGGACGTTACGTTCACCGTCATTCATCATCCAGGGTGCCTGGATCTGCTTGCGGACGGCGCTGAGCTGAAAAGGGCTCGGCGTCAAAGAATCTGGACCTTTCGCTCACTGTGCCAGGGCGATGCTGATGTCCCGGGCGGTTGACCGGCCGAGGTCGACGAGAAACGGGATGCGTTCGGGGCTCATGAGTTCGGTGGTACCTCGGATGCCGAGGGCGAAACGCACATCGGCGCCACCGTCGGTCGGGAAGATCGGCAGGCCGATGGTGCGGTGTCCGGCCGCCAGTTCCTCGTCGTTGAAGCCGTAGCCCCGTTCCCGGGTGACGGTCAGTTCCTTCGCGAGCTCGTCGGCGGTCCGCACGGCGCGGTCGGTGCCGCTCATATACGGGAGGCGTTCGAGTTCGTCCTGGCCGACCTGGGAGAAGGCGAGCAGGGCTTTGCCGAGCGCGGAGGCGTGCAGCGGTAGCAGGACGCCCTGGAGCGCATGCCCCTCCGCTTCGCGCCACCGGCTCGTGCCGAGGAGGACGACCTCGTTGCCATAGCGCATCGCGACCGAGGCTGATGCGCCGGTGGTGGCCGCCAGCCGTTCCAGATGGGGTTCGGTGAGGTAGATCCGGTGCTGGCGATAGGCGATTTGACCGTACTGTGCCAGCGCGCCGCCGAGGCGGTATCGGCTGCCCTCCGCGGTCTTCTCGAGGAAGCCGGCATCGACCAGCGCGGTCAGCAGACGGTGAGTCGTGCTGAGTGCGAGGCCCTGCGCGCGGGCCACGTCGGTGACCCCGAGCTCCTCGCCGCCGCGGAAGCAGCCGAGAACAGCCAGCGCCCTCGACACGGTCTGCACACCAGGACCTGCCATCGCCTCCGTGCCTCCCGACTAGAAATCGGCCTGATTCAGGGCCTGGCCACTTTCCACTATTCGGAAGATACTCCTCGCGGAGTGGGCCGTCGACATCAGGATCAGCGCGGTTCGAGCTCGGCAAGTTCAGGAATCAGGGCAATGATGAGATCCGAGGAGACGTGTGACCGACGAGAGTGGGCCGGGCTGGCTACGACGGCTCTGGCAGTGGGTGCGTCCCTACCGCGGCCGGGTGTCGGTGGCGCTCGTGCTGGCGGTGGTGGGGCAGGGGGTGCTGGCGCTGGTGCCGCTGGTCGGGCAGATCATCGTCGACGACGTCCTGCTCGACCCGACGGAATCCCTCGCGTTCTGGATCGGCGTCCTGTGCTCCATCGGTGTGCTGAGCTTCGTCTCCCATGCGCTGCGCCGCTATATCGGCAGCCGGTGTGCCGTCGACGTGCAGCACGATCTGCGGGTCGCGGTCCATCGTCACCTGCACGCGCTCGACGCGCGCCGCCGGGCGGAACTCGCTGCGGGCGATGTGATCTCGCGGGGGACCTCGGATCTGAACCTGATCCAGATGTTCATCTCCCAGGTGCCGCTGTTCGTCGCCAACCTCACCCTGCTTGCGGTCGGCCTGGTCGTGATGCTCGTCCTGTCCCCGCCTCTGTTCGTTGTCGTGGCGGCGAGCGTCCCGGTCCTGTTCTGGGTCACGCGCCGGCTCCGCCGCGAACTGTATCCCGCCTCGTTCGGCGACCAAGTGCTGCTGGGCCAGGTCGCCGCAGCGGTCGACGAGGAGATCGCCGGGGTCGAACTGATTCGTGCGTTCGGTCAGGAGGCGACGCGGCTGGACCGGTTCCGCGCCCGCGCGACCCGCCTGTTCTCGTCGCGCCTGCGGAGCGCGCGGATCTCGGCCCGGTGGAGCGCGGCGATGGTCGCGGTCCCGGTCTTCACCCAACTCGGCGTGCTCGTCGTCGGGGGGTGGCTGGCCATGAACGAGCACGTCTCCGTTGGTGTCTTCCTCGCTTTCGCCTCGTACGTGCTGCAATTCGCGCCTCCGGCGAGGCTGCTCGCGGCGATGGTGACGACGATGCAGCTCGCGCGCTCGGGGGCGCGTCGGGTGTTCGCACTCTTGGACACCGTGCCGGCGATGGACCCGACCGGTCCGGATCTCCCGTCGCCGCGCGGGGTTGTCGAGGTCACCGGCGTCGACCTCGCGCTCGGCGGTCACCCCGTCCTTCGTGGTGTGACCACCTCGATCGCCCCGGGCAGCAGGGTGGCGATCATCGGTCCGTCCGGTGCGGGCAAGACGACGCTCGGGTCGCTCATCGCCCGCCAGTTCGACCCCGACCGGGGATCGGTGCGGATCGGTGGTACCGATCTGCGTGCCGTGTCGCCGCGGTCGGTGCGGTCGGCGGTGATGATGGTGTTCGACGAGAGCCTGCTGTTCTCGGGCACGCTCCGCGAGAACATCGCGATGGGTTCCCCGGCCGATGGCGCCGCAGTCGCCGCCGCCGCCCACGCTGCCGCGGCCGACGAGTTCATCGAGCAGCTGCCTGCGGGATACGACACCGTGGTCGGACCCGGCGGGATCTCGTTGTCGGGCGGTCAGCGTCAGCGGATCGCACTCGCCCGCGCCTTCTTCGCCGACCCGGCGGTACTGATCCTCGACGACACGACGTCGGCGCTCGACCCGACGACCGAGCGGACGGTGTTGGCGAGCCTGGAAGGCCTGATGTCCGGCCGGACCACGATCCTGATCGCCCGACGGCCCGCGACGACCGAACTCGCCGACCAGGTCATAGTGCTCGAATCAGGTCGGATAACGCACGACGGTCCGCCGTCGGAGGTGCTCGCCGACCCACGCGTCGCGGCTCTGATGGCCGGTGGCGCGATCCGGGGCGCGACCGCTGCCACGCGTTCGGGGGTGACGGACGATCAGGCGATCCCGAGTCCGGAGAGCTGGCCGGAAGTCGACGAGGCCGGCGCTGACCCGGTGGTCCGGGCCCGGCTGGGACTCGACGCCGACGAGAGCGGCAAACAGGTCCAGCAGGTGGACTCGCACCTGCGCGAGGCGCTCCTGGCGCTCCCGCCGCTGACCGAGGTGCCCGCGCCCGGCGACGACCGTCCGCCGCCGAGGCCGTCGCGGACAAGGGTCTTCGGCTTGACCGGTTCCCTGCGTCCGTTCTGGTGGCCCGTCGCGCTGTGCGTCGTCCTGGTCATCGTCGACGCGGCGACGACGCTGGCCGTCCCCGCCCTCTTCCGCCACGGCATCGACAACGGTGTCTCCGCGGACGCGACGACCGTGTTCTGGGTGACGTGCGCGATCGTCCTGGTGATCGCGCTGGTGTCCTGGCTGAACTCGTGGGTGCTGGCGCTGCGGGCGGCGAGGGTCTTCGAGCGTGTGCTCTTCGCGCTGCGGCTCCGGTTGTTCGGGCACCTGCAGCGACTGCGCATCGACTATTTCGACGGACGGCAGTCGGGCCGCATCGTCACCCGGCTCACCAGTGATGTCGACGCGGTCGGGCAGCTGATGACGCAGGGCATGGTCAACGCGATCGTCAACATGTGCACATGTGCCGGCATCCTGACCGCCCTTGCCGTGCTCGACATGCGATTGGCAGCCGCGATGCTCGTCACCATCCCGTTGCTCGCGGTGGGGTCGTGGATCTTCGTGCGGGGCTCGAATCGGGCGTACCTGCAGGCGCGTTCGCGCATCGCGACCATCACCGCGCTGCTCTCCGAACACCTCGGGCGGGTGCGGATCACCCAGGCGCACAACGCCGAGGAGTGGACGACGGGCGCCTTCGACGGGCACTCGCAGCGCTACCGCGATGCGCGCCGCCGTTCGATGCTCTACATCTCGGTGTTCTTCCCCTTCCTGAACCTGCTCGCGGTGGTGGCCAAAGCGCTCATCCTGATCGTCGGCGCACAGCTCATGGACGCGGGCACGCTCACCACCGGTGTGCTGGTCGCCGCGCTCCTCTACGTGGATCTGTTCTTCACCCCGCTTCAGCAGTTGTCGATCGTGCTCGACCTCTGGATCCAGGCTCGGGTCGGCACCCAGCGGATGCGCGGCTTCCTCGACACGCCCGTCGACACGCCCGTCGACACGCCCGCCGACACCCCCGTCGACACCCCCGTCGACGAGGACGTGCGGCCGGCGCCGGCCGGAGCCGGCGGATCACTCGGCGCGGCAGTCGAATTCGACGGGGTGGTGTTCGGCTACTCGTCGGCGACGCGGACGCGTGGTCGACCTGCGCTCGACGGACTGGACCTGGTCATCCCCGACGGCGAGACCGCGGCCGTGGTCGGCACGACCGGTGCGGGCAAGAGCACCGTGATGAAACTACTGCTGCGGTTCTACTCGCCCGACCGCGGCGTCGTCCGGGTCGGCGGCGTCAACCTGCGCGACGCCGGCTCACGGGACCGTCGTCCGGATGTCGCCTATGTGCCACAAGACCCCTACCTGTTCGCCGGGACGGTTGCGTCCAACATCGCGTTCGGACGTCCCGACGCCGGGCAGACCGAGATCGAGCGGGCGGCGAGATCGGTCGGTGCACATGAGAGCATCGCGGCCCTGCCACTCGGCTACCAGACGCCGGTGGGGCCGGGCCGGGCCACGTTGTCGGCGGGACAGCAGCAACTGATCTGTCTCGCGCGCGCCGAACTCGTCGAGCCGGACCTGCTGATCCTCGACGAGGCGACCTCGGACATCGATCTGGGTACCGAAGCCGAGGTCCTCGCCGCTCTGCAAGCAGTCGCTCGGAGGCGCACGACGGTACTCGTGGCACATCGACTGACCACGGCAGCCTGGGCGGACCGGGTCATCGTGATGAGCGACGGCCGGGCCGTCCAGTCCGGGCGGCATACGGATCTGGTGTCGATGCCGGGGCTGTACCGCGACCTGTGGCAGAGCTACGTACCTACTGACCCAGCCCGGAGTGAGGTTGTCAAGCTTTCCAACTAACGGAAACGCAGAGGTGTGCTAGGTGTCAGCGTCCACATAACGTCAGCGGCAACTCAGTCCTCGTGTTCATCAGAGCACGGTCCCCACCTGTCGAACAGGAGCCGTTCATGCCCGGATCTACCCCGCGATTCCGTCTCGCTTCCGCCGTGGTCGTGGCGGCAGCGCTGCTCACCGCCGTCACCGGCTGCACGTCGGGTGACTCGGACACCGGCGCCGATGGTGGTGGTGATCAGTTCGTGCTCAAGGTCACCGACCCGGGCAACGCCGGACCGCTGGCCGTCGGCAAACGCGACGGGACCTTCGACAAGGCGCTCGCCCCGCTGGGCGCGACGATCGAATGGGTCAACTCGACCCCGGGCTTCTCGTCCAACCTCAAGTTGTTCAACACCGGTCAGCTCGATGTGTCCGGCGGTGCCTACAGCCCTGTCGTCGGAGCGTCGTCGAAGAATGTCGGCGTCAAGATCATCGCTGTGGCCGATCCGGTCGGTAAGGACCAGAACGGCATCTTGGTCACCAAGGACTCCGGGATCACCGATGTCAAGGGACTCGTCGGCAAGCGAATCGCGGTCAATCCGGCTGCCAAGGGCGAGTACATCACGCTGAAGGCGTTGCAGCAGGCGGGAATTCCGTTCGACCGGGTCGAGCGGGTGCCTCTGCAGCAGGCGGACGCCGGTTCCGCGTTCTCCACCGGTCAGGTCGACGCCTGGGCATCCTTCAACGAGCCGTACCAGGAGGCGAAGGCCGCCGGTGGGGTGGAGATCGCCACCGAGGAGAGTATTGGTTCGGTCGACAACACCATCGTCGCCTTCCGGACAGAGGTGCTCGAAGAGCGGCCCGACGTCGCCGACGTATACCTGAAGACGTTGCAGCAGCTGACCGACCAGCAGCGCGAGAATCCCGACGACTACGAGAACGTCTTCGAGAAGGCTGGTCCCCGGGCGCTCAGCGGAGACCGGCTCACACGTGCCCTTGCTCTCGGTGCCGACGCGGCGACGCCGCGTTACCCCACGGCGAAGGATGCCGAGGACCTCGAGTCGGTGTCGGCGCTGTTCGTCGAGGCCGGCGTGATCCAGAAGCCGGTCACCGCCGAGGATGTCTTCTTCGATCTGCCCGCACAGTTGCAGAAGTACCAGAGCGGACAGAAATGACCTCGACAACGGCCACCAAGAGGTCCTCGGGCGAGTCTGCGTCACGGACGGTCGACCGGATCGGCCTGGAGACCCCTCGTACGCGTAGGCAGCGCAGCCGGCCCGTGTGGCTCTCGCTACCACTGCGGTTCGTGGTGCCGGGGGGCATCGTCGCGGTCTGGTGGATCGGCACCGCCACCGGCACGATCTCACCGGCGGTACTCGCCTCACCCGGAGCCGTGTTCGACGCGTTCGTCGAGCTCTACGGCACCGGTCAGCTCGTCGACTTCGCGCTGGCGTCGCTGGAACGTGCGGCGCTCGGCGTCGGCCTCGGCGTCGGCGTCGGGCTGATCCTCGGGGTGCTCGCGGGCCTGTACACGCTCGGCGAGGAACTCATCGACTCGACGATGCAGATCAACCGAGCGATCCCGTTCCTCGCGCTGGTGCCCCTGTTCATCGCCTGGTTCGGCATCGACAACACATTCAAGGTGTTGCTGATCGCCATCGCCACGGTGTCGCCGATGTATGCCTACAGCTACCTCGGGGTTCGCAACGTCGACCGCAAGATGATCGAGGCGGCACAGGGTTTCGGGCTCACCGGGGGGCGTCTGATCCTCGGCGTGATCATTCCGGCGGCGCTGCCGGGAATCCTGATGGCACTGCGGATCTGCCTGTCCATCTCGATCACCGGTCTGATCGCTGCTGAGCAGGTCGGTACGCGTGAGGGCATCGGCTACCTGGTGAGTCTGGCGCAGGAGTACAACCGCACCGACTACATGATCCTGTGTGTCGTGCTGTATGCCATCCTCGGTCTGATCTTCGACCTGATCGTCCGCATTCTCGAGAAGTACTCGATGCCATGGCGGGCGGGGGTGAGCGTCCGATGAGCCCGGAGGCCCCACTGCCCCCACTCCTGGAACGGCAGCCGACGCGGGCGACTGCGCGCGAACGCCGTGCGGGCCAACCGGTTGCGGTCTCGCTGACCGGCGTGACCAAGACCTTCGGCCCGAAGACCGTGCTGCAAGCGGTCGACCTGAGCATCAGGCGAGGCGAGTTCGTGGTGCTGCTCGGTCCATCGGGTACCGGGAAGACGACGCTGCTGCGGTTGCTGACCGGCCTCGAAGAGCCCGACTCCGGTGAGATCCTCGTCCCCGCAGCACGCACGACCGTGTACCAGGAGCCGCGGCTGGTGCCCTCGAAGCGGGCGCTGGCCAACGTGACGATCGGCCAGCGTGGCGGCAAGAGCACGAAGGACCGCGGCCGGGCCGCGCTGGCAGAGGTCAACCTCGCAGACAAGGCCGAGGCCTGGCCGGCCACTCTGTCCGGTGGTGAGGCGCAACGGGTAGCGCTGGCCCGAGCCCTCGTCCGCGAACCGGAACTGCTGCTCCTCGACGAACCGTTCGCAGCCCTCGACGCCCTCACCCGGCTCCAGATGCAGGACCTGGTCGGCGATCTGGTGGCCCGGCACCAGCCCGCGGTGCTTCTCGTGACCCACGATGTCGACGAGGCGGTCCGGCTCGCCGACCGCGTGATCATCCTGTCGAACGGAACTTTCGGCGTCGACGAGGACATCGACCTGCCCCGCCCGCGTGACCGCTCCGACCCCGAATCGCTCCGCTACCGCGCCGAGTTCCTCCGCGAACTCGGCGTCGGCCGCATACATCCCGACACCGAGAGTTGAGGAACACCATGACCATCGACAGCGCGACCTCCCTCCACACCCCGACCACCCCGGCGCACTCTCCCGATGCCGACACCGTCTGGTACACCCGGTGCCCGGTCCCCACCGCGAGCGGTCTGGCCAACAGTTTGGGCTGGCTCGGTGAGCGGGCATCGGCTGCGGGCCTGGGGTTCTCGATCCTGCAGGACGCTGGCGCCGAACTGGCTCCCCGCCACTTCGACCATCAGTTGTCGGGGCTGATCCGCGAAGGCGGCAACGTGCCGGCGATCGTCGCCCGCGCGTCGGGTTCGCCGACACGTCTGATCGGCCTCACCTGGATCGACGAGTCGCAGTCGATCCTGGTGGGACCCGACTCTGACATCGACGATGCTGCCGGGCTCCGCGGCAAACGGGTCGGCATTCCCGCGTGGGCGGTCGACCAGGCACGCAGCTTCCCCCGCGCGATGTCGTTGCACGGCTTCGCCTCCGCGCTGGCACTCGGCGGACTCTCGTTCGGGGACGTGATCGTCGTCGAGACGGCCGGCAACTGGGAACCGCGCGTACGCACCGAGGAGGCGGCGCGCTTGCGATCGGTGCCGTCCGGTTTCCCCGAATTGCTCGACGGTGACGTCGACGCCATCTACGTGAAGGGTGCCCGGGCTGCCGAGGCCGCCGCCGAGCACGGTCTGCGCGTCCTCGTCGACCTCGATTCGACCGAGTCGAGGCGGTCACGGGTCAACAACGGCACGCCGCGACCGATCACCGTCCACGAATCGCTGCTGCAGGATCATCCCGAGGTCGTCGTCGGTTTCCTCGCCGCGAGTCTGCGCGCGGCGGACTGGGCCGCCGGAAATCTGACCACGGTCCGTGAAGTGCTTGCGCGGGAGACATTCTCGGGTCCGGACGGCGTTGTGGCGGCATACGGGGACGATTTCCACACCTCGTTGCACCCGTCGCTCTCCGAGGAGCGCCTGGATCTGCTGGGAATCCAGAAGAGCTTCCTCTACACCTACGGTTTCCTGCCCGCCGACTTCGCTATCGAGAGCTGGGTCGACTCCGAGCCGCTGCGACGTGCGCGCGCCGAGATCGGTGCGGCCACACCCATTTCGGACATCGTCGGAGAAGCGTGATGGTCGCCTTCGAATGGGAGGTGCCGACGCGCGGTGACAGCCGGCACGTCGGTTCCGCCGGGCGCCACCGCGGTGGCTGGGCTCCGGCCCCCGGGTCGGCGGTGGCCACCGACCTCCGAACGGGTGGCCGGTGGGATCCGTTCGACCCGACCGAACAGGTCATCACCGCGATCGACACGGCCGGTTACGACACGGTGATCGCCCCGTACGACCCCGCCGGTGAGGAATCGTGGATCCTGGCGGGTATCGCGTTGCGGCGCACCCGTCATGCGCGCGTCGCAGTCGAGTTCCATCCCGGTTTCGGGACACCGGTCTACGCGGCGAAGGTGTCGGCGACCTTACAGCGGAACTCCGACGACCGGCTGCAGTGGCAACTGCGCGTGGTGACCGACGCCGCGGACAACCGGGCTCGCGGAGACCGACTGACCGATGCCGAGCGCCACCGCCGCGCGGACGAGTTCCTGACCGTCGCGAAAGGGGTGTGGGACGGGGCCGGGGCCCGCCAGGGCGGTTTCGACGGTGGCGAGTTCAACCACGTGGGCGAGTTCTACGAGGTCACCGACGGCGGGCTCGACCGGTCGGTGCACGGCCATCGTTTCCCGACCGTCCGCCTGGGCGGTGAGAGTGACGAGGCGCTCGCGCTGTCGGCCCGGCACGGCGACATCCACCTGTTCGAGTTGTCCTCGACCGGTGCGGCACCGTTGGTCGGGCCACTCTCCGAACGGGCGGCAGCACTCGGACGAACCGTGGAGGCCGGTCTCTACCTACCGGTGATCGCCCGGGCGACGAAAGACGAGGCGGTGCAACGCCTGCGCCGTCAGTGGCGTGACGCCTACGGCGCCGACGCCGACACCCGCGCGGAGGATCTCTGGGTCGACGACCTCACCTTCGCCGGGTTCGACCGGATCGGCCACCGGCATCCCATCGGTCTGGTCGGGTCGTACGACGAGGTCGCGCAACGCATCGTCGATCTGACCGGACAGGGTTTCGAGCGCTTCGTCCTGTCGGGCATACCGAACATCGAGGAACTCAACCGCAACACCGAGCACCTGCTTTTCCGGGCCGATGAGCGCAACCGCGTCCTGGCCTGACCGACCGACTCCTGACCGACCGTGTCCTCCATCGACGAGCGGAGACCCATGACCATCGACTTCTACTGGCGGATAGGGATGGGTGGCGACCATGCCACCCTGCGTACTCCGCGCCGGCTCAACCGGGGCGACTGGCGCGGCGTCCAACCGGGCAACCTGACGCCGGCGATCCGTGCGGGAGAACGCGACTCCTACAGCTACATCGACCACATGGCGGCCGTGGCCAAGGCCTCGGAGAGCGCCGGCTTCGTCGGCGGGTTGCTCCCGTCGTTCCCGGGGACCGACGATCCGTGGGCGGCCGCTGCGGCACTGGCCCGAGAGACCAGTACCTACCGGTTCATGGTCGCGTTCCAACCGGGGTTCCTGCATCCGCTGCAGGCCGCCCGGATGTCGGCCAGCCTGCAGCGCGCAACCGGGGGACGGCTCGTCTACAACATCATCAGCGGGGGCGGCGGCCCGGCTCAGCTGTGGTGGGGCGACAAGGTCGCCCACGATGACCGGTACCGCCGGACCAGCGAGTTCCTCGACGTCCTCAAGGGAGTGTGGGGGAGTGAGCCGTTCGACTTCGACGGCGACTTCTTCTCCACCGAGGGTGCGGTGCTGCCACCACAACTCGCCGAGACACCGTTCCCCGAGATCTACTTCTCCGGGTCGTCCGGCGCTGCGGTCAACGCCGCGGGCAGTCATGCCGACTACTACCTGTCCTGGCTCGAACCCTTCGCGGATCTGCGTGCCAAGTTCGACGGGGTGCGCGAGCACGCGGCGCGGCTGGGACGGCGTCCGCGGTTTGCGGTCCGCATCGACGTCCTCGCCCGGCACACCGCCGAGGCGGCGTGGGCCGAGATCGCCGAGGGCTGGCAGCACGTCGACCGCGCCGCGGCGAACCGCCAGGCGCAGGGCGACTCCGTCGGCGCGGGCCGGATCAAGGGCTGGGTGCCCGAGAACATCACCGACTATTCCGATCTCGAGGTGCAGCCCAACGTGTGGTGCGGATTCAGCCTGATGCGCGGCGGACCGGCGTTCGGGCTGGTCGGCAGCTACGAGCAGGTCGCCGAACGACTCGACGAACTGATCGATCTCGGTGTCGACGCCTTCATCCTGGCGGGCAACCCCCATCTCGAGGAGGCCTATCGGGTGGGCGAGGAGGTCCTCCCGCTCCTGGGACGATCGCGGCTCGGCCGTGCCGAGACGACCGCCGGTTCCGCCCTGGGCGTGGGCTGAGCAGCGCCGCATTCTTTGTCACACGCCATCGTCGAAGACAGACAACCCATTTCATCGCAAGGAGAGACATGACCACCGTAGAAACCGGACTCGACCGCGAGGTCGCCGAATTCGTCGCCGAGGCGACCGAGCACGCACAGAAGGCGTTCGACGTCTTCCGGACCACCGGGACGGTGTCGGCGAACGGGACCGCCAACTTCGTCGAACGCGTACCCGGTCGTGAGATCGCCGTCGCACTGAACGACCCGGGTCCCTGGGCCGACGACCTGACCGTCCGTCCGGTGGTGGCGACCTTCGACGGCGAGATCCTGTCCGGTTCGGGCGCAGCGGGTTTCGTGACATCCTATGCGCCGGTGTTCCGCGCCCACGAGGACATCACGACCGTCGTGCACATCCACACGCCGTGGCTGGGTGCCTGGGCGCAGACCCACCGGACCCTCCCGATCCGGTACGCGGCCTCCCAGCGGTTGACGCTGTCGCGGGAGATCCCACCGCACATCAACCGCCGCCAGCCGGCGTCGGAGTTCATCCTCGAACGGCTTCAGGAGGATCCGCACCTCGCCGCGATCTTCGAGGCCAATGGCGGGTCCAACGTGATCGGTCGCCGGGGACTGCTCGACACCGCGAAGTTCATCGTCCTGCTGGAGGAGGGCGCCCAGTTCCAGGCGATCGCCGAAGGACTCGGCGGGTCGGCGGAGTTCCACCCCACCAATCTCGAGGTGCAGTGGAAGCGCAGCGGTCTGCTCCCTGAAGCGCGCGAACGCGGTCTCATCCCCGAACTCTGAACCGCCCCCGAACCACCCCACACCACTGAGGAGAGACAATGACCGTTCGAGTCGGCTACTTCCCGCACAACAACTCCCTGTTCGTACTCCGCCACCGGGGCATCCTCGAACAACGCATCGACGTCGAGTGGGTCGACCTGCGGAGCCTACCCGCGTCGCCGGAGCCGGACCCGACCACCGGCCTGCCCACCCTGCACTCGGACTGGCTGTTCACCGAGGGCGGGTACGACTTCATCGGCACGGGTTTCACGCCGCCGATCACGGGTCTGGCGCAGGAGCGCGATCTGGTCTATGTCGGAGTGTCCGGACCACGTACCGAGAACGGACGTCTTGTGGTGAAGGCCGACTCCGAGATCGACTCGGTGTCCGCACTGAAAGGCAAGCGGGTGGGTATCGCCCATGGTTCGTGGCAGACGACATTGCTGCTGTTCGCGCTCGACTCGGTCGGCTTGACGTGGCGCGACATCGTGCCCGTCAACACCTCGGTCACCGACGGCGCCGACTCCTTCCGCAGTGGTGAGATCGACGCCTGGGTCGGCGCCTACCCCGGCCTGGCCGCCGTCGAACGCGATCTCGAACTCCGGACCCTGATCGACACCG
The DNA here is from genome assembly GCF_030315685.1 of Gordonia sp. ABSL11-1. Taxonomy (GTDB): domain Bacteria; phylum Actinomycetota; class Actinomycetes; order Mycobacteriales; family Mycobacteriaceae; genus Gordonia. The sequence continues at coordinate 5,795 of NZ_JASXSI010000035.1, read as the reverse complement.
AGGGACTGTTCAGTCACCCGTCGCTGTGGTTCACGCGGCGCGACTTCGCCGAACAGCACCCCGAGGAACTGGCCGCGATCGTCGACGCGCTCCGTGAGTCGGACCAGTGGATCGTCGATCATCCCCGCGAGGCAGCTGAGTATTTCGTCCGTGATGTCGTCGATCGCGGTGGGGACGCCAGTCTCGACGCCTGGGAGGCCGCCATCCGCAACCGGCCGTTCGGAATCGGGCCCGTCACGGAGGACTTCCTCGACGAACAGCAGCGTGCCGCTGACCTCCTCCATGCCAATGGACTACTCCCGCGCGCGGTCCGGGTGCGCGATGCCGTTCTGCCGTCGGTCGAGGCCGTCGTGACGAGGTGAGGCGGCCCGACTCGATGCTGCGCGGCTGTGACGTCCCCGTGCCGCGCGGCACGAGCGCGAAGCAGTCAGGGCTCGGTCGACGAGTGTGAACTCGCCGACGGCATTCGGATCACAGGTGATCGCGATGGCGGGATCGGATGCCGGCATCCGGAGGCTCTTCTCGTTCCGCGGCTGATGGTAGGGCCGATCACGAATCATGTTGGGGGGAGATGGCATCGGCTGTCATCCCCTTCCGATCGCCCGGTATCCGGGCCTTCGGATCCAGTTCACTATTGACGCTCGTGTCCACGCCACGCAGGGGTGAGGAAACGATGGCGCTCGACCGGGATCTGCCCTGCGGCTGCCTTCTCGGCCTTGTCGTTCTCGGAATTCGGGATGGTGCCCGCACTCGTGTGCTGGTACGCAGGCGGCATCCGCGGTCGGTTGTTCGGATGAAATCTCGCTCGACCTCGGCCAGCGGGACTAGAGTTCCATGCAGTAATCGGGATCGGTTAACGCCGAAGCTGTTTCACGTCTCGACCCGCCCACCCTCTGAGGAAACATGGATGCACGAACTGCGCGTCTGCTGACCGCACGAGACGACACGTTATGGACGAACTACTCGGCAGTCGCCGACTGGATTTCGAGGTCAGTTCTCCTGGGTCCGCCGTGGTTGCCGGATTTCACGGGCTGGCAACCCATCCTGCCGACGGTGTACTCGCCGACCTTGCCTGAGCATCCCCGGTGGCCTGTCCCACCTGTTCCACCTGGCCCGCCGCCGTGGCTTCGTCCCGCAGCTCCGGTCCCGGATCCGTGGTTGCTGAGTCCTTTTTCTCATCCATGGGATTCCTCGCTCGGCCCATGGGATGCATTCGCGGCATGGAAGTCGGCCGCGATCAGCACTCGGGTTCTGGACCTCCACTCAGCTGATCTCGTCTCAAGTGAAGACGGGGTGTTGTCGCACTTCGCAGATGGTTGGACAGAGCGTGTTCGGAAGGCCGATGTCGAAGGCGATGGGGATGGCACGGGTAAGCTGCCGATCACGATCGCCCTGCCGCCCAATTGGTGGCGATTCCCGGGTCCGAGGCCACCGCGTCCCAACGAGGTGGTTGTCGTCGACGCTGTCCTCGTGCTCACGGCAGCGGCGGTGACACTCGCGGAGGCGGGCTCGAGCTTCGATGACCCGACACCGATCGACAATGTGGCGGTGAACCTCCTCGACGCGGCCGCCGAATTCAGTCATCGCGGGTGATCGATCATGCGACACTCCGGACGGCGATGCGATCGCCGAGTGCGGGGAGGCGGGATGCGGTCCTCTCGCCGACGCAGGACGCTGCGGCCAGGATGACCGAAAGAGGGTGCGCAGATGGGAATTCCGTCGATTCGAGCCGATGGTCGATCTCTATCGCCGCAATGGTCTCTTTCAGAGATTCGGCGAGCTCGGCCACGGCGATCTCACCGGTAGCGAGTCAGGTTCTGTGACGATTCGGGCGTCTGGATTAGACTCGATCCGGTGTTGATCTGGATCAATGGAGCCTTCGGCGTGGGAAAGACCCAGACTGCCCACGAACTTCATCGTCGCCTGCCCGATGCGCACGTGGCCGATCCCGAACTGCTCGGTTTTGCTCTGCACAAGATGCTGTTACCGCAGCAGCGCAACGACTTTCAGGACCTTCGACAGTGGCGTATCGGTGTCAGGGACACCCTCCTGCAAACGGAGCGACAGTGCCCAGGCCCGGTGATCGTCCCAATGACACTGGTCGATCACGACTACTTCGACGAGATCATCGGTGGACTGCGCAGCGCGGGCACGGACACGCATCACTATGCGCTGACTGCTCCGGCACCCGTGATCCACGCCAGGCTCAAACGTCGAGCCGCGCATGTGGCCGGCCGGATCGTCGGAGTCCGGGAGACCTGGGCGATGCAGCAGACCGGCCGGTGCGTGGACGCGTTGACGGGCGAGAGGTTCGCAACCCGTGTCGAAACCGCTGGTCGTCGTGTCGACGACGTCGTCGAGGAGATTGCCGTCGACGTCGGCCTCGAACTCGTGCGACCTCGACTGAACGTTGCGCGGTACCAGCTTCGGCGTGCCGCTGTGGGCCTGCGCCATGTTCGCCTCTAGCGCTGGGCGCTCGCCTGCTGCAACTGCACAAGCTTCCCGGTATGTCGAACTGGCTGCCCGCATCGGTAAGTCGCATTGCTGCCCCATGCTGGGTCGTGACCGACGGTGATCGGCCGGGACGGCGAGGTGCGTAGGTAGGCGCGTACAACGTTCGTCGAACCGGAGGTGGTAGGGATGCGCACCACGGATCGACCCGCTCCGCTGGGGGATGTGGCAGTCGATCTCGGCCGACGTCGACATGAGGGTCACCCAGGGGCGGCGTCGAGTGGATTATCCACTCGACGGCCCGCTCTCGTGACTCTCATGTCAAGCAGGCTGGGTCGCCAGGGGCATGTGGCAACGGTGATCTCACGAGAAGACGCCGGCCCACGCCTGGCGGTGGGCGATGGCGGAGGCACGCCGACTTCCCGGGATCGTCGTACTCCTCTGCCGACGTCGGGGACAGGCGCGTCTCAACGTTGCGGATCCTGCATCGTGATTGACTGGTTCACATGGCAGCTCGTGGTCGACGGGAAGGACTGGTGCTGGCTGTCTTGTCGGCAGTCGGGGTCCTGGCATTCGTGGCGGCGGGAGCTGTGTTCGGCGACGCAGCCGAACGGCCAGTCGAGACACAAAGTTCGGAACAGATGCCGAGACCCCCACACAGTCGGTGGAAAGTCGACGCGGCAGCGTTGTTCGGCGCCGAGTTCGCACACGCACGACTGTCTGTCGAGGTCGCTGAACCTGTGCTGATCGTCAAGGCGAACCCGGACGGTTCAGGCAAGCGTGGTGCGCTGATAGCGCTGGACCCGGCCACGGGTCGTCCGTTGTGGCAGTCGCCCAGAACCGGATGGGACGGCCCGTGCGCGATGAGCCGCGACGACCGCCTGGCCTGCGTGCGGATCGTCAGAGACGCAGGGGCCGTCGTCAACAGGGTCTCGTTCATCGATCCACGCAGTGGTCAGGATGTGGCCACCGCGACAATCGACACTGCAGGGTGGTCGACGATCACACGTGCCGGCGATGGATTCCTCGTGGTGACCGGCGAGATGGAGAACATCGCGGTTCCGGAAGAGGTCTCCGAAGACACCGAGATGCGCGTCGCTCTTGTCACGAGCGACGACATACCCGATCAGCGGGTGAGGATCACCCGGTTCGACTCCCACGGCCACCTGTTGTGGACGATTCGGCCGCCGGTCAATCATGATCAGCTCGCCGTTTCCGGCACTGGGAATCTGTTCGCTATGGCGGGCCGCTATCGTGGCGGCCTTGCCGTCTACCGCCTGGACACCGGCAGAGCACTCTACTCCACCCCAGCGAGGCCGCGAGGTGCCGACGCCAGCAATCTCGGGCCGGACTCGGTGATCGTGCATCGGTGGGGTTTCGTGACCAGCCGGTCGACCCCGGGTCGTTCCCGGGTGGAGTTCTTCGACGTCGACGGCCGCAAGAGCGGCGACATCGCTGGATGGCGTGTGCCTCGACAGGAGGCATTCAGTGAGCAGGCCACGACTGCCGGTGGTGATGTGTTACCCCTGGTGTCGAGCACCGATGTGGGCATGGCGACGATCCGCGACCATGTGCTGAGGTGGGCCACTCTCGCGGCACCATCATCATCGGTACAGATGCTCGGTGATGAGTATGCGGCGGCTGTGCGCGAGGACTACTCGGGTGAATTTGGAATCAGACGAAACTGGACGATCTTCGACGCCCACAACGGCGCCCGGCGAGGCACGTTCACTACCGGATACGGTCAGGAATACCTCGGCTTCGACGGTACCCGGCTGCTTTTCAAGGGCGACCCTGCAGCCGATCATCGTCCGAACCATCCGACCCTCGCCGCCTACAACGCTCAGTCAGGTCACCGAGAATGGCGATTGCCGTCACCGAGCACCACCGCCCGATGGCACTCGACCGCACCGTATTTGCTCCTTCTCGACGACGGCACGCCGGGTGCGGGGGTATCTTCCTCGATCGCCCGATACGTGCCGTGAAATCGCAGCACCGTGTCACCGAGTCTGCACGCCGGACTTCCGCAGACAGCGGGGCAGTCGGAGTGGCGCGACCAGGTGGCCGCGTGGCGCTGCGACTGCTTGATCCCGGGACGCGGAGAATCGGGATGACCGCCCAACGGCGCCGACACACCGCGTGATCACCGCCGAGCCGACCGTGACCGTGCATCCCCACTCGGCGTTCTTCTTCCACGCGACGACGACGTGGGTCGACGATTCACCCCGTGCACGCCGACGGGAAGTGTCGGCCCCCAAGTTTTTGCACCAAATGCCCGGCAATCGATGCGTGTCGGAGGTGGAACCACACCCCGTGGATCGACAAACCGCGGAGCAGAAACCGACAAACGCGAGCCCATGGCCAGATGTCGTGTAGCCCAGACAATCTGATTTGTGAATGACGACCCACGGGTCTGCCGCAGTAGGCCTGCGGTCGTCGCTTGGCGGACCATCCGGCGTGATCGATGCAGTTAGCGTCGTCCTCAACACCGTTCCGCCGCAGGTGTCGGCGGCCTGGCCTGCGAAGGCCGAGCTCGGTGGCTACGTTCCGTTGATGAGTTTGCTGAATGGGCAGCGATATGCGTGTCGGTGCGAGAAGCGGTGCAGGACTGTTGGTGTGCGCGTCTGCGGTTGTGGCGGTGTGCGGGGGCGCCGGGGTTGCGCATGCTGCATGGTCGGTCGTGCCCGGCGAGTTCACCCATACGCAGTCCCTCGCCAATGGTGTGTTGACCGTGAAGGTCACCAACACCACGCCCTTCAACGCGGGGTGTCCGTTGTCGATCTACAAGGGCCGTGACTTCGCAGCGGTCCAAGGACTCGCGGAGACCGTGAATGCCTACTACGGCGGTACCGCCACGACAGCCGACATCTCGGCAGTGCGTGCGAAGGTTTCGGAAGAGCCGGTTTCTTCCGCACAGTTCACAGATCTGCTCCGACGGTCCGATCGCGGCGGGCGCCACCGCTACTGCGACGTGGAGTTCCGGACGATCCGATACGTCGTACTCGGGTATCAGAACCGTGCAGCGAGCGATGATCAGGGCACAGTGATCTGGGGAACCCAGGCGTATCTCGTCAGTGGCAGCGGTGCATCCGCCGGCAACGTGGGAACGGGGAGTCTCGGCTCGTTGCTGCCCGGTGCGTGACGGGGGCGTCCGACCGGCGCCACGGCTCTCGGTCGCGCAGCCCACACCACGTGCGCGACAAGTCCCTGCCCGCGGTACTTCGCTCGAGCAAGATCAGACGGGACGGCGCGACTTCGGTGCGATCGCGAGAGCGGTCGCCTGGTCGTGGCAGCCTCGTCCCTGGTGAGCGCGGTGGTACTGCTCCGGTGGGGTTGGCGATGGG
>NZ_JASXSI010000034.1 GCF_030315685.1 Gordonia sp. ABSL11-1 | reverse complement strand
GTCTCCTAGTCGGAGTTGAAGTAGCTGAGCAGTCGCAGGATCTCGACGTAGAGCCAGACCAGGGTGACGGTCAGTCCGAGGGCGACGCCCCAGGCGGCCCGCTCCGGCGCACCGGCACGGATCAGTCGGTCGGCGGCGTCGAAGTCGAGCAGGAAGCTGAATGCGGCCAGGGCAATGCAGACGAGCGAGAAGATGATCGCCAGCGGACCGCCGTTGCGGAGACCGAAGCCCTCACCGCCGTTGAACAGTCCGATCACCAGATTGCCGAGCATCAGCACGATGACGCCGATCATGCCGGCGAACAGCATGCGCGTGAAACGCGGTGTGACGCGGATGGCGCCGACCTTGTAGACGAGCAGCATGCCGAAGAAGACACCGAAGGTGCCCAGCACGGCCTGTCCGATCAGCGCTCCGGCCGACGTGTCTCCGGCGACCACCATGTTCGCGAAGACGAACGAGATGGAACCGACGAAGAGGCCTTCGAACAATGCGTAGGCCAGCACGATGGCCGGGTTGTCCTGCTTGCGCCCGAACGAGGCGACCAGCACGAGGGCGAGGCCACCGAGCGCGCCGACGAGCATGAGGGGCATCGCCAGGCTCGCCTGGGCGGATTCCGTGGCGCGGCTGCTGATGGCGAAGTACGTGGCAATCGCCGAGATCGTCAGCACACCGAGCGTGATGGCGGTCTTGGTGACGACGTCGTCGATGGTCAGCTGACGGCTGACCGCTGGCGCCTGGGTGTACGGATCGGTCTGCTGCCCCTGCTGACCCCACATGGCACCCTGACCGGCGGCGGCCGCTCCGGCGCCGAAACCGGCGTAGCCGGTCTGGTTATCGCGGACGACACCGCGCATAACCGGATTGCTGCTCTCTCGCACGAATGTGCTCCTTTGTCGTCGTGTCTGCGGTGACAGTTGATCGTGTGATGTCAACGGATATGGACACCGTCGAGTTCCGACTTTACCTTTTCTTGACTTTCATGTCGCGCGAGAACCCGCTGTCGGTGATCGTGTCAGTTCTCGGACCTCTGCCGGTCGAGCCAGGCGCGCACATCACTCGGCCGACCCGCGGCGCCCAAGACGCCCCGTGACGCCCGGCCCAGACACACCGACCGCATCAGCGACTCGGCCAGCGCGAGGTCGTCTCCCCAGGGCAATCCCGGTTTGGCCAGCATGAGCGAGGCCACCCCGTGTGCTGCCGCCCAGAACTCCAGCATCACCTCGGCCACGTCCTCCTCCGGGAAGAAACCCTCGGCGGCGAGTTCGCCCACCGTCCCGGCGACGCGGGTGAAGGCCGACGCGGCGAGCACCTCGTCGACCTTGGACGGTCCCCTCGGCGCGGATTGACGGAAGGCGATCCGATAGAGCACCGGCGTCGACACCGCGAACCGCACGTACGCGAGCCCCTGCTGCAGGGCGCGTTCGAGCGGATCGTCGATGCCGACGGACGCCTCGGCAAGCGCGCCGTCGAGACGTTCGAAGTAGCGGGCGCACACCGCGTCGAGGAGTGCGTCCTTGTCGATGAAATGCAGATAGATCGACGGCGGCGTGACGCCCACGCTCGTGGCGACGGCACGGATCGACACCGCGGCCGCATCGCCGTGTTCGAGCAGGAGCGCGGTCGCCGCCTCGATGATCTCGTCGGCCAGGAGTTCACCCGAGCCGCGGGGGGACCGGGTCCGCTTCATCGTGCTGTGATTCGTCGCGCTGGTCACTGCTCTCCTGGGTCGCGGGGCGTGGGGGCTGGGGCGATTCGGAGAGCCCGATCCGATCGTGCAGACGCCGCAGCGGGCCCGGCGCCCACCAGTTCGCCCGGCCGGCCAGGCGCATGAATGCCGGCACCAGCAGCATCCGGATGAGCGTGGCATCCATCAACACGGCGAGGGTCAGACCCACCCCGAACATACGCATGAAGGAGACCTCGGAGGCGGCGATCCCGGCGAAGACGATGCTCATCAGCAGTGCGGCGGCCGTGACGACCCGTCCGGTGCGGGCCAACCCGACCGCGACGGCGTGGTCGCTGCCGGTGCGGCTCCCGTCGGAGGCGAGCCATTCCTCCCGGATGCGTCCGAGCAGGAAGACCTCGTAGTCCATCGACAATCCGAACGCGATGCAGAACATCAGGACCGGGATGGTCGCGACGAGGTAGCCGGTTGCCGTCGTGCCCAGCCCGCCCAGGTGTCCGTCCTGGAAGAACCAGACCATCGCCCCGAAGGTCGCCGACAACGACAGGATGTTGAGGACCAGCGCCTTCAGCGGCAGCACGACGCTGCCGGTGAACAGGAACAGCAGGAGGAAGGTCGCGACGGCGATCGTTCCCATCACCCATGGCAGATGTGCGTAGATCGCGTCGACGGTGTCCTGGTTGGTGGCCGCGAGCCCGGTGACGAGGACCTCCGTGCCCGCTGGCGGCGCGACCGCGCGCAGCTCGTCGAGTTGCGCCGAGCCCTCGTCCCGCATCGGCTCGAGGTGGGTGGCGACCGAGACGATCGACACGTCGCCGCGGGTGTCGCCGGGAGATCCGGCGCCGACCCGACGACCGTCGACGAACGTGCCCGCCGACGACGACACCGAGTCCACCCGGTCGACCCGCGACAGCGCCGCCGTGTAGTCGGCGAGGGCGCTCTGATCGGGGACGCCGGAGGCGACCACGGTGACCGACGATGACAGGTTCTGCGCGAAGTCGTCGCGGATCTCCTGCTGGATCGCGTGGGACGACGCCGACGACGGCAGGACGCGATCGTCGGGGAATCCGAAGCGGATTCCCAGGAAAGGCGCCCCGAGCACGAGCAGGATCGCGGTGACCACCAGCGCAACCGGCAGGGCGTGGCGAAGCACGAACTGCACCAGCCGATACCAGCGCGTCTCCTCGATCGGCCGCGGTGCCGGCGGCGGCCGACGCATCCATCGGCGGATCGGTCGCCGGACGTCGAGGGCGTCCACTCGCGCACCGAGCACCATCAACAGAGCAGGGGTGAGGATGAGGGCCGCCAGCGCTGCAACCAGCACCACCCCGATGCCGGCGTAGGCAAACGACCGCAAGAAGTACATCGGGAAGATCGCCAGGGCCGCGAGCGACAAGGCGACCGTCACCGCCGAGAACGCCACCGTCCGGCCGGCCGTGGCCATCGTGGTCCGGATGGCAGCTGGCCGCTGCGCCCCGCCGTCGACCTCCTCGCGGTAGCGCGTCACGATCAGCAACGTGTAATCGATGGCCAGCGCGAGACCCATCGCGGTCGTGAGGTTCAGCGCGAAGATCGAGACGTCGGCGAACTCCGCGATCAGGCGCAGCAGGGCGAAGGTGCCGACGATCGCCACGATGCCGATCACGATGGGCAATGCGGCGGCGACGAGACCCCCGAACACGACGATCAGCACCAGGAAGCTGATCGGGATCGCGATCGCCTCGGCGACCGCGAGGTCCTTCGTCGTCTGTTCGTTGACCTGGCTGAACACCAGCCCCTGCCCGCCGACACGGATGGAGATGCCGTCGCGGTCCCCGGTGAATCGCTCCTCGATCTCCTGCGCGTGCGCAGGGCCGTCCTCCTCGCCACCCGAGAGCGTGGCGACCACGAGTGCCGAGGTCCCGTTCTCGCTGACGAGTGCAGGCGCCAGGCCGGGGTTCTGCCAGACCGAGAGGATCGGCCGCTGGACGTGGTCGATGGTCTCGAGTTCCCCGACGATCCCGGTCCCGACGGCGCGGGCGGTCGGATCGGTGGCCATCTGCATGCCGGTCGGGCCGTCGAGCTTGATCACCACCTGCAGCCCGCCGCGGTCGAACGTGTCCTCGAGCACGCGATCGGCACGGGAGGAGCCGGACTGCGGGTCGCTGTAACCGCCGGCGAGCAGGTGCTGGGCCGCGGTAGCTCCATAGATGCCCGCGAGCGCGAGCACGAGGACGGCGATCCCCAGGACGACGCGTGGCGCGCGAAGGATCAGGTCGGTCGATCTCGCCAACATCGCACACCCCCACCAGTGGATTATCGGCGTTAAGTTATCAGCATTAACTCGGCTGGGTCAATGCCTCGGCGTCGGCGGGCGGCAGACCGAGTCCGCGTCGTACCGTGCGCAGTTCGCGGCGGACGACGGCCCTCTCCGAACCCAGCAGCCCGGTGGCGCGGAGCACCTCGCGCAGCCGAACGGCCGGACGCGCGACGTCCACGAGGTGATGCAGCGGAGTCCGCCGCAGACCGAGACCGCCGACGGCCGACTCCTCCACCCACCGTGTGCTGATCGACGAGAACGACGTCGACAACACGGGTTTGATCACCAACCCCATCGCCGACACCACCGGTCCGGGGAGGGGGATCGCGTTCTGCAGGTCGTAACCGTCGCGCAGGAGCGCGCGCGTCAAGCGTCGAGACACCTCGTCCGGCTCGAGCTCGAACTCGGCGGCGATGGTGAATAACGACCGCGCGGCCGCGAAGTCGCCGGGCAACCGATCGTCGTCGACACCGATGACGGCACCGATTCGGCGCCAGAGGTGGGTGATGGCCTCGCGTTCGGCACTGCTGTACCGGATGCCCAGGTCGCGTCCGATCATCAACGGCAGCACCAGGAAGCCCCCGCCGATGGTCAGGGCCGAGTACGTCTGGTTGATCGGCACACCCCACGCGTCGACATCCCACGCGACACCCGATCCCGAGCGGTCGGACAGCAGATGATCACGGATCAGCGCGTGCAGCAACCGAATCCTGATCGTGGCGACCCACCCTGCCGCACCGGGCCGCATCGATCCCGGAGCGGTCGCCTCGGCCACCCAGCGCGCGGTGTTCTGCACCCGCTCGAGGGTTCCCTCCCCCAGCCGGCCGGTCGCCGCCAGGGGACGGACGAAACCCTGCGCCTTGTATCCGTAGATCAGCGACTGGTACAGCGTCGACGACTGCAGGGTGCCGAATCGCCACCAGGCGCGGGCGCCCGCCTCGGCGAGCGCCGGATCGAACCATGCCGGACACTCGCTCGCCGACCGCAACAGGTCTGCCAGCGCCGGCAGCGCGTCGGCGTCCTCCGCGCCGGCCGTCACCATCTCCAGCAGACGCGGCCAGGCCACACCGCGATCGTGCATCTGCGCGATCACGGCGTCGGCGAGGTCATCGGAGCGCACGAGTCCGTCCTCGAGGCGGGCGACGGCCTCGGGGTGGCGCTCTCGGACCGCTTCCCAGTTGCGCGCTCCGGTGATCGACGCGGCGTCCACACGTCCATGGTGATCACCGGGTGTCCGCAGGTCAAGCATGTGGACACGCGGGCGACGACGTGTCCGCTCAGACGCTCGGTGCAGTCGGTCGTCCCAGTCGGATCCATCCGACTGGCCCCGCGGCCGAGGTGGAACGTGTTCTAATTCTCACCGCCCCACACTCCGACTCGCCCGATGGATGTGCTTATGCCGGACAACGATTCGATCGACCCGACCGAGGTCGCACGCCCGTCGTCGTCGCGCCGCGACCCTGAGTGGCTGCGCGCGCGGCTCGACGACTGGTTGCCCACCGTCACCGGCTCGCCGGCCACGATCACCCGACTGGAGATCCCCTCGGCGAACGGCATGTCGAGCGAGACGATCGTGCTCGACGCGGCATGGGAGGACACCGATCACCGTCTGGTGGTCCGGGTCGCCCCCACGCCCGACAGCGATCCGGTGTTCCCGACCTACGATCTCGACCGGCAGTTCCGACTCATCGAACACGTTGCGTCGACAACGGATGTGCCGCTGCCGACGCTGTACTGGTCCGAGCCCGACCCGCGACCGCTCGGCGCCCCGTTCTTCCTCATGGGCCGTGTCGACGGCGTGATCCCACCGGATGTCATGCCCTACACCTTTGGCTCCTGGCTCACCGAGGTCTCCGACGATGATCGGCGGACAGTGGCCGGTACGACAATCGAGACCCTGGCGATGATCCACTCGGCGCCGGTGCCCGAGGAGTTGCTCGACCTGCCCGGGCCGGGCGAGACCCCACTGCGCGCGCACGTCCGTCGATTGCGGGAGTTCTATGCCTGGGCCTCGCAGGGACGGGCGGGATCACCGTTGATCGAGCGCGGGTTCTCCTGGGTGGACGAGCATCTCCCGGTCGAATCCGATCCGGTGCTGACGTGGGGCGACGCCCGCATCGGCAACATCATCTACCAGGACCTCTCGCCCGTGGCCATCCTCGACTGGGAGATGGCCGCCCACGGGCCGCGCGAACTCGACGTCGCGTGGCTGATCTTCCTGCATCGCTTCTTCCAGGACCTCGCGGAGATGGCGGGGCTGCCGGGCCTGCCCGAGTTCCTGCGGCGCGACGACGTCGCCGACGCCTATGCACGGTCGAGCGGACACGAGCCGCGTGATCTCGACTTCTACATCACCTACGCGGCGCTCATCCACGCCGTCGTGATGTACCGCATCCAGTCGCGCGCAATCCACTTCGGCCAGGCCGAGGAGCCGGTCGACACCGACGACATGATCCTTCATCGCGCGACGCTCGAAGCGATGCTGGCCGGTGCCTACTGGGCGGGAGTGCGCTGATGCTGTCACCGATGGACGACTATCCGATCCACCAGGTCGCCCAGGTCGTCCGGCATGTCGAGACCTCCGACCGCAACTTCTACGATCGCTACTACTTCAATTGTCATGGCCCGGATGCCGATTCGCCGTGGCTCATCATCGGCCTCGGCGTCTACCCGAACCTCGGGGTCACCGACTGTTTCGCCGTGGTGCGCCACGACGACGAGCACATCGTGGTGCGGGCGTCGAAGGCACTCGGCGCCGACCGCACCGACCTGACTGTGGGGCCGTTCACCGTCGAGATCCTCGACGGGCTGCGGCGCATCCGCGTGGCACTCGAAGGCGGGCACGGTGACCTCTCGTTCGATCTCGAGTTCGTCGCGAACGGGCCCGCGGCGCTCGAACCCCGGCACTTCCAACGTCAGATGGAACGGGTCACCTTCGACACCCAGCGGTTCGTGCAGACCGGCCTGTGGTCGGGCAGGCTGACCGTGGACGGCGCCCGGTTCGACGTCGAGCCCGGACCGTGGCGCGGCAACCGCGACCGATCGTGGGGTGTCCGACCCGTCGGTGAACCGGAACCGCCGGGCCGTCGGGCCGACGCCTCGATCTCCGGCACGTTCTTCTGGATCTACTCCGTGATGGAGTTCTCCGATCACGCCATCGTGGTCGTCGTGCAGGAGACCGAGACCGGCGAGCGTGTGATGGACGATGCGCGGCGGGTCTGGCACGACCCGGACCGCGAGCCCGAGTGGCTGGGTCACGTGACCCACGAGATCACCTTCGTGCCCGGGACGAGGGAGACCGCCGAGGCGACATTGCGTTTCACGAGACCCTCCGGCGCGGTCACCACCGTCACCTGCCATCCCGAACTCGCGAACTTTCTCGCGTTCGGCACGGGATACGGACTGGAGGCCGACTGGCGGCACGGGATGTGGCAGGGCGATCTCAAGGTCTCCGATCTCCACCTCAAGATCTCCGAACTCGATCCGACGATGAAGCTGTTCTGCGTGACCGACCACTACACCCGATTCGTCCGATTCGACGGTGACAACGAGGAAAACGGTTGTGGGCTGTTCGAATTCGCGGCCATCGGCCCCAACGAACAATACGGATTCACCGGCTACACTGACACGGCTCCGTGAAACCCTTGATGGGAGAGTCATGTCGGATACGCCGTTCGCGGGTCTGTCCCGTCGCGAGTTCCTGGCCCGCGTGGGCGCCGTCGGCGGTGGCGCCCTCCTGACCTCCTGGGCGTCCCCGATCATCGACCGCGCGTACGCGTCGGCGGACCCGGCCGGGACCGGTTCGCTCGACGACATCGAGCACATCGTCCTGTTCATGCAGGAGAACCGGTCGTTCGACCACTACTTCGGAACCTATTCGGGGGTACGCGGATTCGGCGAGGCATCGACGGTCTGGAAACAGTACGGCTGGGCCCCCGGCGTCGGCCCGACGACGAGCGGATACACGCTCCCGTTCCGACTCGACACCCGCAACGACGCCAATCTCGACGGCGAGTGCATCAACGATCCGGACCATTCGTGGGCGGGGATGCATCGTTCGTGGAACGGTGGCCGCAACGACGGCTGGCTCCCGATATCGATCGGGTCGGTCGGACCGGCGAACGCCCCTGCGCTGATGGGCTACTACGAGCGTGAGGACATCCCGGTGCACCGGTCGCTCGCCGAGGCCTTCACTCTCTGCGACAATTACCACTGCTCGGTCCTCGGGCCCACCGACCCGAACCGGCTCTACTGGATGAGCGCGACCCTCGATCCCGCCGGCACCCACGGTGGCCCGCTGCTCGAGACACCCACTCTGATACCGAAATTCGCCTATACCTGGCGCACGATGCCGGAAAACCTCCGCGATGCGGGGGTGAGCTGGAAGATCTACAACAACAAGGATCTCGGGCCGGTGTCCAGTGTCGTCCTCGACGGAATGATGGGCTGCTTCACACAGGCTCAGAATCCGGCATCCGAACTGGCACGGCGCGGGATCGCCCCCACCTACCCCACCGACTTCGCGGCCGATGTCGCCGACGATCGTCTGCCCAAGGTCTCCTGGGTCATCCCGTCGGCCCTCAACTGCGAGCATCCGGCGTTGCCCGCCGCCCTGGGTGCCGTCGGGATCGTCGAACTGCTCAACATCCTCACCTCGAACCGCCAGGTCTGGGAGAGGACGGCCCTGATCATCAGTTACGACGAGAACGGCGGGTTCTTCGACCACGTGAGCCCGCCGACCCCGCCGCCGGGCACCCCCGGTGAATACGTCAGCGTCCCCGACATCGGCGCTGTCGCATCGTCGAAGGGCATCCGCGGTCCGATCGGACTCGGCTACCGTGTTCCGTGTTTCGTGATCTCGCCGTACAGCCGGGGCGGTCTCGTCTCGTCGGAGACCTTCGACCACACATCGCAACTACGTCTCATCGAGAAACGATTCGGCGTCGACGTCCCGAACCTGACCCCGTGGCGGCGTCGTGTCGTCGGTGACATGACCTCTGCCTTCGACTTCGCCCGCAGACCGAATCCGGCGCGACCGCATTTCGGCGACCCGGTGCCGGGCGCTCAGAATGCGTTGGTGCAGTGCGGACCCAACGTCGCGGCGGGAACCCTCGGCAGGGGCCGACCCTATCCGGTGCCGCCCAATCGCATGCCGCGCCAGCAGCCCGGCTCCCGGCGGGCACCGAGCGGGATCGTCTGACCGGTCGATCCGGCTCCGCTCGTCGCGTCCCTCACCCCCGCTCGGCGATCGCCGAGACCCAGGCCGCCGCGAGGCGCTCGGCCAGGTCCGCGTCGGGTGCGAGAACGGTGATCTCCGTCGTGGCCGGGACGTCGATGCCCGTATCGTCGGCGACGCGGAACCGGCCGACGATGCCGTGATCGGCCTCGTCCCCCTCGCGGAGCGAAGGACGAGCGGAGACACCACGGCTCCCGGTCAGCAGTGCAGGTCCGTCCGCCACACGCTTGACGGCCTTGCGGACCCCGCGATGTCCGTGCCGGAGCACCGCGAACCACGCCCCGGCATGACTCGGATCGTCGTCGGTTCCGAGGTCGAGCGGGGTGCCGTCGGTGACCGACCACGGATGCACTGCCGACCACGACGCAACGGCGGGCGCACCGGGATCGGGCAGCACGGGATCCGGCCCACAGGTATCCGACAGCAGCGGAGAGGACAGCAGTGTGCCGAGGTCGACGGCGACATCCAGCGAGCCATCCCCCGTCTCGGCAAGCAGCGCGACGACGAAGGCATCGCGGATCGCGTCGGCATCCGTGGTCGCGAGGACTGCGGACGCGGTCGCGGTTCGGGTGTCGTCGGTGGCACGTGGGCGTGCCGGTCGGGCCGCGAGGATCGCCGGGGCGCCGGCGACGATCCGCTCGACACGACGCCCCGCCTCATCTCCGCGGGTCAGATCGTCGAGAGCGGTGGTGATATCGACGATCGATGCGGCGGGTGCCGTGGGAATCCTGCCCTCGAGGACGTCGACGATCTCGGTCAAAACGACGTGCAGGGAGTCGCGGTCGGCAGCCACCTGATGGGCCGCCGCGACGAGCGCGGGCCGCTCGCCTGCCACCGTCTCGACGGCGAGGGGTGCGCCCTCGGTGATGCGTACCCGCCCGACGGCGCGTCCGGCCGCCTCGGCGACCGACTCCGGCGGTGGGCCCGACGGGTGTTCGACGACAACGGAATCCACCGGCATCACCTCGGTGACCCAGACCAATTTGTTCTTCGGGGTGACCCGCAGCCGCAAGGCATCGTGGCGTCGGATCGCGGCATCGACCGCCTGAGCCACCGCACCACCATCGGGTGGTGTGTCGATGTTGACGGCGGCGGTCACCACACAGTCATCCACGGCGCGGCCCAAAGCACGCAGACGTTGTACTACGGCGTTCGGCGGCACAGGGATCGGGGAATCATTGGCGGTCGTGGACGGCGATCCGTCGTCCACGACCGCGCTCCCCTCTCCGCTGTCGACGACCTCGCCGGCCGCCGCGGCGAGCGCAGCCACCGTTCGCAGTTCCAGCATCTGCCGTGAGGTCACCGCGATCCCCGCCCGCACCGCCGCCGCGACCACCCGCAACGACGCGATACTGTCGCCACCGAGGGCGAAGAAGTCGTCGTCGATCCCCACGTCGCCGATGCGGTCCGGCCCGAGACCGAGTTCGCGGGCGACGATCTCGCGCAGAATCCCCTCTCGGTCGGTGCTCGGTTCGCGGTGCCGCGTCGCCGTGTCGACCTCCGGAGCAGGCAGGGCGCGGCGATCGATCTTCCCGTTGGGGGTCATCGGGAACCGGTCGACGATCATCACCGCGGCCGGGATCATGCTCTCCGGGAGCCGGTCGATCAGCTGCGCCCGCAGTGCCTGCCCGTCGACTCGATTCGATCCCGGATTCGTCTGGCGCAGAACAACATAGGCGACCAGCATTGACGCGCCGGTGAGCGCCGAGCTCGTGGAGATCACAAGGGCACCGTCGACGTCCGGCAGGGACTCGAGCGTCCCGACGACCTCGCCCGGCTCGATGCGCACGCCACGGATGGTGACCTGATCGTCGGAGCGGCCCAGCACATGCAGCGCTCCCGTGCGGTCCCATCTCGCCAGATCACCTGTGCGGTAGAGCCGCTCGCCCGGTGTGGCGGCGAAGGGGTGCGCGACGAACCGCGTGGCGGTCTCCCGGCTCCGGCCGTGATAGCCGTCGGCGAGATGTGCTCCGCCGACGTAGAGTTCGCCCCTGACCCCCGGCGCGGCCGGGCGCAGCCGGTGATCGAGCACGTAGACCGACGATCCGGGCAGAGGACGTCCGATCGGCACCCCGGCGTCGACATCGCGGGGCCCATCGACCTCGTGCACAGTCACATCACCGGTGATCTCGGTGCTGCCGTACAGGTTCACGATCGTCGCGTCGGGTGCGCAGGCGGCCATCCGACGTGCGGTGTCAGCGGTCAACGCCTCACCCGAGCAGACCCATCGGCGTAGCGAAGGGAGCGTGCCCGCGTCGGCGATGACCCGTGCCATCGTCGGGACGGTGACGAGTTCGGTGACCTGCTGCGCGCGGATCATTGCGGCGAGAGCGGACGGATCACGGGCCGTCGTGTCGTCGGCGACCACGACCGACCCACCGGCGCACAGCACACCGAACAGTTCCGTCGACGCGTCGACGAAGCCGATGGCGGACTTGGAGATCCCGACCGAGTTCGGTCCGATCCCGAAGTCGCTCTCCGCGAGCCCGATTCGATGCGCGAGCGCCGCGTGCGGCAACACCACACCCTTCGGTTCCCCCGTCGAACCAGACGTGTAGAGCAGCATCGCGGACGACGCGGGATCGATGGGCGGCGGCGGGTTCTCGGGGTCGGGGGTCTCGGGGCCGGACGGTTTGAGGATGTCGCGGTCGAGGTGGATCGTGCGGGGCCCTTCGTGACGCTCGCGAGCTCGCTCCTCAGGGACCGGGATGCGGGTCGGTCCATCCGTCAGCACCACCACGGCACCGGAGTCACGCAGGATGTACTCGATGCGGTCGTCCGGGTGCGTCGCGTCGACCGGCACGCACGTGGCGCCGGAACGCAGCACTCCGGCGATCGCGATCGGGAGCAGCTCGCTACGTGACACGAGCACCGCGACCCGGTCACCGCCGACGACACCCGCTTGCCGCAGTGTGCTCGCCACCGAGGAAGCTGCCCGGTCCAGGCCCGCGTGATCGATCACGGTGTCCCCGAAGCGGATCGCGTGCAGTCTCGCGTACCGGGTGGCGGCCGTTCGGAGCCGATCGTCGACGGTGACCCGCCGCGGCGACCGCTCCGTGCCGCCCCAGTGCGCCGGCACCGACGACGGCAGCGCCCACTCATGCAGCACCGCGGCGCGCTCGTCGTCATCGAGAAGCCCGGCCTGCGAGAGACGCAGGTCCGGCGCGGACCCCAGGAGCTCCAGCGCCCGATCGAGGTGCCGCGCCAGCATCTCGCCCGTCGTCCTGTCGAACAGGTCGGTCGCATAGTCGAATCGGACGTCGATGGCGCCGGAGCCGGAATGCTCGGTCACATCGACGGTCAGGTCGAACTTGGCGGTACCGGGGTCGATCGGGGTGACCTCGGTGGGCAGTCCGGCGAAATCGGGAATCGCCCAGTCCGCGCGGAACTGCACCATGACGCCGAACAACGGATGCCGGCCCATGGCCCGCTCCGGGGACACGGCGTCGACGACCGCCTCGAACGGCACATCCGACAGCGACATCGCATCCAGATCGTCGGCTCTGATCCGGTCGATGAGTTCGCCGACCGTGGGATCACCACCGAGGTCGGTACGCAACACGACCATGTTGACGAAGAACCCCACCAGCCCATGAGCGGCGGCGTCGTCACGACCGGCGACCGGTGTGCCGACGACGATGTCGTCGCCCGCACCGTCCTCCGACAGCATCAGGGCGACGGCCGCATGGATGAGCATGAACATCGACACCCGACGATCGCGAGCGGTCCTGCGCAGCCGGTCCGCGATCACCGGGTCGAGCCGAAAGGCGACCCGGTCACCCCGGTAGCTGGTGATCGACGGCCGCGGACGGTCGTAGGGCAACGCGAGTTCCTCGGGCGCACCGTGCAGTCGACGGCGCCACCGCTCGATGCCGTCCCGGCGCCGCGGGTGATCGCGCACCACATGCTGCCAGTGGGTGTGATCGCGATAGGACACCGGCAACGGTGCGGCGGTGAACGGAGACACCCGGGCACCGGCGATGCGCGCGAGGTACGCGCGCGACAGGTCATCGACCAGGATCGGCGACGACCATTCGTCGCCGGCGATGTGGTGGACGAGAAGCACGATCGAGCAGGCGGATCCGGTCGCTTCCGTACCCCGGCCGGCACCGGCACGCCCGCGGATGACGACGGCGCGGAACGGTATCTCCGTGGCGAGATCGAAGCGGTGCGCCGCGACCGAGCGGACCGCGTCGTCCGTGCCCTCGGCATCGACATCCATCACCGTTGCGGTCCAGCGCACCTCGTCCATCGGCAGGACGTGCTGCCAGGCGACGCCGCCGTCGTCCTCGGCGATCACGGTCCGCAAGGTCTCGTGACGTTCGATCACGTCGTACAGGGCGGCGTCGAGCGCCGCGAGATCGGGTTCCTCTGGTATCCGTAGCACGATCGGGATGTTGTACGCCGCGGTGCGACCTTCGAGGCGGAACAGGAACCACAGCCGCTCCTGCGCCGCCGACAGTCCCGTGACCGTGGGGCGCGGCCCGACGTCGTCGATCCGGGGGAGGACGCTCGCGGCGTGCGTGCCATCGTCTCGGCGCCGGTCGACCATGTCGGCGATCTCGGCGACGGTCGGGCGGTCGAAGACGTCGCGCATCTCGAGGTTCACACCGAACTGCTCGCCGAGCCTGTTGAGCAACCGCGTCACGAGCAGTGAATGTCCACCGAGAGCGAAGAAGTCATCGGTCCGCGATCGGCCACCCCGGCGCAGGACTGTCGAGAATGCCTCGGCCACCGCCTCTTCGGTCGGTGTCGCGGGCGGCGTCGCGTCGTCGTCGGGCCGACTGTGGATCGTGGGCAGTGCTCGCCGATCGATCTTCCCGTGCGCCGATCGCGGGATGGCGGCGACCTCCACGATGTCTGCCGGTACCATCTGCGAGGGCAGGGTGCCCGCGACGTGAGCACGCACCATGGCGATGTCGATCGGTGAGTCCGCGGTCACGTACGCGATCAGTGACGGATCATCGTGCGCGTCGCGGGCGACCACCACGACGGCCTCGTCCACCCCGGGCGCCTGCGCGACAGCACGTTCCACCTCGGCCGGTTCGACCCGGACTCCACGGATCTTGACTTGGTCGTCGGCACGTCCGATGACCCGGATACGACCGTCGCCATCCCGGACCGCACGATCGCCCGTGCGATACATCCGGGCACCATCTGCGGCCGGATCCGCGACGAAGCGGTCGGCGGTCCACTCGGGCCGCCCATGATAGCCGCGCGCGAGTTGGATACCCCCGACGTAGAGTTCGCCGACGTCGCCGACAGGCACCGGACGCAGCCACGAGTCCAGGATCGTCACCCTGCATCCGGGGACCGCGGACCCGATGGTCACATCGTCGTCGGCGTGGACGTCGCCATAGGTCGCGTCGCCGGTGACCTCCGTGGAACCGTACGAATTGATCAGCCGCGCAGTCGGATCGAACCGCCGCACCTGACGGACGACGGCTGCCGGCAACGGTTCACCGCTCGAGACCCACAGGGCGACTGTCGAGATCGGCGCCACCGAATCACCCACCAGCTCGCGGAGGAGCGACGGGACAGCCGTGAGATGCGAGACGCGGTGGCGATCGAGCAGGCGGACCAGAGCTCTCGGGTCCCTCGCGGCATCGCCGCCGGCGACGACGATCCGGTCGCCGCGGACGAGCGCCCCGAACACCTCGGTGATCCCGTCGATGAAGCCGGCCGGGCTCTTCCACAGGGTGATCCGATCGGACGGTCCGCGCGTCACGTCGTCGTGCAGCCAATCGCGTGCCGCCCAGGCCAGCCGATTCACCAAACCGGCCTGGGTGACCATCACACCCTTTGGCACACCGGTCGAGCCCGAGGTGTAGGCGATGCAGGACAGGTGATCCGGCCGCGTCGGAGTCCGACATGCGCCCATGTGCGGCGGTTCGGACCCGCGTGACCCCGCAGCCGTCCACGTCGCACCGTCATCGAGGTGCACGATGGTCGCCGAAGTCTCCGGCAGTGCCACGTCGCGGCGGGTAAGGATCACCGTCGGCCGGCTGTCGGTGAGGATGTGGCGCAGACGATCCGCGGGGTAGTCGGGATCGATCGGGACGACCACGCCGCCGGCTACGGCGACTGCGGCGAGCGCGACGACGGCGGACTCATCGCGCGGCAGGAGTACGGCCACCCGGTCGTCGGGCATCACACCGTCGGCGACGAGCCTCCCGGCGAGCTGCCGGACACGTCGATCCAGGTCTGCCCGGCTGACCTCCACCCCACCGGCGACGACGGCGATCCCGTCCTGGTCCGAGCTCGCACGCTCACCGATGCCCTCCGCCAGCAGATCCGCGAACGTCGAGGTCGATGACCCGGGATCGGTCTGGACGTGACGGTCGGAGGACGCACCGAGCGCGGTTCGCCCGACCGGTCGCACCCATGCATCGGGTTGCGCTGCGCGACAGAGGATATCGGCGAGATCCTCGGCAAGCTCGGCGAGTCGTCGTCTGTCGTATCGCGAGTCGTCGGCGTCGAGCTGCAGTTCTATGTCACCCGTGACGGACCGTCGTACGGTGATCGTCAGTTCCTCCACGGGCCCGCGGGCCAGCGAGTGCACAGTCACGTCCACGCCGCCGAAGCTCAGATGATCGTCGATGGCCTTGACGTTCAGCCAGATCGGCGGCAGCCCGCCGTCTCCGAGACGCGCGATCTCCTCGCCACGAAACCAGGCGTGCGGACGGATGCGCCGGATCCCGGTCATTGCCGCCGACGTCACCTCATCGACCGTCGACCACCCGTCGACCGAGAGAGCGAGGGGCACGACATTGACGACCATCGTCGGGACCGCGAATGCCGGTGTGCCGAGCCGATTCATCATCGGGTAGCCCAGCACGGCACCTGCCGATCCCGCACGTCCGGCGATATGTGCGGCGAGGATTCCGGTGACCGCGTCTCCCCACGAACCCCCGTGCCGTGCGCCGAGCTCGGCAAGCAGATCGGCGGTGGCACCGTCGATCATGACCTGATCCGAGAGGACCCCGCTCGCCCGACGGTCGCCCCCGACGGCCGGCCGCAGGCCGGTGACGTCGCCGACGGTGGTCAACTCGTCGCGCCAGAATTCCTCGTCGCGACCACGATCCCCCGATGCGCGGTACTGACATTCGGCATCGAGCACAGCGGTCAGTGGATCGAACCACGCGTCACGCGCCGGGAAGCCTGTTCGCGCTGCGGCATACAGTTCGCCGGCGCGCCGTCCGAGCAGGCCGAGGGCGAACACGTCCGCGACGATGTGATGCGCACGCACACACACGATGACGCTGGCGTGGCCCGGCGACTGCACGGACTCCCTGTCCAGCCGGAGCACGGTCGCCTCGAAGCAGGGGTCGGTGGCGGGGTCGAGCTGTGTGCGCGCACGCTCCCGCATCCATCGGGTGGCGGCCGCAGCTGGATCGTCGTCTCCGGAGAGATCGACCACGGCGACATCGTCCACCCGGTGTGCGTGCGGCCGGGCGACGACCTCACCGTCCTCGGTGCCGAACGCGCACGACAGCCCTGGCGCCTCGCCGATCGTGGCGGAGATCGCGTCGACGAGCGAACGCAGGTGGACCGGTTCGTGGGGTTCCCAGGTCTGCCCGACGACGAATGTCGACGACGGCCCGATCAGCTGCTGGCCGTACCAGACTCCCGCCTGTGCGCCGGTGACGCCGATCGCGGTGACGGTCTGTTCGGTCATCAGGTTCCTCTCAGTCGCGGAATCACCAGCGGTGTGTGGGATTCCGGGTCGTCGATGATCCGGCAGCGCAGGCCGAAGACCTCGTCGATGAGGTTGGCGTCGACGATGTCGGCCGGCCGCCCTTGGGCGACGATTCGCCCTTCCTTCATCGCGACGAGGTGATCGGCGTACCGGAAGGCGTGATTGAGGTCATGCAGGACGGCGACCATGGTGCGGCCGCGTTCTCGATTGAGTTCGTGGCACAGATCCAGCAGTTCGATCTGATAGGCGATGTCGAGAAACGTGGTGGGTTCGTCGAGCAGGACGAGCGGGGTCTCCTGGGCGAGGACCATCGCCACCCAGACCCGTTGGCGCTGGCCGCCGCTCAGTTCGTCCACCAACCGTGCCGAGAGGTCGGTGATCCCGGTGGCGGCCATCGCCTCCTGGACTGCGGACTCGTCGTCGGCGGTCCACTGTCGGAACATCGACTGCCGGGGGAATCGTCCTCGCGCGACGAGTTCGGCGACGCGGATGCCCTCGGGTGCCACCGACGTCTGCGGGAGCAGCCCCAGACGGCGGGCGACCTCCTTGGCGGGGTATGCGCTGATCGATCTGCCGTCGAGGATCACCGATCCCGATGTCGGCCTGAGCAGTCGCGAGAGCGCGCGCAGCAGTGTCGATTTGCCGCAGGCGTTCGGCCCGACGATGACGGTGAACGCCCCGTCCGGGATGTCGATGGACAGCGACTCACTGATGACGCGCTCGTCGTAGCCGATGGTGATGTCCTGGGCCCGCAGCCGGCTCTC
Source organism: Gordonia sp. ABSL11-1 (assembly GCF_030315685.1). GTDB lineage: Bacteria > Actinomycetota > Actinomycetes > Mycobacteriales > Mycobacteriaceae > Gordonia. The sequence continues at coordinate 24,796 of NZ_JASXSI010000034.1, read as the reverse complement.
GTCGGCAGGCACCGGAACATGGTTCGTGGTCATTGTCGTCGAGCCTCCTGTGCCAAGAGCCAGACCAGATAGACGCCGCCGACCGATGCCGTGACGACACCGACGGGCAGTTGGGTGGGCGCGAAGGCGTGCTGGGCGACGTAGTCGCTGCCGACGAGGAGCAGCGCACCCATCGCCGCGGCGGGCGCGAGCGCCACACCCGCGCTCCGGGTGAGGCGCCGGGCGAGCTGCGGTGCGGCCAGGGACACAAAGGCGATGGGGCCGGCGACCGAGGTCGCGATCGCCGTCAGCGCGACGCCGAGCACGATCACGAACAGCCTCGTGGGTTCCACCCGCACTCCGAACGCCCGAGCCGTGTCGTCGCCCATCTCCATCACCGGCCCGATGTAGGCGGCGATCATGATGAACGGCACCAGAATCGCCGAGACCACCAGCGCGGGTGTGGCATCCGCCCAGGTGATGCCGTTGAGAGTGCCCGCGCCCCAGGTGGCCGCCGACAGCGCGTCATCGAGGTCGGCCTTGAGGATGAGCCACGTGTTGAGCGAGGCGAGCATGGCGCTCAGCGCGATGCCGACGATGATCAGCCGGAACCCCTGGACGCCTCGTTTGAACGCGAACACGTAGACGGCGAGCGCGGTCGCGATCCCCCCGAGCAACGCTCCCAGCGCCGTCCCGTACTGGTGATCGGTGCCGATGATCAGGATCGTCACCAGCGCACCGGAGTAGGCGCCGGTGTTGAACCCGATGATGTCGGGGCTGCCCAGTGCATTGTGGGTGAGCGACTGGAAGATCGCCCCGCTGACCCCGAGCACGGCGCCCAGCACGAGAGCACAGGCCACCCGCGGCAACCGCCATTCGGTGATCACCAGGGTCTCGAATCGTGTTCCGCCGCCGACCAGCGTCTCGAGCACCCGGATCGGGGCGATCGGATAGTCCCCGGTGCCGAGTGCGACGACGGCGACGATCAGGGCGGCGACCGTGAGCGCCACGATGACGGTGACGGATCGGACGCCGATCCGCAGCGACGGCGATCCGTGCGGTCCGCGCAGGACGACGACCGAACGGCCGAAGTCGATCGCCGTGGTCTCCCGGGTGAGTGTGCGGGTCATAGGCCACTCGCCTTCGCGCGGCGCACCAACAGGATCAGGACAGGGGCACCGATGAACGCGGTGACCACGCCCACCTGCATTTCTCCCGGCCGGATGATCACGCGGCCGACGACGTCGGCGAGCAACACGAGGATCGCCCCGCCGAGCACGCTGTAGGCGACGATCCACCGCTGATCGGGCCCGACTATCCAGCGTGCGATGTGCGGGATCATCAATCCCACGAAGGAGATGGGCCCGGCTGCCGCGGTGGCTGCGCCACACAGCAACGTGACCGCCACAGTGCCCACGACCCGCGTGCGGCCGACGTTCGCGCCCAACGACCGCGCGGTGTCGTCGCCGAGGGCGAGCGCGTTGAGCGATCTGGCGGCGGCCACCGCCAACGCGAGACCGACGACGATGAACGGCGCGACCGCCGCCGTGACGGACATGTCGCGACCGGCGATGGATCCGGCTCGCCAGTAACGCATCTGGTCGAAGGCCTCGGGATCGAGGAGCGTCAGGCCGGTGGTGACACCGGTCAGCAGAGCACTCACCGCGACCCCGGCCAGCGTCAGCCGGATCGGCGACGGCGCGGCGCGGCCCATCGACCCGAGCAGGTACACCGCCACGGACACGACCGCGGCGCCGGCGAATGCGAACCAGACATACGACCAGATCCCGGTCAGCCCGAGCAGTCCGACGGCCACCGCCACGAAGAACGCCGAGCCGGCGTTGACACCGAGCAGTCCGGGGTCGGCCAACGGGTTCCGGGTCATCCCCTGGATGAGCGCACCGCCCACACCCAGTGCCATTCCGACGATCAAGCCGAGAATCGTTCGGGGAATGCGCAGTTCACGGATGATGATCGCGTCGTCGGTGTGGGCGTTGGAGAAAACGGCGTCGACGACGGTACCGAGTGGGATCGTCTTGGCACCGATCGCGACGCTGAGTGCGCAGACGACCACGAGCAGGACGACGCCGGCGACCGCACCGATGACGCGACGTGAGTTCGACGCGCTCACCGTGTACTGCGCCGCTCGAGCCGGCGGCAGTGACGTCGCGATGCGTTCTTCGTCCGTCTGCGGCTCGAGCCGATTGTCCTGTGGCATAGGTCAGTCTTCGTCGTCGCCGGGATCGTGGTGATCGAGATTGACGGTCCCGTTGCGCCAGTACCCGTCGACCTTGACGCGATGCTTGGGGACACCGAGGTCACGCCGGAGGTACCGGCGTATCGGTTTCAGCGTGTTCGCCTCGCCCGCGATCCAGGCGAAGTAGTCGCCCGCCGGGAAGTCGACATCGCGGATGGCCTCCTGCAGCAGTGGGCTGTTGCCGGGTTCGGTGTCTCCGCGGTGCAGCCAGGTGACCCGGGCTCCCGGACGGGCCGGGAGACGGACCTCGTTCTCCGGTCCCGACACCTCGATGAACGCCACGATCTCCTTGTCGCCGGGAAGTTCCTCGAACCAGCGGCCGATCGCGGGGAGCGCGGTCTCGTCCGCCGCGAGCAGATACCAGTCGTAGCCGGTCGGATAGATGTGGGAACCGCGCGGGCCGAGCATGCCGAGGCGCTCCCCCACGTCGGCCGCCGCCGCCCACGATCCACCCACCCCGTGGGTGTGCAGGACGAAATCGATGACGAGCTCGGCCCGTTCGGCGTCGAAGGCACGAACGGTGTAGTCGCGGTACACCGGACGCGCTCCGTCTGCCGGCGGCACGATCCCGTTCGGACCGATTCCGGGCATCACGATCTCCTCGGTCTCGGGCTGTGGGAAGAACAGTTTGACGTGTTCGTCGGGAGCCATCGGCACGAAGTGGAACCCGTCCGGATCGGTGCACCGGAACGTCAGGCGCTGCATCTGCGGCGTCAACGAGTCCGACCGGATCACCTCCAGGAATCGTGGCGTGAGGTCGTACATCACCAGGTTGACGTCGGTGTGGTGAGGGGCGAGCCGGGCTGTGCTCATCTCATCTCCTTCCAGAAGTGGGCGTATCGGGTGTTGCCGTCCATCAGTTCGTCGTGTGTCCCCACGGTCACCGGTCCACCGGAGCCGTCGAGGAACACGACCTGATCCGCCGCCCGCACGGTCTGCAGCCGGTGCGCGATGATCAGTCGGGTGCGTCCCTCGCCGAGATGTCCGAGCGCTTGGCGGACCGCGGCCTCGTTCTCGGGATCCAGCGCGGAGGTGGCCTCGTCGAGCAGCACGACCGGCGCATCCTTCAGCAGGGCCCGCGCGATCGAGACCCGTTGGCGTTCACCGCCGGACAGTGCGGTACCACGGTCCCCGACCTGGGTATGCCATCCGGCGGGCAGCCGCTCCACGATCTCGTCCAGGCGTGCGAGTGCGGCGGCGCGATCGAGCTCGTCGGGTCCGGCATCGGGCCGCCCCATGGTGACGTTGTCGCGGATCGTGCCATCGAACAGGTACGAGTCCTGGAAGACGACCGCCACCTGCCGCATCAGGTCGGCGGTGCGTAGATCGCGGACATCTGCACCGCCCAGCAGGATTCTTCCCGCGTCGACATCCCAGAACCGGGCGGCCAGCCGGACGAGGGTCGTCTTGCCCGTCCCCGACGGGCCGACGACGGCGCACACGCCGCCGGACGGAATCCGGAACGAGACACCGTCGACGATGGGCGCGTCCGCTTCGTAGCCGAATCGCACGTCACGGAACTCGATGCCCGCGTCGGCGATCCGGGCCGAGTGATCCGGTTCCGTCAGTGACGGCGTGCCGAGGATCTCGCCGATCTCCCGCACCGTCTGTTCCGCTGCCCAGATGACGCTTCCCGTCCGGCCGAGCGCGGCGACGGCGTCGACGATGAGCGTGGCCAGGACGACCAGTGAGATCGCCACCGCCGGCGAGATGACGCCGTCCTGCAGGCGCCACCATGCACTGCACAGGACGGCCGCGATGAGCAGAGCCGTCCCGACCGAAAATGCGGTGACGCCGACGATCGCACCGCGGAAGTACGACGACGCGGCGCGACGGACCTGGTCCAGCGCGGCCCGCAGGTCGGTCCCGGCTTCGCCGAGACGGCCGTGTGCCCGGAGAACAGCCTGCTTCTGGGCGAATTCGAGGACCTGTGCACCGATCTCCTGCGTGGCGGCCACGCGTGTGATGTTGCCCTGGCGGTTCAGTCGCGTCGCCAGACGGTAGACGACGGCCAGCACGCCCAAGGCGAGTGCCACCACCAGCGCCGTCGGGAGATCGACCACCGCGATCACCACCCAGAGCGTGCCCGCAGTCGCAACCGCTCGGATGTTCAGCGTGACGATGGCGTTGAGCATGACCGCCAACGACTGTGTTGCGTCGTTGAGCAATCGGTTCAACGAATCCTGCTGTGCCGGTGTGAACCATCCCAGCGGCAGCGTCATCACGTGGTCACCGACGCGGTGGTGCAGGGTCGCGACCACCACGGTCGTCACCGAGCGCTGTGCGCGGATCGCCCAGCGCTCCAGCACGAGTGCGATGCCGCCGACGACGACGAACAGACCGGCCCACCACCAGGCACGCGGAAAGCGGTCGGTGAACAGGTCGGCCATCAGCGGCACCAGCAACGCGAGGCAGGCTGCCTCGAGCACGGCGGCCGCGGCCACGACGCCGAGCGCTCGTGTCAATCGCCGGGTGGCATCCTGTCCGGCCACCCGTCGCAGACCGGCGAGCATGCCGCCCCTTCGTGATGCTCGGCTATCGCCTCGCTCCTCAGGGAACAGACCGCCGGCGAGCGTGCGAGCGTCCCCCGGACCCTGAGGAGCGAGCGTGCGAGCGTCACGAAGGGTCGCCCGTGAACGATCCGTCATCGCAACGCCATCCGATCCGCCCGCCACATCCGGGCATAGTGACCGTTGGCGAGGGTCAGCTCGTCGTGAGTGCCGATCTCGGCGATGCGCCCGCGTTCGAGCACCACGATCTGGTGTGCGGCGGCGATGGTGGCGAGCCGATGAGCGATCGTGAGGACCGTCCGTCCCTCCATCAAACGGCTCAGTGCATGCCCGACGGCGGCCTCGGACTCCGGGTCGGCCGCAGAGGTAGCCTCGTCGAGGACGACGACAGGCGTGTCGGCGACGAGTGCCCGGGCGATCGAGATGCGTTGGGCCTCACCGCCGGAGAAGTGCGCGTCGACCCCGACCACGGAGTCGTATCCCCGGGGGAGGTGCTGGATCCGGTCATGGATCCGGGCGGCCCGCGCCGCCGCCTCGACGATGGCGTCGTCGGCGTCGGGGCGGGCGAGCCGGATGTTGTCGGCGACCGAGGATCGCATGAGGGTGACGTCCTGGAAGACGAAGGAGACCAACCGGTAGAGGCTCGTGGGTTCGAGGTCGCGGACATCCGTTCCGTTGACCCGGATCGTTCCGGCATCGACATCCCAGAATCGCGGGATGAGGCGCGCCAGTGTCGACTTGCCCGACCCGGAGGCGCCGACGAGTGCCGTCGTCGTCCCTGGTGCCAGGCGAATCGAGATGTCCTGCAGCACCGGATCGTCTGGTGTGTAGCCGAATTCGACCTGCTCGAAGGTCACCGCGATGGGCGCCGCCGGAATCGGGGACACTTCAGCGGGAGTGGGCAGTGGTGGGATGCCGAGGATCGCATCGACACCGACCAGCACGGACCTGGCCCTGCGCCACGTCATCATCGCCATCGGCAGTGCCCACACCCCACGCGAGACGATCCACGACAGCATCAGGAACGCGACCACGTCCACTGGGTCGATGAGATCGGCCGCCACGAGCGCGGTGCCACCGACGACGACGATCGACAGGATCGACATCCACGACGCCAGCGCCGACGTCACGCGTCCCCGGCGCTGTTGGTCGATCTCCCGACGGAGGTAGCTGTCGGCGTAGGCGTCAGCCGCCGTGCGGAATCGGTTGTTCTCGCGGTCGGCCATCCCGTAGATCTTCGCGACGCCGATGCCCTGGGTCAGTTCGGTCGTGCGCGCGGACAGAGCCGCGGTCGTCTCCTCGTGGCGGCGATCGGCGTCGGATGTCATTCCCATGCGCCGCCATTCGACGGCCGACGCGATGACCACGGGCACGGCGACGGCGGCGGCGAGAATCCACGAGACCGTGAACAGGTAGCCGAACGCGACGACGGTGACGGTGCTGTATCGCGCCGTGTTGGGCAGGGCCTCCCCGATCATCCCGGTCACCGCACTGATGTCCGAAGTGACGGTCTTGCGCAGCCTCGTGACCGCTGATCCAGTGCTGAACCAGCCCAGCGGAATCCGCGACACATGATCGGTCACCTCGGTACGCAGACGCTGTTCGATCCGGCGGCTCGCCCCGAAGCTCGCCGCGTACGAGCAGGCATGGACCAGCGGGACGCCCAGCAACAGCAGCGCTGCGACGACGGCCGGCGTCCACGAGGTCTCGCCCGTGTCCACCGGCCGCCGCACTGCGGCGACGATCGCGACATACGCCCCGACGACCATGACCGCGCAGACCATCTGCAGCAGGATCGACGTCACCACCTGCACCCGAACCGGGCGGATGATGCGCATCAGCCCGGCGGGCGCCCTTCGTGGCGCCCGCTCGTTCCTCGCGGGCTTCTCCGGGATCGAGGGACGTGTGTGGTCAGACAATCAGGTGTCAGCTCCCCGTGGTGGCCGCAGGCAGCTTGTCGAGGCCTGCCGACAGCGATTGCAGACTCTTGATGGCACCTGCGTAGGTCTCCGATGACGCATACGCCACGGGTACCACACGCCCGGCCTTCACCGCGGGCAGGTTCTTCCACGCCTCGGAGTCGAGCACTTCCTGCATCCGCGGATACTTCAGAGAGCCGTCCGGATTCACCTGGTAGACGATCACATCGGCGTCGGCCATGTCCGACAACCGCTCGATCGACACGATCTCGGAGGTCTTCGTCGGCGTGCCGCCGGGGAAGGCGATCCCGATGTCGTTGGCGACGTTGGTGGTGAACGAGTCGTCGAACTCACGCTGATACGAGTCGGCCTGCGTCGAGTTGAAGACGGAGAACGCGGCGAACTTCTTCCCCGCGACGGTTCCGGCGTACTTCGACTTCAGTTCGTCGGCGAGCTTGGTGTACTCGGCCTTCTGCTGGTCGAACTCGTCGGTCTTGCCGGCGGCGTCGGCGGCCTTCTCCCCCACTTCGCGCCATTCGGTCGGCGTGGCGGGCCCCAGGCTCAACGTCGGGGCGATCGCCTGCAGTTGTTCGTCGCTGATCGACGCTTTGTACGCCTTCTGGGGGAATCCCGAGATGATGAGATCGGGTTTCAGCGCGGCGATCTGCTCGTAGGAGAGTTGCGTACCGCCACCGGCATTCGTCTTCGCCGAGCCGGTCGACAGTGTGGCCACCTCCTTGTACCGGGAAATCGCGTCGTCGTCGACGATGGTGCTCGTGTCGTAGCCCGATGTGGCGCCGACGACGGCGGCGTCCGCGGTGAACAGTGACGGGATCACCCGGGACAGGGCGACGATGCGCGTGGGTTTCGCCGGGATCTCGAAGGTCCCGTTGGCAGCGGTGAATGTCCGGGTCGCGCCCTGGTCGGCCGAACTGCCCGCATCGTCCGATCCGCCGGACGAACATCCGGAGGCGACCAGCGCCGCGACCGCGACACCGGCGGCCACCACCACTCGTAGATTTCGTCGCATGTTCTGGATTCTCCATCTCTTTTTCAGGTGCCCGACGGTGTTCCGGTCGGGCAACGTCTCGTGGCGCCTGGCCACGGGGGGCGTCCTCATGGGCGGCGCCACACCTCGTCGACGATCGACACCCAATCGCGCACCGACGCTCCGTCGAGCAGTCTGGCGTGCGGGATCGGATACTCGCCGACGCTCCGAATGTCACGCAGGTGGCCCCTCCACGCCTGCGAGATCGACGGCAGATCCGTCGTACGGGAGGTCGTCGATGCGATGAGAACCGCCGGTACCCCGACCACGCCGACCGTACCGTGCGACAGCATCTGCTCACATCGGGCGTATGCGTCGAACATCTCATTGTGTTCGTCACCGTCCGGGTCATTCCCACCCACCAGGGCACGGCCGTCTGCCGGACCCCCGGACAGACCCAGCATGCGCCGAACCAGTTCGGCGCCTCCGATGTCGGTGGATGCGCCGGTCGCAGAGCGCATCCCGCGCAGTGTCTCGGTGACCGCCTCGTCCGGTGTCATCGGACCGTCGGCACGCGGAGTCGCCGGATATGCGTCGACGATCGTCAGCGACGACACCGCGCGATCCCGCTCGGCGAGTTCCTTCGCGAGCGCGAAGGCGAGGTGGCCGCCGTAGGACCAGCCGAGCAGGTCTGGGCCGGACGGACCGGTGACCCCGATGGCCTCGAGCGCGTCGGCGTACTGCGACGCCATCTCCGCGATGTCGCGGTACGGAACAGGTGTATCCGCCTGGGCCGGATCACGCAGGGCGATCAGACCCCATCCGTCCGGAAGATGCGGCAACAGCGATGCGTACGGGATCACCAGTCCGAATCCCTCTGGCGGACAGACCAGTACCCGACCGTTGCGCGACGGGGCGAACTCGACGACGAGCGGATGGCCGTCGGCCGACGACGAATCCACGGCCGTCCTGTGTGCGCCGCCGTCGATACGTTCGGCGATCTGCCGCAGGGTGGCCCCGGACAACAGGTCCCGGACCGTTATCCGTTCTCCGCCGTCGATCTCGGCCAGCCGCGACACGAGCCGCATCACGACCAACGAATTGCCGCCGGCGTCGCGCACCGAGGAGCTGACCGACACGGATTCGAGACCCACCAGACCCGCGACCAGGTCGGCGATCTGCCGCTCGGTGTCGGTGGCCGGCGGGTCGTGGTGCTCGTCGGCGAGATCGAGAGGTGGGAGTGCTCGGGTGTCGACCTTCCCGTTCACCGTGAGCGGGATGGACACCACCTCACCCAGCCCCGCCGGGATCATGTAGTCGGGCAACCGGTCCCGGAGGTGAGAACGTAGGTCCTCCGCTTCGGTGCCCGACGCCGGATCGGACGGGACGACATATGCGTGCAGCTGTGCCTGCCCGGTGCTCCCAGTGCGTGCGACGACCGCTGCACGGGCGACACCCGGATGTGTCGCCAGCGCGTCGGCGATCTCACCGGGTTCGATCCGGTACCCGTGGATCTTGACCTGATCGTCGCTGCGTCCAAGGTAGTCCAGGGCGCCCTGATCGTTCCAGCGGACCAGGTCACCGGTGCGATACATCCGCTCTCCGGCGCCGTCCTGTTCTTCCCGTCCCCACGGGCAGGCGACGAAACGCTCTGCGGTCTTGGCCGATTGGCCGAGGTAACCACGGGCGATGCCCGCACCGGCGAGGTACAGTTCGCCGACCACCCCCGGCGGCACCGGCCGCAACCCGCGATCGAGCACGTATGCCCGGGTGTTCGCGATCGGCTGGCCGAGAGTCGGGAACGGGCTGTCGGCCAGGTCGGCACCGAGCGCGTTGATGGTGTACTCGGTGGGCCCGTAGAGGTTGTAGGACTCGACTCCGGGTGCATCGCGCAGCTTCTGCCACAACGCTTCCGGTACGGCCTCGCCACCCAGGGACACGAACACGACGCCGGTACCGTCGGTGGCCGTGGACAATCCGGCCGGGCGCTCGCGATCCAGGAGTCCGTTCTCCACGAGTACGTCGATGTAGGACGGAGTCGCATCGAATCCATCCATCGAGGTCGTGTCGTAGTGGGTGAGCAGATCGAGCGGTTCCTTGCGCATCTCCTCGTCGATGATGTGCGTGTGATGCCCGGTGAGCAGCCAGAACAGCTGTTCCCAGGAGGCGTCGAACGAGAACGACGTCGTGTGCGCGATCGCGAGCCGTCGACCGTCCTGGTGGGCGACGACGCGATCGAAGATCTTCTCCTGATGGTTGACATACATGTTCGTCAATCCGCGGTAGCCGACGGCCACGCCCTTCGGACGGCCGGTGGAACCCGAGGTGAAGATGACGTACGCCAGGTTGTCGGCACGGACCGTGCCGCGTTCGCCGGCAGTCAGCGGTCCGTCGGAGATCGCGGTCAGGGCGGCGCGTTCGGTGTCGCCGTCCAGTTCGATCACGTCGACCACGGTCTCGTCGAGCAGCGGCCGCAGCGACGACGTGGTCAGCACGACAGCCGGTTCGGCGACATCGAGCATGTACGCGATCCGGTCGACCGGATGATCCGGATCGACCGGCACGTAGGCAGCGCCGGCGGCGAACACCGCGAACATCGACACGACCATGCGCTCGTCCCGCGGGAGCAGAAGTGCCACCCGGCTCTCCACGCCCACCCCTCTCGAGATCAGCAGCCGCGCCATGGCATTGACCTCGGATCCGAGATCGGCGAAGGACATGCGGCGTTCGCCTGCCACCACCGCCACCGCCTCGGGGGTGCGGGCCACCTGCTGGTCGAACAGGTGGGCGACGGTGACGTCGGCGACCTCTCGGGCGGTGTCGTTCCAGGTGGTGAGGACCTGACCACGCTCGGCCGCGGTGATGACGTCGAGAGAACCGACACTCGCCGTCGGTTCGGCCGCCATCTCCCGCAGAACCGACACGAACCGATCAGTGAGGGTGACGATCTCGGTCTCGTCGAGCAGATCCGCGCGATAGGCGCAGCGCAGGTGGATCGTCTCGCCGGGATGTGCCGCGAAGGAAACGGGATAGTGGGTGGAGTCGTCGAGGACGGTGTCGGTCACCTGGACGGGATCGGGTCCGTAGCCGCGATCGGTGTCCGTCGCGGGATGGTTCTGGGTGATGAACAGCGTGTCGAACAGCTGGTGCAGCCCGGTTTCGCGGGTGATGTCGACCAGACTGAGGAAGGGCGCGTCGACGACGTCGATCTGGGCGTGCTGCTGTCGGGCCAGCAGGTCGGTGACGCTCTCCCACGGGTTCATCTCGACCCGGACGGGCACCGTGTTGAACAGGAGTCCGACGATCCCCTCCGACCCCGGCAGCTCCGGAGGCCGCCCGCTGACGGTCGTCCCGAAGACCACATCAGACGATCCGGTGAGGCGGGCCAGGGTGATTCCCCACGCCGCGTGCAGCACGGTACTCACGGTCGTGCCGGTCGTGCGTGCCAGGGCGCGCACGCGGTCGGTCGTCTCGCGGGAGAGATCGCGATGGTGATCACGTGCCTCCGACGGGTCGGCCTCGCGGTCGACGGCGTCCGGCCGCAACAGCGTCGGTTCGGTGAGCCCGGACAGATACCGCCCCCAGGCGGCCGTCGCCGCCGGCACGTCTTGCGCCGACAGCCAGGTGCAGTAGTCGCGATACGGGGTCGGGGCCGCCAGGGCCGCGCCGGTCGGGTCGTCGTAGAGGGCCAGCAACTCGCCCAGGACCAACTGGTAGGACCAGCCGTCGATCAGGATGTGCTCGAAGGTGATCGCGAGGACCCAGGAGTCGCGGTCCTCCTCGACCAGCAGGAACCGGATCAGCGGTGGACGTTCCGCCGAGAAGGGGCGGGCCCGCTCCTCGCGCAGGATCGCCACGACATCGTCGCCCGTCGCGTTCTCGACCCGCAGCGGCACCTCCGCTGTCCGCGGGATCACCGCGACGCTGGCATCGGCGTGGGTCAGGAATCCGGCACGCAGGTTGGGGCGGCGGCGCAGCAACTCCCCGACGGCAGACCTCATGCGCTCCACGTCGACCGGACCGCGCAGGTGCAGCTTCGCCTGAGAGGCATACAGATCCGGCACACCCTGTTCCGCCGACATCCGCAGGTGGAACAGCAGCCCTTCCTGTAGCGGCGTCACCGGCAGCACGTCGTCGGGTTGCCCGAACAGATCGATCATCCGGTGTGCGTGGGCAGGGGGCAGTTCGACGAGCGGGGCGGGATGAGCCGACGTCATCGCGTTCGCCGCACCCTGGCGCACCAGCGCGCGGAATCGGGCGTCGGTGTCCACGCCGAGCCGGGCCAGGGTCTCGGTCATGACCGAGAGGTCCACCGAGGCCGTCGCGATCCCCTCGGGGCAGGTGGCCGAGAGTCGTACCGGCCGCACGCCGTCGTCGTCCGCACCGATGTGCGCGGTCACGACCAGTCGGTACCGGCCGAGTTCGGTGCTGCCCGAGGCGCACTCGACGTCGGTGTCGAACACCTGCAGTAGTATCTCGGCGTCGTCGGTCTCGTCGAACATGTCGCGGGTGTGCACGATCTCGTGTCGCAGCACCTGATACTGCCGAGCCTGTTCGGGAGATACGCGGAGTTCACTGATCGCTCGGTGCGCGGAATCCGGGTCGCCGATGTCGAGGTCGGTCGGGATCGCGATCGGGCATCTGTGCACCAGGCGGCCCGGCGCACAGGCGACGCCGGTGTCACGTGCCGAGGTCTCGAGATCGATGACGATCGTGTCCGTCCCGTCGAATCCCGCCTGATCTCCGAGCATCGCAGCGAGCGCCGTCAGCAGCGTGTCCACCGACGAGCGTTCGCGGACGGGGCATCTCACCTCGGCCGTGCGCGTGACCGTCGTGTCGCCGGAAGGATCCGCACCGGGCAGACGGAAGGTGTCCGCGTCCGCGGTGTCCTCGATGAACTCGACCCAGAAGTCCTCGTCGAGGAGCGCATCGTCGTCGGCGATCTCGGTCCACGGGCGCGCCACTTCGCAGGGCTCGGGCAGCGCCGGATGCGGCGGGGTGCTTTCCTGGCCAATCTGCAGGTCGGTCGCGATCGTCATGAGCACCTGTGCGGTGGTGTCGACCATGACGGGGTCGCCGTAGCGCATCGACAGTCGTCCGGCACTGACCATTCCGCTCGCGTCGACGACGCAATCGACCCCGATGTCCTTGCGCCACAGACTGTCACCAGATCTGTCGCCGTCGGCGATGGTGAAGCCGCCGGCGACGGCCATGGCATGCTCGGCATGTGCGGGCGCCAACGGGTCCTGTCGCCGGGCGGGCGTGTCGGCCATGCCGGCGTCCGCGGCGGCGAAGATGATGGGCGCACAGGCCAGGTATGCCCGGCGCATCGCCCACACGGGTACGGGTTCGTCGATGGGCAGCCGGATCTCGCCGATCTGTGCGCCGAGATCCGCACCGGCCTCGCGGTCGGCCTCGGCGATGACGTCGACCGGCTCGGCGGTATCGGTCAGCGCGCGCGTCGACAGCGCCGCGAGATCGGCGACCGTGGTCGACGGGTCCACCGCGATGGCCGCCCCGATCGCGGCCGCGGTCTCCATGAGTCCGTCCATCGTGGCGGAGTCGAACAGTTCGCGTGCGTAGTCGACGCCGAGGAGCCACTCCCCGTCCGCGGTCTCCTCGACGCCGAAGACCAGCTCGAACTTCGCGGTGTCCGAATCCGGGATCATCCCGACGCGCTCCAGGAGGTCCGCCCGGTCGACACGGCGCAGGATGACCGGGCAGGCGTCGAACTCCCGGCGCGAACCGGCGTCACGGTAGGCCACCATCACCTGGAACAGGGGGCTTCGCCCGCTTCTCCGCGCGATGTCGTCGGGGCCGCTCACTGTGTCGACGACCGTTTCGAACGGGGTGGCCCGATGTGTCAGCGCCTCGAGGTTGTCGTCGCGGACACGCGTCAAGGCGTCGGTGGCGTCGATGGCATCCGACAGATCGACCGTGAAGACGAGTGTGTTGACGAAGAATCCGACGACCTGCGCGAGGCGCTCGTCGTCGCGGAGTGTCGCCGGGCTTCCGAGCGGTACGACGTCGCCGGCGCCGTACGCCTTCAGTGCGATGGCGACGAGCAGCTCGGTCACCATCAGCGGGCTCGCCGTGTGTTCGTTGCCCCATGCGCGGAGTCCACCGGCGATCGATGACGGTATCCGCACGCGTCGGCTGGCCACCGAGTAGGTCCGGCCCGGCGTGGGAGGTGTCGTATGCGGCAGCTCGATCACCGACGGCCGATTGGCAAAGCGGTTGCGCCAGAACTCGAGATCGCGCGAGATCAGCGAGGTCGGATCGGACCGCTCACCGAGTAGCTCCCGCTGGCGACGTGCGAACTGGGTGTAGGTGACCGCACCCGCGGCCCATGCCGGGGCCCGTCCTACCGCACGCGCACGGTAGGCGTCGACGAGCCCGTCGACGACCAGTGGGAAGGAGCCCTCATCGGTCGCGATGTGATGTCCGGAGACGACGAGCATGTCGCCGGACCCGCTGCGTACGAGCAACACTCGCAGCGACGTGTCGGTGGACAGATCCATCGGTGCGGTGAGGAACTCGCGGACGGACCGGGCCACGCCGCCGTCCGGTCCGGGAGCGCCGAGGGGTGTCTGCACGCGGAACACGTCCGTGTGGTCGACGTCGGCGGCGTCGAGGATCTGTTGCTGTAGTTGTGTACCGTCCCATCGGTAGACGGTGCGCAGCACCGGGTGCCGGTCGAGCAGGTCACGCACGGCCTGCCGCAGGGCCGTCTCGTCGATCGTGCCGTCGACATCGAAGACGGCGCCGACGCGGTAGGCGGAACGGTCGTCGGCCATCTGTTCGGTCAGCCAGAGCGCCTGCTGCCCATAGGACGCCGGCTCGCAGGCTCCCACCTCGATGTCGGCCAGGTCGCCCATCGCGGTCGGAGCCGGATCGGTGGCCGAGGGCGCGTCCAGGACCCGGGCGAGGACGATCGGCTCGGGATGGTCGAAGATCTGCCGGATGGTCGCCGGGATCCCGAGGGCGGCCAGTCGGGCGACGAGACGGTTCGCGGACAGCGAATGTCCGCCGAGGGCGAAGAAGCTGTCGTGCGGTCCGACGGCGGGAATGCCGAGGATGTCGGCGTAGGCGTCACAGAGACGTCGGACGTCGTCGTCGACCTGGTCATCGGAAAGGTGGTCCGTGGCGTCCGGCGCGGGCAATGCCGTCCGGTCAAGCTTGCCGTTGTGTGTCGCCGGCAGCCGGTCGAGCAGAACGACGACGGCCGGGACGAGATGCCGCGGCAGGAGCTCGGCGGCGTGCGCGCGCAGATCGCCGGGACTCGGCGGCCGTTCGGTGTCGGCGGGGGTCACGTACGCCACCAGAATCGGTTCGCCGTCGAGGAGTTCACGTGCGGCGACGGCGACGGCGGCGACCCCGGCCAGTCCTGCGAGCACGCTCTCGATCTCGCCCGGGTCGATCCGCAAGCCGCGCAACGAGATCTGATGATCGGTGCGGCCGAGGTAGACGAGTCGGCCGTCGCGGCGCACCACGCGGTCACCGGTGCGGTAGAGCCGGTCGCCGGGCTGCTGTGCCCAGGGGTCGGCGACAAAACGTGCCGCGGTCTCATCGGCACGGCCGACATACCCGCGAGCCAGTTGCGCGCCCGCGATGTGGAGTTCGCCCGGCTCGCCGTCGTCGACGGGCCGCATCCACGGATCGAGCACGCGAATCGCACTGTTGGCCACCGGAGTGCCGATGCTCACCGTCGAGGCGGGATCGGAGAGGTCGGCGTAGGTGGCGTCACCGGTGACCTCGGTGGAGCCGTACGAGTTGATGATGGCCGACGGCCCGAGCGCGCGCACCCGTTCGACGACACGCGCGGGCAGGTCCTCACCGCTGAGGGTCCAGCGCCGGATCGTGTGCAGGCGCGGGGTGGCCCCGGCCTCCGGATCGGTACTGCCGGCAGCGGAATCGGGACCGGGACCGGTCAGGTCGTCGAGCATCTCGGCGGCCACGGACGGGACCGCTGTGAGTGCGGTGGCGGCGTATGCGTCGGCGAGATCCGCCAGTCGTGACGGGTCGCCGATCTCGTCATCGGTGGCGATCACGATGCGCGCACCGGCGAGCAGTGCGCCGAGGAGTTCGGTGATGCCGTCGATGAATCCGATGGAGGACTTGGCGATCCGGGTGTCGGGCGGTGCGACGTCGCATTCGGCATCGCTGGACAGCGTTGTGTCCCACTCCCGGTCGGCCCACACCAGTCGGTTCGTGAGTGCCGAGTGGGGCACAGCGACCAGCTTGGGGTACCCGGTGGAGCCCGAGGTGAAGATGGCGACTGCGGCGTGGCCCGACCGCAGCCGGGCACGCCGGTCGCTGTCGGTCACCCGGCCGGAGGGCAAACCGGTGAGTTCCGCGGCGATGTCGTCGTCGTCGAACGCGACGACCGGGACGGCGTCGGCGACGATCGATCGGGCCGCGATCGCGGCCGAGGTCAGGACGAGCCGAGGAGCGGCGACCTCGAGCATCGTCCGCAGTCGCGCGTCGGGCGCGGTCGGATCGACGGGTGCACACACGCCTCCGGCCGCCAGCACGGCGAGGACGGCGACGGCGAGATCGTCGGTCCGGGGCGGGAGGACCACCACATGATCGTCAGGTCCGATGCCTCGATCGATGAGAAGCCGGGCCAGTCGCGCCACCCGGGCGTCGAGTTCGGCGGCGGGGATCGCGCGGTTCGCAGTGAGCAGGGTCGGGCGTCGCCCGGTGAGGATCAGGTCGTCGAGCGTTCGGTGCCCGTTGTCGATCTGCGGCCCGGCGTCGTCGTGGCGGCCTCCACGATGGATTCCGTCGTCGGGCAGAGCGGCGGGCAGAGCGGCGATCGGTCGCTGCCAGCGATCGGGTTCCGTTGCGACGGAGATGAAATGAGCAAGGCTGTCGACCAGGCTCGTGAGCTCCGCGTCGTCGTAACGGTCGGCGTCCGCATCGAACTGCAGCTCGATGGCGCCGTCGGCGGTGACACGGCGTCCGGTGACGGTCAGCTCCTGCACCGGCCCGCGTGCCAACGATCCGATGGTTGCCGTGACGTCAGCGAAGCGCAGTTCGTCACCGAATGGCTTGATGTTGATCCACACCGCCGGCCGTAGACTCTCACCGAGCCGCGCGATGTCCTCGCCACGCAGGGTCGTGTGGCTGCGGACCTCTCCGATGGCGTCACGGACCACATCGAGGGCGGCCAGCGGTGTGGTGCTTGCGCCGAGGCCCAGTCGGATCGGCACGACGTTGACCGCGGTCATGGGCACGGTCAGTGCGGCAGAACCGAATCGGTTCATGATCGGGAAGCCGACGGTGACCGGGGTCTGCGCCGATGACGAACGTCGCGATGCCACCCACGACCCGATCAGGGCGGTGAGCACATCGCTCCACGTCGTTCCACTGTCGGCCGCGCGGGCTGCCACCGCGGCGGAGATCTCCGGGCCCACGGTCACCGCGTGCGAGCGCACCGTTCGTGCGACCGCTCCGGCGCCGGGGTGTGGGCTCAGCGATGCGACGTCGGCGGGCGCGTGCGCGCGGGCCCCCCAGAACTCGACATCGGCCTGATACCGCGGTGAGGCCCGGTAGGTCTCGTCCTCGTCGACGACGCCGGCGAGGGACCCGAACCAGCGATCCGGCTCGGACTCGCCCGCCACCCGCGCCGTGTACACCTGCGCCGCGCGTCTGCCCAGCAGGGTCAGACCGTAGGCGTCGGCGACGATGTGGTGGGCACGCAGGAACACGATGGTGTGATCGGGATCGACGTCCAGAATGGCTGCAGCGCAGCAAGGCCCGGTCGCAGGGTCGATCGGGCGACGACGCTCACACTCCATCCACTCGGTGGCGGCGGCCCGGTCGGCGACATCGATGACCCATATACACCCGACGTCACCGACATCACGGGCCGACAACTCCTGGGTGACGGCATCGGCGTCCACGCCGAACGTCACCGAGAGGCCCTCGGCCTCGGTCAGCGCCACCGACAACGACTCCCGCAGGAGGTCGACGTCGATTGCTCCGCGCAGTTCCCATGACTGCGCGACGACGAATGTGGCCGAGTCGCCGACCATCTGGTGACCGAACCACATCGCGGCCTGCGCGTCGGTGGCGCGGATGCGGCGAGCGGTCGAGAGTGTCGTGGATGTCATCACCGTGGATGTGGCCGATGTGCTCAGCGCGACGCCATCTGGTCGGTGGCTCCCGGCACGGGCTGAGCCGGATCGTTGCCCAGGGCGACGATGGCGTTGTCGCCGTTCACGTGCACGACCTTGGGCTGATGCGCGATGAGTTCGGTCTCGTCGAGCTGCAGGAACGACATGATGATGACCAGGTCGTCGGGGTTGACCAGGTGCGCGGCCGCACCGTTGATGCAGATCACGCCGCTGTCGGCGGGACCGGTGATGACATAGGTCTCGAGTCGGGCGCCGTTGGTGATGTCGACGACCTGGACCTGCTCGCCCTCCACCAGATCGGCGGCTCGCATCAGGTTCTCGTCGATCGTGATGGATCCGACGTAATGCAGGTCGGCCTGGGTCACGGTGGCTCGGTGGATCTTTCCGTTGACAACGGTGCGCAGCATCTCAGCTCCCTGTATCGGTCGATTCGGGCGGTTCGGGGTGCCGCCACTCACAAGCAACAAAGCCTATCGTAGAACAACCACACTTGGTAGATTTCAAGGCATGAGTGAGCATGCGACGCGTCACGACCCGGTGTTCCTCCTGTCCCGGCCGGAGGAACACGTGATCGCCACCGGAATCCGCAGTCGATTCGATCGCCTCGACGACGCACGCGAGTACCTCGGTTCCGGCGGGATCCCGGGAATCGTCGGTGCGCTGCCCTTCGACCCGCGCGAGCCGTGCGCACTCACGGCCCCGGTCGAACTGACCCGACGCCCCGGACGATGGCGCCACGACGCACCCGACGTCACGGTCGGCGCGCAGGTCACCGCGTTCCACCCCGAACCCGATCAACATGTCCGCCGCGTCGAGGACGCGGTCCGCGCGATCGCCGATCCGGCCAACGGCGTCGCCAAGATCGTGTTGGCCCGCCGACTGGACGTGCGATCGGCGGAACCATTGTCGCCATGGGACTTTGCCGCACGACTCAGCGCCCGAGACCACGACGGCAACGCGTTCGCCACCGACCTCTCGCCGGCCGGACCATCGTTCGAGGGTCGCCACCTCATCGGCTCGAGTCCCGAGGTCCTGGTCCGCAAACAGGGCGATGTGGTGAGTTGCCATCCCCTCGCCGGTTCCCTGCCGCGCGATCTCGATCCGCTCACCGACGCCGAGAACGGGCGGCGTCTCGCATCGTCGGCCAAGGACCGTCGCGAACACGGTTACGTGGTCGATGCGCTGGCGGCGGCACTGGCTCCCCTGTGCGCGGATCTCGAGGTCCCCGCCGAACCGTCACTCACCTCGACGCCGACGATGTGGCATCTCGGCACCGCGATCAGCGGGCACGTCGCGGATCCGGCGACCACCGTCCTCGACCTCGCGGCCGCGGCGCATCCGACGCCCGCCATCTGCGGGACGCCGACCCCGGCGGCGCGCGATCACATCCTGGCGGTGGAGGGGGGCCGCGGGTTCTATGCCGGCGCCGTGGGCTGGTGCGACACGAACGGCGACGGCGAGTGGATGGTGAGCATCCGATGCGCCGACCTCGCGCCCGACGGCCGCGAACTCGTCACCTGGGCCGGCGGCGGAATCGTTGCCGAGTCCGACCCCGCCGCCGAACTCGCCGAAACCTCGGCCAAGTTCCGCACCGTTCTGTCCGCACTGGACATCGCCGGATAAGCGACTCATCGCAACTGCGGGCGTTCAGCGATAGGCTATTCTGGAATCGTCGTGTTCAACAGTCAGGGAAGCCACCACCGATGTCATCGTCCTCGTCCGAGGTTCTGACCTCCGACGACGCCATGGTCCCCGACGACCGCGAGCTCGCCGAACGGCTTCGCGGGCAGCACCTGTCCGAACAGCCCTGGATCGAGTTGCTGCCGTGGCTGTCCGAGTATCGACGCGGTCCGGGAATCCTCGCCGACGACGAGATCGTCGTCAATGCATGGATACGCAGCTCTCCGGCGGAGACGCTGACCGACGTCAACCAGGAACGCTTCTGCCACCGCATCGCCGAACGTTACGTCGCGGACCGCTCCGCACGACGGCTCACCGACGATTTCCCCGCCGTGCAAGCAGGATCCGAGCCGCTTCCGTTGCCACGCTCGACGCGCGACGCGCTCGCGACCGAACGCGTCGTCACCATCGCCGAACTGATGACACTGTCCGTCGCGGACCTGCTGCATTTCCCCGGGGTCGGTCCGGTGACCGTCGTCAACCTGATCGCACGGCTCGTCGCGAGATCCGGGGTCGTCCGCGAGCACACCCCGGACGAGACGGTACGCCCAGAACCGTTCGACGAGGACGACATACGCTCGTTCGTCGCCGGACTGACCGAACGCGACCGGCTCGTGCTGTTCGACCGCGTCCTGGCGACCCGCCCTCGTACGCAGTCCGAACTCGCCGGAATGCTGGGCACCTCACGCGAACGGGTCACTCAGATCGACCGGAATCTCCGGCGTGGCCTGCGCGAGTTGGTCGACTCCACACCCGGCCTGCGCGACGTCGAGGCCGAGGTCCTGCGGCGTGCCGATCCCGTTGTCGACATCGATTCGCTCACCGCGGAATTCCCTGTTCTCGCAGTGGTGGTCTCCTCACTCGGTACTCCGATCTGGCATCTGCTGACGATCGGCACACCGGACCTGATCACCGTCGACGAGTGGATCGTGCGGAGCTCGCTCAAGGATGCGGCCGCCATCACCCAGGCCGCCGTCGACTCGGTGGCGAGTCCGGAGGACGTCGCCGCACTCCCCTCGGTGGCCGACGGACTGGGACTGCCCGTCGGAGCCGCACGACAATGGCTGCGGCGCAGCGGGTACTCGTTTCTCGGCGACCACGTGATCTCTTCGACCGCGTCGACGGGTGATCTGGTCGCCGGCTTCCTGTCGATGACGGGTACCCCGTGCACCTTCGACGAGATCATCGGTGGCCTCACCGATTTTCCGCGTGCTCCGTCGTCGGTGCGCAACGCGCTGGTCTCCGACGACAGGATCGTCAAGACGGACCGCAGCAGCTACGGGCTGCGCCGCTGGGGTCTGGCCGCCTACGTACCCGTGCACGTCCAGATCGATCGCATCCTTACCGAAGCCGGTGGTTGCGCGCGGCTCCCCGACATCATCGAGGAGATCACCAGCGCGTACGACGTCACCGAGGCGAGCGTCCGCGCCTACGCCAGCGCAGGCGATTTCGTCACCACCGACGACGTCGTGACACGGCGCACCCGCCCCTTCACGCCGCGGAAGTCGCCCACCCGCACCCGCGGGCTCTACCGGGACGGCGAGACCGTCCACTGGTCCACGACGGTGACCGCGGCCCACCTCAAGGGTTCGGCGTTCAACGTGCCCTCCGCGCTGGCCGGCATCGTCGGCATCGCGCCCGGTACCCCCGTCCAGCTGACCACGCGCCACGGGCCGCAGTCGTTCATGTGGGTGTCGGTGCAGGCACGGTCGGGGACCATCAAACGGTTCCTCACCGAACTCGATCTGGCCGAAGGGGATCCGGTTTTCCTCGACTTCACCGACACGACGTTCGATGTGCGTCCCGCCGATGTCCGGGCGACCGGATCACCGACCGCGCAGATCCTGGCACGCCTGGGACGGCCCCGGCGGTCTCGCCTCGCACGCAGTGCACTGCTCGACGTCTTACGCGAATCCCTGTGGCTGCCCACCGATGCGGATGCGGCAGAGATCGTCGCGACGCTCCGTCGCCGCAAGGAGACCGAGCTGGCCGATCTCGTCGACGCGGCGGTCGCCTGAGCCCCTGAACCAGACCCGGAATCCCGGGTCTCAGCCGACCGACAGCAGCGGGCCATCGAACTGCCATCCCGGCCGATCGATCACCGGGACCATCTCCAGTCCCTGTGCACCGTGGTCCATCGGTGGCGTCGCGTCGACACACGCGCACGCGCCTCGTGCCGCGCACGCGATGATCAGCAGCATCGTCCGGCGTGTGTTGAGCGCACCACCGAGCTGCACCGACACACCAGGCCACAGATCGAGTCGGCGACCGAGCCGGTCCGCCTCGGCCAGCAGGTGCTCGGTCGTCTCGACGCGACCCGTGTCCAGATCGGACACCAGGCCTCCGCAGCCGTCGGCGTCCGGCGCCACCACCCCGGAGGACACCGGTTCCGGCGAACTGACGTCGACGAGTGCGAACTCGTCGGCGACCCGGAAGACTGGGATCGACGTCTCGTCGTCGATCAGGCCGTCGATCGCGTCCTCGAGAATGTCGTTGTGGTCCTCGTGGGCAAGCAGGAAGTCGAGGTCGAGCTCACGGGCCCGCCCGATCGAGGAACTGTCGCAGAGGTCGACCGGGACCACGACTGTATCGATAGCGACCAGGGCGTGCCAGGTCAGCACGAACACCCAACCCGATCGGATGCCGAGCCCGATCCGCCGTCCCCTCGTCACACCGCACGCCATCAGGTCGTAGGCGAGGAACTCGACACATTCGGCGAACCGTTCGAAGTCGACGGCGTCACCGTCGATCGCCACCGCGGGACTGCATCCGTAGCAGTCCTGCGCGTCGCTCAACAAGGAGCATGGTGTTACCAGCTGCGTCACTGTCATCCCGTCGCGTTCACACCACCGCGGTGGTGGTGTCCGTCTCGTCGATTTTCGCCCCGGTCCCCTGACCGCGGCGGGTGTCGCTCGGTTTACTAAGGCTATCTTTACCTAAGCTCACTATCCCGACGCAACCCCACCGGGGGACGGTTGGTCGACGGACCGCTCGTTCGTAGCGGCCCCTCCTGTGACAAACGAGGCCGACGTAGTCGTTCAAGCGTGATTGCCACCACATTAGACTTTCCTGATTATTACTCATACGGTACTCATACTTGAGGGCAGAGCGCCCGGCTCGTCATCGATCACTCCTGCTCCGGGCAAGGTCGGGACCCGGGAAGCTCGGTGCCGCGGAAACGAGGAGGAGTGGATGACGAACAGACACAGGACCTTTCGGGTTGCGGGCGTGACCGCGGCCGCGATCGGGGCCGCGGTTGCGGGAGTCGGCTCGGCCGGAGCGGACGCCTTCGTCCGGCTACCCGGAGGTACCGCCCACGGGGAGGGCATCACGCTCAGCCGCAGCGGGGAGAGCGCGCAGGTTTCGGCGTCGATGGCCGGGAACCCCGCGTCGCGCACCGCCTGGGTGAGCGGCAACGTCACTCTCAAGGCGCCGAAGCTCAAGCCCGCCAAGGCAGGTCCGAGCGCGGGCCCGGCCGGCGAGTCCGAGCTGCCGGGGAGCAACGGCACCATGACCAACGGTGCGGCGGCAACCCTGTCCACGGGCTACATCGTCGGCTGCCAGGTCGACATCAAGGGGCTGTCGGGTGACCTGTCGGCCACGTTGTCGGCGACACCGTCGGCGACGGCGAGCCTCTCGGTTCCGCTCGCCGCGGGACAGGTTGTGTTCGTGCAGCTCTCGCGCAAGGACATCGAGAAGCCGGGCACATACAACATCGGCTACGACCGCGCACAGCTGGCCATCCAGAACTGCGGCGGCTACGCACAGGCACGCGCCTTCAGCACCGTCGAGACGACGGGCAAGCTGCACCAGAAGGTGAACCTGTACGGCAAGCCCTTCTCCATCGGATGACAGAGGTCGACATGAACAACATTCTCCGAACCCGGTTCTCGCGTAACGTATGCCGTGCCGGCGCGCTGACGATCGGCGTGCTGGCCGCGATCCCGCTGATGGATCAGGGCGTCGCCCACGCCGACACCTTCGTGCGGTTGCCCGACCAGACCGTGACCAAGAAGCTCGCCGACGGGTCGACGATCACCATCAAGCGCACCAACGAGCGCGCGCGGATCAACCCGTCGCTCGGCGGCACTCCGCTGCACCGCAACGCCTGGGTCTCCGGCCGGTACGACGTCACGACGTCGGACAAGAAGGCCAAGTTCGGTATCGGCTCGGGATACGTCGTCGGCTGCCAGCTGACCCTGGGCGGCAAATCGTCCACGACGTCGACAGCGAAGCCCGGAGCCGGCTCCCCCGGCCAGGAGGTCGCCATCACCGGGACCGCCCAGACCGGCGCCGCCGTCACCCTGGGCCCGGGCCAGGCCGCCAACTACGTCATCAACGACATCGAGTACGCGGATGCATTCGGTTCGCGGGCACATGAATCGGCGGTGAAGTTCCGTGGCGGCGAGGGCGCCGTGGCGTACACCAACGAAACGATGATGATCAACGGATGCGCGGGCTACGCCCAGGCGCGGTCCTACGCCAAGGTGCAGATCCAGACCGAACACACCACACAGGTCGTCTGGCTGTACGGAAAGCCGTTCAGCCTGGGCTGATCGACGCTCCTGTCGCATGCACATGGGCGGCTGACATCCGCGGGGGTAGTTCCCCATGCGGATCGACTGTCCCCCATGTGGTTGACCTTCTCACAGGCCCGGGGCCCTGCGCGGACAGCGCAGGGCCCCGGTGTCCGTGTCGGGCCGGTCCTCGGCGCCCGTCGGCCGCCTGCGGTGCGCATGGCATGCTGTTGACCGCGCCCCTATAGCCCAATTGGCAGAGGCAGCGGACTTAAAATCCGCCCAGTGTCGGTTCGAGTCCGACTGGGGGCACCGTGAAATGCCTGTTCAGCAGGCGTTTCCTCTGCCAGCACGTCGTCCGAACGGCTGAGATGCCACCCCGTGCTACCCAATCGGCACAGCAACACCCCGGTTCGTCAGACCCAGCTGACACCACTTGGTGAGTGGCGGATGAGAAGCGATATCAGGTGTTCGTCAGTTCGACGTACACCGACCCGACCGACGAACGCGCCACCGTGATACAGGGCGATCCTGCGAATGGACCATCTGCCAGCAGGCATGGAGATATTCCGGCTCTTCGAGGTCGAGCGGGCAATGCCTGGTCAGCGGGCCGGCGTGTCGATGATGTGAGACGCCCCAGGTCTCCGGAAATCTGGATGGTGCGTCGTCGTTGTTGTTGGGTTTGGAAGGACTCGAGGTCGCTGCGGTGTGGCGGCAGGTCTGGACTCGGGTGGTGGAGGTGGTGACCGCCGACTCTGCGGCGTCGCGGTGCCCGGACTGCGGCGTGGTGTCGAGGTCGGTGAG
>NZ_JASXSI010000033.1 GCF_030315685.1 Gordonia sp. ABSL11-1 | reverse complement strand
GAGGCTTATGAGTCGTACCGCAGATCTCAGCTGCGGCACGGTAGCTTCCGACTTCGCGGTAAGCAGAAATGATGTCCATTCGGTCCCTCGCGGTTTTCAATGAAACTCCCAGGCGGTGATGGTGATCGGTTGGCACCTTCACCGTCACCGTCTGGGCCTTCCATTCCAGGTTCGACACGACGAACACAAGGCGGGGACTTTCATCTGGCCACCACCGGGGACCTCGACCTGGCCACCAGTGGGGACTTTCTCATGGCCATTCACAGCGCAAGGTGAAAGTAGTTGCCTCGATGCTCCTTCTCGCACGCGCAGCGTTCAGTACCGAGCTGCGAACTTGGTACCCGGCCCGCTGAGCGGGTATCAGCCGCGAAGCCTGGCGAGCGCGAGAAGTCTGGCTGAGACTCTGGGAGCGACGGCGACTCGCTGTACCGTCGGTCAGGACAAGCTTTCACTTTCGTCCCTGCCGGAGACGCCTGCCACCGACGCTCGGCCACATATTCACGGCCTCGGCCCGCAATCCGAGGCTCAGACCACCCCCACCGGACCTGGCAGGTCCTCGGTAACCGATCCAGTCAGTTGTAGCCTCGGCCTTTCGTGCGTCCAGCAGAACAGGAGGGTTGTTATTGGTTCTTGTGTTCGTAAGCTCGTCGTCGCTTGCCGGTGTGAGTCCGGTCCGGGTAGCTGCCAGGTGGCCCGGTAGCAGACTGGCGGCCTCGTCTGGAAACGGGTGGGGTCGGAGCCCAGTGTCGAAAGCCCTGTGAGGGGGAGCGAGGATGCGGTCCGCAGCATGAAGCGAAGCCTGCGGCGTCGTTAGAGGTCTCTGCCCGTTGGGTGGGGTGAAGAGAGAGTCGAGCCGCCGAAATCACGGTGAAGGCCTATGGAAGGCACTGAAGACCTGGATGTGCAGGTGCTGAGGAACTCTCCGGCGTATGGGGCGTGGAACGTATCGATAGTGGCGGCGGGAACTGGAGAGGCCCTCCCCGGCCCGGTCATCTGCGAGGTGCTCGTTGCGGTGACGTGGTGGGCATGGTGGTCGGAAGCGGTGGCGCTCTATAACCAGTGATCCTGGGAAGTGAGTGGCCGGTCGGGAGGGAGTCGGAGGCGGCTGTAGTACCGATTGAGCCTGCGGGACAACATAACCCGGGGTGAGGGAAGGGCCGCTACGTGTGTCGATGCGTGGTGATGTGAAGGAGGTGCCCGGTGAGTGCCACGAGTGTGGCTAGTCCCGCCGCTGGCGGTGTTGTGCCGTCTGATTCGGTGCGTGCCTTGCAGCACACGCTGTACCGGGCAGCCAAGGCTGATTCTGGTAGGCGATTTCACTCGTTGGGGGACAAGATCATGCGCAGTGATGTTCTTCGGCGGGCGTGGGTTCAGGTGCACCGTAATCAGGGTGCATCTGGTGTTGACCGCATCACTGTGGACCAGGTCAACGAGTACGGGGTGACCCGGCTACTCGATGAGCTGGCCACCGAACTGCGGGAAGGACGTTATCGTCCGCTACCGGCGCGTCGGGTGTGGATTCCGAAACCGGGAACGAGCGAGCAGCGTCCGTTGTCGATTCCCGCGGTTCGTGACCGTATCGTGCAGGCTGCGACCAAGATCGTGCTCGAGCCGATCTTCGAGGCAGACATGTGCGACTGCTCGTTCGGGTTCCGGCCCAAGAGGTCGGCCCATGACGGGCTGCAGGTCCTCGTCGATGAAGCATGGCGAGGGCGACGGTGGGTGGTGGAGACGGATATCGCGAATTGTTTCGAGGCGATTCCGCATGACCGGTTGATGCAGGTGATCGAGGAACGGGTCTGTGACCAGTCGGTGCTCAAGCTCCTGCGCGTGATGCTCCGTGCCGGGGTGATGACTGATGGCGTGGTGCGCAGACAGGTGACCGGAACGCCGCAGGGCGGTGTCCTTTCTCCGATGCTGGCCAATGTGTATCTGCACCAGGTTGATCGGGTGTGGGACATGCGTCGGTACGGGGTGCTGGTCCGCTACGCCGACGATGTGGTGGTCATGTGCCGGTCTCGGCAACAGGCCGAGGATGCCCTCGCGTATCTGCGGGTTGTGCTTGCCGAGCTCGGTGTGACGCCCAAGGCCAGCAAGACCAGGATCGTGCATCTCGTCGAAGGCGGTGAGGGTTTGGATTTCCTGGGCTTTCACCATCGGTGGGTGCGCAGTCAGCGACGTTCGGTCACCAAAGGTATTACGTTCCTTGCTCGGTGGCCCTCGGACAAGGCGATGGCACATGCCCGGGAGGTGATCCGTGGTGTGACGGTTCGGTCTCGGATGTTGTTGCCGGTGAGCGCGATTGTGGAATCGGTGAACCGATTCCTGCGTGGGTGGGCGGGATATTTCCGTTTTGGGAACTCCTCCGCCCGGTTCGCCACGATCAGGGATTATGCGTTGATGCGGTTGGCAGGTGTGATCGCCAAGCGGCATAAACGTAGCCGAGGTTATGGGCGGTCGGTGGTGTTCTATTCCTCCGACAACCAACTCGGCCTGATCAGCCTTGAGGGAATCATATATGCGCCCAGGCCATTCCGTGCCTGGCAGAAGAAACCGAATGCTGGTGGTGAACGGCCTCGGTGAGCCGTGTGCGGGAGAACCGCACGCACGGTTCGACGGGCGGGGACTGGAAACGGAGCACCTTGATCACGGACGTGAAGAAGAACAACCAGAGGGGAAACCCTCGGGTTCACGTGGCTTCACGACCTACCATCAAGCATTGCCACCGCGCCAGTCCCCGACCCTACACGCTGATTCCGTGTCGCAAATGAAGATTGGTGCTCTGACCTGGGATAATTCGACTTGCGAAGGTCCGAATTTCTCATGGTCGAGGAGCACCAATCTGGTGAGCAAGTCTACGTCGCCCTACCCGTGGTTGTCTGCAGATGGCTCCGGAACCGGGGTGGTGTCGCACGCCGGGGCGACGGTCCTGCTGCGGTGCGCCGAGAAAACCGGTCTGATCAGCGGATTGTCGACGGTGTTGGCGCCGTGGCGCAGGCCGCTGGCCACTCACGATCCGGGCAAGATCCTGCTCGACCTCGCCATCTCGGTCGCCCTGGGCGGCGATTGTTTGGCTGATATCAACCAGGTGTGTGCCGATCCGGCGGTGTTCGGGCCGGTCGCCTCAGATCCGACGGTGTCGCGGCTGATCTCCACGCTGGCCGCCGATGCACCTGCAGCCTTGTCGGCGATCAACATCGCGCGGGCGGCCGCTCGTGCGCAGTGCTGGCAGCGCGCGGGTGACAGCGCGCCGAATCACGACCGTGATGCGGCATCCGTTGATCATCGATCTCGACGCCACCTTGGTGACCGCACACTCCGACAAAGAGCAGGCGACGCCAAACTGGAAGAAGGGCTTCGGGTTTCACCCGCTGTGCGCATTCGTCGATCACCAAGCCGCCGGCACCGGTGAACCACTTGCAATCCAGCTACGGCCCGGCAACGCCGGGTCGAACACCGCCGCCGATCACATCACCGTCGTCGAGCAGGCCCTGGCCCAAGTACCCGGCATCGATGGTTATCGGGTCGGGAAAGCCGTGTTGATCCGTACCGATTCGGCCGGCGGCACCCACGACTTCCTCGACTATCTGACCAGACGGCGGCTGGCCTACTCGGTCGGATTCGGACTCACCGAGGCCATCGCCGAGATCGTCGACCGACTACTACCCGAGGCGTGGACCCCGGCCTACGACGCCGACGGGGTCGAACGTGACGGGGCGTGGGTCGTGGAACTGACGGGCATGCCGGACCTTTCGGGCTGGCCCGAGGGCATGCGGGTGATCGTGCGGAAAGAGAAACCGCATCCGGGGGCGCAGTTGCGGTTCACCGACTCCGACGGGATGCGGCTGACCGCGTTCGCTACCAACACACCCCGCGGCCAGCTGGCCGAGCTCGAACTGCGCCATCGCCGGCGTGCGCGTTGCGAGGACCGCATCCGCACCGCCAAAGACTGCGGATTGACGAACCTTCCCCTGCACGGGTTCGATCAGAACCGTATCTGGTGTGCCATCATCGCGTTGGCGTGTGAGTTGATCGCCTGGACCCAGATACTCGCCTTCGACACCACCCCCGCCCGACAGTGGGAACCCAAAGGCTACGACTACAAGTCTTTTCGATCGCTGCCCGACTCACTCGCCACGCCAGGCGGGCCCGACTCAAACTCGCCGCCACCGCACCCCACCTCCAGTTGCTGCTCGACGGGATCGCCCGACTCGCAGCACTTCCCAACCCCGGCTGATCCTCCGGCCAGCCTGACCCACGACTGAAAGGACAACGCACTTCGGGGCCGTGAACCCCGACGCCCACCGACGCTCGGCCACACACTCACGGCCTCGGTCCGGAATCCGGTCCTCAGACCAACCACCCGGACCAACTCACGCGGCGAGCGTCACCCCGCGAAACATCGAGGGTAGAGCCAGTTCCTTCTTGCGAATGATCAGCTCAGTGTTGGCGCTGTTCGGCAAGTCGGCGCGAAATATATTTCCGAACTCACTCAGAACTCTCGTCGATCTTTACCTTCGCGAAACGAGAGTGGAACCATTTCGCGGCTTGGCGACCCGAGACTTGGCCGGTGACTCATGATCTTCCCGTTGCATCGGACATGCCCGAATCCAGCACGAAGACCCCATGGTACAAATCCATGTTCACGTGGCTGCTGGTCGCCATCGTGGCGGGCATCGTGATAGGTGCCTTGTGGCCATCGTTGGGTGCTGACCTCAAACCGATCGCTGATGGCTTCATCAAGCTGATCAAGATGCTGATCGCGCCGATCATCTTCTGCACCGTCGTCCTGGGCATCGCCCACGTCGGCGATCTGAAATCCGTGGGCCGCATCGGAGTCAAGGCGCTCATCTATTTCGAGGTGGTCACCACTTTCGCGCTTGTCTTCGGACTGGCCGTGGGCAATATCGTCAAGCCAGGCGCAGGGTTCAACATCGACCCACAGACTCTGGCCACCGGGGCCGAAGCCATCGCAGACAAGACCGACAACGGCGAACTGCCTCATACAGTCGACTTTCTCCTCAACATCATCCCGACTTCGGTCATCTCGGCGTTCGCAGAGAACGAGCTGCTGCAGGTGCTCTTCTTCGCCGTGCTGTTCGGTCTTGGTTTGGCCAAAGCGGGGGAGAAGGGGCCGCCGATCATTCTCGAGGTCATCGATCAACTCAGCCATGTCTTGTTCACCGTCATCGGCTGGATCATGAAGCTCGCCCCGCTCGGGGCGCTGGGCGCAATGGCTTACATCGTCGGTGAGTACGGGATCTCCTCATTGGCCAGCTACGGCAAACTGATCGCCTGCTGCTACCTGGCTGCCGTCTTGTTCATCCTGGTGCTTGCGGCGATCGTGCGCGTCTTCGCCGGAGTCAACTTGTGGCGGTTCGTCGTCTACATCAAGGACGAGCTGTTCATCGCGCTCGGAACGGCCTCCACCGAAGTGGTGCTTCCGCGCATCATGACGAAACTGTCGTACGCCGGATGCTCACGTACAACCACCGGCCTGGTCGTCCCCACCGGGTACTCCTTCAACCTCGACGGCGCCACTCTGTATCTGTCGATCTGCGTCCTGTTTCTTGCCCAAGCGCTCGGTGTCGACCTGAGTTTCGGCGAGCAGATCACCGCTGTTCTGGTGCTCATGCTGACGTCGAAGGGCATGGCCGGTGTGCCTGGGTCATCGTTTCTTGCGCTCTCGGCAACGGTGTCGGCGATCGGCCATGGGAGCATTCCCGTCGCCGCCGTGGCGCTCCTGCTGGGCGCCGACCGGCTGATGGACTCCATGCGCGTCTCAGTCAACCTTCTGGGCAACTGTGTCGCCACGTTCGTCGTCGCCAACTGGGAGGGACAACTCGACAAAGACCGAATGCGTATGGTGCTCAGCGGCAAACCCGTACCTCTGGTCGGTGACACCGATCCACTCACCGGACGACCTGAGATCGCCGCCGAACAGATGGGCTTGGCTGTTCAGACGCAGACCGGCGATCCCGACAAACCCTGATCGGGTGGGCCCGTTCGGTGGCACACCCCGATCCGTCCTGTTCTCGACCCGGAGTTCGAGGCCTGGGCGCCAGCGCAACATTTCGGACGTGCCTGGCTTCATCGCCGCTACCGTCTCAACTGCTCGACAATGAGTCGGCCCATGTTCGACGACCCGAGCGGTGTCGGATGCCGGACCTGGGTAGGCCACCGTGGGCTGTTGCCCTCGAACCAGCTGCGGTTGCCGGAGCAGGCGTCGTGTCCGGCGGCGGGGCCGGCGATGTCGACATAACGTGCTCCGAACGTGTCGGCGGATTCCCGTAGAACGCGGTTGAACCGGGTGAAGAACGTCTGGACGAATCCGGCGTCGGCGGGCGAGATGTTGGCTTGGGGGTTGCAGCCCACGGAGCCGTAATACCCACCGTGGCCGACGACGACAACGGTCGCGTCGGGTGAGCGACGCTCCACTTCTGCGACCACCGCATCGATTTTCGGCGGAAGTGTGGAGAAAGCCGCGTTGATCGCCGCAGACACCGATCCGCTGTCGCGACAACGGGTGTCGCGGCCCGGGATCTGCGAAAAGCATGACGAGATCAGCTCCCACCAGCCGATGTCGTTACCGCCGATGGACAAAGTGACGAGTTGGGTACTGCGCGAGAGAGCGTCTACCTGCGGCGGGATGTAGCGCCAGAGCACACGTTTACCGTGCAGCAGTTCAGTCGAGGTGATACCGGTGCATGCGACGGACCGGTAGGTCACCCCGAGTGCGGCGGCAACCTTGCCGGGATAGGCGTCGCGAGTGCGGCCGCAGTTGTCGTCGTACAGCACCGACGTCCAGGTGGGAGCGGTCGCGCGGGAATCGCCGAGTGCGACGTAGTACGGCCCTGAGTCGGCCGACGCGAAAGGCGCACCGACGCCGGTGGCGGCGAGCAGTACGGCGAGGGTGACGACGACGATTCGACGCAGCAGCCGCAGCGATGGACGACGGATCTCTGGGGTGCGCACGCACAACTATCGTTGAGTTCTCGCCGAGCGTGACGCCCCGGACGAGGATTCATCAATTCGGACCAGTCCGCAGGGTACGGAGCGGATCGTGGCCGATGCCGTCGCCCGTGCGGAGAATCGCTTTCGAACGCCGGAAAGTTGTGATCCGCGGACACAGATATCGTCGAATTCGGCCGTTCCGTTACGGCATTTGTCGCATCGTCCGCAATATGGCACAAACGGATCACCACTGCATTCACCCGAAGATATGAATCCGCCCTCTGATCGGTGACCCGTCTTGTGCGCCTGGATATCGAGTGCTTCGATCAGCGCATACATCGTCGAGGCGGTTTCCTCACGAGCGCGATCTTGGGGTATCGCACTCGGTTTCGGCGACTGCTGTTCCAATCGTGTTCCGGTGTCCACTCGTGCAGTAAGAAAGTCGAGCGATGACCTTCCCCGACAATTCCGCTCCGTATCCGACCCTGCCGACTGCGCCCGATTCTGCGGGCGCCAAACGCAACAAGACCTTGATCCTGGGAGCCGTCGTCGCGGTGCTGGCCTTGGTTGTGGCCAGCATCGTCGTGCTGACGGTGAAGTCCGACGGGAATCCGTTGACTCCAGCGCTGCGGCTGCTGGGTATCGGTGACACCCAGCAGGATCCGTTCACGCCATCGGTCGCGCTCACCAACCGCGCACTTCCCGAAGGTATCCAGCTCGCCTCCACCCGAGGCGCGCAGGACCGGGGAGTGCGCGTGGTCAACGGGACGGAGCAGGGATTGTACGGCGCTGGAGGCACTGCGAGTTGCGACGTGGCAGCGTTGGGCAACTCGCTGGCCAATGACCCGTCGTCGGCGCGTGCGTGGGCGAGTGTGTTCGGCATCAATCCGAGCGACATTCCCTACTACCTGAATACGTTGACGCCGGTGGTGTTGACTGCCGACACCTGGGTCACCAATCACACCTACCACGGCGGCAGCGCGAACGCGTTCCAGTCGGTGCTGCAGGCCGGCACACCCGTCCTGGTCGACGGCGCCGGCGTGCCCCGGGCGGTCTGCAGCTGCGGCAACCCTCTCGCGCCGCCGGCAGCGACACCGGTCGGTGGTTATCGCGTCGCCGGTACCACCTGGCCCGGCTACCAGACGAACCGTGTCGTGCGGGTGGCCTACCACACCGAGAACGTCACGGTCGTGAACAACACGACAGTCGTTGCGCCCGCGCCGAATCCGGCGGCGAGCTTGGCTGCGGCCGCGCTGTCGCTGATCAACGTCGACAACGCGCAGCTGTTCACCCGGCAGGTCGGCAATGTCCTCGACCTCGATGGGGTGCCGCCGTTGACGGCTCCGTTGCCCACCCCGGCGGACCTGAACGTCCCGTTCGCCGCCGGCAGTGACGAGGAAGCCGAGCGCAACGGCCTCGCCGGCGCCGGCAGCACCCAGGCCGCCGCAGCGGTCGAAGAACGTGCGGCTGCCGACGGTGACAACCCGCAGATGAGCAGTGCCACCGGAGAATCTGCGCCCGCTGTCGCGACGAGGAGATCGACCTCAGAGGGGACCTCCGCAGCGGCACCGTCCGAGCGTCCGCGTCCCACCGCGTTCACCGGGTCCGGTGGGCAGGTCGGCAGCCTCAGCTTCGACGACGGCGGCACGACCGTCACCTGCACTGTCCCGATCGAACCGAGCACCGACGCATCGCTGACGTTGCGGTGCAGCGATTCCGTCGACCGCGGCGTGTACGCCTTGTCGCTGTTGAGCGCCGCCGTCCGCTCGGCTACCGATTCCGACGGAGTGTGGAGCATTTCGCTGACGCCGGTCGGTCGGACCGCAGCCGACGTGGATGTCGCCAGCGCAGTGTGGCGAGAGTTGCCCGAGACCACCACGTCGACAACCAGTCCGACCCCGGCTGAGACCACCACCGAGACGACCGCGCCGGAGGTGACCGAGACTCCCACGGTCGAGACCACCACACCGGAAGTCGAGACCTCCACAGCGGAGCCGACCGTCGAAGCGACCACCGAGGAGACGACCACCGAGGAGACGACGACCACGACACCGCCGGTCTCATGATGGGTGTCGACACTTGCGTGGCGGAGCAACGATCAGTGAAATCGTCGAGTAGGTAACGGCCGATGCCGCGCACCGATGGCTCAGACACCGATGGCTCAGATACTCCACTGCACGGTCACAGCCTGGATCTCGACTGGATGACGTGGCGGTCGGGCACCCAAAGCGCGACCGCGCGACACACGACGCCCACGGTCGGTGTCGACGACTCTCCGGATGCTGCCCCGACCGCCGCCACGATCGTGGTCGATGACCCAACTACCCGCCATGCCGCGACGACACGATCTTCCTCAGCACCGACCATCGAGCCGCCAGGGTTCGCCCCGACAACCATTATCCCGACAACCGTTTCGGCGCGGCCGACTCTGCCGCCACCGTCACGACAGCTCGGCGAGGGGTCGCATTCGGCAGGCCTGTCGTCGGGCGTGCTGATGGTCATCGGCGCACTGAGCACCATCGCGGTGCTCGCGGTCGGCGTGGCAGCCTGGGGGCTTGCGTCCGGTGCTTTCCGGGGATGGGGACTGCCGGACGCGGCGAACACGGCTGGGGACAACTCGTCGTCGACGACTGTATCTGCTTGTGCTACATCACCGTCGATGACTCCCACCGGTGTGGCGATGACGTCGGCCGGCTTGGCGGTCACAGTGGCGGTGACCGCGTCGTGCTCCAGTGGCGACGTCCTGTCGAACTCGGAGACCCAGATAGTCGTGTCGTCGCCGTCGCTGGTG
Source organism: Gordonia sp. ABSL11-1 (assembly GCF_030315685.1). Lineage (GTDB taxonomy): Bacteria > Actinomycetota > Actinomycetes > Mycobacteriales > Mycobacteriaceae > Gordonia. Next base: position 34,821 of record NZ_JASXSI010000033.1, on the reverse strand, counting down.
TTGGCGTCGGGAGTCTTCGATCTGTCGTCGAACCCGATTGCCATACCTGCGGGATCGACCGGCCGGCAGGTCAGCATGATCTACCCGACGGGAAGTTTCTTCGGGTTGCCGGGACTCGTTGCCGGCACCGGCGTGTCGGGCATGTCTGTCAGCGTTCACGATGTGGGAAGCCCCAGTGCACAACAACTTCCGGCGGAATCGACCCCAGCCTCGGTGGTGTCGTCGCGCACGTACCTGCCACCCGGCACCGACATCGGTCAGACGGTCGCCCAGTCGCTGCGTGCACAGGCTGAGTCGGATCGGTCAGAGATACTGTCCTCCAGCAACAATCAGTGGGTCGCTCAGCTGAGTTCCAAGCAACCCGGCCTCGTCGCCGACGGGAAGACGTGGACGAATGAGGATATCCTCGACGAGTTCGCGTCGTTCTATCAACGTTTCTCGGGTACGCGGTTGCTGTGGAGCGACGAGTGGCCGGTGTTCAGCGCATCAGGGTGGTGGGTAACCATCACCTCGCGGACATTCCCATCCCCGCAGGATGCCGTATCATGGTGTGCGCAGCAGGGTTTCGATCGCGACCACTGTCTCGGAAAGCTGATCAGCACGACCGCTGAGCCGGCGGGAACAACGGCTTACCTCCCGTGACCACCCACCGCCTCCGTCGACCAACCCGTACAACCAGAAAGGAATCCGATGACCGCAGCCGCGCCATCAACCGGAATCGTCGCCGGTGAGATCATCCGATACCAGGGACAGTTCACGCCGCATTTCATCCTCACTCACATCAAGTCGACGGTCACGATCACCGACCGCCGAGTCATCGTGCATCATCCGCACCTGTTGTTCGGATTCATTCGACACGGCTACATCCAGCACGAGGCTCCGCTCCGGCATGTCAGCCAGATCTCGACCGGCAACGCCACATCGACCCGGCGCATCGTGTACGGGGTGGCCGCGCTGTTCGTTGCGCTGTGGGCATTGGCCGCCGGTGGGGCCTACAGCCCTGCGCTCGGCGTTCTTGTGGGACTGCTCTTCCTGGGTATTGCCGTCGTCATGTTCCTGACCGCCAACACCACGGGGATCTTCTTTCACAGTACGGGCGGAGGCCGTCTCACGGCCGCCGGAGCCAGATCCGAGCTGCCTGAAATCCAACGGGCCGCCAATGAGATCGGCCAGATCTTGTTCAGCTGATGACTGATCGCGTCGGGTGGTCCCGCCGACGCGCGAGCAGATGACGCGAAACGTATCGCCCACGGTTACGTTCGCCGTCATCTGCGAGTTGGATTGTGGGTGAGCCCGCGATGTTCGATCGATCGACGGATGGTCTGGCCTGTGTCAGGTCTCTACAATGCGTCACAGAACGAGGTCGATCATCGGCGCCGCCGAGCTGAGGGAGTGCTCATGACTGAGGTTCCGGATGCGGGACACCACACGCCCGATGCGAACGCCTTCGTCGCCTTGTTGGAGACGATCAGCAACGACGCGCTGGCGGACGAGTGGATCGGTCTCTACGCGCCCGATGCGACGGTGGAGTGGATCGTCGACGGATCGGTCGCGCGGTATCACGGCATCGACGAGATCGGGCCCGCGGTCGAGGAACTCACCACGTTATGGCGTGCACTACACCTACGTGTGCGTACCACCGTTGCCTGCAGCGACGCGACGACCGTCGCGCTGACCTACACCGGCGGATTCGACGGCAAGGTCAATCAGCGGGGAGCCGAGATCTGGACGTTCCGCGATCAGCGCGTCGTTCGACACCAGATGTTCGCCTATCTCAATGTGTTGCCTGAAGATTCGTTCCTCGGGCGGCTCCGTGTCGCTGCGATGTCGCCCCGTGTTGCCTTCACGGTTCTCACGCAGCGGACGATCTCGTCGTGACCAGCCGCCTCCGGTACACGCTGGGCCGCCACAGCAACGTCGAGGTACAACCCACTCGAAAGGGATCACATGGCACCGACTCGCGACCGGATGGGCCGCGATCAGTTGCACTACGCGGCGCTCGACGGTGATGTTGTACGGGTGGCAGAGCTGCTGGATGCCGGAACCGATCCCGACGTCCGTGACATCGCGGGCTGGGCTCCGCTGCATTTCGCCGCCCAGGACAACCGTTTGGATGCTGCGCAGACGATGCTCCGGGCGGGCGCTGACGTCAATGCGCGAAACGAGCACGGCAACGTTCCGCTGTGGATCGCCGTCATGAAGGGCGCTCGACGCGGAGACGATCATCTGCCGATGATCGAGCTACTGAAGACGTCGGGTACCGACCTCCACGCGCGCAACAATTCAGGAACCTCCATTCTGCGCATGCTCGGCAATGTGGCGTGGTGTAACGGCAGCATCATGTCGTTGTTTGCCGCAGATCTGTCAGCGCAACAAGGGAATTGAAGCAACAAGGGGACTGAACCCACCATTTCCTCTTGCCTGACGGATCCTGGATCGTGCGCAGATCGGACTCCGTCGACCGACTGATCTCTGATTAACACGTACCTTGAATGCGTAATTTGCGGTCGTTATTAGCCCATAGCCCAGCGATCATCAGATTCGACACACTTTCCCGCGGCTGCGAGGACGACGTCCTCAACGCCCCAACCGAATCGGAGTGGGGACCCCTTCGATGCGGGACTCTCGCTGCGGTCGGTCGAGAAACGGCTCGGGGAGATCCTGCCGGAGGCGCCAGTCACGATCACCGACGACAACCTGGGCCGGCGTGTGCTTGCCGCGATCGAGGCTGAAGAGGTCGACCCCCCGCCCTGGCGCGACGTCGACGAGACCTGGTGTCAACTGCTGCAGACCGACGACCCGCGCCCCGCACCGTCGGGCCCGACCGACTGTGTCGGCTGCGGACGACCCTTCACCTCAGCACTGCCCGCCGAGTCCCACCGCGGCAACGTCGTGGTTGACGACGATCCGGCGTCTGCGGACGGGGCCACGCTCGCCGGCAAGCACGTCGTGATCACGGGTGCGACCAGCGGAATCGGAAGATCCGGCGCACGTCGGCTGTCATCCGAAGGTGCGCGCCTGACTCTGACCGGAACCCGAACCGAGCGTCTCGACGCACTCAAGGCCGAGATCTCGGAGGCCACCGTTGTCGCCAACGACGCGTCGTCACGTGTGGCGGGAGCCGAACTGGTGAGTGCTGTCGACGGCGGAATCGACGGACTGTGGCTCAATGCCGGCCGCGCAACGATAGGTCCTGTGGACGCTCTGGACGCCGACGACTTCGCTCGCACTGGTCGCAGTCAATCTGCGCGGGCCCTTCCTGCAACTCGCCGCTCTTGCACCAAGCTCAACCGGGGGCGGCTGTGCCGGTCACATCATCGACGTCCGCTCACGAAGCGGCGGCAGGCACATCGCTCTATGCCGCAACGAAAGCCGCCATCACCGCTGCCGCACAGTGCTGGGCGGCTGAACTCGCCCCGCGGTCCGTACGCGTCAACGCACTGGTATCCGGTGCCACCGACACACGCTTCCGCGACTTCATGACCACCGACGCACGCACCACGTTCGAACACGCCGTCCTCGCCGACGTTCCACTCAGCCGCGCAGCAACCCCCGACGAAGTCGCCTCGCTCGCCGTCTTCCTGCTCTCCGACGACGCGAGCTACATCACCGGGAGCCAACACGTCGTCGACGGTGGACTGCTTCGCGGCTGAACGTCTGTTTCAGCGCGACTGTCGACGGCCTCGCTTGCGAAAGAGCGGTCGTCGAGAACGCTGCTCTGCCTTGGCTTCTCCACTCGCTTTGGTGCGTGCTTCCTCGGTTCGCGCCGCCTTGCGGCCGGCCCACGCGGCCACTGTGGCTTCGACGTCACGCGGCATGGTGATCAGCGGCGGCCCCGACGGCAGTTGGTGACGAGCGTGCATCACCTGCTCGTTGAACTGGGCGATCTCGTGTCGAACCGCCTTCTCGTTCGGTAGCTGATCGAGTTGCTCGTCGAGGGTGGCGTCGTCCTTGCGCAACTGAATGGAGGGCGGCAAGAAGGCCAGTCCCTCACGCTTCATGAATCTCTTGAGCCACCAGTCGGGGTCATGGGCATCGGACAGATCGAGGGGCTTACCGCTGCCGGGAAGGTCATCGAAATCGCCCCGTTCGATCGCCTTACGAATATGCCTGTCGGCGAGCAGCGCAATCGCTGTCTCGGCGTCAAACGCGAAAGCGGAGGGGTTGCAGAATGTGAGGGGCAGCTCGTGCTCCGGCGTCATCAGTACTCCATCTCGCGAACTATTTAGGTCATATGTATTATGTCACTTGTATTGTAAAAGAGGGGTCCAGGTGCCGAAGCAGGTTGATCATCACGAGCGACGTGAGTTGATCGCTCATGCGCTCTGGCGCGTCGTTGACCAGCACGGCTGGGCGCGAGCGACTATGCGCGAAGTTGCCCGCGAGGCGGGAGTCTCGCTGGGGCAGTTGCAGCACTACTTCTCCTCACGCGCAGAGATGTTGGCCTTCGCGATGGAGTTCGCTTCCGAACAGACATCTCGCCGAGTCGCACGAAGCCTGGAGTCACTCGACCAACCTCCGCATCCTCGCGACGTGCTGCGAGTGGTCCTCACAGAGATGCTTCCTCTCCGATCCGATTCCCGCGCCACCAGCCGTATGAACGCGGCGTACGTGCTCGAAGCCATGCACGACCCATCGTTGCGTCAACAGGTTGGCCTCGGACTGCGAGATGGACGCGCGATGGTCGAACGACTCATCCGAGAGGCGATGAGCCAGGGGCATATCCGTCACGACAGCGACCCGGTCATCGAAACGGACCTCGTCCTTGCGCTGACCGGCCTCGGTCCCCTTCTCGACCTCGGCGTCATCGAACCGCCGGCGGCACTCGCAGCCATTGAACAGCATCTCGATCGACTCTTCGGACCCGCGTCATGATCGAGGCATCAATCGGTTGTTCATCGGGGTCGAGGCGAAAGCACCCGCCAACGCCTCGCCGCCACGAAGGGGGTCGTCGTGACGCGGCTGCCAATAGCACGTGTGCCACGGTGGGATCAGCTCGTGGCGATGAGTTTTCCATCCGTGCGCGGTCAGCCCCAATGACAGAACACCAACTCGAGATTGAGGAGATGTCCACTGCCACAGTACTTCTTGACCCTGCCCCATGACACCGCCGAGGAACCGACGATGGACTCGATGCAGGACATGGGCCCCGCCGAACTCGAGAAGGTGATGGCTGCGGTGGGAAGATTCAACGACGATCTCGCTGCGGCTGATGCCTCTGTCACCGCGGGCGGGCTGCATCAATCCTCCCTCCACCGCTATCACCGTCGACGCGACCGGCGACGTTCCCACCCATACTCCGGGACCGTTCGTCGAAGCGACCGAATACGTCGGCGGATTCTGGATCATCAATGCAGACAACGACGCCGCCGCGCTCACCTGGGCCGAACAAGCCTCCGCCGCACTGGGATCACGTATCGAAGTCCGCGCCTTCCAGGAAGAACCCCAGTGACGCGAGTCAAGCCGCGCCAGACTCGCGTCACACCACAGGTCCTTTTGCAGCCGCAACCACGACCTTTCGATCCTCGTTCGACAGGGGCACCTGCGTCCCAGACAGGATCATCTCCTCGAATCCGCGGTCGCGTTCCATCACGGTGATCGCGTACATCTTGTGCGTGGGTGACGTGTTGACGATCTGGTGCACACTACCCGCAGCCATGACGATGACGGTCCCCGACGACAGCAACCGGGTGTGTTCGTCGGAGTGCCCCACGCCCTCGCCGCGAAGAACCACGAATGTCTCGGACGACTCCGGATGGCTGTTCGGCGGCTGCGTGCCGAGCGGATCCCAGATTTCCAGGCAGACAGTGGTTTCCGATCCGGACGTCGCCGGGCCGGACAGTAGGGCGAGCGTGACGGTGTCGTCCGGGCTGATCTTGTAGCCGACGAGATCGTCGACGTCGATCACGAACGGTGGGATGGTCACGTGGCTCCCTCGGGTGCCGGGGGGCGTTGAATCGCGTGTATGCCCGACCGGGCGGCCGACGCGATCATCCGTTCGGTGAGTTCGCGATCGGCGTTCTCGCGCAGTGGATCGGTCGTGTCACGACTCCACACGGGCGCCCCACCGACGAATACCTCCCGCAGGTTGCGCAGACCGCACCCGAGCACGTACGAGGCGACCGGGTCCCAGATCGGTCCGGTGTGCGGTGACCTCGGATCGACGACCACGAGATCGGCGAACTTGCCGACGTCGAGCGAACCGACGCGATCGGCTGCTCCGATCGCCGAGGCCGACCCGATGGTGTGTAAGGCGAGAACGTCCGAGGGCGTCAGGATGGCCGGATCGCTGTGCAGGCCGCGCTGCAGGAACAGCCCGGTCCGCATGTTCTCGAACGGATCGGAGACGTCGGTGCAGGACTGGTCGTCGACACCGATCCCGACGGTGATCGAGTTCCGGAGCAGCCGAGGTACATCTGCGATCCCTGAACCGAGCCGTCCGTTCGACATCGGTTGCCACACCATTGCCGTGTCGGTATCACGCACGCGGTGCACCATCTCGTCGGTCGGATGGACGAAGTGACCGAACGCGAAACCCGGACCGAGCACGCCGGCCGCGTCGTACCAGCCGAACTTCGCCTGCTGGATTTCGATCTGTTCGGCGGTCTCCACGAAGTGAGCCTGGTTGGTGATCGTGTACCGGTCCATCAGTGCCCGTTCGCGTTCGGCGGTCACGGGGGACGACGACCACTGCACTGCCCCGTACACTGAGCCGCCGAGGCTCTGACCAGTCGGCACGGTGTCGAGGTGCGTCATCACCGCATCGAAAGCGGCGAAAGCCTCGTCTTCGGCCAGCTGTTCGTCATCGAGTCGGACACTGGTGACGAATCGGATACCGGAATCGGCGAGTCCGTCCACCTGGCGGGTGACGAACTCGGGTGAATGCACACGGGCGGCCGCGAGGACGGACTTCTCGTAGTCGAACAACGAGATGACCCGGGACTGGGTGAAGTTGTACACGGACGTGATGCCGCACGAGAGGTGATCCAGACCGCCGGCCAACGTCATCCAGTAGAGGTCTTCGGCTTCGGCACCCAGTAGCATCTGTCCGTTGAGCGACACCCACTCGTACAACGGACTGTTCGGTGCCACGCCGCGCATTCCCCCGGTGTAGATGTGACTGTGTGCGGAGACGAAACCCGGTGCGAGAAAACACCCGTCGAGGTCTCGCCAGGGCTGCGGTGCATCCGCCGGCGGGGTGCCTTCGCCGACCCCGGTGATCCGTCCGGACTCATCGACCGACAGCCAGCCCCAGAACCAGGTGCGGTCGCCGGTCACCGGCAACACCAGCGCGTTGACGAAGGTTCCTGCTGTCATCCCGGCAACACCTGTGCCGTCCACCCGTCGTGGGTGCGCCGAAACCGGGACCGCTGAGAGGGGCCCTCGGGGTCACCGCGCCAGAACGTGACCTCGTGGAGTTCGATCGCGAACCCGGTCCACGTGCTCGGCGGGGACAACTCGCCGTGGGCTCTGTCGAACTCGGCCCAGACGCGCCTGCGTTCTGCGGCATCGAGCGCTGCCGTTTCCGCGTCGTTGACCCACGCGAGCAGTTGCAGATAGCGCGACCGCCGAGAATAGGTCCGCCGCAACTCGTCGTCGGAGGCACGCTGCACCTCCCCATGCGCGACAACCTGGCGGCCGACCTCCGGCCAAGCCAGCGCGATCGCGGCGCGCGGATGCCCGGACAGTTCAGCTACCTTCGACGACCGGCTGTCCGTGTGGAAGTACACCGCGGTGGCGTCGACCTCACTGAGCAGAACATGCCGGACACGTGGGTACCCGTCGCGGCCGACGGTGGCCAACGCCATGAGTGGCGGGGGACTCTCGTCGTCCGGCAACCATCGATGCAGAAGCGCAACCGGATCGGAGATCAAGTACTCCTCGACTGGGCAATCAGCGCCGAAGCCGGTGCCGCTGGTGATCACGCCCGAACCCGTCCAGGATCGAAGTCAGCGATCTCGTCCAATGCGGCGACGAGCGTGTCGACCCGCTCGTCGAACAGCTTTTCACCGATGTCCGGGCGGGCGCCGGTGGGATCCCCGATGACTCCTGACTCGGCGAAATCGGTGGAGAGCCAGCCGAATTTGACCGTCTTGGTGAATCCGACGTGGACGGAGTCGGCCACCGCGACGGCAACGGACGACTCGGCCCGGTCCATGTGGACCAGATCCGGGCGCAGATACAGCATCATCGACGTTTCGGCCCACCCGGCGTGGATGCCGAGACCGCGTTCGGTCGGGCCGGGCTGCGCAGGGCCAGAAGCAAAGAAGGTCTGCAGATCGAAGCGTCGCCGGAGTTCTCGGGCGGCGACCTCGATCAGCGCGGAATTGCCGCCATGGGCGTTGAGAAACAGCAGACGTCGCGCCGGGGTCTGGGCGACACACGCGCCGATGTCGACGATGGTCTCGAACAGGGTACTCGCCCGCAGCCACATCGTGCCCGGAAGCTTCGCGTGTTCATCGGATTTGGTGTATCCGAGGGCAGGTAGGAGCCAGACATCGTGCCCGGCGGCCATGCCGCGTTCGGCCACAGCGTTCGACACCGCCTCGGCCACGATGAGGTCGGTGGCGAGCGGCAGATGCGGGCCGTGCGGCTCGATCGCGCCCGTCGGCAGTATCAGTATGGAGTCCTCCGACAGCGCCGCGGCGATCTGCGCCGTGGTGAGCTCGGCGTAGCGGTGCGTGCGAATCGGCACGGTCACATCCACCTCCCCGGATTGAGAAGCCCTTTCGGATCGGTGATTTCGGCCAGTGCCCGCACCCGGTCCGCATCCAGATCGACATACCACTGGTGGGGCGAATGCACACCGACACCGAGTTCTTCCAACGCCGCGACGCCGTCGATCACCTGCTGAGGCGAGTGGTAGATGCCGTTGAGCATCCCGAACATCATCTCGTGGCCGACCTCGAGATGCAGCATGCCGCCCTCGTAGACGGACTCGACCTCGTCGAGCCGGGTCACCAACGCGTCGCCTCGGACTTCCATGTGAAACCACTTGTCGGGCTGCGCCTTCTGCAACCACCACGTCGGGTGGTTGTAGGAGAGCGTGGACAGTTTCACCGTCTCGGCGATGCCTTCGCGTACCGCCTCGATGCGACCACTCGCGGTGGTGAGTATGTCGGCGGCCTGGTCGAGCACGCGAGCGTCGATGATGCCGCGGACGTTGGCGCGGCCGGACACGAACGCAGGGTCGTCGGGCAGGGCGTCGACGATTGCAGGACCGTCCGCCGAGAGCAAGCGGGGTTTCGGCTCGAGTGCCGCAACGTCGTACGCCGCGTCGAAAGCCTCACGGTGGGAAGCGAAACTGGCGTACACGCAGCGCCATTCCTGCCGTGGCTCGACGCGGACCGAGGCGCCCACGATGATGCCGGCGACGCCGTAGGTATGGACGAACGGCTGGGCGTCGTCGCCCTCGAGATGGACGAGCTCGGCGTCGTCGGTCGCGTACACGATGTCGAGAGCCTCGACGTAGCCCTGGTGATTGCGTCCGTGCACGATGGTTCCGGTGCCGGCGGATCCACCTGCGAGGAACCCGCCCAGCGTCGACTGCACGGTCGACGGGTACATCCACAACTGGCTGCCCCGCCCCCACGCGGTCTGCTCCAGAGTGATCATCCGTGCGCCCGCCTGTGCGGTGATGCAACGATCTGTCAGGGAGTGGATCTCGGTCAACGAGGTCATATCGAGGACGAGCCCGCCGAACCGGGGGATCACCTGGCCGTAGTTGCCGGTGCCCTTCCCCCTGGTGGTGATCGGTACGCCGCGCGCGACCGCCGCCCGCACGATCGACGGGACCGCATCCGCGGTGCGCGGGAAGCAGACGAGGTCGGGTGCGCCGAGATCCTGCGCCGAGAGGATGGGACTCATCCCGGAGCCGTCCCGCGCCGCGCGCCGCAATGCGCGGGGGAGCATGCTCACACCACGGGGCCCGAGGATGGCGAGCAGGTCGTCGGCGAGCGCCTCGACGTCGTGGGAGTCGAAGTCGGGCCGTCCGTCGTCGGTGCCGACGGCGACCACCGGGGCGGTCATGACGGCAGTCCCAGCGAGGTGTCGATGAAGCGGTTCGTCGAAACGGCGTCCGGCGTCAGGCCGTCGGCGACGGGCGTGCCCTGCTTGGCAAAGATGGGTGTGGTCACGTCGATGACCCGCTGGACGCGTGTGGTGTCGAAGTCGCCGATCGTTCCGTTCGGCCCGTTGCCGACGAGCTTGCGGTCCCGCATGGTCCGCACGGCGAAGTCGGCGTTGCGCTGGGTGTAGACCCAGCCGGTGTTGTACTGCTGGGCCGCGTCGAGGATGACCGTGTTCGCGGTGCCGGGATCGGCGAGGTAGTCGACCGCGCCTCGCTGGAGGACCGGCACGAGCTGTTGGAGGCACGCGGCGTTCTTCTCGAGCTCGCCGGAACGAATGGCCATGGCCGACTTGTACGTCGGGAAGCCGACGTCGTGCACCAGCTGATAGGCGATGGGCTTCTTCCAGCCCTCGACCTCTTCCTGGTACAGCTGGGGTTCGGAGCTGGCGTAGCCCTGTTGCGCGGAGCGACCCTGGTCGGCGACGAAGTTGGCCGGGCTGCCGTCGTAGCTGCCGTCGACCTGATCGGCCGAGAGGATCCCGGCGCCGGTCAGGTAGCTCATGTAGGTCGAGCCCTCGAAGTACAGTACGCGCGCCTTGGTGGGTTTGAGGTCGGCGATCTGCTTGACCTGTGGATAGGTCGCCGGGTCCCACATGATGATCTGCGGACTGATGTCGAGCGGAGCCATCACCGCGGTCGTCGGATTGGACGCCGAGTTCTGGATCGCCTGATCGGTGTCGACGTAGCCGAGAGTGATCGCGGGATCGGCATACATCTGAGACGTCACCGACTGATTGCCGATCGCGGGACCGCCGGCGCGTATCTCGATGTCGACACCGGTGTACTGGCCGCGGTCGAACAGCGGACCGACGACGCGTTTGTTGCCGGCGTTGATCTTCGGGTCGGGTCCGAGCAGCTGGTAGAGGTGGCCGTGCTCTGCCTCCGGGTTCCAGTCGGTCTGGACGACGATGGTGGAAGGGCAGTTGTCACTGAGGTCGACCGGTCCGACCGCGCCCGTGTAGCCGGACCCTTCGCTGCTGCCGCCGGATCCGCATGCGGCGGTGAACGCGAGTGCTGCGGCCAGTGCGGCGATGCCGGTGGTCGTGTAGAGGCGGCGTCTGGCGTTGGTTCTCATGGGTTCCTTCTCTGTGTGGTGGTGGCGGAGATGGCGAGTCATGTTTCTCGGCAGGGGGTCACCGCTGATACCAGCGCCCGACCATCCGGTCGCCGAGCCAGCCGAAGAACCAGAAGACGGCCACTCCCAACAGCGAGGCCAACACGATCGATGCGAACAACTCGGGTGATTGGAGGCGGGAACGGTAGTTGTCGATCAGGATCCCGATACCGGGATTGCCCTGCTTGAAGAAGAAGTCACCGACGATCGCACCGACCACCGACAGGCCGGCGGAGATCCGCAGGCCGGCGAAGATGGCCGGGGTGGCGGCGGGGAACTCCAGCTTGCGCAGGATGGTGAGCCGCCCCGGATGATGGAGCGCGAAGAGATCACGCATCTGGCGGTCGACAGAGCGCAGGCCGAAGAGCGTGTTGGACACGATCGGGAACAGCGCGATCAGCACACAGACGAATACGCGTGCGCTGAAGCCGAATCCGAACCAGAACCCGACCAGCGGAACCAGCGCGAGTATGGGAATACATTGCAGAACAACCGCATACGGGAAGAGGGCGTTCTCCATCATGCGGGACTGTGACATGATCACCGCCCATGCGATGCCGATGACTGCCGCGATGGCCAGGCCGGTGAGGGCCACCGTGGCAGTCCGGCCGAGAGCTTCCCACATCTCCGGTGCGGCGTCGCCGAGCAGACCATCGGTGATCACCTCGTGCGGCGGCGGCATCAGAAAGCGTCGAGCCGGATCGAGGATGGCGTAGCTGACCATGTACCAGGCGGCGACGACGAGCAACAGTACGACCAGTGGTCCCACGATTGCGCTGACCTTCCGGCGTGGGCGCCTACGGCTCCGAGTGCGTGCAGCGACAGTCATCTCGGTCGTCGATCGTGTGTCGGTGGGGTCGGTCGTCGTCATGAGTGGGCCTCCCTCAGCGCATGCGAGATGCGGCCGGCGATCTCGCCGAACTCCGGCGCGAAGCGCAGGTCGGGTGACCGGGGATGGTCGAACGGGACCTCGATCTCGTCGACGATCGTTCCGGGGCGTCCGGACATGACCAACACCCGAGAGGACAAGAACGTCGCCTCGGCCACCGAGTGGGTGATGAACAGTCCGGCGAACCGCTGGGCCGCGAACAGTTCGCTCAGTTCCACGCCGAGCCGCTCCCGGGTGATCTCGTCGAGCGCGGCGAATGGTTCGTCGAACAGGAACAGGTCGGGGTCGAGGGTGAGTGACCGTGCCAGCGACACCCGCATCCGCATACCGCCGGAGAGCATGTGCGGCAGATGCTTGTCGAAGCCGTCGAGCCCGACCGTGCTCAGTGCGTCCTCGGCACGACGTTTGCGTTCGCCCCGGGAGACGCCGTCGAGCTCGCCGAACAGGGACACGTTGTCCTTGACCGAACGCCATGGCAGCAAGGTGGCATCCTGGAAGACGTATCCGATACGTTCTGCGCCGCACTGCAGGTAACCGCCGGTCACCGTCTCGAGGCCCGCGGACAGCCGAAGCAGTGTGGACTTACCGCAACCGGAAGGGCCTACGACACTGACGAACTCGCCCTCTCGGACACTGAGGCTGACATCGCGCAGCGCGTGGGTGCCGTCCGGATAGGTGAGGTCGATGCGTTCGAACCCGACGAGCGGGTGGCCGAGCGCCGACCGGGTGGTCGAACCAGGTGTACTCATCATCTCTCCATGACGCTGGGAACGGGGGTCGGTTCGGCGGCGATCTCGGTGACCGCGGTCCAGGAGGTGGTCTCGGAGCGAGCGACCGGGACACCGTTCACGATCACCACGCGGTCGGCCGGTGCGCTGGCGATGGTGTCGATGACGTCGGTCGAGCGGACGGCGAGGAAGTCGGCGCGCGCACCGATCTGGGGTCCCGCCGGCTCGAGACCCAAGGCCGCTCGGGCGCTGTTCGTGACGAGTTCTGCAGCCGCGTGGGGTGACTGGTGCGCGGCGGTGACGAGAAGCGAGGCCGTCTCCAGGGGGTCGGCACGTCCGACCGGATTGAAGGGGTCGCGGATGTTGTCGGCGCCGGCGGCCACCAACACCCCGGCGTCGCGGAGCACGTCGATGGTGGTGATGCCGCGATGCCCGCCCGACGGACCGGACCGCCCCTGCAGGTACAGGTTCGTGATGGGGAGGGCGACCACCGACACCGAGGCGCGGGCCAGCATGCGCGCGATACGGGCCAGATCGTCGGCCGGCAGTGTGGCGAGGCGACTGCAGTGTCCGGCCGTGCGGATACGATCGCGCGGCCAGTCGGCAACCCGGCCCGCATATGCCTCGATGGTCAGATGGTCACCGTCGAGGAACTCGTCGATGTGCAGATCGGCTCCGACTCCGCGCTTCTCGGCGATGTCCAGGAGTCTGGTCAGCTCGGTGAGTGGATCGTCGGCGAGATGCGGTGCGCCACCGACCAGGTCCGCACCGGTGTCCAGTGCGTCTTCGACGAGCGCCGCGGGAGTACGGTGATTCGCGAGTACGGCGATCTGGACCGTCATCACCCCGTCCAGCTGCGCCCGGACGTGATCGAGTGCGCGGATCGCCCGTAGCGGATCCTCGTCGCCGAGGATGTCCACATGGGTGCGGACCGCAGTTATCCCGTTGCGCAACATCGACGTTGCCGCGCGGAGTGCGCGACGTCGGAATGACTCCTCGTCGAGGTGGACGCTCCCGGTGCGCCACGAGGTGATCGCGTCGGTGAGGTCGCCCAGTGGCGGTTGGAGCTCGGCCCAGGACAACGCCTTGTCCAGATGGGCATGCGGCTCCGCGGCGGACGCGGTGAGGACGAATCCCCGGAGGTCGAGCCAGTCGGGGCCGCGTTCCTGCGAGCGCGCGGGAGTGACGCGCTCGACGCGGACAACGCCGTCCGCACCGGTGGTCACGTCCAGGTCGACGAGCGAGCCGTCGGGCAACGTCCCGGTGATGCCCCGAACAGGTCGGGGAGATGTGGCCGGCATGGTGGCTCCAGTGGACTGAACTGAGTGGTGCGCATCGTCGCGCAGGGCAGTGGTTTCACCGTGGGCTGGGACGGTGGCGTGAGGCATGTGCTAATTGTTGACCACGTCAACAGGGACGAATATAGGGACGCGGTGTTGCCGACGTGTTAACCACGGGGGCAAGCGTGTAACCAAAGCTGGCCGACTGGAGGTGATGGGAGATGGCGCTCGACGAGCAGGACGAGGCGCAGGCGTCGCTGGGCGCCGAGATTCGCCGACGACGCAAGCAGCGAGGGGTGACGCTGACGAGTCTTGCTGAGCAAGCAGAGATTTCGCACTCGTTTCTGTCCCAGCTCGAGCGTGGATACGCGCGTCCCAGCATGACGACACTGGAACGTATCGCTCGCGCGTTGGAGACCACGCAGGTGAGTCTGATGCTGGCCGCGGATCCGGCGCGTGTCCGCCGCTCCCCGACATCCCCGGCGGGGGCACATGTGGTGCGATCGGATGAGGGCGCACTCTTGCCGCAGGCGGGGGACAGCGCAGGGTATGCCCGGCTCCTGGTCCGCGGTGAGGCCGCGGCGTTCTACCCGCAGGAGCAGGTGATCGCCCGGCGCGACTACCGCGAGTACTTCCAGCACGAACAGGACGAGTGGGTGCACGTGGTCGCCGGAGCGATCGAGATCGACCTGGGTGACAACCACATCATCGAATTGCACACAGGGGACAGTCTTTATTACGCTGGCGGCATCCCTCATCGGTGGCGGCTCGTCGGCCCCGAGGTCGCCCATCTGCTGGTGGTGCAGGCGTCACTGTAGGGGGGTTCCTGTGGCTGGGAAACGCGGCGGCGACGATCGCTCAGGCGAGGAGATCCCGATGTCGTTGTCATCCAACAATGTTCAAAGCCAGATCCGTGTTCGCATATCGTCGCGTCGACGCGTCGCCGACCGGATCGACGAGTTCGAGCTCACTCCGGTCGACGTCGCTTCGTTGCCTGCGTGGTCGGCCGGCGCGCATATCGACCTCACGACGCCGGCCGGACCGACTCGCCAGTACTCGCTGTGCTCCTCGCCGGACGAGGCCGGTACCTACCGGATCGCTGTGGAACGTCGCTCGGACAGCCGTGGGGGTTCGGTGTCCGTCCACGACGACCTTGCCGTCGGTTCGGAGGTCTGGATCAGCGCACCGCGCAATCACTTCGAACTCACGCGTGCTCTGGAGTATGTCTTTGTCGCCGGCGGTATCGGCATCACTCCGATGTTGACGCTGATCGAACAGGCTCGACATTCCGGTAGGCCTTGGCGACTCATCTACATCGGGCGTACACGCGCCGAAATGGCCTTTGCCGATGATCTTCTCGCGTGCCACCCGCGCCACGTCACGGTGCACGAGTCGAGTCACGCCGGTCGTCTGAATCTGGGCGTTGCGCTTGCCGGGCTCGCCCGTGGAACCGCCGTCTACTCGTGTGGGCCGCCGTCGATGATGGATGCGGTCGCCGACGCCTGCGCCGTACAGCCCGCGGTGGACTCGTTCGTCGAACGGTTCACTGTGTCTGTGCATTCCGCAGCCCCGAACGAGGCGTTCGAGTTGTCGTTGGCGTTCTCGGGAGTGACTGTGACTGTCCCGGAGGATCGTACGATAATCGACGTTCTGGCGGACCGGGGAGTGGTAGCGCCCTCGTCGTGTCGCGAGGGGATGTGCGGGACGTGTGAGACCGGGGTGGTCAGCGGCGAGGTGGATCACCGGGACTCGGTCCTGTCGCCAGAGGAGCGGTCGGAGAACGAGTCCATGATGATCTGTGTGTCTCGTTGTACGAGTGGCCGTTTGGTACTCGAGCTATGAGACCTCTCATCCTCACCGGCGCCGATGCCGTGATGGTCGACGGCGACACCATCGGCGCAGGTCCCGTCGTCGTCGATGGCGGTGTGATCTCCGACCGATCGACACCGGCGGACCCCGAGGTCGTCGATGTCTCCGGCTGCGTCATCACGCCCGGTCTGGTGAACGCGCATCATCATCTTCTGCAGACCGCGTTCCGGTCGCGGCAGGACACGCGATTCCGGTCGATGCAGGAATGGCTGGCGGTGATGTCGACGCGGTATTCGACGACGGGTGTCGAGCCCGAACTGACCGCTGCCGCAGCGTCGGTGGGTCTTGCCGAATCGCTGCTGTGCGGTGTCACCACGGTGGCCGACCATCACCTCACCTGGCCGCGTGATCAGGACCCGGTGGCGCTGGCCGGAGCCACGATCACCGCCGCCCGACGCCTCGGTGCGCGTCTGGTGTTCGTCCGTGGGACTGCGCGGGACGATCCGGAGACTGCGGCCCAGTCCGTCGTCGACATCCACGATGCACATCTTCCTGACGCGACGGACGGTGTCTCGGCCGACGGCTTGGTGCAGCTTGCGGTCGGACCGTCCGGGGTCCATGCCGACGGGCCCGAGACGTTCGCGGCGCTGGCCGAGGTCGCCGCCACTCTGGGTCTGCGGCGTCGAACGCAGGCGAATGAGCAGATCGATGTCGCGGTGGCCGCGGAACGCTACGGTCGGCGGCCGCTGGAACTCCTCGCCGACTGGGGATGGTTGGCCGAGGACGTCACTGTCGCGCATCTGTGCGATATCACCGATGCCGAGGTCGATGTGCTCGCGCAGTCCGGTGCGGCCGCAACGCATGCGCCGGGCTGTGATGTGCCGATGGGATGGGGTGTCGCTCGGGTCGCGGCGTTGCGCGCGGTCGGGATCCGGGTGGGGTTGGGTACGAGCGGCGGTGGAAGTAACGACGCCGGGCATTTGCTTGCGGATGCGCGCCTGGCCATGCAGTTGTCCGGCCTCATCGGCGAGCCCGTGTCTGCCCGCGTGTGTCTGGCGATGGCCACCGAGGGGTCGGCCGCCGGGCTCGGCCGTTCCGAGCTCGGCCATCTCCGCGCCGGTGCCGCGGCCGACCTGTGCGTGTGGGACTGCGCCGACGTATTCGACAGCGGGGTACCGGATCCCGTCGACGGCCTGCTGTGGGCGGGGCCCGGTCGCCGGCCGCGGGATGTGATGGTCGGCGGACGGTGGGTGGTGCGGGGTGGAACGCTTGTGACGGCAGACTCCAGGACGCTGGCGGCGGAACTCCGTGCGTTGCTTGTCGGCGACCCGCTGCTCTAGCCGGGCAGCAGAATCGTCAGACCCGCTCACTCTGAGCCCCTGGCACTGCTGGAGAGGAAATCTGTACTGGCTGAACGATCCGGCCATCGCGGTTCAGAGAATGAGACCTGCCGGTGCCACGCTGGATCATGACCGAAAAGCTCGAACTCTACTCGCTATGCCGGGAGCTGGGCATCCGGCCGTCGAGCGGGATCACGAAGTCGGGATCGATCTGAGCAAACGAGTGAGGATCTCGTCCACGAGGTCGACCCGGCCATGCGCCCGGGCGATCGCCATCGCGCGACGATGAGCATCCCGTTCTGCGTCGAGTTGCCTCAGTTCCCGGTGCCAGTCCGAGATTCATCAGTGGCACAACGAGAGGGATGTGGCTGTGCCGAAGCTGCGACGACTTGTCTGTCGGCATCATCCGAACACGCTATGGCTGTAAGGAACTGGCAGCACGCAGGACTCAAAGAGAGGAATGGTCAGGTCTCCATGGCATTCACCTCAAGGAGCAGACCTGCCTCGTTGTGCTCGTCGTAGCTGATGCTCAGGATGTCGCCGCTTCTTGTGGTCGCCTTGTAGACCTGCTCACTTCGCTCGAGGTTCGGTCTGCGTACCACTTCATGGAACGGGCCGTCGTTGACGCTGATCGTCGAACGCTCGACCTCTTCGGTGACGCCCGAACGGTCGAGAAGGGCCTGGCGAGTGGCGGGCGACGCGGTGCGTACCACGACCTTTGCCGACGAGTCGGGAAAAGACGGATAGTTCGTGCAGGAGACGACGTGTTCGTCGTCGGACAGGCGCAACCCCATGTCGGCCGCGTACGGCAGCACGTCATGACACGGATCACGGTGAAGGATGCGCGGTAGGACGAATCCGGCTGCGATCAACAGCACCAGGGCGACCCAGCCCAGGAACCACCAGTGCAGACGCACATGCGGCCTGGTCGATGTCACGTGGTCGCGCATGAATCCACGGTACGGACGACGTCGTGGCCGGGGAGCATCTTCATCACCTTGCGCGCTGTTCGTGTTCGTCACTCCCGACGCACTTCGAGCATCTGAACAATGCCAGTGCCCGTGGGAGTGTCGGCGTCCACGACGCAACCGCACGGTCCGCCACGACTGGCGATACATGGATCTGTTTACGAGCCGTGAATTCGTCCTGTGGAAAGATATGTGAACCGAGGCTGAGGTCGTAGAACGAGACCGGCTCACGCCGGGAGGTGAGTACGCCGTTTGTGGTGGTGGCCATGAGCAAGAGCGATCCGGGCACCCGCTGACCCCGCCCGCCAGGACAACGGGTCCCTCGTCCGGTACTCGTCGGCATTGCGCGACGAGCCCGCAGATGACGACGAACGTCACGGTGGGCGGTACGTTTCGCGTCATCTCTGATTTCGGATCGACGTGGTCGGCGATTCGCTGCGGTCTGCCGCCGCGCTCAGAGTGTGACGGCACCGAACGCCCATCGCGCGGACGCAGGAATGAGCGGCACGCCGCCCTGGAACGCCATGACGGCACCGTCGTGCTCCCCGCGGACGGCGAGGATGAGCCGTCGATACACGGGCAGCCTCAGAAGTTGTCTGGTTCTGATCGCAGTGATTTCAACAGAGCCCGGTATCTGTATTCAGCTGTATACAGATACCCGGGGCCGACGACCGCTCCGGCCTGATCGCGAACCGCCCATGAGGGAGCACCATGACCGAGACCACCACGTTCGACGCAACGACCGTCGAGCGACGATCGTTCGACGACGCGCCTGTCGCTGACACCTTCCGGCGGGTCGCGGCATCCGCCCCTTTCGTCTACGGCCTCACCAACTACATCGCGGCGAACCTGAGCGCCAACGTCCTGCTGGCAGCGGGTGCGGGTCCTGCCATCGGCGCAGGAGTCGACTGGCCCAGCGTCTTCCCGGCCGGCGCCGGGGGCGTGTGGATCAACACCGCGACGGTGATGAGCAATGACGTCGACACCGTGGCCACGGTCGCACGCACCGCCCACGCCGCAGGCACCCCGTGGGTGCTGGACCCGGTGGCCAATGGTGCGGGCGCGACCGGATACGACGCGTTCGTGCGTTCGCTGCTCGATCATCGGCCGTCGATCATCCGCGGGAACGCCAGTGAGCTGATTGCCCTGGCCGGCGGGGATGCACTCGGCAAGGGTGTCGAGACGACGGCCGATTCGGCCGATGCCGTCCCGCACATCACCGATCTCGCCTCGCGCACCGGAGCAGTCGTCGCCGTCAGCGGGCCGGTCGACTACATCACCGACGGCCGGCGCGTCGTCGCGGTCGGGGGCGGTGACGCCCGCCTCACTCAGGTCACCGGTGCCGGCTGCAGTCTCGGCGCGCTCAACGCCGCGGTGGCGGCGGTGGCCGGCGATCCGTTCGATGCGGCGGTCGCGGCTCACGCCGCCTACGCGCGCGCGGCCGAGAACGCCGCCAACCGGCTCGGGCCGCGCGGCGGGAGCGGCTCGTTCGCCACCGCCCTCGTCGATGGACTCTGGGAGCTGGCCAACTGATGCATCTGGCAGCCTTCCTCAACGCCGGCCCTCAGGGCACCGTCGGCTGGCGCCACCCCGAGGCAGGAGACGGATTCCTCGACGCCGATCACTACGTGCGGATCGCGCGCGTCCTCGAGGACGCGTGCTTCGATCTGGCGTTCGTCCCGGATTCTCTCGCGGTACCACGCAGTCTCGGTGACACCTTCGATCCCGCGGTCCGATGGGGCACCGGCACACCGCGTCTCGACCCGTTGCCGGTCATCACGGTGATGGCCGCGGTCACCCGGCATCTGGGGCTGGCAGCGACCGTCTCGACCGGTTACCACGAGCCGTACAACCTCGCACGGACCTTCGCGACGCTCGACCACCTCACCGGTGGTCGCGCCGGGTGGAACGTGGTGACCAGCTTCCAGGACGCCGAGGCGCAGAATTTCGGCCAGGATGCACTGCCAGGACGGGCGGCACGGTACGACCGGGCCGAGGAGTTCCTGGAGGTGACCACCCGTCTGTGGGACAGCTGGTCCGATGACGCCTTGATCCGCGACAAGGAGTCCGGCACATTCGGCCGACCTGACGAGGTATCGGCGATCGACCACGACGGCACGCATTTCCGGGTGCGCGGGCCGCTGGGCGTGCCGCGCCCGCCGCAGGGATATCCGGTGGTCATCCAGGCCGGTGCGTCTCCCTCCGGCCGCGACTTCGCCGCCCGCTGGGCGGACGTCATCTTCTGCAGCCATGAGTCGCTGGAATCTGCAGTCGAATTCGCTCGCGACATCCGTGCACGGGTGGTAGCCCGCGGCCGAGATCCCGAGCAGGTCCGCATCCTGCCCGCCGCGACCACCGTCGTCGGGTCGGATGCGCGCGACGCTCGACGTCGGCACGAGGAGTTCGTCGACCTCGTCGCACCGGAGGCCGGCTTGTCACGGATGGCCTACCACGTGAACGTGGACCTCACCGCGTACGATCTCGACGGCCCGCTTCCCGAGCTCGACGAGGTCGGAGTGGAGGGCCACTACCGCGAGATCCTGGAGTTCGCGCGGCGCGAGAAGCTCACGATCCGGGAGATCGGGAAATGGTACGGAGCCCGCACCGAGGGCAACATGGTCGGCTCGCCGACCGAGATCGCCGACACGATGGAGCAGTGGTTGGATGCGGGTGCAGCCGACGGGTTCATGATCCAGGCGACTCACGTCCCCGCCGCGTTCGAGGATTTCGCCGGCGAGGTCGTCCCGGAACTGCGTCGCCGAGGTCTGGTCCGCACCGCATACAGCGGGACGACCCTGCGCGACCACCTCGGGCTCCGTCGACCGGACCCGGGCGAGTGGCGTGCGCGTGCGGAATCGGCACGCGCCGAGGCGCTCTCGTGACACCATCGGACAGGCACTTCGTCGATGCGGACTGGTTGGCCGAGCACCTGGACGACGTCGTCCTGCTGGACGCGACGGTGCAGCGCAACGACGATGAACCGCGGTACGGCGACGGACGTCCCCTCTTCGAGGCGGGCCATGTTCCCGGTGCACGCTTCGCCGACCTCTTCGCCGTGTTCTCCGACCCGGGCTCGTCGATTCCCTTCGCCCGGCCGACCCGTACACAGATCGTTTCTGCCGCAAGGGCTGTCGGCATCGGTCCGCACGCGACGGTGGTCACCTACGACCAGTCTGGCGGAGCGTGGGCGGCCCGGCTCTGGTGGGTCCTGCGCTCGTGGGGACATCAGGATGTCCGTGTGCTCGACGGCGGGCTCGCGGCATGGGAGGCATCCGGTCGTCACCTCGAGGTAGGACCGGGGCGGCCGACCGTATCCGATGAATCGCTGTTCACGCCGACCGACGTGCCGGACGTCATCGCCGACATCGACGAGACCGCCCGGGCGGCGGCGGGTGACGGTGGGGCGCCGGTGATCTGTGCGTTGCGTGCAGCAGATTTTGCCGGCGACCCGGCGATTCCGGGGACTGGGTCCATTCCGGGGTCGATCAACATCCCATACCCCGACACTCTCGACCCCGACGGTCGGCACGATCCGACCGCCACACGGCAGCTCATCGAGGCTGCCGGTCTGAACCCCGCGCAGTCGCCGATCCTGTACTGCGGTGGTGGAATCAACGCAGCAGGCCTCGCGCTGGCGCTGGCTGAGCACGGCATCGAGTCCGCCCGCGTCTTCGACGGATCGCTCGCCGAGTGGCGCGCCGACGACACGCGACCGTTGACGACCTCTCCCTGGCTCGGGGACGATTCATGAGTGCGCGCGGCACAGGGGGCGGCACGGCCCGTGACCACGTCTACACCGAACTTCGCCGACGCCTCACCACAGGTGTGTACGCCGCCGAGGTGGCACTGGTTCCCGGCGTTCTGAGCGCCGAGTTCGCAGTATCGAGAACACCGGTCCGCGAAGCTCTCGGTCTGTTGGAGCAGGAAGGCCTGCTCCGCGGAACCTCGCGCGGATTCGCACTGCGGATTCGATCGGAGTCGGAACTGTTGGAGATCTTCGAGATACGCGGGGAACTCGACGCCGCGGCGGCGGCCGCTGCGGCCGGTCGTCGAGATGACATCGATCTGCATCGGCTGCAGGACCTCACCGCCAGGGCCCGTGCTACGTCGGACCAGACGGAGGTGCGACAACTGTTCAACGCCTGGCACGATGCCGTCCGGCTCGCCGCTCGCAACGCCACCATCGCCGACCTCCTCCACACCCTCGACGCTCAGGCAAAGGTGTCCGCGCCGTGGCGCCCCGACGCCGTTGCCAGACCCTACGACGACAGAGACGCGGAGCACGAAGCGATCCTCGCGGCCATCGTTGCCCGTGACGCGGAGGCGGCGAGATCGCTGATGCTCGAGCACATGCGACACGATCAGAAGGTGCGGGTGCGAGGAGCGCGGGCACATTCACACGCCTGACCAACGACGCTCCGTGCAACGTCGGACGATCGAAGACTTAACTCGCGGAACACATCTCCACTGCGCTCAGCACTGGTCCGAGCGCACCCGCCGAAGCCTCACAATAGAACATGGCTCGGCGGCAGCGCCCGAAGTCCGGCGTCAGTTGCCTCCATCGATTTTCGCCTGCGCCGCCTGCTCATTCTGCTGCGCGAGTTGGGCATTCCACGGTTTGACTTCGGTCTTGCAACGGATGCCACCGAAATCGGGAAGGCCGAGACGTCGGAAAGTTATTGCAACGATGTATATCTGAGCCACCGACTCTTCGTCGGTCCCGGAGCAGATTGTGTCGACCAGCTGTTGAGCAGCGGCGCTGGCACTTGCCTCACTGGCGTCACTCAGATTGCCGGGGCCCTCACCGAACTGGCAGACCTTTGTGTACTCGGTCACCACGGAACGAACGTAGTCGTCTGACACCTCCGGGCCTCCGGCTGGAGGACGGGCAGTGAGGCCATCAGGTCCCGCAACATCGAAGCTGGTGCATTGTTCTTTCGACACGACAACTGCGGCAGATGTCGAATCCGCAACGTCCGAGGCACTGTTACCACCACTGTCCGATGAACCATCTCCGTCACTCGAGCACGCAACTAGCAGGACACATCCGACGAGCGTCGCCACCGCGGTGAGTGCTCGCTGAACTACACTCCATCGGTTCACGTTTGCGCTCCAAGCTGCCGTCCGAGGTTGCCCTTCGGCGCAGCTTAGCTGCCGCGAGTCCGAGAGCACCGTCCCGGCACATGGGTTCCGTCGTTCGCACTACACCCGGCGACCGGTCCAGCGGGACTCACCGGCGCCGGTGCTCGTGTGTCAGCGACCTGGTCGTACTCCGGCAACAACCCGAACTCCCGCGCCTCCGTCAACCCCGGCGCCGCCGTATCCTTCGCTGACAGAACGTACTCCAACGGCGATTCGTCCCGCGCCGTCGTCGGCCACTCGATCCCCAGCCCCGGTCGCGGCAAGACCTCGTTCGCCGCGGGCGGCAGCCGAGTTCCGTCAGTGGCCAGGGACGACACGCCGGCCTCGGCTCGCCGGGGCCCGTTGACTGTGTCGAGTGGTTGCCACCTTCTCGGTCGGCGTCGACATGAGAGTCACCCAGGAGCGGCGGTAAGTGGATTATCCACTCATCGGTCCGCTCTCGTGACTCTTATGTTGGGCATGCCGCACTGGTGAGGAGTCTGTGGCGCCGGTAGTGTCACGGAACTCCCGGGTCGTCGATGTTCTGTCCTTCGTTCGAAGGATGTTGGGATCGCACCGTAACGGACTCCTATGGCAGAACCGACTGTTCAGGGTGAGGGGGCGTGAAGGACTATCGCCTGAAGGCAGGAGGCGCGTGATGCGCCGAACGATCATCACCATCGGAACAACGTCGGCGGCGGCGTGACCTACCTACGGCACGATACCCCAGGAAATCAATGTGACTTTCGTCACCCACGTCTGCTGGCAAAGCGAACACAACAAGAACTTATGGTCCCGAACCAGCAAAAGAATCCGGGTTTCTGGCACTTGGGCCCCAACCGCACTCCAGGCGCAGCGCGATAGGGTCAGTCGCGCTCGCCGACAACCAGCCCCCAGACGCGCAGCACCTGCTCCGCGAGTTCGTCGGACAGCATGACGTCGTCGTCGGCCGCGAGCGCTGCATCGAACTCCTCGACGACGCCTGCGGACAGTTCGGAGGCAACTCGACTCGCTCGTCGGCCACGCTGGCGATGCTTGTGCCGCAGCAGTTGATACGCGCCGTCGGCCCGACCCGGTATGGGACGTCGAACATCGCCGAACACCACAGTCGGTTCGTGAATGTAGCCGTCCTCGTAGCGAAGTAGTACCGCATCGACCTGGTATCCGTCGGAATCGTCTCCGAGCTGGAACCCGAAGATCGGATACTCCGGTGTCTGCTCGACCTCTCCGGCCATGGCCTCTCGTTCACTCTCCGCCAGATCGTCGGCGACGACAGGTACGAGCAACACTCCTGCCACGTGATCGGGCAGCAGTCCCCATTCGGCGGAGCCGCCGTTCACGCCGGGTACTGGTGCGCGTGGGTGGTCGATCCACACCTGGTGGAGTTCGGCGAGCAGTTCGTCGTCGATGGTGTTCGCGTCGGCCGCGACGTCGATCACGAAGTCGCGGGCATTCTCGACCATGGCCGGATCATCAGTCACGACAACTGCTTCCAGCGATTGAGCGGAGTGCGCAGATGCATTGGCGGAGCCGATCACGGCCATCTCCGCGGTGACCATCACCTTCGCGTGCAATTTGGGCGATGACAGAACCTCGACACCTCGGCCGATGAGCGTTTCAATTGCATGCGGTGAGGTGGAGTGCGAGGCCACAGCCTCCTTGCTGGCATTGACGACGAGCGTGTCACCGTCACGGAGGTGTCGTAACAGATCGGGGCCGTCGGCTCCCAGGAATGCAATTGCTGCGACGCGAGGCCCGCGCGCATACAGCTTCTTGCCGATGACCGGCCATGGATGCGGTCCGATGAACTGTGTGGTCATGGTGTCTACCATCGTGCACCAGTCCCGGACGCGACAGAGTGTGTGACATCGCAGCCCCGAGAGCCGGCCCACCACCGCATCAGCGCGTTGCCCGACTAGA
Source organism: Gordonia sp. ABSL11-1 (assembly GCF_030315685.1). Lineage (GTDB taxonomy): Bacteria > Actinomycetota > Actinomycetes > Mycobacteriales > Mycobacteriaceae > Gordonia. Next base: position 9,523 of record NZ_JASXSI010000033.1, on the reverse strand, counting down.
GTGCGCAGTGATGTCGAAGAAGCGATCGAAGCAACAGCAGAAGCGGGAACGACGCAAAGCCAAGCGTGCGCCGTCACGTGGCGACGACAACGTCGTGCCGCTGTTCCCGCAACGACTGGCGGCTGCGGTTCCGGACGGTTTCCGGGAGTGGGTCATCGCTGACGTCTATCCCGGCGACGATGAGGCCGCCGACAGTGTCGCCGATCAACTCCAGATCCTGCTGAGCGCTGTCGTCGCGGTGAGACCTGACTTCGATCCGGTGGCGTGGTCGACCGATGATGTCGACGCGATGGTGAGCTTCCTCGAGTTCATGCGGGACAGGGAGGCGATCGCCACCGATCAGCTGCGCGCGATCGGCTTCGCCGCACTGATGCTGTCTGACTTTCTCGTGTCGACCGGCCGCTGGAGCGGCTCTCCCGACGTACCTGAGCTCGCGCGCGAGCGGATCATGGCCGCGTTGGGGCTGTCGCTGCTCACTACGGAGATCGCATCTGCCGACGAGGAGCTCGAACGCGCCGCGCTGCTGGCCACGGCGCCATTGAGTCAGCTCACTGCCCTACTCGGGTGGCTGGGTGACGGCCGACCCACCACAGCGAGTCGGTGGCTGAAGCCTGCTGCCGCCCGTGAGCTCGCCGCTGTGCTCGGGTGGGACATGCCGTCCAACCACACCAGCATGAGCAGTTTCGCGCCGCTTCGAGACCTGTGGATGTACGCGCAGACGCTGCAGCTCATCGAGGTCAACACGAGCCGAGCCTGGGCTGCGTGCGACGAGAACTCGTGGCAGCAGGCACCGGTCGAAGTGCTGCGCGCGGCCCTGACCTTCTGGATCGCGAGCGCATTCCTGAACGGCGACGGCGAGGTGGCCGACGAGTACACCGAAGCGGTGGCCGGCGTGGTGTTCCTCGGATGCACCGACGGACCGAACACGGTCGAGGACATCGATGGTTGGGTGGACACGGTGGGCTTCAGCCCGCAGTTCGTGCAGGCGATCCATGGGCGACTGGCTCTGTTCGTCGACGAGGGGTGGCTCACCGTGGAGGGCAACGCCTACGTCGTGCCGGAAGCCTTGCGTATGGCTGTCGTGGCGGCCATGCCCCGGCCGGTGGGACCGGGCAGGGGAGGAGTCGACGCTTCGGTGGAGGGTGAACTGCTCCTGCGGGTGGAGCTGGAGGAAGTGACGCCACCGGTGTGGCGGATCATCGCCGTCGACGCCTCTGTCTCGCTGGCTGACGTCCATGACATCCTGCAGATCGCGTTCGACTGGGAAGACAGTCACCTGCATCAGTTCCGCGCCGACGGAGAGCGGTGGATGCCTGCGCAGGCTCTGGAACTGGGTGATTGGGAGGACGTCGACGACGAACGCCACACCACGATTGGCGAAGTGCTCACCCGTGTGGGGGCGCAGCTCACCTATGAGTACGACTTCGGGGACGGTTGGACGCACGTCATCACGGTCGTCGACATCGCTGATGACCCGGCCGACCTCGTTGCCGAGGTACGTGACGGAGGCGGGATGTCCCCGCTCGATGACGTCGGCGGACCGCCCGGATGGGAAGACTTCACCATGGCCGTCTCCGACCCCTCTCATCCGCGTCACACCGAGCTCCGAGAGTGGGCCGGATACCCGCGGGATCGGCTTTTCGACGCCACACGATTCGATGTCGCGTCGGTGAATCGTCAACTCAGGCGGGTATTTGTGCGCTGACCGTGTACGCCCCTGCCGATGCGCGCATTCACGCCGATCGGCGACGGTTCGGCCCGGTGGATGACCGGACGGGATCGTCGGCCGTGAACGGCTCTCCATCGTGATGTCGACGTTCGCGTTTGCCGGGACGGCCCTCGTCTATGGTGTGCTGATGGTGGAGTCGTGGCGACGGATTCGTGCGCTGAATTATGGGACTGCTGGACGTTCGGTGCGTGCTTCGGTACGGCGTCTCGACACCGGTGCGATCGAACGGTTCTGGGCGGATCCGCCGTGTCGGTGGCGCGATGAGGACCGGCGCGGTGTGCGGCTCATCACCAACGAGGAGGGGGAGTACCGCAACACGCCGGAGGGCATGGTCCACACCTCGCGCGCGGCTCGCGTGATGGCGATGTACAGCGGGTTTCATTCGCGGATGCTGCTGAATGGCCCGACGTACTGGCCTTTTCCGGGCTCGTCGGATGCGGTGAACGGCTACACGGTGGGAGATCCGGTGTCGATCGCCGAGATTGTGATCGCTGGCCGTGCCGGCTGGGAGGTGCAGTTCGACGCTCATCAGCACTATCCGGCGCAGACCTTCGTCATCGACGCCGAGACCGGATTCATCATCGGCTGGCACTCGCCCACCGATCCGGGACTCGAAGTCCTCGAACACCACCTTGACGAGGAGTTCGACAGCGAGCTGTTCTCGTGGCACGGCGACTGCATCGAGCATGAAGACGAGACCGCCCGACACATCGCCGAACATGAAGAGAAGCAACGGTTGTTGGCCGACCTGCCGCGACCGGAACCGACGTGGTTCCCGACCACGCTGAACACGCAGGTCATGGACGGAGACCCCGAGACCGGGGCCATGGCCATGATGATCCATGCGGTGGGGCCGCAGATAGTGTTCCGCCAGTGGCTGGCGGGCACCGAAGATCCGCTCACCGATTACAGTTCGCATCTACAGGGTGTGGTGAGCATGTCCGATGACACCTGGGTGCGGGAACTGCGCTTCACACCCGGCCAGATCGACGACGACGATGCTCGTCGTGTCCTTGAATCCATCCCCGCGGTCACGCCGCCCCGCGATCCCGCCGAGGTCATCGCTGAGACCACCGCCGCCACAGCAGCTCGCGAACATCAGTTGTCGAGCCCAGGAACGATCGGCGCCAGCGGCGAGCTGTACTCCGGTCCGGTGCCGGTGGCCTACATGCAGTTCTATCTGTCGTCGCCGGCCGACTACACCGACGACATCCCGGCACTGGCCGCCGGCCTGGACCCCGGCAACGGTCTGGTCGACACCAGTGTCGCACCGATCAAGTTCACCACCGGCCTGCACACCGGCACTGTTGCTGTCACGGTCGAAACCGCTGGAGACAGGCCGGATGTCGACACGTCGTGGGAGGAGATTGTCGAAGCTCCGCTGGCTGTTGACACGCCACTGACGTTGACCGGGTGGGGCACGAGTGAGCCCGACATCGAGCTGCCCCTGTCGCCGGGCACCTATCGGCTGCGCTACAGCGCCACCCACATGACCGCCGCGCGCGAGGCCGATACCGGCGCCATGATCGACAGCTACCTCATCACCATCTGGCCCAGCCCACTCTCACCGGGAGAAGTCCTCAAACAGACCAGCGACATCGCTGCCTACTGGCACGACCACGCGCAGACCTGATGCACGCAACGATGCTTCCGCCGGCCGGTCACGGTGGCACCAGCGTTATCCGGATCCTGTTGTGCTGACCTGGGTGAGTGTGTCTTGCTGTCGGTACTTTCGCCGCCACACCACCCAGATCGCGTAGCCGTTGAGAACCACCATGCCGACGAACGGGGCAGCGAACACCGCCAGCTCACCTGTGGTGAGCGTTGCCGCCCAACTGAACTCGTCGTAGGACTGTGGATCAAAGGTCATGCGGGCGGTCTCAGCGAGCGCGAACAGCCACAGAAGCTCGTCGGTCTGCGGATGGCCGCACCCCCAGGGCTCGGTGACCATATCGAACGGGTCGAGCGTGACGATTGTCCCTGGCTGACCTCCGCCGGTGTAGTTGCCTTCAGCATCGAAACAGGTGCTGACTGCGAACTGTCGAGCGCGCCAGTCGAAAGCGAAAACATCAGCGCGCACGCCGATCCCACCGAAAGCGCCGTCGACAAAGCGCTGGGCAATAGGTCCGGATTGATCGTCATGAAAACGTAGAAGTCCCGAGTTTCCAGACACTCCGGACAGTCCGCGATCGGCGAAGTACGAGCCGACCAGACCAGGCTGCCACAGGCCGCTGGACAGCCGTTCGAACGTCCACTCCATTTCGCCGGGCCCTTCGATAGTGTGACTGTGCTCGTCATGCCGGACGCTTCCTTGCCCGGCCCGACTGCCATTACACTCTCACGTGCTGTAGGACACGTCGTCGACGACGCGACAGCATGCCGAACCTCCCGCGGCGGTCGCGGGGATGGCCGAGGGGTACCGACGTAGCGCGGGAGTTGCCCGTGACGAGGATGGACTTGATCTAGGTATGGCCGTGACTCCGGAGTGGACCAGGTCGCATGAGCTGATAGGGAAGGACATTGCCAAAGCGGCCAAGAAGGACGGCCTGCAGTTCAGCAGCATCACCGACCTCGTCAACACCACTCAGCGCTACCCGAGCGTCGTCCCGGTGCTCATTGATTGGCTCCAACATCTCGACGAGCGAGTGCCGCTGACCGATCCGAAGGACCTGGGGCGCTTCCGAAGTGGAATTATTCGGGCGCTGACCACCATCGACGCGATGGGCACCGAGGCCGTGCCGCTGCTGATGGACGAGTACTACCGACAACCTCAGATGAGCCCAGGAACCCTGTTCGCGATCGGCAACGCTCTCCGCTACCTGGCCGTGCCGACTGACCACGATCGCATCGCGACGCTGGCAGCCGACCGAACCCTCGGATCCGGACGGGCGGCGCTGCTGGAATGGCTCATCGAGCAAGGTACCGACGACGGCCTGCGCATCGTGCTGGACCAGATCGACGACCCGAGCGTGCGCGCATTGGGCATCAAGTACATTCGGCAGTTCACACCACTGCCTACCGGCCTGCGCCCCGCGATCGAGCGTTACGTCGGCGATTCGGACAGAGAGGTCCGCAAGCAGGCAAAGGCAACGTTGAAGAAGCTGCCGCAGTAGGTGGCACGGCAGCAGCCGGTCAGCGAGGCGACAGCGCGTCACCTAGTCCGCGCCGACAGAGGCTTATCTCGAGACTCTTGCTCAGCTCGTTGCTCCGAAGCCAATTCCGGACACCCTCGACCTGTTCATCCCGCGGTGCATCGAGTAGGTGAAGTGCCGACAGTAGCTGACCTGCGAGTGCGGGGGGCGCCGTGTCCTCGTCGGCAGACAGGAAGAGCTTGTCGTCCCACAGGCGATGCGCAATACCCACGGTGCCGTTCCAACCACTCGTCGAAGTAACCGGGAGATCCGGCCGGACGCGGTCCGGCCGCGTCCATGAGTCTCCACGGTAATCTGCGAAGCGCAACTTTGCGACATAGGGTTTCGAAACGCCGAGGTCACGGCGTCGAAATTGTTGCGCGGATGGTCGGAATGACGCTATTGAGATCTACGTCAGTCACCGTGGCCACGACTCGGGACGGCAGCAGCAGTTCGCCCTGGTACGCAAGCTCACGTGCGCCCGCCGCGGCGACCCAGAGCGCCCTCGTTCCGCTCAGGATCGTCACTTCGAGCAGGGCAGCGCCACCGCCTATCGGTGGCCGCGTGAACTGCTCGACAGCGACTGCCCGGAACACCGAGGTGGCAAAGAACCCTCGCAGTGAGAACCGCCGTCCTCGCAGCGAGTCGATGTCGGCGCTCAGTGTCCCGAAGACGTCGGATGTGTTCCGGATTCCGCGGTAGGCGGTGACGGTATGGTCCAACAGATGCCGCTCGACTACCTGGTCGAGCACGTCGGCCATCTCAATCGCGACGGGATCGTCGGATCTTCCGCGTGCGGCGGCTTGGAACCTCTCGTACGTGCGGTCATCCCGCTGCCAGGCGTCCACGACGTCGAGTTGCTCAGAGCCCAGCGAGTTCACGACGGATTCGTACTCGGAGTTCAGCACATATGCCGCGGCATGTGCGTCCGCGAGGTCTGGACCCCCGATACCCCCTCTATCGGTAGGTGGATTCACCGTGTGGGCCTCCCGCGGTGTGGTGGGACATCGGCGAGAAGTGCTCAGTCTCGCAAGTGTTCACTCAAGTGTGCGATCTGCAGCGTAATGGGCGCGCGACCTATTGCGGTCGTAAATGCATTTCACCGGAAAGGTTCTCGAAGCCAGAGGTACGATTGCGCTGGCTCGTGGAAGCGCCGGTGTGCATGACGGTCATCCGATCTCCCGACCGAGCGGGATGAGCCCATGGGTGTCGACCTTGTTCGATGAGGCGAGACGTATTCCTCATCGCGACGCTGGCAGCCGACCGAACCCTCGGATCTGGACGGGCGGCGCTGCTGGAATGGCTCATCGAGCAAGGTACCGACGACGGCCTGCACATCGTGGTGGACCAGATCGACGACCCGAGCGTGCGCGCATTGGGCATCAAGTACATTCGGCAGTTCACACCACTGCCTACCGGCCTGCGCCCCGCGATCGAGCGTTACGTTGGCGATTCGGACAGCGAGGTCCGCAAGCAGGCAAAGGCAACGTTGAAGAAGCTGCCGCAGTAGGTGGCACCGCCGCACTCGACGACGCCGTCGATCGTGACACGCCCGACATCACCCGAGCTGACATCGGTGTGCTGGTCGACCTGGTCCCAGAAGTAGGCTCCGAGGACCTCAGGTGATTGTGCCCGCAGTCTTTCCGGGGCGCGACTGCTAGTCGACTGGTTGTCCGTCGACTCGGGTGCGGGGCAGCCAGGTCGACAGGGTATGGCCGAGTGTCTCAACCAGTCTCGGACCGAACACGCACAGAGTGCGTTCCCACGGATGGCCGAAGGTTCCCTCGCTGAAATCGGGTCGCGCGAACGTGTAGTAGTCGCCATTCGGGTACACGCTGACTCGCCACTCGGTGTCCTCGGTGGCTGCGTGCACTGCCGCATCCAACTGGTAGCTGGGGTGTTGCCAATCCAGCACTACCCATTCCGGATCGTCGAAGGCGGTCAGAAAACACCGCAGGGCCTCGGCGTTGATCGCATCACCGCGGGCCGCCCACAGACCGGGCGTCGCCGTAGCCACGCTCAGGTCGAACGTCACCGATGGTGTCGGCTCGCGAATTGCCGGCCACTCCACGGGGCCGATGCTGGGCCGTAACCCCCCGAATCGCTCGGCGAACCGCGACCATGCGCGAGAACTGTCCTCCGGCGATAGTTCACTCCACCCCGCAGGCAGCGGGCGACTGAAATCGAGCGTTCTGCGCATCACACCCCACATCGTCGCAGCCCGCTACGGTGGATGTCTGTGGGACTTGTCGATATCGAATTCCGGGTGCTTGACGGCCTGGTCATGCGGGGCGGACTGACCGTGTGGCAGGCCGACGGTCTGCGCCGTCGCTCACCGTTTCACCGCGACGCCTTCGACTCGTTCATCCACCGCGCCACCTGCTTCGCCTTCGACGAAGGCAGCTGGGACACCTTTGCCTATGGCGCCACCACCTACCTCGCGCTGACCCGGGAGAGTCGTGATCTGACACCTGCGCTCATCCCGCCCGAGGTACACGCCGCAGTCGATACTGCACTCGGACAGTGGGCCGAGATCGACGACGAACCCGCCCGGACACGCTCGTATCGGCTTCCCGAGCGCAGGCAGCACCTCGCCCACGACCTGCTTATCACACTCGGTGGCGAACCAGGCGATCCCACCGAACGGCGCATTGCAGTCAGCCACGCCGCGCATCGAGCATTCAGCCGGATGATGTCAGCGCGCATCAGCGACGGATTCGTCCACCCCGTGATCGGAGCCCACATCTGGAGTGGAAACCCCGCTGACACAACATCATTACCAGGCAAAGGGCCAGGACCGGCCGCGCTACGCACCCTGGTCGAGCAGTGGCGAACCGCTCCGGACGACCGCCCTCACGTGGAACGAAGACTGCTCGATCACGCCCGCACGGTCGGCTGGGCCAATGTCAGGTCCGCTTCGTGAGTACGGACGACGACGTCGTGACCCTGATCGTCGATGGCGAGACGTTCACCGTCACCTGCCGACCCGCCGAAGGGCAGTACGCCTACGACTGGATCTCAGGCCCGAACCCCGACTACGGGTTCAGCACCACCCTGAACCAGGCCAGTGGACTCCGCCCACATCCGCCTCCACCGATCCTGACCCGCACCCAACACGAGCAGTCCATCCGCGACTTCCTGTCGCAGATCAACTCCGACACCGGCTACCTCGATTAATCACCGACTCAGCAAGCTTCACCTCGACGTCGTGGCCACCCTTCGGCGGCGCCGACAACCACGCATGAGTCGCTGTGTCGATGAGGCATAGTCGTTCTCATGACGCGCGCACGGATAGCTCGGTGGTCCCGTACCGTCGGCCACGGCGGGTGGTGGGTCTTCGTCGTCGCCACTCTGTTCGCCGGCGGAATCAACTGGTGGAACACCCACCAGAGCATCGCGGCGTCATTCGGCCCCGACTGCGGATGGACCATGTTTGCCCCGCTGACCCGCGTCGGCGGCGCCGGATATGTCGATGTGGCATGGCAGCCCGCCTACACGCAGTGGTGGCACGACCCCGGCGTCTATGCGTTGATCGCGTTCATCGTCGTGGTGGTCACCGCCCTGATCGACGCGTGCGCGTCGGGACGGATGATCACCGGTGTGGTGACGGTGCTGGTGCCGTTCGCCGCGCTGGGACTGTTCGTGGTGGCCACGCCCGACTCCGTCATGGCTCAACCGCACACCGTGATCTCGATGCTGCTCGTACTCGCCGCTGTCGCGCTGCGTGAGGTATGGATGCGTGCGTGCCTTCCCCGGTGGTCGCCCTCACCGGCGATCCAGTAGGCGCCGACAGTTCTCACCTGTCGGTGCCATTCACGTCACATAGGCGGAGGTATCGTATCGAGGGGGTGTCCGGCGGGCCGTGCGGGAACCTGGCTGAGGACCGCGGTCGCCGCCGACTTCGACGGCGTGCACCTTACCGGTGTGGGGCTCCCTGCGCACCGCCGGCATCGCCACTGCCGTCGACGAACACGACGGGGCCAGCGTGCTGGCCGGCTGGGACCCTGATGCGACGTGGTGGCTCAACCTCGACACCATCCACATCGACGACGGCCCCACCCAGTGGTGTCGCACCGACGATTACCGCTGGACACCGACATCGCGTACGTCATAGAGTATTCCGCTCAGCAACGGCGCGGAGTATCAACCGCGGCGGCGTGTGACTGGCTCCGGCACACCTCACAGAGCCATACTGCCGCCACGGAAACGAGAATCAGAGGAGGTCGGACGTTGGCTGCGGGCGAATTCTTCCACGTGTCCTCGGTGGTTAACCGTGACTCGATCGCCGCTCATGGGCTCGATGTTCGCCGGATGGGCGCTGCTCCCGGTATCGCCGGCAGCCGCAAGCCTGAACTGGAGGGGTGCTTCATCGCGTGCGGTGCATTCGAACGCGACTTCTTTATCAGGATGAACAACACCGGCGGCCCGGTCGATGTCTGGCAAGTACACGGAATCGACCCAGATCGTTTGGTGACCTCACCGGAGTACTTCAACTACCTGCCAGGCGCTATCGATGCCCAGCACCTCAGCCTCGTCGCCACCGACATCGCACCATACGACTACTAACCTCGAACTTTCGTGTGGTACCGGTGGGCTGGTGAACTGATCGGAATTGTGGTTTGAGGATCGAGTTCTGTGGTCGGGGCGTGTTGTGGTGTCCGAG
>NZ_JASXSI010000032.1 GCF_030315685.1 Gordonia sp. ABSL11-1 | reverse complement strand
TCAAACAAGCCCATTTCGGACCGGGTGGTTTCGCAGAGCAGACGAACGAGCAGTCCGCAGCGCATCAGATCAGATGACGAACAGCGGACTCACACGACCAACAGCGGGTTGACGGGGCTGCCGGATCCGCCGGTTATGCGTAGTGGTGCGGTGATGAACATTCCCGCATAGGCGTTGTCTGCGACTGGTTCCCGGAGATCGAGAAGCTCGATGAATGAGATACCGCGCTTCGTGATCATCTCGCGATGCACTTCGATGAACTCGTCGCCGTCGCGTCCGAGGACCTCCACCGCAGGATTGTCGGCCCCGACAGCGGCGATATCTCGATCGGCCAGATACCGTGCGCCGCCCATATCGAGACCGGGGGTGCGGTCGAGGGGGACTGAGTAGCCCTCGCGAACCCCGTCGAGATAGTGGCGGAGCCAACCGGTGTGAATCAGCACGATATCGCCCCTGCCGACTTGCATGCCCGCCATGACTTCAGCGGCCTTGAGCATGTCAGCTGTGACCGCCTCGGTCTCCGGGAGATGGTCAACGTTGGCGGCGGCGGCCACATCGAGCACCACGCCACGTCCCACAATCCCTCCCACTTTGTCGATCCCGCACCGATGTGCGCCGTCCGATGGCGTGAAAGATGAACTGGGGAATCCGTTGTACACCCGGTGATCATCGAACACATGCGACAGGGCATCGATATGAGTGCCATTGTGAGTGGGTGTGATGAGTAGGTCCGCGTTGGCGCCGGCCCCTTGTGGGGCGCCGGCGGCCGACCAACGGTGCTCATCCCGTTCCGTCGTGAGCGTTAGGCGTTGGGAGGGACCGCGGTAGGCGAAGACGGGAACGCCTTCGCGTTGGATCGGCAGGCCCAGCGGGTACACCTGACCGGTGCGTACTGAATGTGCTGCGGCGACGGTTCGGTCGGGGGTGATGAGATTCAGGGCGCCTCGTTCATCCTCGTGGCCCCAACGCCCCCACGAGTCAGTCATCGCGGCAACGGTGCCCGACGACACTCGTCTGGGCGTGGGGTGAAAGCGGCGGGCACGGCGGTCATCGTTTCTTGGCGGTGGCGACGAGTTCGCGCGCGACGTCGACGAGCCAGATGTTGTCCACGTGGAGGTGTTGGGCGGCGACGTTCGCGTCCCGGACCACCCGCCCGAGAACTGACGGATTGCGGAATGCCTGTGTGCCACCCCAGAGGCGAGCGAAGGCAACGACCTCTTCCATAACCCGGTGCACCCACACCGCGGCGTGGCGCATACGCGCTCGGAGTTCGGTGCTGATCTGCCCTTCCTGAATGGCCTGGGCCTCGGCCGCCCGATAGGTCTCCAGAAGGTAGGCCCGCGCGCTGTGGTACTGCGCGTCGGCCTTGGCGAACTCGAACAAAAATACCGGATACTCGTCCACAGGGCCGGGATAGCCGCGTCGGCCTTTGCCTTCGGTGATCTCTGCGACTTCCTGAAGAGCGCGTTTCATGATGCCCAGCGCGACGCCCGCATGCCCGGCCACCGCGATGCCATCTTTGCCCAGGGCGAAGACAGACTCCGGGCGCACCGGGTCGAGCGAGTAGGCATCCATGATTCGGTCGTCGGGCACGAAGACCTTGGTGACGTCGATGTCGTGACTTCCGGTGCCTGCCAGGCCGGTGACGTCCCAGTTGCGCACGATGTCACCCGAGGTGCTGGGCAGGACCGCGTACAGGGCCTGCCGGGCGCCCTTGTCATCGAGGAGGGGAGCGCCGTCGGCGTCGACCACGGTGAAACCCAACCCGAACCAGTCTGCCCAGTCCGAGCCGCTGGCAAAGGTCCATCGCCCCGATAGAATATAGCCGCCGTCGACTTTCTCCCCCTTTCCCACCGGTGCCGCAAATCCGGCGACCATGCTCTGAGTGGTCGGCGAATAGAGTTGGGAGGCACCGGCTTCGGGCATATATCCGGCGATCATTCCGGCGGCGCTGATGTTGACCATGGCGATCCAGCCGGCAGAGGCATCGGCACGGGAGAGCTCTTCGACAACCTCGATGGCATCGATGGTGCTGCCACCGGATCCGCCGGCGGCCTCCGGGATGCCGGCCCAGAACAACCCTTGCTCGCGAATCGCGGCAACGGCTTTCCCGGTGACCTTCCCGCCTTGTTCGGTCTCGTCGGCCTCGGCATCGATGAGTGCCGCCACTTCGCGTGCACGGTCGATCAGGAGGTTGCGGACTTCGTGCTCGGCAGCGTCGGTTGCTGATGTGAAGTCGGTGGTCATGGTGATCGTCTCCTTGCGGAATGTGGAACTGTCGGCAAAGCCGTCGATGAACTCACGCACCTACCCACCACGTGGTGTGGCGCCGTGCGCTGTAGCCAACGACAAGCACTGGCGCGAGTCTGCTGAAATTGCCAGTTCACCGTGGCAAGCGTTCAATAATGCGAACACAGGATCGCGATTGCAAACAAACCCTACAGTGTTCCAGATCACGTGTCAATCGTCTTCCGGGCGCTGTCACTCCACAGATTTCGGCCCCAGAGACGGGCTCAGGTGGTGGCCGCCGCCTGATTCATTGCGGCCGTGAGTTCGCCAACGGTCGGATTGCGTCGCAGTGTGAGACCGCCATTGACGTGGAGGGTCTGGCCGGTCATGAAGCATTCGTCAGAGGCGACAAAGACTGCGGCATTGGCCACGTCCTCGGCGGTGTTGAGGCGCCCCAATGGGATCTCGCGGCAGAATGCTTCGACTACGCCTGGTGCGGAGAAGCGCTCAGCCATAGGGGTTTGGGTGTATCCGGGGGCGATCGAGTTGGCGCGAATGCCCGCCCTCCCGTAGTCGTTCGCGACAGATCTGGTGAGGTGCTCGAGGCCTGCCTTGGCGCCCATGTAAATGCCGTGATTCTCGAACATGATGGAAGCGACCGCGCTGGTGACGGTGATGATCGAACCGCCCTTGTCCTGCATGGAGTCAACGGCGGCCTGAAGGAAGTAGAAGCCGCCCTTGAAGATGGTTGAAGCCATCGATTCCACGTCGTCCTCGGTCGTATCGAGAATGGTTGTCGGCAATAGGCCGGTAGCCGCGGTGCTCACGGCGACATCGACACCGCCGTGTAGCCGTGCCACCTCGTGGAAGAGGTCGAATACCTCGGTTCGTGAGCGGACATCGCAGGCCAGCGCCGATGCCCCGCGGAGCTCGGCGAACCGGTTGGCCTCGTCAATGTCTCGGCCGGAAACGACGACGTCGGCGCCTTCGGCAATGAAGGCGCGTGCGATCGTCTGTCCCATGTTTCCAGGCTTCGACGCACCCAGTACCAGTGCGGTCTTCCCTTTGAGTCGTGTCATGGTTCGCTTTCTGGTGCGGGGGGCTACGGGAACTGTCGGCGAGGTGCCGAACCGGATGTGGTCGGCCGATCCGAACGCGGTGCCGTGTTGCGGGCTGACGATGCACCGGCGCAATTAGTGTGACGTAAACCATGAACATCGTCAACAGGTGACTCGGGGCACATAGCGGGGAATTGCCAGTTCGAATCGTGAGTTCCGTGAGTATTCCGGTCTATGGTTTGCGTTGAATCGTAGTCGCGTAGCCTCTGATCGGCCCGCGGCCAGGAGTGCGCGACAATCGACCGGCCGGAGTGTGGCCCCGCTGCTCACCTCGTCGAATAGGCGGAGTGGCCGCGGCCCTCGCCGCAACCGCCACCATCGTCGCCCACGGCCTACGACGGTTGCGTGCTCCCGGGGAATGCCCTTGCCTCGGTGTATGGTTTGACGTACCGACCCTGTCGGGGACGGCGATAACGTCGTGCCTCAGTGTGATGTAGAGAGGGATTTTGGCTGTGGCTAGCCCACCCATTACGCGCGTGATGCGGGTGCTCGACTATCTCGCATCGCATCCAGACGATGGGTTCACGGTGTCTGAATTGGCTCGACGACTCTCGCTCAACAAGGCGACCTGTCATGCGATCGTGACCACTCTCGCCGAACGTCGGTACCTTACGAAAGAGACGTCCAGTGGCCGGTATGCGTTGGGGCCTGCGCTGATTCCGCTTGGGTTGGTCGCCGAGCGGCGATTCCAGCCGCTCGATCTGGCCAAAGATGAACTCAATGCGCTCGCCGACGATCTCGGCGTTGCCGTGATGACAAGTATCCGTGACGGAGGCGAGATTCTGCACCTGACCTACTACGGTCCGATGACCATCTTCGGCGCAATGGCCCGACCCGGGCAGCGGTTGCCGCTGGTACCGCCGCTGGGTACCACCTTCTTCGCATGGGCGCCTGATGATGTCGTGAAACAATGGCTGGCGGGAGTCGACGCGGATAGCGAGTCGGTCGAGGTGTACCTCGAATCACTGGCGGAAACCCGCGCCGCAGGGTATGTCGCGTCGCGCGACATACCCTCCTGGCGTTCGGTGTTGACCACGGTTGAGACCAACGACCTCGACTCGGCCAACACGCGGCGGGCCATCGAGACACAAATAGGCGGAACGGGTTTGGGCTCCTACCTCCTCACTCCTGACGGTGAGGCCGATGTCGCCTCGCCGCGGTCCAACGCCATCTTCATCGCTGCGCCGGTCTTCGACCCCGCCGGAGATGTTCGGCTGGCGGTCACCGTGCACCTTCCCGACAGCAGTTCGGTGACGATTGACGAGGCTGTCGATCGACTACTGAACCTGACCTCACATATGACAGTAGCCATCGGGGGTCACATTCCCCTCCGCCAGGATCGGCTGCGCGTCGAATAGTCGCCGGGGCCGCTTGCGGTGACGGCCTCCGTCGGCGGTCACCGGGTGCTCTCGACACGAGGAAGCACAGTGCGATACTCGCGGTGGCCGATATCGGTGAGGATATCCAGCCTGGTGGCGTCCGGTTGCCAGCCTAGCTCGGTACGGCTCCGGTGGGCACGTGCCCGGCTGCATACGCTGAAATAGATGATGGCTGTGGTCTTGCCCCAAATATCAATTGCTTGGCTCAAATCGATGCTCTGGCAAGGGACCCCGATGTCATCGGCCACGGCCCGGGCCAATGTCCGGTAGCTGGTCTCGCCCGAGACCGCATGGTAGATGCCGCTGGCCTGATCGTCGTCCACAATCATCCCGTACAGTGACGCGACGTCGTCGACATGCACATTTGAATACAGATTGAGCCCGGCTCCGAGGTATCCCACAAATCCGCGTTCGATGGCGCCGCGGTAGAACTCTCGAATCATGGGGCATCCGCCGTGGCCCCAGATCATTCCGGGCCGAACGATGGCGGTGCGGACCCCGCGATCGGCGAATCCCAGCACCTCGTTTTCGGTATCAACCCGTGCACCAATGTATTTCGACGGTGTGAACTGGTCAGCTTCGGCGAAAGTGTCTTCACTCCAGTCGCCATCTGTACGCTGAGACAACACGCCGGTACCCGAGGTGAAGAGAAACACCGCGCCTGTGCCGGCGAGCGAGTCGAGGAGCGCCCGGACCGCCGTGCGTTCCGGCTCCATCAGCAGTTGCGCGGCGAAGACGACGGCCTGTGCGCCGTCAACCGCGGCGACGGTACTCGCGATGTCAGCGAGGTCCCCCCGGACTACTTCCGCGCCGGCCGCCCGCGCCCTTGCCGCAGCAGAATCGCTGCGGACAAATCCCGAGACGGCATGCCCCTTGTCCGCGAGATGCCGGGTGATCGCTGATCCGAGAAATCCACCTGCGCCGAAAACTGTTATCTTCATGAGGTTTTCCAATCCGTGAAGTCTGGGACAGAGTATGTGGGGCCTGGTGACGCCTACCTGACCGATTGGTGCCCGGAGGATTTCGACCGAGTCCGATGGCGTCGCGATCGTAAGGTTGTAGGACGGTTGTCAGGGTGCGTCGCGCCTGCTCGCGGCCAGTTCGCGTACCTTGCCCTTTGCGATCTTGCCCGAGGCAGTCATCGGTAGATCCTTGGTGATGAGGAGTCGGGTGGGGAGCTTGAACCTCGCGAGGTGTCCGGCGCAGTGGTCCCGTACCTGGTCGAGATCGAGATCCTGACCGGGTTTGAGTGACACCACCGCCACGATCGTCTCGCCCCACCGCTGGTCGGGAGCGCCGACGACTGCGACCTGATTGACCGCCGGGTGAGCAGCGATTACTCGTTCGACTTCGATTGCGGCCACGCTTTCTCCGCCGGTCTTGATGACGTCCTTCACGCGGCCGACCAAATACATGTCACCGTCGGCATCGAGCCTGGCGATGTCGCCGGTGCGGAACCAATTGTCGCCATCGAAAGCCTCGGCGTCGGCGGCGGGATTGTTCCAGTACCCGCGCGTCACGGCCGGGCCCCGAAGCCACAGCTCGCCGGGCGAGTCGGGAACGTTCACCTCCTCGCCATCCTCGAGCGAGACGATACGAACATCGTTCAAGGACAGCGGTTTACCCACCGAGGTCGGCTTCTCGTCGATCAGCTCAGGAGCGAGTGCGACTGCCGTGCAGCACTCGGTCATTCCCGCGGCCATGTAGACCTTCGTGCCGTGTTCGCGGAACGTGTTCACCTGGTCGACCGGGATCGCCGCACCCCCGACATTGAGCGAGCGCAAGCCGGACAGATCGGTGTCGTCGAAACCCGGCGTGGCAAACAGCACGCCAAGCGCTGCGGTGACGGTATCGATGCGTGTGACACCACGATCGGCGATCGCGGCAATTGCCGCCTGCCCACTCATCTTGGGGAGCAGTACGATCTCGCCGCCATAGGCCCAGATGGTCGGTGGGTTGGTCGAGAAGCCTGCTGTGTGAAACAGCGGGGTCATGACTAGCCCCACGTCGTCGCGCTGCGTTCCGAGCAGGCGGGCAAGGTTGATGGCGTTACTGAGAATCATGCGGTGCGAATGCACGACACCCTTGCTGCGTCCGGTGCTCCCGGATGTGTAGAGAATGGCGGCGGGATCGTCGAGATCCGGTGAGCAGCGGCACAGTGGCGTATTGCCCGCCACCAATGCGCCGATGCTTTCGACGCCGGTGCCGTCGGCCGAGAGGATGTGGACCGACTGTGTCTCCGGACGGTTGCGCAACGACTGAGTGAACTCCTCTCGGACATCGTCTGAGACGACCAGCATCGATGGACGCAGATCGTCGACAACCCATTCCCGTTCAGGCGGAGCCAGTCGCGGATCAACTGGCACGAAGACAGCACCGAGGTCCATCACGGCAAACATGGTGAAGATCAGCGACGGGTGGTTGAGTCCGGCGTAGACAACCCGATCGCCTGGGCGCAGACCTCGCTCGAGCAAGCCTGCGGCGAGGGATTCGAACGACTCCACGACTTCTGCGTAGCTGAAGGTTTGCTCGTCGAAAGTCAGAGCACGTCGATCAGGATCACGAAATGCTCTGCGGCGAAACAACTCTGGATAGTTCTTCTCCATTGGGCTACTGCTCATCTCGTGGGGTTGTCGGCCGCTTCGCCAGGTGCGGGCGAGGTGTGATCGCCGCTGGGGGCGCCGCGGATCTCATCGATCTCGGGCATGTGTGCAGCGACATCGAGCGGGAGGAAAGGGAACCACCCATCGCCGTTCCACCGAGTGAATCCGGCTGCAGCGCTGGTTCCGCCGTCGATGTGGAGGGCCTGGCCGGTCACGTACCGGGATAGTCCGGAGGCCAAGAAGAGCAGGCCACCGGCCCAGTCCTCGAGGTCGCCGCCACGACCGAGGGGGATGGTCGCGCGATAGCGTGCGCTGACCGCCTCCGGTGAAGCGTGTTCGTGTCCGAGGATCTTCAACAGTGCGGGAGTCTCGAGAATATCGGGAGCCATGGTGTTGACACGGATCCCGTCCGGCGCGAGTTCGACAGCCAGCGAAGCGCTCATGCTGGTCAGGGCGGATTTCATGGCGGCGTAGACCGAAATGGCCGGTGCACCGCGGTGAGCCTCGATAGAGGTGACATTGATAATCGAGGCACCCGCGCTCGACGCTGCCGAACCCTGCCTCAGCAGTGGCAGGAAGCAGCGAATCGCGGCGATTGGAGCGTGAAAGTTCAGGCGCACGAGGCTATCGATGGCGTTGTCGCTCAGCTGATCGAGTTCGGACCAGAAGGTCCCACCAACAATATTGACGAGGATGTCGATGCTCTCGCCAGCTGCCTTCCGTGTCTCCTCCAGCGCGTCTGGTCGCCGCGCATCACCGACGACTATACCGATGGCCTCGCCCAGTTCGGCTTGGAGTGCCTGCGCGGCTTCGGCATCTCGGTCGAGTACGGTGACCTGGACTCCGCAGCCGACGAAGGCGCGGACCGACATTGCGCCGAGGCCGCCGGCGCCACCGATGACCACGGCGGTCTTACCCTCCAGCTGGGCAAGTTGATTGAGGTAGTTCACGAAGTCTGCTCTCGTCGAATAGTTCTCAGTTGGATAGCCTCAGCCGGGGTATCGCCTGGGCCTATGCCGTTTGTGTAGCGATGTGTGTGATCACGGCCCGTCTGGTGTCTGGCTCCACACGATGAAATTGTTCCAATCTTGAGTGAATCCGCCGGACAGACCCACCGTCGCGGGTTGAGTGATCTGCCGTTTACCCGCCCGGAGCTGAATCTGCTGAATCGAGTCGGTGTGGCTCCACCATCGGGTGCGTCCGCCGCCGATGTTGCCGCCGCTCGGAGAAACCGGATGTGGGCCGGAAATACTGATGTCGGTCTGGTAGAGGTCGAGTGCCTCGCCTGGCCGTATTCCGGCGTAGCCGAATCCCTCGATATGGAACGGATGCAAGAAGCTGAAACCGTCATAGCAGTTCTCGAAAGCCAGGTCTGCCGCGGTGACCTGGGCAGATTCGTATACCCGCCGCGCGGTTGCGGCGGCGAGGTCCTCGGCTTCTTCGAGTGTCTGCATGGTGCTGCGCGGCGCGACTCCGGTGTACGACTCACCATCGACGACCCCGGTTCCGGCATGACCGAGGACATAGGCCGGGCGGTGGCGAAGGTCGATGGCACGCTCTGATGTGGTGATCACATAGGCCGCCGCGGCATGGATGGGCAGATCATTGTCGAGCAGATTGGCCGGCTCGGCGATCGGCCGAGCGTGGACGTAGTCGTCGATCGTGATCGGGGTCGGGGAATGCTGGGCCCAGTACCCCTCGGGAAAGAGCAGCCCGTTGTCCCGAGAGTTGACGACGAAGGGCGCCATCATTTCGCGTGTCTTGCCGTACTTGTGTAGGTAGCGACGAAACTGCGTGGCGATGCCGAAACAATTCGTGCCGGCGACGCCGTACCCGTGCACGCCGTACTTCGCGTTGCCCGTCTGCACTGATTCGGCAGTGGCGCCGCGGACACCGTAACGTCCAGGAAGATTGTGCCACGCTTTCACCGCTACGCATGTAGTGCCCACGCCCCTACCGACGGCTTCTGCGGAGGCGGCCAGCACCATCGAAATACATTCAGTGGCAAGGATTACGAGTTTCACCCCGGATAGTTCGGGCAGATTGAGCAAGAGCCACTGCGGACTCAGCTGCGCCACGCCGTCGAGAGGGTTCGAGGAGGAGATGAATTGTTCGACTACCTCTTTGGGTACCGACTCACCAACCGGCCATGGCGAACCTCCCGCGGTCGTCTTGCAGTCCATCACGAGCAGATCGACCTCGCTGGCGTCGACTCCCGCATCCTTGATGGCGGTGCGGATCGCCGCGATTGTCTGTGCGCCGATCGCGGTATCCGGAGTGCCGTCCCAACGCCTGGCGGTGGGGGAATGTCCGATTCCGACAGCGGCGACCTTGCCGCGGTAGGGCCACGGACCCAGTCCGTCGTGAGTGCGGTAGAGCCCGGCGGCCGACTCCTTGATGGTGGGCGCAGGTGCCACGGGTGTGTCCTCGCTATCTTTCGGTCAGGAGTGGTGCGTTGAACGGGGAGGCTTGTGGATCGGCGCGGGCAACTCGGTCGGGAGCTGGCCGAAGCGTCAATGCGGTGGCGGTCATTGCAGCACCCATTCGGGAACCTTCTGGTCAGTGGCCACGGTGGGAACAAAGGTCACACGGACCGCGAGCCCGATCTCGACATCGCCAGGGCTGCTGGCGTGAATATGCGAGACCATCACGATGCCCGGGCACTCGTTCAACTCGATCACAGCGGCCGCGAAGGGAAGCTCGTCGCGTAGCACCGCGATCTGTGTGTCGTGGACAATGGCAAACGAGTAAATCGTGCCGTCGCCGGAGACCTGTCGCCACACCAGCCCGATGGAGTGCGAGCATGCCGAACAGTTGTGCTTGGGGGGGTACTGCCAGCGGTCGCAGTCGGTGCAGAACTGAATGACCAGTCGATCTTCGTTGGCAGCGGCGTAGAAAGGTGCGTCGAGTTCATCGGGTATCGGTGATTGTCGCGGCATCAGAAAGCCTTTCGGTGCGCGTGAGTACGCGGAAATGCCGTGCTGGGCAAGCTCATCGCTACCCCAGCTGACGGTATTCGCTGCGGAAGAAGACCAACGGCGGTTTCGAGGAGTCGAGGTCAAGCTCCCGGACGCGGCCGAAGACGACGTAGTGATCGCCGGCCTCGGTGACTTCGGTGATATCGCAGTCGATCCATGCGATCACATCATCGATGATGGGGGAGCCGCTGCTCGCCGGCCGCCAGGGAATATCGGCGAACTTGTCGCCTCCCTTCGCGGAGAACGCGCGGCTGTAGGGCTCCTGGTGGGCGCCGAGCACATTCGCGCAGAAGGTGCCTGCCGCGAGGATCTCCGGCAACGTGGTCGAACTCTTCGATGGCAGGAAGGCGACCAACGGGGGGTCGAGCGAGACAGAGGTGAATGAACCCACGGCGATCCCGACAGGGTTGTGCTCGGTCGAGATGGCTGTCACCACGGCCACGCCTGTGGGGAAGTGTCCGAGCACACGCCGGAACTGGGGCGCCTCGGGAAGGATCGATGTGCCGTCCATGGATACCTCACTCGTCTTTCATGTGGATGCGCACGCTCATAGCGGTCGATAGACAGCCTGACGGGACTACGTTCATATATATGAATACTCGTTCGTATATACGACCCAATGATGCCGACAGTACTCAGCGGTGTGACGTGGCGCAACCAGCGTCTGGCGTGTGATCAGTCGCTTCCGCTATTGACGACTGTGGTCTACGACACCTACAGTGTTCAATAATACAGTCGAATGTTCATATATACGAACGGACTCATGTGAATCACCGCCAGCCTTCGTCGTCGACCCAGCAGGGTTCTGGTTCGGCAGCTACCGCACCAGACGATGCCCCACCGGTACCAGCGCTGGATCGATTTGTGGTTGGTGGCGCCCCCAATGGGGTGCGTCTTCCCGAAAATGTGCGTGGCCGGCTGCCGGCTGATACCTGGGACGCCGCGCATGTGAGCGCTGGACTGGCACTCCGGCTGGTGTCCTATGCCGAGGCCGTGGCGGTTGATCTCGTAGTGTCCCCCCGCCACAGGTTGGCGGCTCCAACCATGGGAGAGGTGATCTCGGTCTGGGTTGGTTCTGAGTGCCGGGCGGCGGTCGAGGTGCCGGAATTCGGCGGCCGGGTACGGGTGCCACTGTCCTCGGACGGTGAGACGCACACCATCTACCTACCTGAATCGCGACAAGCGTTCCCGACCGGGTTGGTGCCGATCGGCGGGTGCATTCTTCCCGTAGAGCCGGCCCCCCGGTGGATCGCGTACGGTGACTCCATCACTCAGGGTTGGTCGGTTTCTGACCCGGGCCGGTCATACCCGGCGATCGCCGGCCGATCGTTAGGCCTGGACGTCTGGAACCTGGGCTTCGCCGCATCCGCCCGCGGTGAACTGGTCATCGCCGAGTATCTCGCGACCCTTGAATCGCACGTCGTGACACTCGCATTCGGAACCAACAACTGGAGCACCATCCCGACCGGTGCGATCCACCTCGGCGGGATAGTGCGCGACTTCGTGGGCATCATTCGGGGTGTTCGCCCGCAGGTTCCGATCGTGGTCATCAGTCCGATAGTGCGACCGGCGGCGGAATCCACGCCCAATCTCCTCGGAGCGACGCTTACTGAGCTGCGCCGCGCAATTGAGGACACAGTGAGCGAACTCGCGTCCACAGATCGGGCACTGGCGTTGATCCCTGGCGCGCACCTCGTGGACAAAGCGGATCTGGTCGACGGAATCCACCCTGGTGACGCCGGCCACCTACAGATTGCAGACGCGCTGATCAGTGCGATTGGTGACGTGACAGATATTGGGAGACAGGAAAATTCGAGTGAAGGCGAGTAACACTCCGTGAGTACCAATAGTGACAACCGATCATGCGGCGAAGCCTGGGATATCGGCCTCGCAGGGCGGAGCGCGGTGGTCGTCGGTACGGGCCCGGCCATCGGCCGAGCATGTGTTGAGGGGCTGGCCCGCGTGGGGGCGCAGGTCGCATGTCTGGATCGCGACGCGAGTGCGGCACACGACTCGGCGGCGGCCGCACGTGCCCTCGGCGTCGAGAGTTCCGCGCATACGGTCGATGTTCTTGATCGGGAGTCTGTCCATGACACCTTCGCCCAGATCGCACGTCAACGCGGTGGTATCGACATCCTGGTCAATGTCGTCGGGTCGTCGCGGTGGTCGCCGACCGCAGATGCTTCAGATGATGACTGGGACACGGTATTCGCGCTCAATCTGCGACAGCAGTGGGTGGTTGCGCAAGAAGCTCTGCACCTGATGATTCCCGCGCGGCAGGGTTCGATTGTGGCCATCTCGTCGGTCAGTGCGTTGGCTTCATCGACGCTGCACGGTGCCTACGGTGCGGCAAAGGCCGGGGTCAACAGCCTCGTGAGGACGTTGGCTATCGAGAACGGTCAGTACGGGGTGCGGGTCAATGCCATCGCTCCGGGAACGATCGACACGCCCGCGCGCGCCGGCGACACCGCGTTGGCGGCGAAGGTGCCTCTGCAACGTCGCGGACGTCCTTCCGATATCGGTGGCGCTGCAGTATTCCTGGCGTCGGCGGCAGCGTCGTACATCACCGGACAAGTACTCGTCGTCGATGGTGGCGTATCGGCCACACATGCCTTGATCGACATGAGTTCGGACGACCAGAACCACAGTGAGTAGAGACATGATGACACTGAGAAGCCGCAATCGCGGACCGGATCCAACGATCGCCATCATCGGGGTCGGTTTCGCCGGCATCGGGGCGGCGGTGAAACTGCGTCGCGCGGGGTATCGGCGGATCACCCTCTTCGACCGCGCCACAGGACCGGGTGGTACGTGGTGGCACAACACCTACGTCGGAGCGGAGGTCGACACGCCTTCGGTCCTCTACAGCTTCTCGTGGATGCCGTGGAATTGGAGTCGTACACACGTCCGGCAGGCCGAGCTCCAGCAGTATCTGTCAGCGGTCGTCGACGCCTACGACTTGCGCAAGGATTGCCGATTCGGTGTGGATATCCAATCGGTGATCTGGGATGAGGACGCGTGCGAGTACTCGATCATCTCCGGGGGAGAAGAGATCATGCGGGCACGATACGTGGTGAGTGGAGTCGGACTGCTCAGCGACCCGAACATCCCGAACCTTCCCGGGTTGTCGAGTTTCGAAGGAACAATGTTCCACTCTGCCCAGTGGAACCATGACGTCGATCTCACCGGCAAGCGGGTGGCGATCGTTGGATCCGGATCGACGGCGACACAACTCGTCCCGGCTCTGAAAGGGGTGGCAAAACAAGTCACGATGTTTAGTCGTGAACCAAACTGGATTGTCCCCAAGCGCGCCCGCGACTACACGCCGCGAGAACGTCTGGCCCTGGAATCGCCAGTAGCTCAACGCATCGTGCGACTGAAGACGTTGTTCCAGCGAGACCGGGCGCAGTTCGGTGCCGCGCTGTGGCGGCCGGGATCGCGCCAGAACCGTGCAGCTGAAGCCGGGGCACGACAGTATCTCGAATCGTCTCTGGAAGGTCACCCGGACCTCATCGAGGCTGTGACGCCCCGACATCCATACGGGGGCAAGCGCCCGGTGATCAGCGACACGTACTTCCAAGCCCTGTTGTCGGACAACGTGAAACTCGTATCGCGAGCGGTTGCTGAGGTCACCGAGAATGGCGTGATCGACGCCGCAGGTGATCATCACGAAGTCGATGTGCTGATCATGTCGACCGGGTTCAAAGCGGAGTTCCTCTCGACCCTCGAGGTGATCGGGAGTGAGGGGAAGAGCCTGCACGACTATTGGGATGGCGATGATCGGGCATTTCTGGGCCTGATGGTGCCAGAGTTTCCGAACTTCTTCATCATGTACGGACCGAATACCAACGGCGGCACCATCGTCTCCAACCTCGAACTGCAGGCGTCGTTCGTGAGTTCCACGATCCGGCATGCCGAGCGGTGTCGTGCCAAGTTCGTGGAGGTCCGCGGTTGGGCGGCAGATATCTACGATGTGGTGGTGCAGCGCATGCTCGCCGGGACGGCATTCCAGTACGAGCACAATTACTACCGAAGTGATTCCGGACGCATTGCGACTCAGTGGCCGGACGGAGTCATTTCCTATGGCGTACTCACCAAAGTGCTCAGGTCTCCGTTCCTGCGCTATGCGACGGGAACACGTCGTTCACCAGTGGTGACGGCTACACAGCCTGCGCCGAGAGAAGGTGACCACTGATGAGATATGCAGCGGCCGGAGTCGTCTGCGTGGCGACCGCGGGTGTCGTGTTGAACGGTCGGATTCGCAAGGCGTTCGACACCATTGAGGCCATCAGGGTCCTCTCGGCGGTCGACACCGGTTCGATTGTCAGTGGGGCAGCGGCGCCAACCACGACCGCGACCGAGCCCGTTCCCGGCTCACCGTCGTAATCCGTTCGTGAAAAAGGAGAATTCCAGTGTCAGTTAACGGTTCAAGCGAGACCGTGCTCGACGGCATCGCGGTTCTTGATCTCAGCGTCGCGTCGGTCGGGCGTATCGCCGCCATGCTGATGGGTGACTTCGGCGCTGACGTGATTCGCCCAGGTGATTCCGACACCTCTCCTCCCGAGGCGCCGATGTGGGATCGCAATAAGCGTCTACTCGACGCAGACCGTAACTCGGACAAGGTGATCACCCTCGCGGCCGACGCTGATGTCATCATCACCACCGGTGCCGGAGCCGCAGAGGTGATCGACCTACTCGGCGAGCGGAACCCGCGAGTCGTTCATTTGTCTCTCACCCGATTCAGGGTGGGTGATGAGGTCCCCGACCGTGCGGCCGATGGGCTGATGAGTGCAGCCACGGGCATCGGGCGTCGTCAGTCGTCGAGTGATGGCGGCCCAGTCGAACCCGTCTTTCCCTACCTCACCTACGAGCAGGCACTGTGGGGAGCGACGTGCACGGTTGCCGCGCTCATCGAGCGCGAGCGAAGCGGTAGGGGTCAGCTGGTGACGGTGGATGGCATGAACGCCGCACAGATCACCGCTGCCGCCACCATGGTCGTCGACCCGGATTCTCCGCCTCCATCGACGGCAGTCGGCGCCCATGGACCCAATCCCCCCTACTCGACGTATCGGTGTGCCGACGGCAACTGGCTGCTGCTGGGTGCGCTTCTGCCCAAGTTCCAGATCGCCGCGTTCAAGCTTCTCGGGGTCGCAGACATCCTGACCGACCCCAGAATTGACGGGCAACACACGAAGCTGTATTCGGTTGAGAATCGGGACTGGGTGCGAGCGCGGATAGCTGAGGCATTCGCCACTCGCCCGTGTGCGGAATGGCTGACCGCGCTAGACGAGGTCGATTGTCCGGCGAGTATCGTCGCCGATGCCGGCGAGTTTCTGGACCATCCGCAGTCGGTGGCTCTGGAGCAACGGCAGGTTGTCGATGATCCCGTGGTCGGATCAGTCGAGATGCCCTGGACTCCCGTTGATCTCACCGGTTCTCGGGCGCAACGACCGCGGCCTCGACAGTTCGTCGACGCCGCGTGTTGGTCGTCGGGTTCGTCGAACACCGCACCGGGCACCGGTGGGCCCTCGTCCGGCGGGCCATTGACTGGGTTTCGGGTGCTTGATCTGGGAGCGGTACTAGCCGGCCCATTGGCAGGCTCCCTTCTCGCTGACCTGGGTGCCGACGTAGTCAAGGTCGAGCCGAGCGCGGGAGACAATTTCCGGGGCATCGGCTGGCATTACAATCGTGGCCAGCGAAGCCTTGCGTTGGATCTGCGTAATACGGCCGGTTCCAAGGTATTTCGTGACATTGTCAAGAGCAGCGATGTGGTTCTGGACAACTTCCGGCCAGGGGTACTTCGACGTCTCGGGATCGACCATGAGTCACTGACACGGGTGCGTCCGGATATCATCACCGGATCCATTACCGGTTTCGGCGAGGTCGGCCCACTCGCCGGTAAACCCGGATTCGATCCCATTCTGCAGGCGGTGTCAGGCATGATGGCAGCGCAGGGCGGTGACGCTGATCCGGTGTTCTCCAGCATTGCTGTCAACGATGTCACCGCTGCGTGTGCGATGGCATTCGCGTCGTGCTTGGCGCTCTATCATCGCCTTCGCCGTGGGGTCGGGCAACGATTCGATGTGTCGCTGACCATCGTGGCAGCGTATATGCAATGCGGGGAACTGGTCCGCTACCAAAGTCGGCCGCCGGTGCAGCTAGGTGGTCTCGACTATCCGGGTCCGAGCCCATTGGACCGCTACTACCGAACCTTGAATGGGTATGTGCGCGTGTGGCTGCCGTCAGTCGACTCGGCAATTGCAGCGTGTCTGTTGCCCGCTGGGCAGTCCGATGGGCAAGACCTGGCCGCGCAGATTCAGACGACGCTCGAGTCGC
Organism: Gordonia sp. ABSL11-1; assembly: GCF_030315685.1. Classification (GTDB taxonomy): domain Bacteria; phylum Actinomycetota; class Actinomycetes; order Mycobacteriales; family Mycobacteriaceae; genus Gordonia. The sequence goes on along the minus strand of NZ_JASXSI010000032.1, from coordinate 28,946 downwards.
TGACGACCGACGACGTGGTCAGCCGTGTCGATGGGGCGGGAGGTGCGGCCGCCGAGGCGATCACCTATCACGATCTGGCCGCCGAACCGAAGATCCTTCGCGACCACTATCTTGGCGCGTTGTCGCGTGCGGATGGCAAAGAGTTCTTTGTCCCGGCCCGCTATGCGACCTTCGAGCGGGGGCGGCCGGCTGAGGTCCTCGGACCGCCCGGGTTGGGTGAGCATTCGCGCCAGGTTTTGGAGTCGGTGGGCATCCCATGCGCCGATATCGATGAGCTCGTCGAATCCGGTGCCCTATGGGAAGGCTCCGCGATGACCGACTTCGCGGTGTCGTTGTATCGCTGACCAGTATCAGGAGATAGGGCCATATCAGGAGATAGGGCCATACGAAGATAAGGCCATCAGGAGACAAGGATGAGTGAAATTTCCGCAACGACGAAGATCGCGGTTGTTACCGGCGCGAACAAGGGCGTGGGATTCGCTATCGCACAGGGGCTGGCCGACGCCGGGGCGACGGTCTTCGTCGGGTCGCGCGACCGTCATCGAGGGGAGGAGGCTGTCGATGCATTGATATCGGCGCGACCAGCTGGTGCCATAGACGTACGTCTGTTGGAGATCGACGTGACCGACGACGAGAGTGTCGTGGCCGCGGCAAAGCAGGTCGCCCAGAGTGTACCTCGTGTCGATGTCTTGGTGAACAATGCCGGTCTCGCTCATGGTTTCACGACCCTTCCCTCAGTAGAGACCCTCGACGGCATCAAGCAGATCTATGAGGTCAATGTCTTTGGTGCCATCCGTGTCACGCAGGCATTCCTCCCGCTCGTGCGTACGGCCCCCGCAGGAAGCATCGTCATGGTGAGTAGCATGACGGGTTCTCTGACCGCCGCTCTTGATCCGGAGGGCCAGTTCTATCGGGTCAACTCGCTGGGTTACAACTCATCGAAGTCGGCACTCAATGCTGCCGTCATCGCCTTCGCAAAAGAGCTCTCGGACAGCAATATTCGAGTGAATGCGGTTGAGCCGGGGTTCGTCAGCACCGATATGAACGCGAATCGAGGTGTGTTGTCGCCTGCTGACGGCGCCGCGCCCGCCATCAGAGTGGCGCTCGATGACTCCGACGACCGCCCGACTGCGAGCTTCTTTGGCGCGGACGGACCCCACCCGTGGTAGGGGAATCCGCCGGCCGCGGCGTGATGAGTCGGACCGTCAGCGAGCCGGTACCCGCTGGCGTCAGCTCCAGAGTGCTTCGACGCGAACCGGTGTGGGAACTGGTCGGACGTCTGGTTGATGTGGCGGTGACGCGGGGCGAGTACGCCTGGGAGGCTTTCGGTATCACCCGCGCCGAGTTCGACCTGTTGCGCCATGCCCGCGCGTGGGCGCCGTTTCATGGGTCCACCGATGCCGACATCTTCCTGGAGTTCGGCATCTCCCGCGCGGACTACCTGCAACGGCTATCGACGATCGTCGACGCCATACGCTGCACCGGTACTCATGGTCGAGGGCCGTGCAGTGCGGCCGGTGGTGGCGCAGGTATTCGTCACATGTCACGGCAGCGCCCCGAGATACTGTCGGCTGAATCACCACAGCGGACCGTGCAGAGGTGACCGTGACAGATGATGTGAATGGTATCCGAGAGCGGACGGTGATCGTGGGGGCCGCGCAGGGCATCGGCAAGGCCGTTGCGGAGCTGCTCGGCGTGTGCGGGCACGAACTGGTGCTGGCCGACGTCGAGGTCGACCGGCTGGCAGTGGTCGCATCAGATCTGCGGACAAAGGGAGCCGAGGTCAGAGATCATCACCTTGACCTTGCTGACACCGATTCGATAGCAACGTTTTTCGAGGAAGTGGGCGCCGTCACCGGTCTGGTCTCGACCGCTGCGGTGATGCACAGTGCCGATCCGCTGACCGTCGATCCTGCCCAGTTCGAGAAGGTGCTCAAACTCAACCTCATCGGCAACTACGCGCTGGCGCAAGCCGCCGCACGGTCGATGATCTCGCACGACAGTGCCGGATCCATCGTCGTAGTGACCTCTGCCGCAGCACGTCGTCCGCACCCGAACATCGGGGTATACGCGGCGTCGAAAGCTGCTGTGACGCAAGCACTGCGCGTCCTGGGCCTCGCGACGCAGCCTTACGGAATTCGGATCAATACCGTGGCGCCGACCGCAACCCGCACGGAGATGCTCACGAACGAAGCATCGTACGGCGCCGGCGTGGTCCCGGCATATGTGAACGATCCCGATGATATTGCGAACGCGATCGCCTTTCTGCTGTCGCCGGCGAGTCGGGCGATAAACCTCCGTGAGGTGCCACTTGACGGTGGGACCCTTCTCGGTCTGTAACGCTTACATTTTTCTTCGCCGGCGGGTTGGGCGATAGACCTCCGTGAGGTGCCACCTCATGGAGCAATGCATCTCTGTCTGCGACACCCTTCATTCTCAACGATTGGAAAGCACTCGATGACTACCGAACAGAATGTTTCAGCACCACCGGATGCCGGCGACGTAGGTGAACGTATGACCCCCGCGGCTCGCCGCGCGCTGCTGGGTGCCGCGGCGGGCACGCTGATCGAGTGGTTTGATTACGCACTCTATGGCTCCCTGGCGGCGATCCTCGCGCGCGAACTGTTCTTTCCGGAAGTGTCTCCGGGATTGGGTGTCTTGGCTGCTTTTGGCGCATACGGCGTCGCCTTTGTCGTCCGTCCGCTCGGCGGCCTCGTCATCGGCCGGATTGGTGACCGGTATGGACGCAAGCCTGGCCTGGTACTGAGTCTGACCATCATGGGCCTTTCGACATTCGCGATCGCATTTCTGCCCACCTTCGCTGTCGCCGGATACTGGGCTGCGGTGCTCCTTGTTGTGTTGCGCCTGTTCCAGGGGTTCGGTGCGGGTGCCGAGAACGCCGGTGCCCTTGCGCTGGTTGCGGAGTACGCGCCGTTACGACAACGGGGTTTCTATACGGCCCTGATGCAAAGTGTCGTCCTTGTCGGCGTCCTTCTGGCGACCGTTGCCTTTCTCCTGGTGTCGGCGCTTCCGCGTGAGGCACAATTGAGCTGGGGATGGAGGGTTCCCTTTCTTTCGGCTGGACTGATGCTCCTGATTGCTTTCTATATTCGCTCCCGCCTGGAGGAATCGCCGGAGTTTGTGGCCGTAGCCGAAAAGACGCGGAAAGCCGGTTCCAAGCCGGTGCAACCGATCGGTCTGCTCTTTGGAACCATGAAGGCGCGGCTCGCCGCGATGTTCGTCATCATCAGTGCTTACAACGTGTTTGCCGCATGTTTGACCTCGTTCGTGTCCAGCTACTTGCGAAATACGGTGGAAGTCACGGCGATGCAAGCTCTTGGTGCCGTATCGGTTGGCACACTCTTCGGAGCCGTGGCAGCACCGGCCTTCGGTGCCGCATGCGACCGCTACGGCTTCCGCCCCGTGTGGCGAGTCGCTGCGTGGACGACCATTCCCGGCGTGTTCGCGATGTTCTACGGCCTGAGTACGGGGAACTTCTGGATAGCTGCGCTGAGCATCTCGCTGGCATACGTCATCCCGTACGCAGCAGGGGCGGGGGCATTCCCCGGACTTCTCGCGAATGTGTTCCCCGCCCAGGTCCGTTTCTCCGGGATCGCCACCGTCCGAGAGTTCAGTGCCGCACTCGTCGCGGGAACATTTCCCTTTGTCGCAACGGCTCTCGTGCTGGTTTCCGACGGTGCACCGTGGCTCGTAGCGAGCTACATCGCGATCTGGTCGGTGCTGGGGCTGTTGGCAATCGGATGGCTCGGTCATCACTCTGAGACACCCGCGACACGCAATCTGATGGTGGACCAGTGCGAACCCAAACTCATGACGGACGGCTGACAAACACCCGTGGATGTCGGGTGCGTCGGCATACCTGAAGCGACTGTGGGGGACGTGTCGGACTGGTCCACCGCGACGAGAAGCGCCATCCGCGCTTCTCGTCGCGTCCCGGTTTGTGGCGGTAGGTGTCAGAGTCCTAGTGACTTGCTGATAATCGACTTCATGACTTCGCTTGTACCGCCGTAGATCCTGGTGACCCGTGCATCGGCGTACAACCGAGCAATAGGGTACTCGGTGACATATCCGTAGCCACCGAACAACTGCAGGCACCGATCCACCACCCGTCCCTGCAATTCGGTACTGAACAGTTTGACCTTGGCAGCATCGGCCGGCGTGAGGGTCTTGGCGACCAGACCTTTGACGGCGGTGTCGACGAGGACCTGAGCAGCGGTCAGATCTGTTTCCATCGCGGCCAGTTCGAACTTGGTGTTCTGGAAGCTCGAGATCGGTGTGCCGAACGCCTTGCGTGTGGCGACGTAATCGAGTGTGTGGTCAAACGCCGAACGGGCCGCGGCCACCGCGCCGACGGCGATGGCCAGCCGCTCCTGAGCGAGGTTGCGGCCGAGGTAGCCGAATGCCTTGCCCTCCTCGCCAAGAAGGTTGGCGACCGGCACCGATACGTCGGAGAACGATAATTCCACGGTGTCCTGGACCTTGATTCCGATCTTTGGCAAGGCTCGGCCCACTTCATAGCCGGGCATACCGCGTTCGACAACCAGCAGCGACAGGCCGGCGCGGCGGTTGTCCGCCGGTGCTGGAGACGTCCTGGCCAAGACGACGACGAGATCGGCATGAAGGCCGCCACTGATGAAAGTCTTCGCCCCGTTGAGAATGAATCGGTCACCCTCACGGCGGGCGTTGGTGGTGACGCCGGCAAGGTCGGAGCCCGTCCCGGGCTCGGTCATCGCGATTGCTGTGAACAGCTCTCCGGTCGCAAAGCCAGGAAACCACCGGGCACGCTGCTTGTCGTTCGACAGTTCCAGGAAGTACGGAAGAATGACGTCCATATGAGTGCGCAAGGTCCCGAGTGTGAATGCGGCACGGTTGATTTCTTCCTGGAGTACCACATTGAAGCGGTAGTCGGTCTGCCCCCCGCCGCCGAACTCCTCGGGGATCGTCAGCCCGATGATGCCCAGCTCACCGAGTCTGCTGTACAGCGATCGTGGTACCGTGCCGCGTGCTTCCCAGTCCGCGAAATGCGGATCGACCTCCTTTGTGAGGAAGTCTCGGATGAGCTTTCGGAAGTCTTGCTGTTCCTCGGTGAATATCTGGTCGCGCATTCTATTGCTCCTTGATGTCGGCAGCGGTCGGATCGATGTCGGTTGACGCAGCGGTGGGCGGCGCGGTCGCCGCGGGGACCGAGAGGGCCTTCTCGGCTTGCCCGTGGATCGCGCGGTAGTCCGGCTTTCCGACATAGGTACGTGGAACGTGATCGACACGGATCCACTTCTTCGGGCATTTGTAGGGCGTCAGCAATGCCCGGCAATGGGCGTCGAGTTCCGCGTCGCTAACCTCGACGCCGGTATGGATGACACCCGTGACGGCCTGTCCCCACTTGGGGTCAGGCACGCCGACGATCGCAGCATCCTCGACCGCGGGGTGATCGCGAACGACGATCTCCACTTCTTCGGGCCAGACCTTTTCGCCACCGGTGTTGATGCACGCGTTGCCTCTGCCCAGAATCCTGATGGTGCCGTCGCCGTTGACCATCGCGTCGTCACCGATGACCAGGTATCGCACGCCGTCGACCTCCCGAAAAGCGGCTGCCGTCTTCACCGGGTCGTTGAGGTAGCCGATCGGTAGGCGTCCGGACGTGGCAATGACCCCGACCTGCCCGGAACCAGGGGCCACCAGGCTGCCATCCTCTGCGATCACTACCAAGCCGGCCCGGGCACTGAAGCCTTTGCCGTCGACATCGCGACTTACCAGCGCCTCTGTCGACCCGAAGTTGTCGATCAGCGAAATATTCGGCAGATGGGTGCGCAGCGCTGCGCGAACCTCCGGACTCCAGACTGCACCGGAGGAGGAGATTGCCGAGAGTGACGAGAGCCGTCCCGCCCACCGGCCGGTGTCGAGTTCTGCCAGCAGCGGTCGCGCATAGGCGTCACCGACGATACCCAGCACCCGAACGCGGTGTTGTTCGATGAGTGCGAGGGTCGCGGCGGCGTCAAAGGACGACTGTTCATGCAGCACCGTGGTACCGCCACCGTTCAGAGCGTTGAGTGCCAACCCCATCGCGGTTCCGTGGGCCATGGGTGAGGCCGGCAAGGTGGTGGGTGCCGGGCGGGAGCCGCCTCGTGCCAGATCGACAGGGTCCGGTGGCCTGCGGTCGGGCCTGATGACCTCCCACAGCATCCGATAGTGCGTGTCGACTTCCCAGATCACGCCCTTGGGCCGCCCCGTTGTGCCGCCGGTATACCACAGGATGTGATCCTCGGGCGACAGTTCTCGCTTCGGTGGGGGAGGCGAGGTGATCGCCGTGTGGTACTCGGGCGACCCCGCCTCCAGGAGCACGATGGGGTGATCAAGACTGGTTACCGCGGCACGCACCTGTTCGCGTGCTGACGCCTCATAGATGATCGCGCCGGCATCACAATCGGTGAGGATCTCGGCGACCTCGGGCGCGGTGTAGCGAGTGTTGACGTTGGCCGGCGGCGACCCCATGATCAGCGCGGCGTAGAAGGACTCGACGATCGCCGGCCGGTTGACCAGCATGGCCGCCACGGGGCGTCCCGACTCAACACCCTTCCGGGTCAGATAGCCGGCTAGGCCTTTCGAATTCGAATACAACTCGGCGGCGGTCATCGTGTTGTCTGACGTGGCCAGCAGCACTCGGTCCGCGCTGTACTGGGCAAATGCCGCGAGCGTCTTGACGTAGTGAAAGTAGTCCACAGGGAACCTCCTCAAAATGAATTCAACTTGCTACTATCTTTGCATGACAGATGAGCAAGTGAGAACCCGCCACGGAAAGTCGTTGCGGTACATGTTCACCAAAGTGCCCTTCGTGGCAGCGCTGGGTCTGGAGCTGGTGCAGTGGGAGACGGAAGGGGTTGTCACCGTGCGTATGCCGGTAAGTGACCTCGTCGACAATGGTGGTGGGACGCCGCATGGCGGTGCCATCGCGACGTTGCTGGATACCGCCGGTGCCGCAGCCGTATGGAACGGGCACGACTACGAGCGTGGAACCAAGGGTTCGACGGTGTCGTTGTCGGTCAACTATCTCGGCGCTGCTCGCGGTGAGGCGGTGACCGCGGAGGCGCGTTGCGTCCGCCGCGCCCGGGAACTCAACTACGCCCTCATCGAGGCCGTCAGTGAGTCGGGCCGACCGGTGGCCAGCGCGATCCTTACCTATCGGATCGTGCCATGATGACCGAGAATCCCGATCCACTTCTCGGAAGGCAGGGCACAGCCTTCGAATTCCCGATTGAGCTGGGTAAGGTCCGTGAGTTCTGCCGGGCCATCAAGACCCGCGCTCCCGAGTATCAGGACGGTGCGGTAACACCGCCCACCTTCCTGATGGCCTCTGCGCTCTGGCAATCTCGTGAGAACTCCCCGTGGGGCGACGACGCGCCGAACTTGTCCCGGCTGCTACACGCGGAGCAGGAGTTCGTCTTCCATGGTCCGCCACCGGGGATCGGTACCGTACTCACCGGTCGATCCCGGATCGACCGACGCTATACAAAGACTCGGAAATCAGGAGGTGTCCTCGTGTTCACCGAAATCGTCACCGACTACCGAGTCGAGGATCGGTTGGTCGCGCAGGTTCGGCAAACGCTGGTGGAGACATCGAAGGCGGCAGCACAGTGACCGATCACAGCCGAGAACTGGCGGTGGGCGGCACAGCAGACCCATACGTCGACAAGCCGCTGAAGATAACCGACTTCGTCAGGTATCAAGGCGCCTCCGGTGACTTCAACCCGATGCATCATGACCACCGGCGCGCTGTCGCCGCTGGATTCGATCAGCCCTTCGCCGTGGGCATGTATGCGGCGGGTGTAATGGGCGGATATGCCACAGAGTGGATGGGGCCGAACAATATCCGACGTTTTCGCGTGAGATTCGCCGAACAGGCGTGGCCAGGAGATGTGCTCACCTTCACCGGAAGAATAGTCGATGTCCGGGAGTCCGAGGTCGGCCGTGAGGTCGATGTCGAACTCGCGGCCACGCGACAAACCGGAAGTGTTCACATCCATGGGTGGGCGACATTTGCGGTGCCGGGCGGGGAATCCTGATGGCGGGCTCGGTCGCGACGGTCCTGGTCCTCGACGGGCCAGGGAAGCTGGTTACACGCGACATCACGCTGCCGGCGCTGGCGCCGGGGCAGGCGATCCTGCGGGTCGAGGCCTGCGGTCTCTGCGGGACCGATCACGAGATGTTCTCAGGGGCGATGCCGGCGCCCCTTCCGCTGGTCCCCGGACATGAGGTGGTAGGTGTCATAGAGTCGGCGACCGACGAGTTCTGGCAGTGCCATCCGGGACTCGGCGACCAGGCCCGGGTAGCGCTGGAAGTATTCCAACGCTGCGGCGAATGCGATCCTTGTCGCAACGGCCAGTACATGCTGTGCCGCAACCACGGGCTGCGGGATTCGTATGGGAATACCCCGCTGGACCACGGTTCGGGGTTGTGGGGCGGTTACGCCACGCACCTGCTCCTCACCGCTGATGCGATCGTTCATCCGGTCCCGACCGTGCTCGACCCCGTGCAAGCGACGCTATTCAACCCACTCGGTGCCGGAATACGTTGGGGCGTAAATCTTCCCAGTGTCTCTGAGGGAGATGTCGTCACAGTGCTCGGGCCTGGGCTGCGGGGCCTCAGTGCCGTGGCTGCGGCGGCGGGTGCCGGAGCGAAGTACATCATGCTCACCGGAGTCGGACGCCGCGATGCCGAGCGCCTACAGCTGGGTGTACACCTGGGTGCGCACGCGGCGGTGGATATCGGCATCGTGGACGCGAAGGCGCACCTCAAGAGTGACACGGGTGGACTGGCCGATGTCGTGGTGGACGTGACCGCTGCTGCGCCGGCGGCATTCGTGCAAGCAATCGATCTTGTACGCCCGGGTGGCACCGTCGTCGTCGCAGGCACACGCGGACACCGCACTCTGGACTCGTTCAACCCTGACCGGATTGTTCTCAAAGAGCTTCGGATCCTTGGCGCCAGAGGAGTTGACGGCGCCGCATACATTCAGGCCTTGGATATGCTCGCCCGTACGCCGGAGCTTCGCGGGATTGACCATCACACAGCACCATTGGATGCTGACGAGGTATCAACGCTGCTCCATGACATGGCTCAGGGCGCACATCCGCCACTGCATGCGGTGGTGACGGTATGAGCGCGGATGCAGACAAGGTCACTGGTGTGGTCGAATCGGACCGGGTCGGGCTGTTGAGCGCCGAGGATGCTGCCGCAGCAGCGGTAGAGGTGGGTATCGATCCGAAGTATCTGACCCAGCCAATTTGGACCATGCTCCTGCGGCGACCGAAGTACGCCCGTGCCCTGTATTCAGTGCTCACCGATCTACTGTTCCGCAACGTGCTGCCGGAACGCCTGCGTGAGTTGCTCATCATGCGCATCGGATGGGCGACGAATGCGGAGTTCGAGTGGGCTCAACACTGGAAAGTGGCAGGTCAACTCGGCGTTCCGGAGGCGGACATCCTCGCGGTTCGCGACTGGACTGCGAGCGATCGCTTCGACCCGGCGGATCGGGCGGCCCTACGTGCCGCCGACGAGGTGATCGCCCAAGGCGCGATCAGCGACGAGACGTGGGCTGCGCTGGGTGAGCACTTCGGCGAAGAGGATCTGATCGAGTTGGTGGCCGTTCTCGCGACCTGGTATTCGGTGAGCATCATGGTTCGCAGTTTGCACGTACCCCTCGACGAGGGTATGCAGTCGTGGCCGCCGCACGGCACCGCACCTGCCGGTCGCCGCGGCGACTGAATGGAGGGATGCTGTTGTCCGCGTGGGATATCAGGGCCTCAGTACCCCACGCGGACACTTTCGGTGGGACACTCAGATCGGAACCGACATGGAATCGGGGTCGATCTCGAGGGGGTTGACCGCCGGGTAGCTCTCGGCCGTCATTACCCGACGTCCGAATTCGATGGTCGTTTCCCGATGCCCACCGAGTATCGCGTCGAGGATGAGTGCGCGACGTACGATGCGGTGCAGCGGAAACTCCCACGTCAATCCCATTGCGCCGCAGACTTGTATGGCCTTTCGGCACGCGGTTTCGGTGGCGCTGCCAGCCAAGTTCTTGGCAAGCGCGCAGGCCAGCGGAGTTTCCGAGGCGTATGCGAGTCGAACCGCTTCAGCAGCAGACTCCACCGCGACTCGGGCCTCGGCGAGATGGAATCGGGTGGCCTGAAATGAGCCGATCGAGCGCCCGAACTGCTGCCGCTTGACTGCGTGATCGATCGCGAGGTCGAGCGCATATGCTGCCAGCCCGACCAGTTCCGCGGCCAACGAGCGTCGTGCGACCGAGACCATATCCTCCCAGGCCAGAGTGTTGGGGCCGGAGTAACTCTGCGCGGCGCGGACATCGACGTCGACGGTGATGATGTCTTCATCCGGATCCCAGGGAGCCGGGGACTGGGCGGTGATCGCCGTCTGCGCAACCTCGACAAGATGTGTATCGCCGCTGTCACCAACGGCGATTAACAGCTTGTCATACCCCTCGGGCCGACGAATCACTCCGCTCACCCGGCCATCACCCGATGGTGGCGCGGTCGGCGCGAACAGTTGCTCACGGTTCGCGGCAGGGTAGACAGTGGTGGGGTAGAGAACCGCACGCCGGTGCGGATCAATGTCCAGGAATCGCAGCGCACTGTCATCCAGGGTCCCGCCTGAAGCGACGGCATAGCCACGCTCCCGGAACAGCAGCATTGCCGCACTTGGCTCGTCGGCAACAACGTCATGCCACCCTAGTTCGTCGAGTGCGCTGCTGAGCCCGATCGGGTTGGACGCGTACTCGGCGAGGAGGGAGTTGAGAGTCGTCTGAAACTCTGTGCGTTCCGAATGGTCCATAGCTGTCATCCTTCTTTCGGCAGACCGAGCACCCGGTCAGCGATGATGCTCCGTTGAATCTCCGCGGATCCCCCGTAGAGCGTCGAAGCGCGTGTGTAGAACCAGTCGGCCCGCCATTGACGATTCTGATCATCGGCCGACAGAACGAACTCGTGCGGCCGCGCATTGATGGCCGCATCGCATACACGCTGCTCCGCGGTGCCGAGCAGGACCTTGTCCACCGAGATCTCTGGTCCGAGTTCGGCTCCAGCACAGAGCCGTTGCACTGTTCGGCCGCATTTGATGCGTAACGATTGCTGGGCGAGCCATGCCGCTCCGATCTCCTGAGCCTGCAGGTTGTCGGTCTCGTCGCATTCCGCGGCGAGGCCGGCCACCAGGCGCCCGATGTGCGCTTGCCTGACCCAGGCGTAGTTGCCTCGCTCATACTGCAACAAGAACATCGCGACACCCCAGCCCTGGTCCTGCGCTCCGACGAGCCGTTCGGCGGGCACCCGGACGTTGTCGAAGAAGACCTCTGCCAGCTCGTTCTCGCCATTGGCGTATCGGATCGGACGCACCTCGACCCCTGGGCTGTCCAGGTCGATCATCAACATCGATATCCCACGGTGGCGGCTCTCGATCGTGCCGGTTCGCACCAGGGTTCCGATCCGGGAGGCGCCGATACCCTGGCTCGTCCACACCTTCTGTCCGGAGACCACGTACACCTCGCCATCACGACGCGCCCGGCACCGCAGACCGGCGAGGTCGCTGCCGGCCTCGGGTTCGGAAAAGCCTTGCGCCCAAGCATGTTCACCGGTCAGGGCGGAGGGAATCAGCTCCGCGGCCACCTCCGGCGCGAATTTCATCACTGCCGGTGCCAGGGTCTCGAGCATCTCGTACTGGACCGGTACCGCGATGCCCGCCGCCTCCAGACGGTCGTACATGACGGCACGAAACAACGTGTTTCCGCCCAGTCCGCCGACTTCCGTCGGCCATCCCCACCGGCCCGCGCCGGAATCATGCAGCATGCGTTGAACGCGACGGCCCGCAGCCAGCAATTCCTCTGCTGAATGCCCTGACTGTCTGGCTTGGTCGACGAGCTGGTGGTGATTCTCCGCTATCCAGCGCGTGACCGCCGCACTGAAAGTGGCAACGGTGGCGTCGGCGGATACCTGTACGCCGGCGGTCCCGGCGGCTAATGAGCCTGACACGTACTTCCCTTCGTCCGCGGTGCGGTGATGAACAAGAAGGTTGTCATCAAGCAGCACGCATGCCAACAGATTACGCAAGTTGAATTCAAAATGCTAGTCTCGATACCACCGTTGACGGCTAGTCATTGAATTCAATCCGCGATATCATGCGTAGGTGCCAAGTGATGTATTGACCGAGTTGCACGCGGGCGGTGTCCTCGTGATCACCCTGAACCGGCCGGACCGGCTCAATGCCTGGACCTATGATCTGGGTGATCGCTACTTTGAGGAACTCGATCGCGCAGATGATGATCCCGATGTGCGGGCGGTCGTCGTGACGGGGGCGGGGCGAGCGTTTTGCGCCGGAATGGACGTGGACACCCTGCGTGAGGTTTCGGCCGGCGGCCGCCCACGCGTTCCGGCGGCAGGGCGGCGAATGACCCATGCCCAACAGTTCCGAAAGCCATTGGTCGCGGCTATCAACGGTGCGTGCGTGGGCTTCGGGCTGGTTCAAGTGCTCGCTTGCGACATCAGATTCATCTCCGAGTCGGCCTACTTGCTTCCCGCGTTCACTCAACGCGGACTCAATGCTGAATATGGCGCCAGTTGGCTGCTTCCGCGGATGATCGGGCAGACGCGCGCCGCGGAGTGGCTCTTCTCAGGACGCCGGATGGGAGCGGTGGAGGCCGAGCGGATCGGGTTGGTCAATTACGTCGCGAGTGATGATGCGTTGCTTGCTGAGTGTCTCGGGTACACACGCACGTTGGCCGAGACTTCCTCGCCGGTGGCGTTGGCGGACACGAAGGCGCAGATCTCGCAGGATTGGCTCCGGTCGCGTGTCGAGGCAGAAGATCACGCAAAGTCGTTCTCGACAATGCCCGCGCACCGGGTGGACTTCGCTGAGGGGGTACGCAGTTTCGTCGAACGACGGCTGCCGGCCTTCGCGCCACTGCCCCCGCGGACGAGTTCCGACGATGATCCCAATGCTCGGTAGACCTCACACACCACGCACCGCAAATATGGACCTGTCAGGACGTTACGCACCGATACCGCGACAGCACGTAGAAAGCACGGTTTCCGATGTCCGAGAATGATCAGTCAGTTGTTCGTGTGACGGCCGACGGGCCGATCCGCACTATTACCCTTTCGCGCCCCGAGCAGCTCAACGCTGCCGACGCGGATATGCATCGGCAGCTGGGGTTGGTATGGCGCGGTATCGCCGACGATCCTGGCGCACGCGCGGTGATCGTGACCGGCGCCGGACGCGCATTCAGCGCCGGTGGCGATTTCGACTTCATGGAGGAGCACCGGGACGCTTCAGCGCGCTGGCGAATAATCGAGGAAGCCCGGCGGATCCTCATCGAGATGGTGCAGTTCCCGCTGCCCGTGGTCGCCGCGGTGAATGGGCCCGCGGTGGGCCTCGGATCGACGCTGGCGATGCTCTGCGACATCGTGGTGATGTCCGAGGATGCGTTTCTGTCCGATCCGCATGTCACTATCGGGCTGGTCGCCGGTGACGGTGGGGCCGCGACGGCACCGGCGCATATGAGCCTTCTCCATGCCAAGGAGTACCTGCTGCTGGGTGGGCGGGTCGATGCGCGCCGGGCGTATGAGATCGGACTGGCCAATCGCGTCGTGGAAGCGTCGGCTGTGATGAGCGAAGCGCGGTCGATCGCCGAGCGGCTCGCGGCCCAGCCCGCGCATGCTTTACAAGACACCAAGCGAGCACTCAACCAGAGCCTGGAACTGGCCCTCGCGAGCACACGAAACTATGGTCTGGTCGCCGAGCGTTATAGTATGACCCACCCGGATCATCTTGCCTTCCTTGACCGGAACGCACACCACGGATCGTCGGAGGGCGCGTGAGTCAGCAGCCCCCCGGCGGGGTTGTACGGACAAGGAGCTGACGTGCCGAAGCGGTACGGGATCAAGGACAGAGACGTAGCGGCGGCCTGGGTCATCGAGCGAGTCTTCGACGGCACGTTGCGGTCCGGGGATCGGCTCGACCGGCAGGAGATCGCTGATGCGGTGGGTATCAGCCGGGTTCCCGTTCAGGAGATGCTCGCTCAGCTCGAACGGGACGGCATTGTCCGCACCGAATACCATCGCGGCGCCTACCTCGAGCGCTTCGATCCCGAAGTCATCCGGGAAACCTATGACTTGTTCGGGATGGTCAGCGGACGTGCCAGTGAGTCGGCTGCTCGTGCCATGACACGTGAGCTCTCCGATGAGCTCGACGACATCGTGACCCGCATGCGTGACAGCGATGATGATGAGCTCAATGATCTGAGCTGGGAGTTTCGGAGGTTGGTCAACACCGCCGCCAGCGGCCCCAGGATGCGGGCTATGTTGTCGACATTCCGAACATTCATGCCGACGGCATTTGTTCTTCTCCTCGATCGCAAGCGCAACCGCTCTCGAATACTGCAGCACTATCGGACCGAGTATGCTGCTCTGGCGCGGCGGGACGCCGCCGGTGCCCGGCGCGCCGCCGAGGTGCGCAGTGCGGAAGAGGGTGAGATGCTCATCACTGAGCTCGTACGTCGAGGTGTCTTCGAATCGGATGGACGTTCGGAGCTGGCCTGAGTGTCGCTGCGTTGCGATACCTTGTGCCGCAGGCATGTTCGGCATCTGTGGACTGGCGCAAGCCAGAGCTGGCCGGGTGGCCGCCGGCCCGCGCGAGTGGGTGCGCACAGGCCGGCGAACGGAGTGGGAACAAGGCGGCTTATGTCAGCAGTTCCACGATGGTTGCGTTTGCGGTACCGCCGCCCTCACACATCGTTTGGAGCCCGTAGCGGATGTCGTTGTCACGCATGTGATGGATCATGCGTGTCATCAAGACGGCGCCGGATGCGCCCAGCGGGTGCCCGACAGCAATGGCGCCGCCGAGCGGGTTGAGGCGCTCGGGGTCCGCGCCGACATCAGCCAGCCAGGCCAAGGGGACCGGTGCGAATGCTTCGTTGACCTCAAAGACTCCGATGTCGTCGGGGGTGAGGCCGGAGCGCTTGAGGATCTTTTGTGTCGCGGGGATCGGACCGGTCAGGACGAGAACCGGATCGGCACCGCTGACCGCGCCGGAGTGGTAGCGCACGATCGGGCGCAGGCCGAGCTCGCGGGCACGTTCGGGTGAGGTCACCAGTAGGGCTGCGGCACCGTCGGTGATCTGCGACGAGTTCCCCGGGTGGATGCGTCCATCTTCTCGGAAGGACGGCTTGAGGCCTGCGAGAGTGTCGACATTGCTCCCGCGGCGAACTCCCTCATCAATGGAGACCACTCCTGATTCGGTGGTCACCGGCAGGATCTGATCGTCGAAGGCTCCGGCGTCGATGGCCGCGGCCGCCTTCGCATGTGAGTGCGCGGAGAACTCATCGAGTGCCCGGCGTGAGAGATTCCAGCGTTCGGCAATGAGTTCGGCGCCCTCTCCCTGGGTGAACTCGGATCCGTCATAGCGCGCTCGAGCGGCAGGACCGTAGGGCAACCCGGTGGCACGCGCGGCACCGAGCGGTACCCTGCTCATCGATTCGACTCCGCCCGCCACGACGACCTCCTGCTGACCCGACATGACGGCCCATGCCGCGTGGTCGAGGGCCTGCTGACTCGACCCGCAGGCCCTATTGATGGTGACACCGGGTACAAACTCCGGCCATCCCGCCGCGAGTACGGCAAAACGGCCGACGTTACTGGACTGATCGCCCATCTGGGTCACGCAGCCCCACTGGACGTCGTCGATGATAGCGGGGTCAATACCGGTGCGGCGCTGGAGTTCTCGGAGCACATTTGCGGCCAGATCCACCGGGTGGACACCTGCCAACCCGCCGTTGCGCTTGCCGAGTGGGGTGCGCACTGCCTCGACAATTACTGCGTCACGCATGTTGTTCCTTCTGTTGGTTGATGTTCCTCGCCCGCGATGCAGGCGTTGGTGTTGACGCCAAATCAGCGACCGGTCCAGACCGGTGCACGCTTCTGGGCAAATGCTGCCGCGCCCTCCGCCGCATCATGCGAGGTGAAGACGGGATCGGAGATAGCTTGTTGGCGCGAGAAGAGTTCGCCTTGCGGCCAGTCCTCGGATTCGTCCACGATCTGCTTGCTCACGGCCACTGCCAATGGTGCGTTGACCGAGATGCGTCGTGCCAGGTCGACGGCAGCGTCAAGCGCATCTCCGTCGGGGACAACGGTATTCACCATCCCGAATGATGCGGCGGTCTGGGCGGATAGGGGTTCGCCGGTCAGTATCGCTTCCAGTGCTATCGCACGGGGCAGGCGGCGGGGTAGCCGAACGACCCCGCCGCCTCGTGCGATGAGCCCACGTCGAACTTCGGGAAGGCCGAAGCGGGCACCGGCCGCGGCGACGACGAGGTCACAGGCAAGCACTATTTCGAACCCGCCGCCAAGCGCCCACCCTTCGACGGCAGCGATGATCGGCTTCTTCGGAGGCGCCTCGACGAACCCGGCGAAGCCTCCGACCTCGGTACGTGGCAGCTCGCCTGCTGCGAACCGTTTCAGATCCATTCCCGCGCAGAATGAGCCACCGGCGCCGGTGATCACCGCGGCACCCAGGTCGCTGCGCGAGTCCAGTTCGCGTAGCGCGTCGGCGATGATGTGCGCCGCCGCCTTGGTCATCGCGTTTCGTTGATCCGGCCGGTTGATGGTGATCACCATGATCCCTGGATCCCGTTGCGTCACCACTGCATCGGGGGTGTCGCTCTCGACTGGCGCGCTCATCGCGGTGCCATCCGGATAGCGCCGTCGAGGCGAACGGTCTGTCCGTTCAGGTAGGAGTTCTCCAACATCTCCACCGCGAGGCGACCGTATTCCTCCGGCTTGCCCAGGCGTCTCGGGTGCGGGACCGATGCGGCCAGGCCTTCGCGGATGTCGTCGCGCAGCCGTCCCAGCATCGGGGTCTCGAAGGTGCCGGGGGCGATCGTGTTCACCCGGATCGCCCAGGTCGCCAGATCTCGGGCGGCGACCAGCGTGATTCCGTGAACCGCCGCTTTGGCGGCGGTGTAGGAAGTTTGGCCGATCTGTCCGTCGAACGCGGCGACGGACGCGGTCAGCACAATCGCGCCGCGGTCGCCGTCGAGTGGCTCATTGCCTGCGATTCGTTGTGCGCCAAGGCGAAGCACGTTATAAGTTCCGAAGAGATTGACTCGTATGACATCTTCGAACGAGTTCAGGGGTGCCGGCGTACGGTCCTTGCCGATGATGCGCAGTCGGTCGCCTCCGCGGCCGGCGCAGTGCACGATCCCGCGCAGTGGCCCACTCTTATCGGCAGCGTCGAAGGCCGCGGACAATTGCGCTTCGTCGGTGATGTCGGCCGGAACGTAGCCGGCACCGATGTCAGCGGCGACTGCCTCTCCCGGTGACGTCGGGAGATCGACGATCACGACGTTGGCGCCGCGATCACGCAAGGCGCGCGCCGTCGCCAGGCCTAGTCCCGACCCGCCCCCGGTAACCAGGGTTGATACGTCAGTCAGTTGCATACTTCCTCCATGTGTTCGTCGGGTCGTTCGCCCGATGGGGTTGCCGAGATTGGGGCGATGGCCTCAGTGGCCGGTGAAGGTGGCGGGCCGCTTTTCTCGCGCTGCGGCGATTCCTTCGGCGTAATCGTCTGTTGTCATCAGCTCGGCCTGGATCGCGATCTCATCCGCGATGGCCTGGTCGAGGTCGTTGCCGATACTTGCGAAGTGGCGTTTGAGCAGCGACAACGCGCGTGGGGGGAGCGTCGCGAGTCGGCGAGCGTCGTCGAGCGCTCGCCCAAGGACATCTTCGGGCGGCACCACGACGTCGACGATTCCGCGGTTGCACGCCTCCGGCCCGCGCAGGCGTTCGGGGAAGATCATCATCTGTTGTGCGCGCGCGACTCCGACGCGTCGGGCCAGCGCCCAACTCGCCGCTAGGTCAGTGCCGAGGCCGACCCGGACGAATCCGGTGTCGAACACCGCGGTGGTCGAGGCCACAACGCGATCGCAGCACAGAGCCAGACCAAGGCCGGCGGCAACCGCGCCGCCGTCGACGGCGGCGACCACCGGGGTGCCACTCCCGGCGATGGCCCGGGCAATTCGTTGTGCGGCCTGGAGCCGGGGTACTGAATCGTGCGGGGTCATCTTGTGCATGATCGACAGATCGCCACCGGAGCAGAACGCGCCGTCCCGGCCGGTCAAGACCACGGCCCGAACGTCGGGGTCGGCGTCTGCCTCATCGAAGACCGCGGTCAAGACCGGCCGTATTTCAAGGTCTATGGGATTGCGCCGCTCAGGACGGTCCAGTGTCACCACGCGGACATGACCTTCATCGTGGACCCGCAGCCCGTACAGCACTCGTTCGTCACTCATCGACAACTCGCATTCCGTGCTCGTGTTGTGCCCAAGGATTGCACACTTGAATTCAAAATCGCTAGTCTTGGCTTGCGCTTCCCTGGTGAGCGTGTGCTGGCTCGACGGGCGCCAGTGGCTGCCAGTGGTGATGAAAGGCATGGGTGTGCGATGACCGTTGACGACGAGACGGCCTCCGATCGGGATTCCCGCGGACCGTTGGCAGGCGTCCGAGTTCTTGAACTCGGGGGGATCGGGCCCGGCCCCTTCGCCGCGATGCTGCTCGCTGACCTGGGGGCGGACGTCGTGCGTATCGATCGGCCGGGTGCCGGCGGCATCTTCCCGGGCAGTGCCGAGCAAAACCTGCTGAATCGAGGAAAACGTTCAATCCAATTGAACCTCAAGAACTCTGATGATCGTCGGATGGCTCGGGAGCTGGTCGCAAGAGCTGATGTGGTGATCGAGGGATTTCGTCCCGGCGCGGCGGAGCGGATGGGGCTGGGACCCGGTGATTGTCTCGTTCTGGCTCCGCATGTTGTCTATGGACGGATGACCGGATGGGGACAGGACGGCCCGGTTGCCCGGACCGCCGGTCATGATCTGAACTACATCGCGCGTACTGGAGTGCTCCACGCGATCGGGCCCGCATCGGGTACGCCGCAGATCCCGTTGAACATGATCGGTGACTTCGGTGGCGGCGGAATGTATTTGGTTGTCGGAATCCTGGCGGCGCTGCACGAGGTGGATCGCGGACAACCCGGTCAGGTGATCGACGCCGCGATCGTCGACGGGGTATCACATCTACTCGCCGGTACTCATGCGCGGCTCGCGTCGGGAACCTGGGTGGATCGTCGCGAGTCCAATGTTCTCGACGGCGCAGCCCCGTACTATCACGTCTACGAGACGTCAGATGGTCGATACCTCGCGGTCGGCGCCATCGAACCGCAGTTCTACCGGGAGTTTCTCGTCGGTCTCGGTCTTGCCATTGACCCGGAGACCCAAGACGACCGCGATACCTGGCCGACGGTGATCAATGCGATAAGTGCTCGGATTCGCTCGGAATCGCTCGACCACTGGCTCGGCGTCTTCGACGGAACCGACGCCTGCGTGTCTCCCGTGCGCTCCTTGCGCGAAGCGGCCCACGATACGCACCTGGCTGAACGGGGTTCGCTCATCGAGGTGGACGGGGTGCTCCAGCCAGGTACGGCACCACGGTTCTCCCGTCACCAGGCCAATCGCTTCACTCGACCACCCCGTCCAGGCGAACACACACATGCAGTGATCGCCGACTGGCTAGTACCGAAGAACGACCAATAGTTGAATTCATTAGTGAGGTTGAAGACGTGTTGAGATTCGACGCCACGATGTCCGTTCCCATCGAGGACGGCGCGGCGCAGGCGCGACGATGTGAATCCGAGGGATTTCAGACCCTCTGGACCGGTGAGTCCAAACATGACCCGTTCCTGCGGTGTCTGCTGGCTGCCGATGCCACCGACCGCTTGCGCGTCGGAACTGCTGTGGCGATTGCCTTTGGGCGTTCCCCACTCACCGTTGCGACCACGGCGTATGACCTCGCTCGCTATACGAAAGGCCGCTTTGTGCTTGGTCTGGGATCGCAGGTGAAGCCGCATATCGAGCGCCGCTTCAGCATGCCCTGGTCAAAGCCGGCGGCGCGTATGCGCGAATATGTGCAGGCCCTGCATGCGATCTGGGATTCGTGGGATAACGACACCGAAATGTCGTTCGATGGCGAGTTCTACACGCATACGCTGATGCCGCCGTTCTTTCGACCGCCGCGTCACGAGTTCGGTCGGCCAGAGGTATTCGTCGCTGCGGTGGGCGAGCGGATGTCGGAGGTTGCGGGAGAGGTATGTGACGGGCTGTTCTTCCATCCGTTCAACACTCGGCGCTACCTGCAGTCGGTGACGTTACCTGCGATCATGCGTGGCCGGGACAGGGCGGGGCGTAGCGGCGAGGGTATCGCTCTGTGTGGTCCGGTGCTCACAGCGACCGGTCGCACCGACGCGGAACTCGATAGTGCGATCGCGGGAGTCCGGCATCAGATCGCGTTCTACGCCTCCACCCCCGCGTACCGGGCAGTGCTGGATCTGCACGGGTGGGGAGATATCGCCCCGGAGCTGACCGCGATGACCAAAGCGGGCCGGTGGACGGAACTCGGCACGCTGGTCGACGACGAGATGTTGCGTACCTTCGCGGTTGTCGGCGGGCCCGACGAGGTGGCAAGCGAACTCATCGATCGTTACGGCGATCTGGCCCATTCGATCTCGTTCTCGGCGCCCTACCAGCACGATGACGAGGTATTCGCGCTGGTGGCCGCCTCGGTTCGTGCGCTGTCGGTGTGAACAAGACCCGCATCGTCGAACGTGCAGTGATCGAATATACGAACGGGACATCAAAATATTGACACACTAGCTAGCTATGTCATACGCTTCCGAAGGAAGTGTTGCTAGTCACATCAGAAATCAAAGTTGATCTGGCACACAAAATTCTGCTGGCCGCTTTCGTGGGGCCCGCTCAACAGGAGGTCGACCGGCGTATGACAGTCGAGCAGCAGTGGAACGACTTTGATCACCTGTCGGCAGCAGGACTTGAGGACCCGCATTCCTTCTTCAGAGACGTGCGGGGCCAATGTCCCATCGGCCACAGCGCCAAGCATGGCGGATTCTGGACCATCACCGGTTTCCAGGACGTGAACGAGGCTGCCCGGGATGCGCAGACGTTCAGCTCTCGGCAGCCGGGACCTGGCTTCCCGATCTTCCAGGGCGGCCCGCCGATGATCGCCAACGATCCGCCCCTGCATCGAGAATTCCGCGCACCGCTGTCAAAGCTCTTTTCGCCGGCCTCGGCCGAGAAGATGCGCGAGGTGGTCCGAGCAATCATCACCGAGCTGATCGACGGATTCATCGCCGATGGAAAAGCTGACCTTGCCGCTCAGCTGTGCACTCCGTTGCCGGCTATCGTCACCTTCGCGCTACTGGATCTGCCCGAATCCGCGCGTGAGGACCTCCCACGCTGGAATGCGCAGCTTCTCGCTGAAGGGCCGTCTTCGGCGGGCGCCGGGCACGTGGGGGCTATGGTGCATGATCTTTATGACGTGCGCACCGCCTCTCCCGGTGACGATATCGCGAGCCAGGTGCTCGGCTTCAAGATCGATGGCCGGCCGATCAGCCGTGAGGAGTGGGAGGGGCTGATCGTCCTGCTCATCATGGCCGGCCTGGACACCACATCCAACGGCGGCGCGCTGATCCTGAAGTATCTGAGCGACAATCTCGAGGTCAGGCGCTTCATCAAGGACAATCCGGATCAATTGCGGCCGGCCATCGAGGAGCTGCTTCGCTTGGCCACTCCCGTGCCGCAGCATTCGCGTGGCGTCACCCACGATGTCGAGATCGGCGGCATCGAGTTTCATCAGGGGGAGGTTGTGTTGCTGAGCTGGATCGCGGCGAACCGGGACCCGGAGTGCTTCAGCGACCCGGACACATTCTCCCTCGACCGGCCTTCCAACCGGCACGTCGCCTTCGGCGCCGGGACACATCGCTGCCTCGGCACTCATCTGGCGAAGGTTGAATTGCAGGTTCTGGTAGAGGAAGTGCTCGAACGTCTGCCCGACTACCACGTGATCGACGAGGAAGTCGAGCATGTTCCCGGTCTGAACCGGGGAATGACGAGGCTCGGTGCGGTATTCACCGCCGGGGCACGCAGCGATGAAGGGAATGCGACAGCATGACGCAAACAGATTTGCTCGACGGCAAAGTATGTGTGGTCACCGGGGCGGCGCGAGGAATTGGGCGGGCCACCGCCATCGCCTTCGCCCGGTCGGGTGCATCGACGGTTGTCGTGTTGGATCTGCCTGACAGCGACCCTGTCGAGGAACCGAGCACCGCTGACCTGGTGAGCGAAGCCGGTGCGAAATGCATTGTGATCTCCGGAGATGTGAGCGCTTCCGGTGACGTGGACCGTGCTGTGGCCGCCGCAGAGGACAACGGAGGCTTGGACGTCATCGTGAACAACGCCGGAATCTCGCCGCAAGTGCCGCCACTGATCGAGTTCAGTGATGAGCAGTTTCAACGGATTGCCTCGGTGAACCTGTTCGGCACGTTCTATGGCTGTCGTGCCGCAGCGCGCGCGATGATGCCGCGCGGCCGTGGTTCCATCATCAACATGTCGAGCATCGCCGGACTTGTCGGCGCAGCGGGCAACTGTGCTTACGGGGCGTCGAAGGGTGGTATACGCCTGTTGACTTACTCGCTTGCAGTTGAGCTGGGGCCGTTGGGAATTCGTGTGAACGCGCTGCATCCAGGCGTCATTGACACCGATATGTCCAAGCAGGCTTTTGCAGATCCGGATGTCGTGGCGGCGATCAGCGGCCACATCCCATCGGGGAGAATCGGCACCGCCGACGAAGTTGCAAGCGCCGCAGTGTATCTCGCGAGCGACCTCTCCTCGTATGTCAACGGTGCCTCGCAGACCGTTGACGGCGGACTGGCCATCGCCTTCTGAGTTCTGACTCTCATGGCCTCCACCGTGCCGATCTCCTGACTACTTCTATCGAGGACAACTTCCATGGGAAACCCGACTATCGCTGCCGTCGCCGTCATGAAGCCGACCGAGGGTAACACCGACGCGCTGCACCGCCACCTGTCGTCGCTTGCGGCGGTTACGCTCGATGAAGCGGGTAGTACGTCCTGCGCCGTCGTCCAAGTCGATGCTGCGGAACCGTACTTCGTCATCGTCGAATCATTCGTCGACCAGGCCGCCTATGATGCGCATGAAGCCAGCCCGCAGGTGCTCGAGATCGCCGGAGCGATCGGTGAAGTACTCGCTGAGGCCACCATCCACGCCGGTTCGGTCAGCTCCGGACGGTTCTGAGGTACGGTTACCGTGCAGTATCGGGTCGCGTATGGCAGCGAAACCGGAAATGCGCAATCAGTCGCGGAGAGACTTACCGCACTCGCCACGTCCAGCGGACTCGAAGTCACTTGTTCACGCCTGAACGACGCCGACCCGGTGTTGCTGGCCGGTGAGACGACATTGTTGATCGTCATATCCACCACGGATGACGGCGACATTCCGTACAACGCGGCGGGCTTTTGGTCGGCGATAACAGCAGAATCAGCACCCGAGTTCGACCACGCCAGTTATGCGGTTCTTGCGCTGGGCGATTCTGACTATCTCGACTTCTGTCAGGCCGGCATCGACCTCGACCGCCGACTGGCAGAGCTTGGCGGCACACGGCTGTGTTCGATCGTCACCTGTGATGCGGACTTTGAAGCCGACGCGCAACGGTGGACGCGCGAGGTCCTCGATCTCATCGTCGAGTCTCCGACTGTTGCTCCGGTCATGCACTCCGCAGTGAGCCTGGCGTCCGCTGGTCGGGATGAGGACCAGCACCTCGCACATCACGCCGACGTTCCCTTCTGCGTGGTGCAGAAGTACAGACTGTCCGGCCCCAACTCTGCCAAGCCGGTATGGCATCTGTGCCTTGACGTTTCGGACTCGGGAGTGAGCTATTCCCCCGGCGATTGTGTTCGTATCCTGCCCCGCAACGATGCCGACTATGTGGATCAGCTCCTCGCGGCACCCGTCGCCTCGTCTGATTTCGCGGTCGACGTTGCGTCGGTGCGCGCTGACCTGATGAATCGATTCGAGATTCGCCGTCCCTCCCGCGAGCTGATCAGTGAGGTCATCGCGCGAACGAGTGACGAGTCGGTCAAGCGAGTGCTATCTGGCGATGATCGCCGATCGTTGCATTCTTTCCTCTGGGACCGCGATGTGCTCGACCTGGTGCGCCTTGCCGATCGCCGACCATTTCACCTGGGGGAGATCGTCGACACCCTTCGCCCACTTGCGACGCGTTCCTACTCGATATCGTCAAGCCGGCTGCACACACCTGATCATCTGGAGATCACGGTGGCTGCGCTGGAATACAGTGCGCACGGCCGCGATCGCCATGGTGTGTGTTCTTCCTACCTGACCGATCGCATTGCCGCCGATCGCATGGTGTGGGGCGCGATCGACGTGAATTCGACGTTTCACCTGCCCGACGATGACGACACTGCGGTGATCATGGTCGGACCCGGAACCGGGATCGCGCCGTTCCGCGGATTCTTGTACGAGCGACAGGCCCGTACGGCGCGAGGGCGTAACTGGCTGTTCTTCGGCGCTCGAACGAGCGCCCATGATCATTTGTACGCCGATGAGCTCAAGGCGTTCGAGCGCGAACGCCTGCTCACCCGTCTCGATGTGGCGTTCTCGCGAGACGGCGGCGGGCACCGATACGTCCAGCACCTCATGTGGGAGAACGGAAGAGAGTTATTCCGTTGGCTTTCCGAGGGTGCGTACATCTACGTGTGCGGCGATGCTACGGCGATGGCGCGCGATGTGGATACGACTCTTCGAGAGATCGTTGTCGAGCACGGGGGACTGCCACCCGAGGCGGCGGCGTCGTATGTGGATGGTCTATCGCGAGAGGGTCGGTATCTTCGGGACGTGTATTGAGCGAGATCGCTCATTCCCAATCCACGATCTGGTTCTGATCGGGATGACTTGCCGGATAGTGGTTCATGTGCGCTGTCATCAACGCCTCGGCTTCGGCCGCAGCGCCGCGGATAATGGCCTCCCCGATCGGGATATGTTCGCCGAGAAGGTTGGTCCACGACTCCTCGTGCCCGATTCGTAGCGGTCCGAGCACCAGCTGCAGTGCCATGCACAGCGGCGCCAACACCGGCTCGTGGCTCGCCACGGCGACGCTCAAATGGAATGTATCGCTCTCGGCAAACGCTTCATTAGGGGTGACTTCCTCCGTACGGTGCAACAACTCGGCGAGCTGCTGGCGCTCCGTCTCGGTGGCGTTCTGCGCGGCCAGGCGCGCCAGCGTGGGTTCGATTGCGCGCCTGGCCGAGTTGACATCGGCATAAGTTACCCGGCGCGAACCGAATTGGAGGGCGAGGAGTCGGGCGAGATCCCGCGTATCGCTCCGGCGAACACGAGGGCCACCACTACGGCCCGGCTTGATCGTGATCAGACCGTTCACCTCCAAAATGCGCAGTGCCTCACGCAAAGTCGGCCGACCGATCTTGTACTGACTCAGCATCACCGGTTCCGGGGGGAGGGGAGCGCCCTCACCCATACCAAGCTCGATGATGTCTCGCACGATGGCGCGTGCAACCTGACGGGCGACCTTCTCGCCGGAGGTTCGCTCGACCAGGAATGTGCCGGTTGGACCGCCAGGGTTCTCGTTCGCATTGTGCATATCTCAATCCTCGCATGCGCGGGGTGTTCACCGGCGCCTGCCGGGCCCTCGCCAGGTGAAGCAGCGCCGCCTCCCGGACGTCTCCGGCCGCGATTGTGGGGTTGACGACTCGTTGGGGCCGGCGTATACCGCCAGGAGTTATCCATATACATGATTAGAAACCCATCACCACAGTTCACAGGGTTTCGGACGCTGAAATATGGGAGCAAAGAGCGTTGACAGTGAGCATGATATCAGTCACACTAGACATTGCCCCAGGGATGGATCACAGAGCCTGCCCGCTCTGTCCTCCCTTGGTTAGGCGTTCATCTCGTCCCCCCAAGCAATGAATGCGAGAGGCAACCATGACCTCAACCACAACCCGTCAGCAGCATGATGCGACGCTGTCTGCTCTCGAATACGCCGAACGGCTACTACATGCCCAGGCTCAGGCCGATCTCCATGTGGAAAAGGAAATCACCGAGGACATCGAACAGATCCTCGAGACCCTGTCGCCTGAAGGTCCGTATGCTTACACAGCGCTCCCGGTTCTGGAGGATGGGCATCTCGTATCTCGGGTTGCCCACGACATCGAACAGATCCGTCAATGCTATGAGGGTATTCACTCCAACATCGGGCTTCGTGGATGGCGCTCGACCACCCGACTGCTTTCGTCGTGGTACACCTTTCATGCTGGTTGGGCTGCTACCGAATCCAAAGAGGACGGTTCGATGGTGGACTACGAGGCGTTGGTCATCTTCCCGACGATGGGCAACAGGGGGATCACCGGCGAGCTCTTCTGGAACCGGACCTCGCCCGGTGTGACGCCACGAAGCGGCGAATCCCCCAGCGATGTCCGTCGGCGCATCATGGCAGATCAAGAGGCATACCTGGAGGCAACCCGATCGGGAGATGCCGAAGGCATGCTCGCTGCCGTGACCCCAGATGTGCAGGTGAACTTCCGTGGATATGTCAATGAACAACCGGGGAGGCTCACCGAACTCAACGGTCGCGACGAGATGGCTGCCCACATTGCGGAGTCTCAAAGCCGCTACCTGCCCGAGACAGTCGACGTGGTGCACCTGCAGATCGAGGATTGGTACGTGTTCTCGGAGAAGCTGTGGACAGTCAAGTCGGTGCATGACGACACACGGCTGCGCTACCTCACCGCCGAGTACGCCGAACTGGCGCCCGATGGCAAGATGATCGCCCGTATCGGTCACGGAACCGAGCCTGTTGCGATCTGATCGATCCGCACTGCGGGTCCAGCGGGTCCGTTGTGGTGGCGGAGCGGCGTACCGTGCCGGCCTCCGCCGCTACACCGCTACCGCGCGGATCTTCATGCGAGAACGCACCGAAAGCTGAGTCTGGCGCCTTGGTTGGTGCACACCATAGCCGCATTGCGATCTGCTGCGCTGCTCGCAGGACGCGTTCCGGACGACCCCGAACGCGGCACCCGGTGTCGGCCAACCCGAGTGAAGAAACAACATCAATGATGTTAGGAGTTTTCGTGTCCGAAACAGAAGTCCGTACGGACGATTCTGCTCTGCTTGCCGTGCGTCACTGGCGGAGAAACGTGGGGGCCGCGGTCGCGGGCAATGTCATCGAGTACGCCGATTTCGCCATGTGGTCGGCGTTCACCATTTACTTTGCCACACAGTTCTTTCCCACCGAGAACCGGACCGCCCAACTCATGTACGGCGCGGGCATCTTCGCCGTCGGTCAGATCGCACGGCCGTTGGGGGCCTTGTTCTTCGGCCGACTTGCCGATCGGCGCGGGCGTCGGCTCGCTTTGACGGCGTCGGTGACCTTGATGGGTTTGGCGTCGGTCGCGATGGCGGCGGCGCCGACCTATGAAATGGCAGGAATGTCCGGTGCCATCATCCTGTTGGTTGCGCGCATCGTCCAGGGACTCAGTGTGGGTGGCGAGCATGGGGCTGCCGCTGCCTACATCGTGGAGTCGGCACCGAAGTCGCGGCGGGGGTTGGCGTCGAGCGGCCAATATATCGGTGTCATGGCGGGTAGCATTCTGGCGGCCCTGATCATGGTGGTGAGCCAGATCTGGCTCTCGGAGACACAGATGGAGCAGTGGGGTTGGCGTGTCGCGTTCGCCGCCATGGGTCTGGTTGCAGTCGGCGCTTTCGTGATTCGGACTCGAATGACCGAGACCGAGGAATTCACCCGAGAGCAGCGCCGCATCGAGCAGAAGCAAGCGGAACTCGGTACGGCGGTCGTTGACCGGCGCGGAAGTCTGGGTGTGCTCTGGAAGCATCGGAATGCGTTGGTCTTCGTATTCGTCCTTGGTTCGGCGACCACGCTCCTGTTTCAGACATTCGCCTCATACAGCATCACCTATCTGGTGGATACGGTGGGAATGTCCAGACCGGACGCGGCGATGGTACGGCTTGTCGGGCTATTTGCCCCTATTATCGCGCTTCCGATGTTTGGGGCTCTCTCGGATCGGATTGGGCGTAGGCCACTATTGATTGGCGGCTTCGCTGGTTCGGCATTGCTGACCATTCCGATCTTCATCGGGTACAGCCCCGATCCGGCGTGGTCGGTGCTGTTGTATGCCGTCGGGCTGATCCCGGTTGCCGCGGCGCTATCGGTCATGGCCTTGGTTAGTGCGTCGGCCTTTCCCACCTCGGTTCGTACGCTCGGAGTGAGCTTGCCGTATGCCCTGGCCATAGCGGTTGTGGGTGGCAGCTCGGAATTTCTGGCGTTGGCGTTCAGGACCGCGGGCTGGGACGCGGCCTACTTCGGTTACGCGATCATGTGGGCGGTACTGGGCTTGGTGGTCAGTATCCGGTCTCGACATGCCGAACCCGGAACGTTGGACAATTCGACGGCGGATATCCCGACTCCGGACAACGCGGAAGTTGGCCGGATACCGAGATGAGCGCGAGATGCAGAAGGATCGGCGAGGCGGTTCTTGGTGCTCGTGAGAATGTGATCGGTGAATTGGTGCTCTTCAAAGTTGAGCGGGCAACGTTGCTCAGCAGTGGAGTTGCTGGATGCTGGCCCGCTCGGTGCGGGTGCAGTGGAATCGTATCCGACGGCGCGAGTTTTCGGTGTTGCGGAACCCCCGCAGGCAACGCGTTTGACCTTGCTTGACCAGCCGGTTGCAGCCCTCGGGGCGGGCGTTGGTCAAGCCGGTGTGCAAGAACGCCAGGATCGCCGGCCACCAGGCCTCGATGATGGTCGCCAACCGGGTGATTTGGGGAATGCCCGCATCAGCACACCAGCGGTAGAACCGGTAGAGCCGACGGCGCATCTCACTGTCGTCGGCGCCGTCACTTGCGGCGGAAAGCAACTGCCGCAGTTCCTCTTTCGCAATGTAAGCCGCCA
>NZ_JASXSI010000031.1 GCF_030315685.1 Gordonia sp. ABSL11-1 | reverse complement strand
TTTCGAGATCGGCGACTCACCCACGCCCCACACCAGACCCAAGCAGCTCAACACATTTCAACACACCCGCAGAACCCGATCGGTGGATTGAGGCTAAGGGCTCATCCGCGCGGCCGTCGTGGACAAGGCGGGCAACTGCCGATTCCGCGCCGCCGCACGCAACGTCAATCCGTCGGCCGCGATGTCGGGCCGCACCACCATCGTCGAGGCCGAGAAGGTCGTCGACGTCGGCGAACTCGGACCGGACGAGATCCATCTGCCCGGCATCTTCGTCAAGCGGATCGTCGAGCTGACGCCAGAACAGGCTGCGCGCAAGGAGATCGAACAGCGCACCACCCGCCCGCGACCCGGTCAGACCGCCGCCGAACCGGCCGACCAATAGGAGAGACATCATGACCTGGACCCGTACCGAGATGGCCGCGCGTGCCGCACGCGAACTGCAGGGCGGCGACTATGCGAACCTCGGCATCGGACTGCCGACCCTGATCCCCGATCACCTTCCCGACGACTCCGGCATCATGCTGCACGCCGAGAACGGCATCCTGGGTGTCGGTCCGTATCCCTTTGACGACGAGGTGGATCCGGATCTGATCAACGCCGGCAAACAGACGGTCTCCGTCCTGCCGGGGGCGTCGTACTTCGACTCGGCCACCAGCTTCGCGATGATCCGCGGCGGACACGTCGACGTCGCTGTTCTCGGCGGCATGCAGGTCGCCGGCAATGGCGACCTCGCCAACTGGATGGTCCCCGGAGCGATGGTCAAGGGTATCGGTGGCGCAATGGATCTCGTCAACGGTGCCGGCAAGGTGATCGTCCTCATGGAGCACTCCACCAAGAGGGGCGACCCGAAACTCGTCGCCGAATGTTCCCTGCCGCTGACCGGACGTTCGGTGGTGAGTCGGGTCATCACCGATCTCGGCGTCTTCGACGTCACCGGCTCCGGCTTCGACGTGGTGGAACTCGCCTCGGGCGTCGACTTCTCGACCGTCGAGGCGAAAACCGGAGCAGCGCTGACCGACAGGACCGTCGGCGTCTGACTGCCGGACGAGATCCGCATGAGAGTCACCGCAGAGCGTCGTCGAGTGGATAATCCACCTGTCGACGCGCTGAGGTGACTTTCATGCGCGGCGTTCGGTCGCAATCGGGCTCTGGACGTGCAACCCTCGAAGCCGTGGAGTATCGGTTCGAGATCGTCTCGCTGCTGGTGTCACCGCGTCACGCGTATTTCGGTCGGCCGAAGGACGGTCCGGCCGACGAGGTGGAGACGAGCACGCCGGATTCTGTCGCGATAGTCGCCGACAAAGGGATCCGGGGTGATCGGTTCTACGGCGTCCGCGCGCACACCGAGGCGGCGGTGACGTTTCTGGCCATCGAGGCCTGGCAGTCGGCCGCGGGCGACGCCGACCCGGCCCTTGCGCGACGCAACGTCGTGGTGCGTGGTCTCGAACTGGATCCGTTACGCGGGCGGGAGTTCTCGATCGACACCGGCGACGGCCCGGTTACCTTCCGCGGCGGTCGTCCGGCGCATCCGTGCTCGTGGATGGACACCGTGGCCGGGGAGGGCACGCGCAAGGCGTTGATCGGGCGTGGCGGCCTGCGGGCACAGCCCCTCACCTCCGGTGTCCTGCGGATCGGACCGGCGCTCATCATCACTGACATCGAACTCGATGCCGCCCGCGCCGCCGATCAGGTGAAGCGGGCGCAACCGACCGGGTGAGGGTGACGGGGCCGGCACCAGCCGGAACCGCTACCGGGAGCTGTGCCCGGGTTCTGGGGAAAGCGCCCCGGGAATGTGCCCGGGCTCTGGGAAAGCGCCCCGGGGATGCGCCCGGGCTCTGGGAAAGCGCCCCGGGGATGCGCCCGGACTCGGGAAAGTGCCCCGGGGATGCGCCCGGGAGGAGCGTGTGGATGTCGGCGCGACCGCGCGAGCTGGGACAACGCCGAAAGGCCGGGCGGTTTTCCGGGACATGGAGATTTCTGGGCGCTTCCGGGGGGGGGCGGTTTCCGGCACGACCGACGGCCCGCCTATCGCGACGGCCCGCCTATCCCGACCCCACCTACCTCCGCCCAGCGGCCAACGCCCGCAGGAAGAACCCGAGGTTTGCCGGTCGCTCCGCGAGGCGGCGGACGAAGTAGCCGTACCACTGCTCGCCGTAGGGGATGTACACGCGGACCCGGGAACCGTCGGCGAGCCGTCGTTGTTCGTCGGCGCGAATACCGAAGAGCATCTGGTGTTCCCACGAATCGGGTGATCGTTCTGCCTCGACGGCCATGGTCTGCGCGGCCGCGATCATCACCGGATCGTGGCTGGCGACCATCGGGTATCCGTTGCCCTTCATGAGGATTCGCAGACACCGCAGGTACGCCTCGTCGACGAGTTCGCGCGTGGGATAGGCCACCGACGGCGGCTCGGCATATGCGCCCTTACACAGCCGGATTCGTGCCGCCGAGCCGGCGAACTCCGCACAGTCGTCCTCGGTGCGCCGCAGGTAGGCCTGCAAGACGGTGCCGACGTCCGGGAAGTCGCGTCGGAGCGCACGGACGATGGCGAGGCGTTCGTCGACGGTGGTGTGGTCCTCGGCGTCGACGGTGACGAGCACGCCCGCCTCGTGCGCGGCCGCGGCGATGGTGCGCGCGTTCTCCTCGGCGATCTTGGCTCCGTGATCGGCAAGGGACTGGCCGAGTGCGGTGAGTTTGACCGAGACCTCCAGCCGGGCCGTCGCGATGCCCGATTCCGGCAGGGCGCCCAATGCGCCGATGAGGTCGAGGTAGGCCTCGACCGTGGCCGTGGCCTGCGATTCGTCGGTGGTGTCCTCGCCGAGGAAGTCGACGCTGACCGACAGCCCCTCGTCGAGTTGTGTGCGGATGGCGCCCAGCACATCTCGTTGCGTCTCGCCGGGAACGAACCGTTCGACGACACGGCGGGTCGCGGTGAGCCGTTGCGATGAGTCCTTGATGCGGTCGCTGTGGGATGCGGCGAGGATCATCGGCCGCATCGCGGTGTCGAAGAACGTCATGACGGATCGGCCTGCATGTGCGGATACGCCGACGACGTCGGCGGCACGAACGTCTCCTTGATCGTCCGGGTCGACGTCCAGCGCATCAGATTGGCCTTCGAACCCGCCTTGTCGTTGGTGCCCGACGCGCGGGCCCCACCGAACGGCTGCTGTCCGACGACGGCCCCGGTCGGCTTGTCGTTGACGTAGAAGTTGCCCGCCGCCTGACGCAGCAGATCCGACGCCGTGCCGACGGCATCGAGGTCGGTGGCGATGATCGACCCGGTGAGTGCATAGCGCGCGGTGGAATCCACCAGCCGTAACGTCTTCTCGTACTCGGCATCGTCGTAGACATGGACCGAGAGGATGGGGCCGAAGTACTCGGTGGAGAACGCCTCGTCGGTCGGATCGTCGGACAGCAGCACGGTCGGCCGGACGAAGTACCCCACACTGTCATCGCAGGCCCCTCCGGCCGCGACGGTCATGTGCGGGACGGTCTTCGCGCGGTCGATCGCGGCGACATTCTTGTCGAAGGCGCGTCGATCGATCAGTGCGCCACCGAAGTTGGACAGATCGCGGACGTCGCCATAGGTCAGGTCGTTGGCCTCGCCGAGGAAGTCGTCACCCATCCGGTCCCACACCGACCGCGCGATGTACGCGCGGGACGCGGCCGAGCACTTCTGTCCCTGATACTCGAATGCCCCACGGATCAGCGCCGTGCGCAACACATCCGGGTCGGCCGACGAATGCGCGACGATGAAATCCTTGCCGCCCGTCTCGCCGACGAGACGCGGATAGTTGCGGTAGCGGTCGATGTGCGTGCCGACCTCCCGCCAGAGGTGCTGGAACGTGGCCGTCGAACCGGTGAAATGGATGCCCGCGAGATGCTTGTCGGCGAGGACGACCTCCGAGAGATCCTTCCCGTCGCCGTGGACCAGGTTGATGACGCCCGCGGGCAATCCGGCCGCCTGCAGCAACTCCATGGTCAGCGCGGCGGCGTGCGCCTGGGTCGGCGACGGCTTCCAGATCACCGTGTTGCCCATCAGCATCGGCGCGGTCGGCAGGTTCGCCGCGATGGCGGTGAAGTTGAACGGTGTGATGGCGTAGACGAATCCGTCGAGCGGACGGTGGTCGAGGCGATTCCACACACCTGCCGACGACACCGGCTGCTCGGCGAGGACCTGCCGGGCGAAGGCGACGTTGAAGCGCCAGAAATCGATGAGTTCGCACGGGGCGTCGATCTCGGCCTGCTGCACCGACTTCGACTGCCCGAGCATGGTCGCGGCCGCGATGCGTTCGCGCCACGGTCCGCTCAGCAGGTCGGCGGCTCGCAGGAGCACGCCGGCGCGCTCGTCGAAGGAGGTAGCCGCCCAGCCCGGTGCGACCGACCGCGCGGCGTCGACGGCGGCATGCGCGTCGTCGTGGGTGGCGTTGGCGACGGTGCCGAGCACGTCGTGGTGGGAGTGCGGTTGGACGACGTCGATGGCCTCGCCCGCACCCCGGTGTTCGCGGCCTCCGATGATGTGCGGCAGCTCACGCGGACCAGCCGTGCTCTGCCGATCGAGTTCGGCACGGATACGACGGCGTTCGGGGGTGCCGGGCGCATAGGTGTGCACCGGCTCATTCGACGGTTGTGGGGGAGAGGTGATCGCGTCCATGGGTTCAGTCCACCGGGTCAGCGGCGCGGACGACATGTCAGATCGGTCATCAACGTGCTTGTTTTCTTGTCCGATCGGACAACGGAGGCCGATACTGGCTGGATGACGGCACCGGCGGGAGTGACACTCGGTCGGCTGCTGCTCGCGCTCGACAGGACACTCGCCACTCTCGCGGTCGCACCGGCCGGCCTCGACGTGCGTGTCGCGGCGCCCGCGCTCCTCGACGTCGACGACGTCCGGCTGGGGCTCGGGCGGGCCGCGCGCGGCGCCGACCTCTTCCTGGTCGTCGGTGTTCCCGATGCCGACGTCCTCACCTGGCTGACCGGCCTGGGGACCCGTGTGCCGGTCGCGATCTTCTGCAAGGCACCTTCCGGCGACGTCGTCGCGCGTGCGGAGACGTCGGGCATCGCCGTCGTCGCGATCGATCCGCATGCCCGCTGGGAACGCATCTATCACCTGGTCATGCGGGTGCTGGAGTCCGCCGACGCCGAAGCGCTGCCCGGCGCGGGCGAGTCCATGCGATCGGGTGCGACCGGCGACCTGTTCGATCTGGCCGGGGAGGTCGCCCGACGGACCCGGGGACTGGTCAGCATCGAGGACGAGCGTTCGCACGTCCTGGCCTACAGCAGCGCGGGCGACGAGGCCGACGAACTGCGCAGGCTCTCCATCCTGGGGCGTGAGGGACCGCCGGAGATGATGGCCTGGCTGCGACAGTGGGGTGTGATGGACATCCTGCGGACGACGCCGGACATCGTCACGGTCGCCGCCCATCCCGATCTCGGGGTGCGGGCGCGTCGGGCGGTCGCGATCCGCGGACCCGCGATGGGGTCGTCGGCGCCGGGTGAGTTCCTCGGGGTGCTGTGGTTGCAGCGCGGTGGCGTCGACTTCGCCGACGACACCGACGAGGTCCTCGTCGGTGCGGCCGCCGTCGCCGCGCGGATGATCTCGCGCGGCCGGTCGTGGGGGGACGCCCACGCCGACGTGGTGCGCAGGTTGCTCGGCGTGCGTGGTGAGGTCATCGACGCCGACCACCTCGGCGTCCGTCTCGGCATCGCGGCGGAGTCATCGGTGGTGCTCGTCGGGCTGGCGCCGACGGACGGTTCTCCGGCCACACCCGGCGGGACGGTGGAGCTGTCGGCGCTGACGCTGCACGCCAGTGCCTTCAGTCCGTTGTCGGTGACAACGACGAACGGTGCGCGCGCGTATGTCGTTCTCCCGCAGGTGACGTCGGCAGCGACGGTCACCTGGGCACACGCGGCGCTCGCCGCGGCGGACCGCCAGTTCGGCACACGACTGCGGGCGGTCGTCGCCGGACCCGCGGCGGGACTGGCGTCGGTCCCGACGCTGCGCGGCCAGGTCGACCGTGTGCTCGACGCGGCCGAGCGGGAGGGCGAGCTGATCGGCGACGTGGCCACCGTCGACGAATCGCGGACCGGAGTGTTGCTGGGGGAGATCGTCGCCCATCTCGCGGCCAACCCGGAACTCGTGGACAGCCGGGTCGTCGAGCTGGCCGAGTCCGACGACCGCACCGGCAGCGAGTTCACCGGGTCCCTGCGGGCCTATCTGGACCACTTCGGTGATGTGCGGTCCGCCGCCGCGGCCCTGCATGTGCATCCGAACACGTTGCGCTATCGCATCAGACGCGTGCGCGCCCTGACCGGGATGGACCTCGACGACCCGGCGACGCGGCTCGTCGTCGCACTGTCCCTACGAGTCATCTGAGAGCGGAGACCCTGACGTGACCGATCGAGTCGACTCCATCCGGAACGCGCTGCGGGATGAACGCGCCGAGACGATGGCCCTGATCGAACAGCTGTCGTCGCGGCTGGACGCGGTGATCGAGGCGACCGCGGATTCGAGCTCCGACGACGAGCACGACCCGGAGGGCTCGACGCTCGCGGTCGAACGCGGCCAGCTGGTCGCGCAGCTGGAGCGATCGCGCGTCCGGCTCGACGAGCTCGACGCCGCCCTGGACCGGGTGGGCGCGGGTACGTACGGTCGGTGCGAGATCTGCGGGCGGGAGATCGGTGAGGCGCGGCTGGAGGTGCTCCCGGCCGCACGGTTGTGCATCGGCTGCGCGATGCGGAATCCGTCGCGGCGATGGTGATCCACCGCAGAACGCGCCCACCGACAAACACATGGGGAACTGTCATTCACGGTGGGCATTGCCCGCGTGGATGTACAGCTCCCCATGTGGATGCGGCTGGACAGGCTCCGCCGCGATGGCCGGCCGCGACGGGATCAGAGGATCGTCAGCATCTCGTGGTAGGTCGGCAGCGGCCAGAGATCGTCGGCGACGACGGTCTCCAGCTTGTCGGCGACCGTCCGCACGTCGGTCATTGCCGGGATCAGCGAGGTGAGAGCGTACTCGGCCTCCGCTTCGACTGTCTCCCCGTGGAATCCGTCGATGGCGGACTCGAGGGTCAGCATCGCGGCGTACAGGTCCTTGGTGGACTTGGTCAGCGCCAGCAACACCGGGTGGTCGGTCTCGATGCCGGCCGCCTTGAGGCTGGCCGCGGTTCCGGCCAGCTCGCCCTGATAGCGGTTGGCGGCGGGCAGGATCATCGTCTTGGCGATCTCGAGGGTCTCCTTGGCCTCGACGAGCAGAGCGAGTGAGTACTGCTCCAGGACGACTTCCTTGCGCGCCAGGAGTTCCCGGTTGCTGAGGATGCCGTAGTCGCTCATCACGGACTTGATCTCGGGCTCGTCCAGCTGAGCCATGGCGTCGACGGTCGTGCGCAGATTGAGCAGACCACGCGACGCCGCCTCCTCCTGCCACTCATCGGAGTACCCGTTGCCGTTGAACACGACCTTGCCGTGCTCGACGATGATGTCCTCGAGCAGCTTCTGCACCGCGGAGTTGAACTCGATGCCCTCGGAGAGTTGCTTCTCCAGGAAGGTGGCGACGTAGTCGAGCGACTCGGCCAGCATCGCGTTGATCGCGATCATCGGATCGGCGATCGACTGATTGGAGCCCGGTGCGCGGAACTCGAACCGGTTGCCGGTGAACGCGAACGGGCTCGTGCGGTTGCGGTCGCCGGCGTCGGCCTTCAGCGGGGGCAGGGTGTCCACGCCGAGTTCCAGGACACCGGTCTGCTTGCTCTCCTTGGCACCGCCCTTGGCGATCTGGTCGAACACGTCCGCCAGCTGATCGCCGAGGAAGATGGAGATGATCGCGGGCGGGGCCTCGTTCGCACCGAGTCGGTGATCATTGGATGCCGAGGCGATCGACGCCCGGAGCAACCCGCCGAACTTGTGCACACCGCGGATGATCGCGGCGCAGAACACCAAGAACTGCTCGTTCTCATGCGGGGTGTCACCCGGATTCAACAGATTGCCCTGATTGGAGTTGCCGAGCGAGAAGTTGACGTGCTTGCCGGAACCGTTGACACCGGCGAACGGCTTCTCGTGCAGCAGGCAGACCATGCCGTAACGTTCGGCCACCTTCTTCATCGTGGTCATCATCAGCTGCTGATGATCGTGTGCGAGATTGGACTTCTCGAAGACGGGGGCGAGCTCGAACTGTCCGGGGGCGACCTCATTGTGCCGGGTCTTGGCGGGGATGCCCTGCTTGAACAGCTCGCGGTCGAG
This sequence comes from Gordonia sp. ABSL11-1, assembly GCF_030315685.1. Lineage (GTDB taxonomy): Bacteria > Actinomycetota > Actinomycetes > Mycobacteriales > Mycobacteriaceae > Gordonia. Next base: position 37,689 of record NZ_JASXSI010000031.1, on the reverse strand, counting down.
TTCGATCATGTAGGCCAGCACGCGGTCGGGGATCGCGCCGAAGTAGTGGTCGTCGAACTCCTGGCCCTTGGAGGGCTTGGCACCCAACAGGGTTCGGTTGGCCGTCATGAGATCGGGACGCGCGAAAAAGAAGTGGCGGTCGATCAGGAAGTACTCCTGCTCGGCGCCGGCATAGGACACGACGGTGTCGATGTCGGTGTGCCCGAACAGGCTCAGCACCCGCATGGCCTGCTTGCTCATAGCCTGCTGGCTGCGCAGCAGCGGGGTCTTCTTGTCCAGGGCCTCACCGGTCCAGGAGATGAAGATCGTCGGGATGCACAGCGTGTTGCCGTTCGGATTCTCCAGGATGTAGGCGGGGCTCGTCACATCCCATCCGGTGTATCCGCGGGCCTCGAAGGTGCCGCGCAGTCCGCCGTTGGGGAAGCTCGACGCGTCCGGTTCACCCTGCAGCAGGGTCTTGCCCTGGAACTCGGCCAGCGACGCCCCCGAGGAATCCGGTTCGAGGAACGAGTCGTGCTTCTCCGCGGTGAAGCCGGTGAGCGGGTAGAAGACGTGCGCGTAGTGCGTCGCACCCTTCTCGATGGCCCAGTCCTTCATCGCCACGGCGACGTAGTCGGCCAGCGTCGGATCGAGCGGAGCGCCCTTGTCGATCGTTGCCGCGACGGCCTTGAAGACGTGCTTGGGCAGACGGTTCTTCATCACCGACAGCGAGAAGACGTTGCGCCCGAAGGTGTCGGCCAGCGGTTCCGGGAATCCGTCGGTCTCCACCTCGTAGGTCGTCACGGCCTCGATGGCCTGACGGCGGGACATACTGCCACTCATGGGTCACTCCTGGGATCGTCACCTCGTCCTCGGCGTCGGGAGTGCATCGAGGGCGATTCGTGGTGTTGCGAGCGATACGACGCTATGGTCGCCACGTACCCGCACCGTTTCCCCTGTGTGACGTGCGTGAAAACAGCTGCGCCTCAGCGCAGGGATGCGTCGTCGCCCATCACCGCGCCCTCGCGTCGGGGATCCGCACCGCCGATCCAGCCGTCGCCGTCGCGCCACAACGCACTCAGACCACTGGACTGATCGTCGACGGACACCTGCTCGCCGCGCTGCCGGAGTCCGGTCACCAGTGCGTCGCGGGCGCCGTCGTCGGCGGTGTCGACGAGCGGATGCTCGCCGCCCACGTTCGATTCGGGGGTGTTGGCCGAGCCGAAGTCGATCATCGACACGGCCTGCTGTGGATCGAGGCCCCAGTCCAGCACCCCGACCAGTGTCTTCACCACGAACTGGATGATCACCGCACCACCGGGTGAACCCAACGCGCCGACGACGGTGTCGGGCTCTCCGCCGGCGCCCGGCGCCATGACCAGGGTCGGCGCCATCGAGGATCGGGGACGCTTGCCCGGTGAGACGCGGTTGGCGAGAAGTGCTCCCGATTCGTCACGCGGTTCCGCTGAGAAGTCGGTGAGCTGATTGTTCAGAACGAACCCGTCGACCATGTGGAAGCTGCCGAATGCCGATTCGACTGTCGTGGTCATCGACGCCACGTTGCCGTACTTGTCGGCGATGGTCACATGGCTCGTGCCGTGTTCGGTTCCCGGATGGCTGCCCAGCGGGACATCGCCGAGATCGCCGGGCTCGGCCTCGCCCAGCGACGTGTTCGGTCTGATCAGCGCGGCACGCTGTTTCAGGTAAGCGGGATCGAGCATCGTCGCGACACCACGACCGGGGAGCGGCACGTAGTCGGGGTCGGCGATGTACTTGTCGCGGTCGGCGTAGGCGAGTCGTTCGGCCTCGTCGACCAGGTGCACGGCGGCAGGATCGGGGCGGCCGCCATCGCGGTCGAGCGCGGTCGGACCCATCGACGGGAGGTCGAAGTTCGAGAGGATGCCCATGGTCGACGCGACCGTGATGCCGCCCGACGACGGGCCCGGCATGGCCACGATCCGGTGGCCGCGGTACCGGGTCGAGACCGGATCCCGGTCGACCGCACGGTAACCGCGGAGGTCCTCGGTCGTCATGAGGCTGGGGGTCATCCCGCCTGCCGTCGAACGGGCCTTGTCGACGATGGCCGCCGCGAGCGGTCCGTTGTACAGCGCGTCTGCGCCGTCGGTTGCCAGCGCGCCGAGGGTCTTCGCGTACGCCGGGTTGACCAGGCGGGTGCCTGCGGCCTTGGGCGTACCGTCGGGATTCAGGAAGTATGCCCGCGCATCCTCGTCGACGGCGAGGTCGTCGGCGGAGTCGGCGATCGCCGACGCCAGGCGCGGGGAGATGTCGAAACCGTTGTCGGACAGCTCGGTTGCTCGATCGAAGAGTTGCCGCCAGTCGAGTCGGCCGTAGCGGTCCTGCACCATCTCGAGCATCCGGACGGCCCCCGGGACGCCGATCGAGCGACCGGACGCGCGCGCATCGGGCACGGGCGCGCGGCGGTCGGTGTCGCTGACGAAGCGCAGATAGTCCTCGGTGGCCGCGGCCGGTGCCGTCTCGCGTCCGTCGAAGGCCCGGACGGTGCGAGACGCCGCGTCGTAGTAGAGGGCGAATGCCCCGCCGCCGATACCCGACGACTGCGGCTCGACGAGACCGAGGACGGTCTGGGCGGTCACGAGAGCATCCGCCGCGGTACCGCCGTCGCGGAGGACGGCACAGGCGGCCTCGGTGGCCAGCGGGTTGGCGGTCGCCGCGGCATACGATGCGGTGGTGACCGGCTGCATCCCCGTGCGGTAACCGGTGGCGACCTCCGGCCGGTTCGCGATGTCAGCCGTCCCGGAAGCGCTTGCGGAGGAATCGATCTGACGACCGGTGGGGATCTCGCCGCAGGTCACCGGCGCGGCCTGGTCGTCGGAGGTGTCCGAGCAAGCGCTGAGGATCAGGCCGGTGCAGAGCGCGGTCGCCGCCCACCGCCGACGACGTCCCGCTCGTGTTGAGCGTTCCATGGGCTCCGACACTATCGGCGCGGACTCCGCCTGTCCCGGGGTTGGCATCGCCACGGTCAGGCGGTCGACGTCAGTCGGAGACGGTCCGATGTTCGATGCCGGTGATGGTCACCGCTGCGATGACGATCCCGACGACGATGCCGATGAGGGTGTCCGCGACGCGGTCGACCGCCGCCTCCGGGGTGAGCCCCGCACTCAGCGCGGTCAGCAGCAACGCCATCGGGGTGACCGCGGTCGAGGCGATCGCATAGTTGACAGGCGCCCAGATCTCGGCGGCGATCTGGCATGCGACGATCGCGACGACCGCGCCCCAGTAGCCGAGTCCGAGGCCGAGGAGGGCGGCGGCGATCACCGCGCCCGCGATGTTGCCGAGCAGGCGCTGCAGCCCGCGCTGCACGGTGATGTGATAGCTGACGCCCTGCATGGCCGCCATCGCGCCCATCGCGGCCCACATCGGGTGGGACAGTCCGACCGCCATCGCGAGCGCGGCGCTCGCGGCGATCGCCGCCACGATGCGGACCGCGTTGACCAGGAGTGCATGATCCGGCCGACGACGCATCGTCGCCCGGATCGACTCGTACCGTACCGCCGTCGAACCGGCCTCGGGTGCATCGTCGACGTGGCTGCGGATGCGGTTCCATGCTCCGCGTGCCAGCCAGGGGGCGAGCGATGCCACCGCACCGCAGATCGTTCCGAGGCCGGTCGCGACAGCTGCTCGCGTGAGGTCGGACAGATCCGCGGCGAATCCCATTGCGCCGTTCGCGGCGAACACGAACACCACTGCACCGGGTCCCGCGACCCGCAGGGTGCCGATCAGCAGCGCGGCGAGGCCGCCCCACAGCGCGATCGTCGTGACCTCGAGCGCCGGGGAGGCGTGGGCGACGCCGAGAACGCTGCCCACGATCACCGACGCGATGATCCCGATGCCCAGCGCGGTGAGGCGTCCCACCCGGACGGAGTAGGGATCCGGGCGGCAGAACGCCGACACCAGCGCCCCGAGTGCCGCGAACCCGGCGACGTCGCGTGCGCCGACGAGTCCGCCGACGACCAGGACGAATCCGACGGCAATGCCCACCCGGATCGGGACCCCGACCGACGCGCGGCTCATGTCGACAGACATCGTCGACCGCCAGGCGCGGGGACTGACCGCATGCGCGAGTGCGCCCCGGCGGTGACGGACGTGCTCGACGACAGTGGTGCCCATGAGAGGTTACTTTATCACTATTTTAGTAGTGAAATAAATGTGAGCGCCCTTACGATGGCTGCGTGAGCACGCCAGATGCGCCCGACCTCGTCGACCGGATTCAGCAGGAATGGGCGCGCTCGTACCCGGATCTCGATGTCCGGCCGATCGGTGTGCTCGGACGCATCCAGCACATCGCCACCGCGAGCAGCCACCGGCTCGACCGGGATCTCGAGCCGCTCGGGGTGTCGAGGTCGGAGTACGACGTGTTGAGCGCGCTCGCGCGGGTGGATCGACCGCTGCGTGCCAGCGAGGTCGTCTCGACGACGCTGCTCAGTGGCGCATCCATCACCAAGATCACCGAGAATCTGTCCCGCCGCGGATTGCTGCGCCGCCGTCGATCGGAGCGTGACGGCCGGGTGGTGCTCCTCGAGGTCACCGACGACGGGCGTGCGCTGGTCGACACCGAGTTGCCGCGCCGGCTCGCCGACGACGAGCGCGCACTGTCGGGTCTGACCCCGGCCGAACGCGACGCGCTGTCCGCGCTCCTGAAGAAGGTGTCCCGCGCCCTCGGGGGATGACGCGCAGCGTTGCCCGACCGGCGGGGCATAGTGGGGACATGGAGTTGTACGACGTCATGCGGACCACCTTCGCCGCACGCGAGTTCACCGACGATCCTCTGCCCGACGAGGTGCTCGCGCGCATCCTCGACAACGCCCGGTTCGCGCCGAGCGGCGGGAACCGCCAGGGAGCGCACATCGTCGTGATCCGCGATCCGGCCACCAAGCATCGGCTGAGCGAGTTCGGGGAGCCGACGGTCCGCCGGTATGTCGCGCAGAAGGCAGCGGGTGAGAATCCGTGGAACCCGGTCCATCCCACCTCCGTCTCCGCCGACGTCATCGAGAACACCGCTGTCCCGGCCAGTTTCGTCGAACCCATCCGTACCGCCCCGGTCGTGCTGGCCGTCGCGGTCGATCTCACCCGGGTGGCCGCCGTCGACCAGGACCTCGACCGCGTCGGCGTCGTCAGCGGCGGATCGGTGTACCCGTTGATCTGGAACATCCTGCTGGGCGCGCGTCAGGAAGGGTTCGGTGGGACCATCACGACGATGGCGGTCCTGGAGGAGGATCAGGTCCGGGAACTGCTCGGCATCCCGGACACCTTCGCGCTCGCCGCGGTGGTGCCGCTCGGCAGGCCGGTGAAGCAGCTGACACGACTCCGCCGACAGCCGGTCGAGGAGTTCGTCACGCGAGAGTCGTTCTCGGGTAAGGGTTTCGGAGTCTGATTCCCTCGTCGATCGAATCCGTCGAGTCTGGTCACGAGGTGCTCAGGGCGCCGCCCGACCGTATCCAGGCGGTGAGGCCACCCTCGACGACCGTGGCGTCGCGGTCGGCCTCCACGAGGGTGCGTGCCGCGTTCGGCGACGCGAGACAGTACGGCCCCTGGCAGTAGGCGATGATCCTCGCGTCGGCGGGCTGTGCGTCGAGCAACTCGCGGATCTGGTCCTGCGGTACGGAGATGGCGCCCGGGATGTGCCCCCGCTCGAACTCCTCGCGGTCGCGGACGTCGACGATCAGCACGGAATCGTCGTCGAGCATCGTGGCCAGATCTGTTGCAGTGACCGGGATCAGATCGCGGTGATCGACGAAATAGGCGTCGATCTCGGCGCGGACCGCACTGACGTTGTCGGCGGCGAACCGTGCGAACGTCCCGAGGAGTGCGGACACCTGGGACGACGCGATGCGGTAGTGGATGCGGACGCCGTCGCGTCGATTGGCGACCAGCTGGGCCGCGCGTAGGATCTGCAACTGTGACGAGGTGTTCTTGAGGCCGAAACCCGCTGTGGCGGCGAGATCCTCGACGGTCCGCTCTCCCTCTTCGAGGATGTCGAGGAGCCGCAGTCGGACGGGACTTGCCAGCGCCTTGCCGACACGGCCGAGTTCGGTGTAGATGCGGAGTTCCGGGAATCCGTCATCGCTGACGTGGTCAGACATGACGGCCTCGGGTCGACGTCGTGAACAGCGGCGGGTCGTCGGCGGGAGCTGTCGGCCGGTTCGGGCGTCGCAGCGACGCGAGTGCGGTCGCCATCCCGACGGCGGCGAGCGCGGCGAAGCCGAACGCGAGGAAGCGGGCCGACACCACCTCGGGGTCATCGTCGGCGCCGACGATCGCGCCCACGGACACCAGCAGTCCGGCGATCGCCGAGCCGAAGGTGTTGGCGACCATCTGGACGGTGTTCACGCCCGCCGACGCTCGTGCGGCCTCGGCGTCGTCGGTGGTGATCGTCATCGCGGCCGTCGCGATGTGCGGGAACGCCATACCGATTCCTGTGCCGGCGACGAAGAGCGCCACGAACCACCCGGCGACGGCGATCGGACCCGAGGAGATCTGCAGGATGCCGTAGACGGCCAGACCGCCGGTGAGCAGGCCGGGCCCGAGGATGCGCACCCGACGCGACGTGGTAGGTCCGTCGGCCCATGTGGTGCTGGCGATCTGAGCGCTCGACCATCCCCATGACAGTGCCGCGCCGAGCATGCCGGCGACCAGCGGTCCCATGCCGGCGATCTCCTGCCCGAACAGCGGGACGAATGCCTCGGTGGTGGATCCGAGGGCCAGCAGGGCCAGCGACGCATACAGCCACTTGAGCGGGTTGGACCTCGTGTAGGCGAGTCGAGGCAGCAGGCCGGCCTCACGTCGCCGGTCGACGAGGACGAAACCGACCATCGTGAGTGCCGCGACGCAGACCAGCACGACGACCGTTCCCGTTCCGGCGAGCACCGCGGCGACCGAGACCGCGACCGTCGCCGCGGCGACGAGCAGCAGCGACAGCACGGGCAGGGGACTGACGTCGGCGGTTGCGGATCGTCGGGACGGCAGCGCGCGTGTGGCCGGGATGACGATGATCGCGGTCACCACGACCAGCAGCCAGAAGGCACCGCGCCATAAGCCGATCTGGGCGAAGAGCCCGCCGAGAATCGGGCCGATCAGGTTGCCGATGCCCCACATCGCGGAGGTGAGGCCGACGGCCCGGACCCAGAGGCGTTCCGGCAGCGCGACGCGGATGACCGCGAACGCCAGGCCGGTGAGCAGACCTCCGCCCAGACCCTGCACCGCGCGGCCGGCGAGCATGATCGACATCGTCGGGGTGAGGGCGCACACGAGCGAACCGACGCCGAACAGGCCGAAGGCGATCAGGTAGGCGCCGCGCGCACCAAAGCGTCCCAGCGATCGGGTCACGAGCATCGAGGCGAAGACCGACGTGATGAGGAAGACGGTCATCACCCAGGCGTAGAGGCGCTGGCCGCCGATGTCGGCGACGGCGCTGGGCAGCGACGCGGCTGTCAGATAGGTGCTCACGGCGTACACCGCGATGCCTCCCGCGAACACCGAGACGGCTGCGCGGTGATCGCGGGCGAACAGGTCGCCCCACGTGCCCGGTGTCGGGGTTGCTCGTTCGGCCATATTCCGAGGATCGTCGGAATACGGGCGCGGGGTCAAATCGATTGCCGCGCGGTATCCCGGTGGTTGAGACGGTCAGCCGATAGGGTCTCGGTCAGGTGTCCCGGCCGGCGTGCGCCCGGGACGATACGGACGGGAGGACCACATGGGGACGATCAATCAGCGGTCGACCGTCGACGTTCCACGCGACCAGGTGTTCGCGTACGTCAACGACTATCAGAACGTGCCGAAGTTCATGTTCGGTGTGACGCGGTTCGCGCCGACGGCGGAGAAGACAGCGGGCATCGGGTCGACGTTCGACGTGGCGATGGACCTCGGGCCCAAGACCCTCAAGTCGACCGTGGAGACCGTGGAATGGGTGGAGAACGAGTTCATCCGACTCGAGTCGGTCAAAGGCTTCTCGGCGAACACCACCTGGCGGTTCGCCGACGACGGTGACGGAACCGCTGTCGCGGTCGAGTTCGAATACACCCTGCCGGGTGGGATCGCAGGCCGTGCACTCGGCGCGGTGATCGAGCCGCTGCTCGGTCAGGCCATCCGGCAGACCGAGGCGAATCTGTCGAAGCAGGTCTCAGAGCTGGCCTGACGAGGCGACCTGTGCCGAGGCCGCGGCCGGTTCCGGGGTGGCCGGGGTGTCGTTTCGCTTCCGCCGGATCGGGACCCGCGAACGGGCGACCAGCCAACGACTCATCGGGGTGCGCAACGCGATGTCGACCATGACGAGCGATGCCGCCAGGGTCACCGCGACCAACACGGTGGTGCGGACCGCCGCCGAGTGCGGGAACCAGTCATTCAGGTCGTCGAAGAAGCCCACCCGGGCCAGGACGTCGAGCGCCAGCGGGTGGACGGCGAACACACCGAACGCCCGGAACGTCGCGTACTGCACGGCCCCGGCGGCCGCGCGTTTGTTCGCCGAACGACGATCGTTCCACAGCATGGCCAGCATCCACAGCATGATCAGCCCGCTGATCAACCACGGGAGGAGCAGCGGGTTCCATGGCGTGTTCGACTGCAACGGGACGTTCCCGGGTGACGTCGCGACGACGTAGGCGCCGACGCTGAACGCGGTACCGACCAGGCACGCCGCGACGATGGACATCGCATGCGCGCGCAGTTGCCGCTCGACGGCCTCGTGGTGAACGGCTGCCAGCGCACCGATCGTCACGAAGAGGGCGTACATCGGCAGCGTCTTCCACAGGTTGTCGAACGCGACGTCCCATGCATGGCCCGACGGTCGCGGGACGTACTGATAGAGCACGAACATCGCCATCTGGATTGCGGCGGCACCACCGAGGACGTGCCACGGTCGCTGCGTCGTGCGGTCCAGGAGCCACGAGATCGCGGGGAAGAACAGGTAGATCTGCATCGAGATCAGCAGGAAGTAGAGCTGATACTTGCCCTCGCCGGTCACGATGTCATGGCCGAGGACGCCGAGGAAGGACCCCGGGGAGGGGAAGGGGTTGCCGTCGATGACGACGTGGTCGGTGATCGCGTAGGTGATCGTCCACACGAGGTAGGGCGCGACGACGAGACCGAAGCGCCGTCGCCAGAACGCCAATGGCGACATCGACCGGCCGCGGGTGCTGAGCACGAGCACGAAGAGGGTGACCGCGACGAAGCCGTAGCGGGTCAGGTGCAGGAGGGTGCCGACGAGGTTGGCCGACCGAATCACGTCCGGCGACGTGTTGATCGAGTTGACCGCATGAGCGATGACGACCCCGGTGAACAGCAGGACCCGCAGGAAGTCGGCGGTGTGCGCCCTGCTCTTCGAAGCGGCCTTCTCGGCAGCCGACGGTGCGGCGGCCACCGCCGCGGCTTCGTCGACCGACTGCGCGGCATCCTCGGTTCCGCGTTCGGACTCGGCGACAGACTGCACAACACCCCCGGGTGATCGGTTCGCTCTTATCTCGCGCCCGGCAGTCTAGGGACCGTTCCTGGCAAGAACCTGACCGCCCCCGATTCGTGGAGACGTCGTTCCAGCTCAGCGGCGGACACGCCGTGATGATGCTCACTGGATGGAGAGGGTGGTGTGTTACCCACGCTCCGCATGAGGGTCACCCCAGTGCTCCGTCGAGTGGATAATCCACGTGTGTCTGCTCTCTCGTGACCCTCATGCCGCTCTTCAGGCCCCGACGTCAGATCAGGGTGGACCAGTAGTCCCAGAACTCGACGCCGATCGCGACGATGACGACGGCGTACCAGACGGGCAACAGTACCCACAGCCACTGCCGGATCTCCTGACCGCGCCGGGTGTCGTCGACGAGACGCCCGATGCTGATGACGAGGATGATCGGCGTCACCGTCCAGACCACCATGCAGTACGGGCAGAGCGCATGGATGTTGTAGACGCTCTGGAAGGCAAGCCAGTTGATCATCACGAAACCCGCTGCGGTGGCGAGACTCTGGCCAAACCAGTACCAGCGGGGGAGTTCGATGCGCGCGACCGACAGGACTCCGGTCACGACGATGACGGCGAACGCGGCGATGCCGATCAGCGGGTTGGGGAATCCGAAGATCGCCGCCTGCGGCTTCACCATCACCGACCCGCACGAGATGATCGGGTTGATGCTGCAACTCGGTGTGTAGTTCGTATCGGTCAGCAGATGGAACCGTTCGACGGTCAGTGTGGCCGACGCCACGAGGCCGATGATCCCGGAGAGCAGCACCGCGATCGATGCGCCCGGCCCGACCCGGCACAAGGCCGTGAACCACGGCCCGCTGCGCTCGGCGGGCGCGGAAGCGGAGTCGTCGTCGGCGGGGTCGTCGGCGACGGGCGGTTCGATGTTCGGGCTGACGGTCATGTCGAGCGGTACTTCCTGCGGTGGGTGGTGATCAGCTCTGCGCGGCCTGGTCGACCGCCTGCAGCAGCGCTTCCGGCGTGGACAGCTGTACCGGCTTGCCGTTGATCGACACCGTCGGCGTCGCGGTCACACCGGCCTGCTGGGCCTTCTGCGTGGTCTCCTGCACGAAGTCGGCGTACTGCCGATCCTCGATGCACTGCCGGACATTCGGAGCCCCGGCCTGGTTCGCGTAGTCGTTGAGCTGGCCGTCGGTCAGCCCGGCGCCGCCCTCTTCCGGCTGGTTCGCGTACAGCAGGTTGTGGAACTTCAGCCAGGTGTCGAAGTTGCCGCCCCCGGCGGTCGCCTGCGCGACGCATGCCGACGCGTTCGCCGATCGGGTGGAGTACTCGGTGGACGACATCCGGTCCAGGAATGCGATCGGCTGATAGTCGACGGCAACCTTCGGGTTGGCCCGCAGTTGGCCCAGCACATCGCTGAACTGTTCCTCGAACTGGCGGCACGCGGGGCACTGGAAGTCCTCGACGATGTTCACGGTCACCGGCGGCTCGGTGCCCTGCGGGGCCGCGGTGATCCGGTACGCGTTGTCGGTTGCGACGGTGACGTCGGCGGAGGAGCCCGTGGCCGACTTGTTCGACTGCACCACCCACACCCCGATTCCGACGGCGAGTGCGATGAGCACCACGGCAGCGCCGATCTTGATCAGCAGCGACCGTCGCTTCTCGGCCTCGCGCGGATCCACGATTGGTGTCCGACCGTTCTTCGCCATGTCTCCCTCGGGTCGTCGTCTGTGCGGTGTTGTCTGTGCGCTGTGTACGTCCGTGACGTCGACAGCTGTCGACGGACAGCCTACGGATCGCCGGTCCTGTGTGCACCCACGACCGCCTCCGGCCCCATCCACACGGGGAACCCCCATTCACATGGGGGTTCCCCACCGTGGATGACAGTTCCCCATGTGGATGGCGCTCTGCGGGCAGCGCGCGAGGCGTGTCGTAGACTGCCGGTGAGCCGAATGCCGCGTGGTGGCCGGCTTCCGCTCTCGTAGCTCAGGGGATAGAGCACGGCTCTCCTAAAGCCGGTGTCGCAGGTTCGAATCCTGCCGGGAGCACTTAAAGACCAGGTCAGACAGGGTAAGCGAACCGCCCAGAAGGCCCCCGAGACGCGCGATCCACCACTTATTCACCTTTTTCGCCCAAGAGGGCGGCATCGAGGATGTCGGCGACCGCCACGTGGGTGGTGTTGCGCCCCATGTAGGTGTCTTGAGTCATCGAGATCCGCGCGTGGCCCAGCTGGTCGGCAGCGATGCGGGCAGACAGTCCGGCACCGTCGATGAGGGTGGCCACCGACTTCCGGAAGGTGTGGGTCGAGACCCAGCCGAATCCGATTACGTCGCGGATGCGCCGCCAGCGACCGTTGAACACGTCCGGGTCCACCGGGGTGCCCAGCCGGGTGGCGAAGACGAGGTCAAGCTCTCCCGACTTCACCGAGGGTGCCTCCTGCCGACGGCGGTCGAGAGCCTCGGCGACGAACCGAGGCACCGCGATGGTCCGCGACGACTCCGCCGTCTTGCCTCCGCCCTCCAGGAGCAGGGCGCTGGAGCCCGTGCGGCCAGCCCGCACGAGATGGTGGCGCACCGTCAGGGTGCGCTCCTCGGAGTCGTAGTCCGACCACTGCAGCGCCAGCAGCTCCGAGCGCCGCAGACCGGTGCCCGCCAGCGACAACGTCATCGGGCATGGACTCGACGGTGACGGTGTCTCCGTCGGCGAGGTAGATGGTCACTCGCATTGCTATGAGTGCTCCTTCATGTGCTGCTCCAGCTCGGCGGTGTCAGGGGTCAGCACGTAGACCACACCACCGATGCCGACCTCGGAGTTGTGCTCAGTTGCCAGCGCTGAATGCACAGGGATGTCAAAGGTGCTGGTGCATTTCGGGCAACTGATGGCCGACCAGTACTTCGCCTTCGATCTCGCGTGGAACTCCGCCGAGGTCGATGCCGAGTTCACCGGATCCGCCGTGACCCCGACCGGCACCAAGGTCTGGGCGCTCTCGGACACCCCGGTGCTGCAGGTGTGGCCCTCTGGCGAGGCCGCCATCAACCAGGTGCAGCTCGGCTGGGAGGCCACCAACAGCGCTCACGCGGTGCCCAAGTGGCAGATGGACGGCGCCATCTCGACCGCACTAGGAGCAGCTCAGCTTGTCGGTACGACCGCCGTCACGCTGGCCAGCTCCTACACCCTGGTTCTCGGTGATGCGAGTAGGGCGGTCGAGGTCAGCAACATCAGTCCGGCGCAGGTCACCGTGCCACCTAGAAGCTCGGTCGCCTTCCCCGTCGGCACGGTCATTGAACTGGTGCAGGCTGGAAACGGTCAGGTGACTCTTGTCGCAGGATCTGCAGTCACTCTGCGGACCGCTGGGACCCTCAAAGACCCGGGCTGCGTTCTCGGTCCTGACACTGCGCAAGAGGGCGACCAATGAGTGGATCGTGGCGGGGGACATGGCGGCGAGCTGACTGTGCTGATCAGTTACTGCCCGCTGACGTCATCGAGCGATGGGAAATAGTTGTCTGACAGCCCCCAGACGAACCATCGATCTCCGTCGAAGATGACGGTCAGCACCATTACATCGGACAGAGCCCCTTCCCCAAACGACCTCATGGAGTGGCCTGTGCTCGGCATGAGCTTCACATAGGCAATTTCGTCGGGGGCATCCTTGCACTTGTCGACGAACTGCATCATCGCCCAGTCCTCTAGTTCGGTCGCAACCGCCTGGAAATCCCAGGCATCGGGCACCCACGTGAGGGCGCGCACCGCCTCCTCGGCCTCATCCAGATTGAGGAGAGCAGACCACCACAGCCAAGCTGCCCCGAGTGGAGTGAACCAAGATGGGTCGCCGTCGGGGAAGAACGCCGCCATGGCTTCTTCGTCGCTGGTCGCTTCCAACGGGAGCGGCATGCCCAATTGGTCGGCGGCTAGGGCTCTTTGGTCTGCAGCAACTGTCTCAGCGAAGCGTGGGACCGTCTCCGCGAGCGCTCGATGGAACTCTTCGAACGACATCGCCGGGCGAGTGTAGGCCGCACGCTGGTCTCGCAGAACCTGCAACGTGGCTTCGGGATCGAGATCGTACTGGTCTTGCAGGAAGTCGTCGGGATGGATTGCTTCGACGTCGTGAGGCTCAAGAGCAGACGCGGGGAAGTCCTTGAGGTTGGCGGTGACGATGAGATCCGCCCCACCTTGCACTGCCGCTGCTAACACATGGCGGTCCTTCGGATCGTTCGTCATCGCGGGCTCCAGAGACTGCCACCCATCGACCATCGCATCCGGAAACGCCTGTTGCATCTGCCGGACGCGACGACGTGCCTTGGACAGCTCTACGTCGAATGTGCCAGTCAGGTTTCGCTCGACCTCGTCGAGGATCTCCGTGGACCACAGCGGCACGAAGAGTCCAGCGTCGGCTAGTCGGAGCAGGGTGTCGCAGAGTTGATATGGCAGAAGGACACAAGCGTCGAGTACGACACGAATCGGCATTGACTCTGACCCGCTCCTACCGTGTCTTCACAAAGCCGTTGACGGTTCGATACATGTCGTCGTCCTGGGCATCGTCGGTCATCTGGTCGAGGATGGCTCGGCGCTGAGCAGATGACTCTCGTTGGTACTGGAGGACGTCCTCCAGACGGATGCGACGGTGTCGATTCGGCTGGGTATAGGGGATTGCGTCGCTTTTGAGCAGGCGCACGAGCGTTGGGCGAGAGATCCCGAGCAACTCAGCAGCTTCCTGGGTGGTGAGAAGCGTGTTCTGTTCCGACACCGTGACGGCCTTGAGTTCGCCGAGTGAGGCGACGGCTTGTTGCAGCACGTTGCGCACGCTGTCCGGCACCGGAACTGACTCGCCGCCGCCATCTGCTGACAGTCTCAATGGAGCGTCCGAGGACAAGATCCCGGCCAGCAGTTTCAGCGCAGAGACGTAGTCCTCCTCCTTCGAGGGGAGGACGGTGTGGTCGACAGGTGCGCTCATGCCTCCACTGTAATTCGAAAGAATCGAACACTCAACAGATGCTTTCGAGCGCGATCCATCTGCCACTTACTCGCCACTTTCGGCGCCGATCCGCCACTTACTCCACTTTTTCGGCGGAGTCCCACAGGGGTCTAGGGGCCTCTGGAGGCCAGTGAGAATGCACTCTAAGCTGGGTTTTCTCAAACGAACAGGGCTTATATCCCCAGGACGGAGGACCCCAGGAATTACGAGTACCCCTAAAGCCGGTGTCGCAGGTTCGAATCCTGCCGGGAGCACTGTGACATCCTTGCCAGCCTCCGGCTGGTGTGCGCCCAATGTGTGGTTTGAAAGAGATTCACGCGGGAGCACTGGGACTCCGACGGACTTGGTACGTCGGCCGTCATCACCGCGGTTTGCCACCGATTGGGCCCCTTCTCCGCGTTTCGTTGTCCGATTCGTCGTCGCCGGGTGTTCTATTGAGGACGAAACGGTGTTTCGCGCGGATTCATCCGCCTGTTGATGACACGAGGTCACGGGGAACATGACGACATCGACCAGACGCACGGTGGTCACGCTCGGCGTGCTCGCGGCGACGACGGCGACGATGCTGTCGGTGCCGTCGGCCGGGGCGACGACACGGACGGTGACGGCCCGGGAGGGTGACGAGTCCGACTGGTGGTGGCTCCTGGTCCCGTTCGTGCTGATCCTCGTCGGACTGGTACTGATCTGGATCTTCCGGAAGGTTCGGGGTGGGTCGTCGGCCGATGACGGTGCTCTGCGTCCGCCGGTCCGTGAGCCTGCGCCATCGGTGACCCTTTCTGCTGCCGCTCCGCCCGGGGCGCCGGCGCCGTCGGTAGACTCCGATGGCCCGACCGACATCGTCGCGGAGGAGTCGTCGTCGGCGACCGCCGACGTACCGGCCGACATCCCACCGATTCCCGAATTCCCCGACGACGTGATGACGAGTCCCGACCTCTCCGTGCCCGCGGATCAGCACGGCCACGGCGACGGGGTCGGTTCGTATCGTCGCGGCGGTGAGTCGGTGCCCGTGCCCATCGGCGCACACTTACCGGTGACCGGCTCGGGCGAACCGCCCGACGGGTATTCGATCAAGGCAGACGCCGAGTCGGGCACCTATCACACGCCGGACCAGCCGACGTACGACGATCTCGCCCCGGACATCTGGTTCGCCAGCGAGTCCGCCGCGGAGTCGGCGCATTTCCACAAGGCGGGCCGCGAGCCGGGTCCCTCCTGATAGTGGGTCCCAGGCGACGGACACGCTACGGTGTTCGACGTGGCTGATACTGCAAGGTCCCAGGTCGTTCTGGTCACGGGTGCGTCGAGCGGGATCGGTGCCGAGGTTGCCCGTCTGTTCGTCGAACGTGGACACACGGTGTACGGCACCAGTCGTACACCGGAGTCGGTCGCGAATCCCGTTCGCGGCGTGAACTACGTCGCCCTCGACAACGCCGATTACGGCAGCGCCGCCGAGTGCGCGCAGAAGATCGGTGTCGTCGACATCCTGATCAACAACGCGGGCGAGAGTCAGGCCGGTGCGCTCGAGGACACGTCGATGGATGCGATCGAGAAGCTGTTCGCGGTCAATGTGTTCGGACCCATCGCGCTCACGAAGGCGGTGCTGCCGGGTATGCGCGAACGTGGTCGCGGCACGGTCGTCATGGTCGGGTCGATGCTGTCGAGTTTTCCCGTCGCGTTCCGATCCAATTACGCGGCAACGAAATCCGCGCTCAAAGCGTTCGCGTTCGCGACGCGTCGCGAGGTCGCCCCGTACGGCGTGCGGATGATCTCCGTCGAACCCGGCACCATCGCAACGGGAATCGGTGATCGTCGTAGCATCCACATCGGCGATTCGTCGCCGTATCGCGAGGAGTACGAGACCCTGTCCGCCGCGACGCGGTCGAACGAGGACGCGGGGATCGACGCCACCACGATGGCGCGCGTGATCGTCGATGCTGCGCTGGCCGAAAACCCGAAGCCGTTCTACGCCAAGGGGAACCAAGCCGGAATCGTCTTCCTGCTGCGTCGGCTGATGCCGCGTCAGCTGATCCTCGACATGACCGCGCGCAAGCACGGTCTCCGCAAGGTGCGGGTCTGATCCGACGATGCGGATCACGCTGCGGGTCATCGGCATCGGGCCCGGGAACCCACGTCAGATCACCCTCGAGGCGATCGACGCACTCGCCGACGTCGACGCCTTCCTCGTCCTCGACAAGGGCGGCGACAAGGACTCCCTCGTTGCGCTGCGCCGCGGCATCCTGGATCGGCACGCGTCGCCCGATCATCGCGTCATCGAGATCGTCGACCCGACCCGGGACCGCGACCCGGCCGATTATGACGCCGAGGTCCGACGCTGGCATGCCGCCCGCGCGGCCGTATTCGGCGATGCGCTGCGGGCGGAGGTGCCCGACGGAGGGGTCGTCGCGTTCCTTGTCTGGGGAGACCCGGCCCTCTACGACAGCACCCTGCGTATCGTCGACGACCTGACCGAACACTCCGACCTCGACCTCGACGTCGAGGTGATCCCCGGCGTGACCAGCGCGAGTGCTCTCACCGCGGCACACCGGATCGCGGCCAACCGAATCGGTGAACCGATCCATATCACGACGGGTCGTCGGCTGGCCGACACCCCAGACGGCGCGGACACCAATCAGATCGTGATGCTCGACGGCGACCTCGCCTTCCGCCGGACCGCAGATGCCGACGACCACATCTGGTGGGGCGCCTACGTCGGCGCCGACGAGGAGATCCTCGTCAGCGGCCGCGTCGGCGACGTCGCCGACCGCATCGCCCGACTCCGGTCGGAGGCCCGCGAACGTGTCGGCTGGATCATGGACATCTACCTGTTGCGCAAGCCCTGACGCACCCCACCAGAAGCCCCCACCCAAAACCCCCACCCCACCGAAAGCGCTGACCAGAAGCGCCGATCCGACGCCCTCTCTCGCCGATCGTGCCCTGAATCATGCCGATCGTGCCCGCCAGCGCACATCGTGGACACGGTCGGCGAGAAGTTGGGCACGGTCAGCGAATTCAAGGACACGATCGGCGAGAAGTTGGACACGATCGGCGAATTCTGGGGCACGATCGGCGAGAAGTTGGACACGCCCGGCGGTGATGGCGGTGACGCTGCCGGACGGCCACCGGCCTCACCACACCTCGTCGAGCGTGGCGAGCAGATCGTCGCGGATCTCCTTGCGGCAGATGACGAAATCCGGCATGTACGGCTGCGGCTGGTTGTAGACGATGGGGGAGCCGTCGAGGCGGCTGCAGTGCAGGTCGGCGGCGAGTGCCACTCCGACGGGTGCACAGTTGTCCCATTCGTACTGGCCGCCCGCGTGCACGTAGGCGTCGACATCTCCGCGCACCACCGCCATCGCCTTCGCTCCGGCCGAACCGATACCGATCATGTTCAGCGACAACCGGCGTGACACCCACGCACTCTCGTATGACCCACCGCGCCGCGAGGCGGCCATCCGGCGGGTGAGCGGTCCGCTGGGCGGTTTCACGGTGTCGGATCGGAAGACCTCGCCGACGGCGGGCAGGGAGACAGCCGCCTCGGTCACCGAACCGTGCTCGGTCAGCGCGACGTGCACCGCCCAGTCGGCCGTCCCGGACGAGAACTCACTGGTCCCGTCGAGCGGATCGATGATCCACACCCGGTCCGCGGTCGACCGGTCGCCGATGTCGGCGCCCTCCTCGGACAGGACGGCGTCGTTCGGTCGATGGCGCACGATCACATTGGAGATCCACGCCTGCGCCATGGCATCGCCGACATCACCGAGGTGGCGACCCCGCAGGAGCCCGCCGTGGCGCACGCCGAGCAGGATCTGACCGGCGCCGTCCGCGAGCTGCGCCGCCAGGTCGGCATCGGAAAGACGCGAGATCATCCTCTTACTAGAGCACACTGGAGTCATGCCTGAGCTTCCTGAGGTGGCGGCCATCGCGGAGTACGTAGACGGGCGCGCGGCCGGCTTCCCCATCCGACGAGTCGATGTCGCGTCGCTCGCCGTGCTGAAGACCGCCGACCCGCCGTACACGGCGCTGGCCGGACGTATTGTCGAATCCGCCGGTCGACTGGGGAAATACCTGGTCATCCGCACCATTCCCGGACCCGACACCCCGAGCGCCGAACCGGTGATCAACCTCGTCATCCACCTGTCCCGCGCGGGATGGCTGCGGTGGAGCGATCACCTCTCACAGACGCCGCCGCGACCGGGAGGCAAGGGGCCCATCGCCATCCGCGTGCACTGTGGCCTGCCGGGCGAGGGATTCGACGTCACCGAGGCGGGCACACAGAAGCGGTTGGCCGTCTGGATCGTGCGTGACGTCGGCGAGATCGACCGGATCGCCGGTCTGGGACCCGACGTGTTGTCGTGTTCCCGCGAGGAGTTCGGTGCGATCCTGGCCGGCACGACGGGCCGCATCAAGAACGTGCTGACCGATCAGCGCACGATCGCCGGGATCGGCAACGCCTACTCCGACGAGATCCTGCACACCGCCAAGCTCTCACCGTTCGCCTCCGCGAAGTCGTTGTCGGCCGAGCAGGTCGACACGTTGTTCGACACGGCGAGGTCCGTGTTGACCGGCGCGATCGGGCGCCTCGAGGGCCAAGAGGTGGCCCGCCTGAAGTCGGAGAAGCGAACCGGGCTGCGGGTGCACGCGCGAACCGGATTGCCGTGCCCGGTGTGCGGGGACACGATCCGCGAGGTGTCCTTCTCCGACCGGTCATTCCAGTACTGCCCGACGTGTCAGACCGGCGGCAAGGTGTTGGCCGATCGCCGGATGTCGCGACTGCTGAAGTAGCTGCCGTGCATGCCCTCGTCGTCGACGACGACACCCGGGCCGCGGAAACCGTCCGGCGCATGCTGGTCAGTGACGGTTGGGCGGTGACCGTGGCACACGACGGAACGGACGGCCTGTGGCGTGCCACCGAGGCGCATTTCGACGTGATCGTGCTCGACATCATGATGCCGGGGCTGAACGGATATCAGGTCCTGCAGCGTCTGCGTGAGCGCGAGGTGTGGACGCCGGTGCTCATGCTCACCGCCAAGGACGGCGAGTACGACGAGGCGGAGGCTCTCGACTACGGCGCCGACGATTACCTCGTCAAGCCGTTCTCGGTCGTCGTGCTCAAGGCGCGGCTCCGGGCGCTGCTGCGTCGTGGCGCGCCGGAACGGCCCGCCCGGCTCCGCGCGGGTGACCTCGTGCTCGACCCCGCGGAACATCTCGTCCGCCGCGGGGACGTACCGGTCACGCTGACGCCGCGGGAGTTCGCCGTGCTCGAGTACCTGATCCGCAACGCCGGGACCGTCTGTTCCAAGTCCGACATCTTGCATTCGGTGTGGGACGAGCACTTCGAGGGTGATCCCAACATCGTCGAGGTCTACGTCGGCTACCTCCGCAAACGCGTCGACGCACCGTTCGGCGTCCGGAGCATCGAGACCGTCCGGGGCGCGGGTTACCGAATCCGACTCGACTGATCGACCATCGCCTCATGACGACGGGGGCAGGACGAGTGCGGTACTGACCGCGCCGTCCCGGGTGCCGTCAGGCTGTGCATTCGTCGTCGGCAGCGTGATGATGAAGGTCGCCCCGTGCGCGAATCCGGCCGGCGGATCGACGACGGTCACCGTCCCACCGTGCGCGCGGACGATCTCGTACACGATCGACAGGCCGAGTCCCGAACCACCTCGGTGACGGCGATCGACGTCGAGCCGCGTGAACCGCTCGAAGATGATGGCGCGCTGCTCTTCCGGGACCCCGGGCCCGTCGTCGGTCACGCTGATCGCGGCGGTGTCCGTGGCCTCGTCGAACGCCATGTCGAACCGGATCGTCGACTCCGCGTGGTGGACCGCGTTCTCGGCGACATTGCGGAGTGCGCGGCCGAGTTTGTCGGCGTCACCGGACATCCTGATCGGGACGATCGACGTCTCGACGCGTGCCAGGCCCAGCGATCGGAGACGATGCGCCTCCGCCGCCACGACGTCGTCGAGGTCCACATCCCGGATACGCAGTGGCACACCGTGTTCGTCTGCCCGGGCCAGCAACAGCAGGTCGTCGACCATGTTCTGCAGTCGGCGCGCCTCCGGCAGCAGGATCGTGCGTACGGTCTGCAGGTCGACCGCCGAGTCGGTGTCGTCGGCCAGGTCGAGGATACCGACGACGGTGGTCAGCGGACTGCGCATCTCGTGGGAGGCGTCCCCGACGAACCGGAGCTGCGCGTCGTGGCTCTGATCGAGCCGTGCGAGCATCGCGTTCATGGTGTCGGCGAGCCGGGTGATCTCGTCATCGGTGCTCGGCACCGGAACCCGCAGGGACAGATCGGAACCGGTGATAGCGGTGACCTGTTCGGTGATCTTGCCGACCGGCCGCAGAGCGCGCCCGACGAAGAAGTAGATGGCCAGCCCGGACAGGATCACCAGGATCGGGAGTTCGAGTGCCAGCAGAAGAGCGGTGTTCACGAAGCCCTGCCGGTAGGCGTTGGTGGACACCGCCGCGAACACGGTGAACTCATCGGCGCCGTGGCGCGCGCCGGCGATCGTCGCGCAGAACTCGTCCTCGTCTTCGGGGACCAACCGGCCCTCGACCGCGGTGGAGGTCCACGGCGCCGGTCGCTCCGAGGTCAACGGGACCGCCGGAGCTCCCGGCGACGACGCGACAACCCGTCCGTCGTTGTCGATGACCTGGATGATGTCGACGCCCGAGCCGACCATCAGCTCCTCGGCCGGAATGCCGGCGATCCCGCCCTGCCGGATGTAATCGGCCATCTCGTAGGCGCGGTAGCTGGTGGAGTCGTACATCGACCGGTTGTCGGCGCGGTGGAGCATGAACAGCATCACCGCAGCACCGATCACGAGTGCGATCGCGACGAGAAAGGTTCCGACGATCGTCGAGCGCATGCGGACGCCCTGTCGACGGCGGAACAGTGCCCGCCAACCGTTCGTCGCGTCGGACCGCCCAGACATCACAACTCCTCGCGGTGCTCCGTGTCCCGACGCCACGCCGGCCCCGACGACCGCACCTGCTGTGGGCTTCATCGTAGGTCGTCGTGCGAACACAGGACAGGGGTCGGCGGGCCGCGGATTTCAGCGGACCTTCAGGTTCGACGACGCACTGTTGCACCATGACCGCGCTCGCGAATCCCGCGCACCCGGCGGGACCGTCGGGACACGACGAGGCCGCCACTCGACACTCGGTCGCCGACTACGTTGTCCGACAGCTCGTCTCGATGTCGGTCACCACCGTATTCGGGGTGCACGGCGCCAACATCGAGGATCTGTTCGACGCGGCAGTGCGCGTCGACGGCATGACCCCGGTCATCGCCAAGCACGAGTTCGCCGCCGGAGCCATGGCCGACGGCACGG
Source organism: Gordonia sp. ABSL11-1 (assembly GCF_030315685.1). Taxonomy (GTDB): domain Bacteria; phylum Actinomycetota; class Actinomycetes; order Mycobacteriales; family Mycobacteriaceae; genus Gordonia. The sequence continues at coordinate 15,953 of NZ_JASXSI010000031.1, read as the reverse complement.
CCCGCATCACCGGTCATCCCGCGGTGGTGATGACCACCTCGGGCGGCGGTGCGATGAACGTGGTCCCTGCGCTCGCCGAGTCATACGACAGCCGGGTGCCGGTCATCGCCCTGATCGGCACCGCGCCGACGTCGTTCGTCGGGCAAGGAGCCTTCCAGGACATGCTGTCTCCACCGGACACCGTCGACCTCGCCGGACTCCTCGGCGCCATCACCGGGTCGTGCTCGGTCGTGACACGCCCCGACGAGGTCCCCGCGGCACTCGCGACCGCGTTCGCCACGGCACGACGCGGATTGCCCGCAGCCGTGCTGCTCCCGAAAGACGTCCAGTCAGCGCCGCTGCCCGAGGGACACGTGGCAATCCACCCTGCGATGATGTCACCCCCGCGCGTCGACGACGTGCCGGCCGCGCTGCTCGCTGCTGTCGCCGACGAGCTCTGCAGCACGGTCGAATCCGGTGGCGATGTAGCGATCTGGGTCGGTGACGAAGCGTCGGTGGCCGGTGTCGGATCGGGGATCGATGCACTGGCGCGAGCGCTGTCGGCTGTGGTGGTCGCCGCGCCCGGGGGACGGGACCTCCTGCGGGACGCCCCCGGATACGCCGGCGTCACGGGGGTGATGGGCCATCCGTCGGCCCATCGGGCGCTTGCCGCCACCACGGTCTGCCTCGTGATCGGCTGCCGGATGTCGATGACAGATCGTGCCGGCCTCGACGGAGCGCTCACACACATGCGGGTCATCCATCTGGGTTCCGAACCGCCGCGGATACCGGGAACCGTGGACCACCTCCACTGCGGCACGATCGGCTCGACGGTCGACCACCTGACATCGGCGATACGGGAACGGCTGCGCGGCAACACTCGTCGGCAGATGGCGACGGAGGTCACCTACCTGGGCATTGCGCCGGCGACCGTAAGCCTCGACATGCGCACGGTCATCGACGAAATCGGCGCCGCATTCCCGGCCGGCACAGCGGTGTTCGCGGACGCCGGGAATGCCGGGGCCGCAGCCATCCATCACCTCCCGTTCGGGCACGGCCGCTTCGTGGTGGCACTCGGCATGGGCGGCATGGGATACGGTGTCGCCGCCGGCATCGGCAACGCCATCCGGTCCGCGGCCGACGACGATCCCGGCCGGACGGTCGTCATCGCGGGAGACGGCGCATTCTTCATGCACGGCATGGAGTTGCACACCGCGATCGAACACGACGCACCCGTCACCGTCGTCGTGCTGAACAACAACGCCCACGCCATGTGCATCACCCGCGAGAAGCGTTTCTTCCCAAGCACTCCCAGCATCAATCGGTTCCGCTACACCGACATCGCCGGAGGTCTCGCGGCCATGTTCGACCGACTCATGGTCGTCCACCTCGCCGATCGCGCGTCGCTGCGCCCGGCGGCGGCGGATCTGCTGTCGCGGGCCGGGCCGAACTGTCTCGTGGTCGATGTCGACCCCGATGAGATCCCCCCGTTCGCACCGCTCCTCGAGAGAGAAGATCACCCATGACCGCTGTGCTGCCCGCCCTCTCCGACCTCGGCGACGCCATCGCCACGCTCGACGGTCTCACCCGGATCGAGTCTCATCCGCGGAAGGTCGCGACGCCGATCCTGATGGACAGATTGCGATCGGTCTATCCGCACGACTCGATCTACGGCGACTTCTGCCCGGTCCAGGGCTATGTCGACGCCCCGCCGCGCGAGCTGTACGAGTGGCTCGCCGACACTCGGTCGTTGGAGGAATGGACCTACAGCCTGCGCGGTTTCGTCGAGACGGACGAGGACGGACTCTGGGTGGCGCAGGATCGGCTCGGGTCCGACACCGCGATCTACACCCGTACGGTCGCGCACCCCGATGCGATGACCGTCGACTACCACTGCGCCTGGGACCAGGGGCGCCATCTGTGGATGATCTACCTGATGCGCGTCGTCGACGCCCAGGTCGTACTCGACAAGCCGGGATCGGTCGTGCTGTGGGTGAACTGCCGTCATCCGTTCTACGACGAGAACCCGTACCCGGAGACCGCTCCGCCCGAACGCCCGGTGTGGGTGGGTGACTTCTGGGACACGTTCTCGGCCGGACATCAGATCGAACTCGACAACCTCACGGCGATCGCCGAGTACCGGCATCACCACGGCCTGCCCATCACCCCCGATTGGATGCGACGATGACCGCCACCCCGACCTGCCTGATCGACCTCGCCGCCTACCTTCCCGAGAATCGAGTCCCCGCAGAGTATTTCGCAAAGTACGCCGCCGACGACGACCTCATCGACAACGTGATGTTCCGTGCGCCCGCTTTTCGTCACCATGCCGGCGAGGGCGAGACGTCGGCGGACATGATCCTCGAGGCGGCGCGGGTCCTGACCGACCGGAACGGTGGTGACTTCCTCGACGACGTCGACGTCGTCCTCACTCACAGCCAGCTGCCCGAGGTACCCGTTCGGGGATGCGGCGGCGAGGTGGCACATCGACTCGGCCTGCGACCGTCGACGGTCCTCGACGTCCACAACGGCGGGTGCGCCGCCTTCATCCACATGATCGACGTCGCCGGCGCACTGCTGAGGGCTGGCGGAGGCCGAAAGGCGTTGCTGGGGTTGGCCCAGAACAGCGCCGCCCAGGTCTTCACCCAGGAACAGGTGCGCGGCAAGCCGCAGGCGTCGATCCCGGGAGACGGCGCGGCGGTCGCGGTCCTCACGCTCTCCGACGATCACGGCAGCCCGGTACTCGGACTGACCTGTCACTCCTACGGGCAGTATGCGGGTGACATGACCGGGGTGTCGTCGCCTCCGCGGAAATACTGGGAGGCCGGCGCCGGACAGATCCACATCGGCTTCACCGAGGCCAAGATCGCGAAGGTGCTCGCCCGCGGCAACCGGATGGTGCCGGAGACCGCCATCGAGGTCGCCGACGCCATCGGGGTGAGGCCGTCCGATCTCGACTGGTTCATCACCAATCAGCCCAATCGGATCTTCCTGCGGAACTGGCGGGAAGCGATGGAGCTACCCGATTCACGACACCCGGACACTTTCGACGAATGCGGCAACCTCTTCGCCGTCGGAATTCCGGTCACCCTCGACACGGCTGTGGCCGATGGTCGAATTCGCAAGGGCGACATCGTCATGACGGCCGCGTTCGCACATGCGGGTGACTTCTCGGCGGCAGCGGCGCTGCGGTGGGGTGGGCGCCCATGAGCGGCCTGCGCGGTTCCGGCAGCGGATCGTCGGGCCGCCTTCGTCTCGACCTCAACGAATCGGCCTACCCGCCGCTCCCGTCCGTCGCCGACGCACTCCGACGGTCGATCTCCCGGGCGAACCGGTACCCCGATTTTCTGCCTGACGACACGCGAGCGGCCATCGCCGGACACCTGGGCCTCCCGCCCGGTCAGGTCACCGTAGGCCCGGGAGCCACCGGGGTCGCGCTGGGCGTCCTGCACCGCGCCATGCGCCACGCACAGTCGTCGGGGATCACCTCTCCGACGCTGGTGACGCCGATGCCGACCTTCGACGGCTATCCGATCCTGGCGAACATGGTCGGCATGCGGGTGACACCCGTTCGGCTGGCCGACGACGGTGGCGTCGACCTCGACCGGGTGCGCGCCGCCATCACGTCCGATACCTCCGTGGTGATCATCTGCTCACCGCACAACCCGACGGGCACGGTGGTCGAGCACGACCAGCTGTATCGCTTCGTCGACGAACTTCCGTCGCACATCGTCACCATCGTCGACCAGGCCTACATCGAGTTCGCCGGGACAGAGCCGGACCTGGACCGGCTCATCGGCCATCGCAATCCCGTCGTGGTGCTGCGGACCTTCTCGAAGGCGTACGGGTTGGCCGCCCTGCGGATCGGCTACGGGCTGGGTCGTCCGGACGTCGTCGGCGAGCTGCGCAATCATGAGGTGCCTTTCGCCGTGAGCCCCGCGGCAATCGCCGCTGTTCCGGTGGGGCTCGCGGCCGACGTCGAACTCGCGCAACGGGTTCGGGCTATGCGCGCGGAGCGGGACCGGCTGGTCGGGATGCTGCACGCCATCGGTTGTGCAACCGTCCAGGCGCACGCGAACTTCGTGTTCCTCCCGGGACCGGACGGTGTGGCGTTGGGACAGCTGCTGCGCGTCTGCGGGATCGACACCAAGCAGTGCGGCGATGCCGGCACGCGGATCACCGTCGGTGACCCTGCCGGCACCGACCGTGTGATGCAGGCCCTGCGCCTGACCTCACAGACTGCCTGAACGTCCCGGAAACACGCCCCGGGAAAGCGCCCGGTCGACGGGATTCGCGCACGCATTGTCGACGGCGTCGCTCGTGCGGGCGCTTTGTCGGCGCGCATCTCCGGGACGTGCCAGGTTGTGGATGCGCACCACCGCACCGCCGCACCACCGCACCGCGTGCTCGCGCGAGGCGGCCGACCGCGGACCGGTAGGTTGGTCCACCATGGGTGCGACGACACGGCAGAAGATCCTGATCACCGGCGCGAGTTCGGGACTCGGCGAGGGCATGGCGCGCAGATTCGCCGCCGACGGACGGGCCCTCGCGCTCTGTGCCCGTCGCACCGACCGGCTCGACGCATTGGCCGACGAACTCCGTCCCGCCGCAGCGCGGATCGCGACGGCGCGGCTCGACGTCACGGACACCGATTCGGTTTCCGGGGTCTTCGCATCGCTCGCGGATCAGCTCGGCGGGCTCGATCGGGTGATCGTGAACGCCGGTCTCGGCAAGGGTGCGCCGATCGGCACCGGCAAGGCGGCGGCGAACATCGAGACCGTGCAGACGAATCTCGTCGGTGCGCTCGCGCAGATCGAGGCGGCACTCGAGATCTTCCGCGCGCAGGAGCACGGTCACCTCGTGCTGATCAGTTCGATGAGTGCCATTCGCGGCTTGCCCAGATCGCAGGCGGCGTACTCCGCGTCGAAGGCCGGGCTGTCCGCGCTCGGGCAGGGGCTGCAGGCGGAGTTCGCGACATCACCCATCACGATCTCGGTTCTGCTCCCCGGATACATCGAGACCGACATCAACCGCGGCGTGAAGACCGCGATGATGACCGACACCGACACCGGCGTCGACGCGATGGTGGCGGCGATCGAGAAGGAATCGTCATGGGCGCCCGTCCCACGCTGGCCGTGGTGGCTTATCGCCACGGCGTTGCGGTTCCTGCCGTCGGAGATCAGTCGCCGGCTGGTGTGATCGCCGGTCGTGTCACAGACTGCCGGGTGGTCAGCCGGCCGGAGTACTCGGCGCCGCCGGTGTCGATGCAGGGCCGGGGAGGGACCAGGCGACCGGCGTCGACTTGTAGTCGAGCGCCGGGTCGCCGGTGGTGTCTGCCCAGTAGATGACCTGCTGCAGCCGTTGACCCTGGTCGGCGACGGAGACGAGGCACGCCGAGTACGACTGTCCGCGCCGCATTCGTTCCGGCGGCGTCGCCACCGGACACGCGGTGAGGCCGGGAGTGGGTGCGAGGGTCAGCGCCGGCGTACGGCCGTCGGCGCTGCCGCTGAGACCGACGACGCGTGGCGCCGGTGCGGGACGCGACGCCAACGAGGTGACGGTCACGTAGAGGAAGTACGGCGTGCCGCCTTGGGCGGTGTCCTCGGGGACTCCCTCGGCAGGGGTGATCCCGGTGACGGTGAACATCGCGGGCGATCCGTTCGCGGCGAACGCGTTGGCCGGCAACACCGCGCTCTGACCGAACGTCAGGGCTGTTCCCGGTGACGAACGAGCGGGCTGACCTGCCGGCACGGTGACCGCCGCACTGGTCGGGACGGACGTGGGCGTCACGTCGTCGGTCGGGGTGGAACCGGTGCACGCGGCGACTGTTGCCAGAACGACGAACACGCCGATCGGCAGACACACACGCCGGGCCGCACCCGGCACCCTCGCGGAGGAACTCACCCTGCGTAAGGTATCCGATGTGTCGACCAAGCAAGGGCAGGTTGTGGCCCATGGCGCGTTTCAGTTGTTCTCCGAGCGCCGTCGGGGCGAGGTCAGCGAGCTGTTGATCGATGTGTTCGGTCGCGGCGACGTGACGGCACTCGGCGCCGACTGGCGCGGCATCGTCTACTTCACGCTCGACGACGATCCGGAACTCGACGCGGACACCGTCGTCGGGTTCGACCCGTCCAGCGGGAGCAGTGGTCCGCTGACGTCGGTGGACGAGGTGCTCGAGGCGGTCCGCACCGGCGACATCGCCGAGGCGGTCGACTCCGCGAGTTTCGACGCGTGGCGGACGGCGACGGGTCGGCGTTCGATCGACATGGGCGACTGCGTGCCGCCTGCGCTGCACGAGTTCATGGGCGGCGACCCGGCCGAACGATCCACCGAGACACAGGATCTCGTCACCTTCATCGCAGTGTCCGCAGCCCTGATGGGTCGCCTCGAAGAACTCGGCGTGCAACCCGGCGACGAGATTCCCGACGAGGTGTTCGACGAGTCGCGCTGGGGATAGGCGTCTCCCGATCCCTGAGGAGCGAGCTTGCGAGCGTCTCGAAGGGTCAGGCCTTGCGTCCCCGGTGCTCGCGGTACCAGCGCACCAACTCGTCGGTCGACGAATCGTCCTGCGGCGCAGGTGATTGTGCGTCGACGATGATACCGAGAAGCTCTTTGGCCTGGGTCTTGCCGAGTTCCACACCCCACTGATCGAACGGGTTGATACCCCAGATCGTGCCCTCGACGAAGACCTGATGCTCGTACAGTGCGATCAGCTGACCGATCACCGACGGTGTCAGTTCGGGCGCGAGGATCGATGTGGTCGGCCGGTTCCCGGGCATGACCTTGTGCGCCACCACGTTCGGTGCCACGCCTTCGGCTGAGATCTCGTCGGCGGTCTTGCCGAAGGCCAGGACCTTCGTCTGCGCGAAGTAGTTGCTCATGAGGAGGTCGTGCATCGAGCCGGTGCCGTCCGCGGTCGGCAGATCGTCGGTCGGCTCGGCGAAACCGATGAAGTCCGCGGGGATCATCCGTGTGCCCTGGTGCAGGAGTTGGTAGAAGGCGTGCTGACCGTTGGTGCCGGGCTCGCCCCAGAAGACCTCGCCGGTCTCGGTGGTGACGTGATGCCCGTGAGCGGTCACGGACTTGCCGTTGGACTCCATCGTCAGCTGCTGCAGATACGCGGCGAATCGCGCCATGTCGTTCGAGTACGGCAGGACGACGCGGGACTGTGTATCCCAGAAGTTGTTGTACCAGAGGCCGATCAGACCCAGGATGACCGGTGCGTTCTGCTCGAGGGGAGCGGTCCGGAAGTGATCGTCGACGAGGTGGAATCCGGCGAGGAACTCGGCGAACTGTTCCTTGCCGATCGCCGCCATCACCGACAGGCCGATGGCGGAGTCCACCGAGTACCGGCCGCCGACCCAGTCCCAGAAGCCGAACATGTTGGCGGTGTCGATGCCGAACTTCGCGACTGCGTCGGCGTTGGTGCTCACGGCCACGAAGTGTTTGGCGACCGCGCCCTCCGGGGTCTCGCCGTCGCCGGCGAGTTCGTCGAGGAGCCATCGTCGTGCGGCCGCCGCATTCGTCAGCGTCTCGAGCGTGGTGAACGTCTTGGAGGCGATGATGAACAGGGTGGTCTCGGCGTCGAGGTCGGCGAGGGTGGCGACCATGTCGGCCGGATCCACGTTGGAGACGAAGTGACAGCGGATGTCGGCGTCGACGTAGTGGCGCAGCGCCTGATAGACCATGACCGGCCCGAGGTCCGATCCGCCGATCCCGATGTTGACGACGTCGGTGATGGCCTTGCCGGTGTGACCCTTCCACTCTCCGCTGCGGAGCCGGTCGGTGAACTCGCCCATGGCCGTGAGGACTTCGTGCACGTCGGCGACGACGTCCTGTCCGTCGACGTGCAGGGTGGCGCCTGCGGGCAGTCGCAGCGCGGTGTGCAGGACGGCGCGGTCCTCGGAGGTGTTGATGTGTTCACCGGCGAACATGTCGTCGCGGCGATCCTCGATGCCTACCTCGCGGGCGAGGCTGAAGAGTAGTTCGAGGGTCTCGCGCAGGACCCGATGCTTCGAGTAGTCGATGTGCAGGTCGCCGACGTTGACGTTCAGCTCCCGTCCGCGGTCGGGGTCTACGGCGAAGACTTCGCGGAGATGCATCGCATAGACGTGCGGCTGGTGGGCGGCGAGCGCCTGCCAGGACTGCGTTGCGGTGATGTCGTCGTGATCGCTGGTGTCGAAGTCGCTGCCGGAGACGTCACTCATGACGTTCACCCTATGTGGTCGGCGCGTCACACGTGGGGCTACCTCAGTGGTCAGGGAGCGTCGGCGAGACGACACCGCTGCCGAACCAGGCGCGAGCCTCCAGCGTGAACGGTCCATCCGGTAGGAGCGGACGGCAGAGTTCGCGCACCTGCTCCTGCTCATCCGCGGACAGTGCCGCCAGGTGAGCGCCCGCAGGCCCGACGGCGAAGGTGAACGGCTGCCAGAAGTCGTCGAAGTCGATGTAGTCGACCCGTGCTGTCAGAGCGCCGTCGACCACATCTCGCAGCCCGATCGCGCGCAGGCGGGTGGCGATGTCGCCGCGACTGACACCCACCCGCATACGCTCGCCGACGACGCCGGGGTCGAGTTCGCGGGCCGCAGCCCAGAACGTCTCCAGCATCGTCATCCCGCCCTCGTCGAGATCCCACATGCACGCGGCGACGACACCACCCGATCGGGTGACCCGTGCCATCTCCCGCAGGCCTTGGTCGGCGTCGGTCATGAACCCGACGACCAGGCACGACAATGCCGCGTCGAACGTGTCGTCGGGCCAGGGCAGCGCCTCGGCGATGCCCTCACGGACGTCTGCCTGCGGGTGGCGCTCGCGGCAGGTGGAGACGAACTGGGGTGCCGGGTCGATCGCGGCGACGCTCGGTGCGCCCACGTATCGCGCGAGCACCCCGGTGAGGCCGCCCGGACCGCATCCGACGTCGAGGACTCGGGCCTTCCGATCGATCCCGACCGCGTCGACCAGTTCGGGCGCGAGCGTCTGCGTGTAGCGACCCATGAAGCGGTCGTAGCCGTCAGCCGGTGACGTGAACATGAGGTCCACTCAACTCCGGTGGGTGTGCGGGGTCAATCGTGTCGACCGCCGGCCACCGGACAGGGCTGCGTCAGGTGAGAAAGGATGCTCTGCACCAATACTTTTCGCTTGTGCCGGTCCTCAACGCCCGAGCGGGCCGCGCCCCAGCCGCAGCAGCAGCATCGCGAGCGTGTGTCCCTCCTGGCCGAGCTCGGCGAAACGATCGAGCACCTTCACCTCACGGCTGTGCACCAGGCGCGGGCCACCCGACGCCATGCGCGCCGCACCGATCTTCTTCGACACTGCGGACCGCCGCTTGATGGACGCGAGGATCATCGCGTCGAGCCGATCGATCTCCTTGCGCAGGTCGTCGATGTCGTCGGTCAGCCCGGCCACGTCGGAGGACAGGTCGTAGGCATCCACGTCGAACGGCGGCGCGGCACCGGACTTCTCGTCAGGGCTGTTGGCGTCAGTCACGCGACCGATTTTGCCACGGGACCCACCGGCCGTGAGACTGGACCGCATGCTGAGCAGGGGGACGTTGTGGTCGGTGGCCCTTGCGCTGATCACCGCGCAACTCGTGATCCGCGGATGGCTGGCCGTCACCGGGAACTTCTATTGGGACGACCTGGTGCTCATCGGTCGTGCTTCATCGCACCCGATCCTGAGCTGGGACTACCTGGGTCACAGCCACGACGGCCACTTCATGCCCGCTGCGTTTCTCGTCGCCGGTGTCTCCACGGTGATCGCGCCGGTCAACTGGATCGTCCCCGCCATCACGCTGATCGTGATGCAGGCGTTGGCCTCGCTCGCGGTCTGGCGGATGATCCGTGTCCTGGTGGGCCCGCGAGCAGGGATCGGGGCGTTGGCCGCACTGGCCTTCTACCTCTTCACCCCGATGACGGTGCCGGCGTTCACCTGGTGGGCGGCCGCGCTGAACTCATTGCCCATGCAGGCGGCGATGGCCTGGATCGTGGCAGACGCCGTTCTGCTGGCGCGCTCGCGCGGGCGACGGCCCGACGCGACACTGATCATCGTCCGATCGTCGGTGATCTTCGTGGTGGCCTTGGCCTTCTTCGAGAAGTCGCTGTTCATCCTTCCCGTCGCGTTCGCCGCGGCCGTGCTGGCCGTTCGGTTCGACGGTGCACGCCCGCAGAGCGCGAGCACCGATGACGTCGGCCATCCGATGCCGGACAGTCCGCTGATCCGTGCGTTCACCGGGGCACGTCTGCTGTGGGCGTCGATGGCGGTGATCTTCGCGGTGTGGGTCGTCGTCTTCTTCTCGGTGTCCGACGCCACGGCCGGGCAGCACTCCATCGCCCAGACGGCGCGACTCGTGTGGCGCTCGATCAACGACGCGGTCATCCCGTCCCTGATCGGTGGTCCCTGGGAGTGGGAGCGCTGGGTGCCCAGTCCGCCCATGGGCTTTCCGCCGGTGTGGATGATCGTCCTCGGCTGGGTGGTCGCTGCGCTCCTGGTCTGGTGGGCGGTGGCCCGCCGGCGCGGTGCGGCCGTCGTCGTCGCCTGTGCGGTCGTCTACATGATCGCCGCGCAGATACCGGCGATGTGGAACCGGTCGAGCGCGAACACGGCGCTGGAACTCGCCCAGACGATGCGCTACCTGCCGGACACGGCGGTGGTGTTCACCATCGCGATCGCCCTTGTCGTCGCCGCCCCGGCTGCCTCGACGCAGGCCGTCGTCGGACGTCATGCCGGGGCATCCGGGCGTACGGCGGCCGCGCACCCGGTCGGCGTCGTCCTCGTGGCGGCTCTCGCGATCGCTTCCGCGATGATCTCGCTGGTGTCGTTCGCGGACTCCTGGCGCGACGACCCCACCGGCGACTACCTTGCGAATGCGAAACGCGCACTGGCGGAGAACCGCGACATCACCATGTTCGACCAGTCGCTGCCGCTGGAGGTCCTGCTCCCGGTCGCCTATCCGAACAACCAGATCAGCCACACCTTCGGACGGGTCACCGAGCGGCCGCGGTTCGGCGTCACCACCGATCGTCTGCAGGTGCTCGACAGCAGCGGGAACATGGTGCCCGGCGCCGTGACACCGGCGCGGACCATCCGGCCGGGCAGGGGCAGTTGCGCCCGGCCCGAGCTCGACGGCCCGGGCCGACTGACGCTGAACGGGCCGTTGATCCAATGGCGCTGGACCGTCGCGGTGAGTTATTGCGCGAACTCGGGCGGTGAGATCGAGTTGTCGCTCGACGGCGGCCGCCCCGTGCGGGTGCCGGTGCAGGCCGGACTCCACGTCGTCTATGTCCAGATCGAGGGGCGCGGGCGGGCGGTTCGGATCCGGCCGGTCACCGACGGCTTGGCGATGCACACCGGCGAAGGTCGGGTCGGCGAGGTGGCCGAGGCCCGACTGGTGGGCTGAGCGCGAGACCGAGTCAGGCGCGGTCGAGCGGAGTGGAGAACACCTTGAGCTTGTCGGGACTCACTCCCTGCGAGATCGCGAGCAGGCGCAGTGCCGTCGCGAGCTCGGGTTCGGATGTCATGTAGGTGATCTCGCGCTCACCGGAGGCGGCCAGCTGTTGTCCGAGCTGGTCGGTGATCAGCTGCGTACCCGACCAACTCGGATCGAGCCGGGCCCCGGTGATGTGACTCGCGTACCCGGGCGCGAATGCGACGAAGAGATTGCCCTCGGGTCCGACGCCGTCGAACACGTAGTCACCCTGCCGGATCCCATAACTGCTCGGGAAGCCGGCGACCTGATCGTTGTACCGCGCCGCCTCGGCCTTCTTCGATCCGGTGCGCACCAACGTGATCGGGAGCGTGCTCGACTTCTCCTGGCTGGAGATGTACTCGTTCAGGTTCTCGGCCGACTCGTCGACGAACGGGAGGAACTCGATGGCGAGGTCGGTTCGGACGTTGCGCGACCCCGGTGGGAGGGCGGTCGCCGTGCAGGTGGTGTCGGCGCGACCGCCGAACGGAGCCGTGACGACCCGCGTACAGGTGCCGCCGCGGGCACCCGGCGGAAGGTTGTCGACGGCGAACCGGATCGTCAGGCCGAAGTTGACGTGCCCGGTCACACCGCGGAGTTCGTTGGCGACATCCGGATCGATGGTGCCGTTGGCGGTGATGGTGAACCCGCACGCGTCGGTGGTGCAGCTTCCGGTGGGCCGGGAGGACACTGCGTTCGACGCGAGCGGGACAGCCGGTGCGGGGACGCTGGTCAGCTCGGGCACGAGTGCGCGTTCGCCGGCGAAGAGTTCCGCCAGGTCCGCGGAGGCGAGCAGGTCGACGTCGGTGTCGACGCTGACCTTGTAACCCTCGCGGCTGAAGTCGCCCGTGATGTGGGTGACCTTCTTGCTCGCGGGGTCGAACGTCGTGTCGAGGGTGCCGACCCGGACCTTGTCGTCGCCGACGGCGGTGATCTCCGGATCGCTCGTGGGCCAGTACCGGGCATCCGGCAGCCCCTTGTTGGGAGCGGGGAGCTCGAGTCCGGGGGCAGGTGCCCGCACCCGCTCGGTGTTGCCGATCCGGCCGGAGAGCAGGACCGGCGAGAGCAGATATCCCAGATCGGGGAGCCCCGAGTACCGCAGGTTCGTCCACTTGTTCTCGATCGCGGCGAGATCGATCTGCTGGGCGATCCGGGCGCCGCCGAACAGGTCGGTCCAGATCCGGGACGGGCCCTTGAGATAGCGATAGTTGCCGATCTGCAGGTACTGCGCGGGCGTCGAGTTGACCGTGATGGTGCCCTCGGCGTTCTTGGTCGACGCGACCGTCAGATCGGTGAACTCGACCGTGCGTGGCTGTCCGCCACCCTCATCGGTGGTGGTGAGCGTGCCCGAGTACCGTGCGCCCGGGCTGGCTCCGAGTGCGAACGCCACCTCGTCGAGCTTGTGCTGGGCGGTGAACGCCGCCGTCGGTGCGGATGCGCCGCTGGTGGGGAACGGCACGAAGGACAGGATGACGGCGACGACCAGTGCGAGGAGCCCGGCCCCGAACACGAACGCCGGAACGGCGACGGACTGACGTTGCATCGCGGACCCTCTCGACATGCCGGGCGGGAGGACCACGGCGACCGTGCACGGACAGGAGATCATGCCCGGTGCGGTCGGCGACATGGGCCCGACTGAATGACCCCCCGCCGATCCTCCCGATTCGGGCATATCGTAACCGCAGCGGACGACACCCGGGCATCGCCCGAGTCGTCGGAGTCGGTGGTGGCCGCGCCGGGAGCGTGCAGGGAGTCTGTCGTGACGCGGTAGTAGCCTTGATTCCTGATGACTAGCCCCACCCGCGAGACCTCTCACCCCGCCCCGCCGGCCTCCACGACCGCGTCGTCGGACGACCGCACCGCCCGCCTGCTCGACGGACTGAACCCGCAGCAGCGTGCCGCGGTCCTGCATGCGGGGTCCCCCCTGCTGATCGTCGCGGGAGCGGGGTCGGGGAAGACGGCCGTGCTGACGCGCCGGATCGCCTACCTGCTGGCCGAGCGGGACACCTCGCCCGGCCAGATCCTCGCGATCACGTTCACCAACAAGGCCGCCGCGGAGATGCGTGAGCGGGTGATCGACCTGGTGGGTCCGCGCGCCAACTTCATGTGGGTCTCGACGTTCCACTCGACGTGCGTGCGCATCCTGCGCGCCCAGTCGGCGCTGCTGGGTGCGCGCAACTCGAACTTCTCCATCTACGACTCGGATGATTCGAAACGCCTGCTGGGCATGATCATCCGTGATCTGGAACTCGACCCGAAGAAGTTCAGCCCGCGCGGGGTCGCGGTCAGCATCTCGAATCTGAAGAACGAACTGATCGGCCCCGACGAGGCGTTGGCGGCCGCCACCGACGGCGAACCGTCGGTGCTCGTCGTCGCGCAGATCTACGCCGAGTATCAGCGTCGGCTCCAGTCGGCGAACGCATTCGACTTCGACGACCTGATCGGCGAGACGGTGTCGCTGCTGCAGCGTCACCCCGAGGTGGCCGAGTACTACCGCCGCCGCTTCCGCCACGTCATGGTCGACGAGTACCAGGACACCAATCACGCGCAGTACGTGTTCATTCGTGAGCTCGTCGGCGACGAGGAGTCGGAGTCGCCGGTCTCACCGTCGGAGCTGTGTGTCGTCGGCGATGCGGATCAGTCGATCTATGCGTTCCGTGGTGCGACGATCCGCAACATCGAGGAGTTCGAGCGCGACTTCCCGAGTGCCGAGACGATCCTGCTCGAGCAGAACTACCGGTCGACTCAGACGATCCTGTCGGCGGCCAACGCCGTCATCGCGCGCAATGAGAATCGCCGTGACAAGCGGTTGTGGACGGACTCCGGCGACGGCGAGCTGATCGTCGGTTACGTCGCGGACTCCGATCGTGAGGAGTCGCTGTTCATCGCCAAGGAGATCGAGGACCTCGCCGACTATTCGATCGGCGGGTCGTCGAGCCATTCGTACTCCGACATCGCCGTGTTCTATCGCACGAACACCGGCTCGCGGTCGCTGGAAGAGGTGTTCGTCCGGCACGGTATCCCGTACAAGGTCGTCGGCGGGACGAAATTCTATGAGCGCAAAGAGGTTCGCGATGTGGTCGCGTACCTGCGCGTCGTCGCGAACCCAGACGACACGGTCAGCCTCCGCCGAATTCTGAACACCCCCCGACGCGGCATCGGCGACCGCGCCGAAGCGTGTGTGGCGGTGCACTCGGAGAATCGCGGGATCAGCTTCTACGAATCCCTGATGGAGGGCGCCGAGGGCAAGGTGCCGTTGCTGAACACCCGAGCGGTCAAGCAGATCGGTGGATTCGTCGAACTCATCGAGGGCTTGCGCAACGATTTCCTCGCCACATTCGGCGCGGCCGGGGAGGCGGCAGAGGATGTCGCCGTCGTCGACGCCACCGAGGAGGGCGCCGACATCGGGGAACTGGTGGACGCCATCGTCGAACGGACCGGCTACCGCGCCGAACTCGAGGCCTCCCGGGACCCACAAGACGGTGCCCGTCTGGACAACCTCAACGAATTGGTGGCTGTCGCAAGGGAGTTCAGTGCAGATGCAGCCGGACTCGCTGCCGTGGATGCCGACCTGGACGATCTGGAGGACCTCGACGAGGTGCCCGACAACGACGGTGAACCCGAGCCGGGTTCATTGGCCGCCTTCCTGGAGAAGGTGTCACTGGTGGCTGACGCCGACCAGGTGCCGGATGAGGGGGACGGCGTCGTCACCCTCATGACGCTGCACACCGCGAAGGGGCTGGAGTTCCCGGTCGTCTTCGTGACCGGTTGGGAAGACGGACATTTCCCCCATATGCGGGCGCTCGGCGACCCGGCCGAACTGAGCGAGGAACGCCGGCTCGCCTACGTCGGCATCACCCGCGCCAAGGAACGGTTGTATGTCACGCGTTCGGTGACCCGCGCGTCGTGGGGTCAGCCGGTCTCGAATCCGGAATCCCGCTTTCTGCAAGAGATTCCGCAGCACCTGGTGGACTGGCGTCGCACCGAGCCGCGTCGGTCGGCGAGTCGCCATCTGGGGTCGTCGGGCGGTGTGTTCGGTCGCGGCGATTCCGGCGGGGGATTCGGTCGAGAACGTCTCGGGCGATCGTCGTACTCGACCGATCCGACGCGTGGCCGCAACAAGCAGGTGAACTACGACGTCGGCGACCGCATCAACCACCCGAAATACGGCCTCGGCAAAGCGGTTCAGAAAGAGGGCAACGGGGCGACCGAGCGGATCACGTTCGACTTCGGTGGCAAGGTCGGGCGCGTGACACTCCTGACCGCGGGCGGCCTCCCCGGCGACAAGCTCTAGGAGGCCGCTGAAATAGGGGCCGTCGGGGTTTGTTGTTTTGGTGTTGGGGTTGCCGGGTTGGTTGACGTTGCATCGGGTGCGGGCCCGGGTGGGCCCGGGCCCCCGGGTCAGGCTGGTGCCAGTGTCCAGGTGTTGGCGGTGTTGGTCAGTCCCAGGGTGATCAGGCGGCGCAGGTTCAGGGCGGCTGCGCGGTGGTGGAGCCAGTTGTTGTTCTTCTCC
>NZ_JASXSI010000030.1 GCF_030315685.1 Gordonia sp. ABSL11-1 | reverse complement strand
CCCCCCCCCCCCCCCCCCCCCCCCCCCCCCCCCCCCCCCCCCCCCCCCCCCCCCCCCCCCCCGGGCGGTCAGGAGCGGTCAGGTCGCCATCATGGCTCGCACCTTGCCGAGCACATCCGGATAGCGCTGCAGGTGTGCGCCTCCGTTGACGTCGAAGGCGGCCCCGGTGATCCATCCGGCCCTGTCCGAGGTCAGGAAGGCCGCCATGTCGGCGACCTCCTCGGGTTGTCCGGCACGACCCAGCGGCGTGTTCTCGATGTACTCGTCCGTGAGACCGGGGACGAGGGCCAGGCCCTCGGTGAGCGGTGTGTCGACGACGCCCGGCGAGATCGCGTTCACCCGCACCCGTCGGGGGGCCAGCTCCAGCGCGGCGACCTCGACGAGCATCGTCACGCCGGCTTTCGACGCACAGTAGGCGCCCATCCCCGCGCCGGGCTGCCGCCCGTTGAGCGACGAGATCACGACAATGCCCCCGCCGTCGACGATCCTTCGGCCCGCGTGCTCGAGCACCAGGAACGTCCCGGTCAGGCACACGTCGATCGTGGTCCGCCAGTGATCGAGCTCGAGGTCGGTGATCGCGCCCGGGGATCGTCAGACCGGCGCAGCTGACCACGGTGTGCAGGTCGTCGAGGTCGGCCAATCCGGCCGCCACCGAGTCCTCGTGGTGACGGCTGTCGTGGCACCGCCGATATCGCCGGCTGCGGCGCGGGCCTTGTCGCCGTCGATGTCGGCAATCCTCACCGCGTGATCGTCGGCGGCCAGCACACGCGCGGTCGCCCGACCGATGCCGGAGGCACCGCCGACGACGACAGCACGCCGCGTCACCGGGCACCTGCCGCTTCGGAGTCAGCCGTTCGCTCGACGGCCAGATGTCGTCGGAGGAACGAGAGCTGATGTGCGACAGCCGGTTCGAACCAGTCTCGGCCGTCGAACACGTCGAAGTGGTCGCACGGGTAGTGACGGACCTCGGCGCGTGCCTTGAAGCCGGCCTTCGCGGCGGCATGCGGCGGCGCACCCTGGTCGAAGTCGGCGATCTGCATCAGCACCGGAGCGTCGATCCGTTCGGCGGCCTTGTCGGCGCGAAAGCTGCCCAGTTCGAGGCCCACCGTCGCGTCGACCTCGTTGCGCCACGAGGGCCCCGCGATGGAGAGATAGGCGTCGTAGAAGCCCGGCGAGGTCAGTGCCGCCTTGTCTCCCGGCCGACCGACGACGGGCATCGTGGTCGGCGGACGTCCCAGACGCACCGCGATCGCGCTGCCGATCCCGACGGCGGTCGATCGTGCCATCGCCGCCCCGCCCACCTGCGGGTAGTGGTGGACACCCGCGGAGAGACCGTTGACCAACGGCACCATCGCGATGATCGCGGCGATGTCGGTGCGATCAGCGCCGACGATGAGGCTGTGCCCACCGGATTGCGAGATGCCCCAGAGGATCACGCGTGACGCATCGACCCCCCTCTGCGCAGTGGCGGCGTCGATGGCGGCGCGATAGTCGTCGGCCTGACCGGCCATCGAGATACGTTGCCGCGGTTCACCGTCGGACAATCCGAATCCACGGTAGTCGAAGGCCAGCACCGCGAGCCCGGCGTCGGCGAATCGGCGCGCGTAGGGCTCGAGGCCGGAGTCCTTGGTGCCGGCGAATCCGTGCGCCATCACGACGACCGGTCGTCCGCCCGGGCCGTCGAATCCAGAGATGTCGACGCCGGGGAAAAACCAGGCGTCACAGTCAGTTCCGTGCGAGGTGTACGTCAGGTCGTGTCGTTCGGTGCTCATCGCGAACCCCCTCCTGCAGCCGCCGCCGTGACGTCGTCGGCGACCCGCGCCCATGCCGGCGCGCCGTGCGCCTGCGCCCGTCGTCGTCCCGCGGGTATCTCCTTCGTGCGGATGTTGTGTTCGTAGAGATAGTGATCGAGTTGCTGGGTGTGGCGGGGACGATCGAGCATGTGCCCCGTGAAGAACTGCTGATCGGCGACGATCACCTCGTGCATCTCCGCTTCCGACGGCAGGCGATACCGCCCGACGGCGTAGGAACCGATCACTCGCGCCTGGCATTCGACGAACGGGAACAGAGTCGGTGTCGCCTGGGCGAATCCGGCGAAGACCAGATCGTCGACACCCGGGTAGAACATGCGCTTGTAGAGGTCGATGCGGTTGTCGGGGGCGCTGATGAAGTCCGGGTCGAAGAAGGGGAACGTGATGTTGTAGCCGGTCGCGTAGATGATGATGTCGAAGTCGTCGGAGGTTCCGTCCACGAAGTGGACCGTCGAGCCGTCGAGGCGTTCGATGTCGGGTTTGGGCAGCACATCGCCCGAACCCAGCCGAAGAGGCAGTTCCACCGACTGGGTCGGATGTGCCTCGAAGAACTTGTGATTGGGGGTCGGGAGGCCGAAATCCTCGGGCCTCCCCGCCGTCATCGGCTGCATGACCTGCATGAACTTGCGTTGCCACGAGAACGGGATGTACGGCGACGTGTGGTAGTACTTGTCGGCCGGCTTGCCGGCGAAGTACTTCGGCACGATCCACGCCCCGGACCGCGTCGACAGGGTCAGCGTGTTCTCGAGCGATTTCGAGGACAGCTCGACGGCGATGTCGGCGGCGCTGTTGCCGAGACCGACGACCAGGATCCGCTTGCCCGAGAAGTCATGTGGTGTCTTCGGGTCGATGTAGTGGTGGGCGTGCATCTCGGTACCGTCGAACGTCCCGGGAAAGTCGGGGTACCGCGGATCCCAGTGGTGCCCGTTGGCGACCACGAGCAGATCGAAGAGTCGGCGTTCACCGCGTTGCGTCTCCAGCTCCCACCCGCCGCCGTCGAGCCGACGGGCGTGGGTGACACCGTTGGTGAACTCGATGTTGTCGAGGAGTCCGAACGCCTCTGCGTAGGAGTCCAGGTACGACTTGATCTGGGTGTGATGGGGAAAGTCCGGGTACTCTTCCGGCATCGGGAAATCCCGGAACGACAGTTGGTGTTTGGACGTGTCGATGTGCAGCGAGCGATAGGCACTGCTGTGACCGTTGGGGTTGCCGAAAGCCCAGTTGCCGCCGATTCGGTCCGAGGATTCGAAACAGGTGTAGGGCACGCCGTAGTCGGCGAGCATCTTGCCGGACGTGAGACCGCTGATCCCGGCCCCGATGACCGCTGTACGCGGCAGATATGCGCTCATGGTTCCTCACGGAGATGGCCCGCGCTCTCCGGGCAGTAGACAGATTGTTTATTCTGTCTACCCCATGACGCCGCGGAAGTGAACAGAATCCGAGATATGTCTACAGAACTGCTAGGGTTCGATCGTGAGCGAGGCATCGACGGACCAGCGACCGACGACCGGAATCAGCGCCCGCCTCCTGGATGCCACCGAGAAGCTGCTCGCCGACAAGGGCATCCGCGCGACGACGATGCAGGAGGTCGCGGAGACGGCCGGGGTGTCGCGTGCATGGCTCTATCGACACTTCCCCGACAAGTCGACCCTCATCGGCGCGGCGATCGTCCGGCTCAATGAGGCATTCTGGAACGACGCCCGAGACGAGTTGGAGGCCATCGACGGATTCGATCGTCAGATCGCGGCGGGTGTGCGGATCGGGCGCGGCGCGTACGACGATCCCGGCACCCTCCTGTTACGTCTGCGGACCGAGGAACCCGACGAGTTCGCGGCCTGCGCGGGCATGGGTGTCACGGGCCTCGTGCCCGATCTTGCCCTGTTCTGGCGGCCGTACATCGACGCCGCCGCCGCGCGCGGCGAGATCCATCCGGGTCACGACCTCGACGAGGTCGCGGAATGGGTTGCGCGCGTGCTGATCAGCCTCGGCACGGTGCCGTCGGAGACGATCGATCCCGACGACATCGATGCCCTACTCCGACACATCCGCCGCTACCTCATGCCGGCGCTGCGCGCTGAACCGTAACGCCGCGCACTCGCCCGACCCCCCGACGCGACCAGCACGGGGATCCCGCGCCCGAGCCCCGACGCGACCAGCACGGAGGTCGCGAAACAGGACACGACGCGGCGAGACCGCAAGGCCGCGACCCCACTCCCCGCGCGACTCAGACCGCGGCCGGAGCGAGTCCGAGCTTGCCGGCCAGCTTGGCGAGGTAGCCGGTCGCCCGTTCGACGCTGTCGTCGGGCAGGCCGTAGAGCACCTGGGTCACGCCGATCTCGCGCCACTTGTCAAGTTTCTCGGCCACCGGCTTGAAGTCGAGAACCACGATCTCGGGGACGCCCGCACGGCCGGCGTCGGTCCAGATCTGTTTGAGCAACGACACCGATCCCTCGATGTCCTCCTCACCAGGGGTGGTGATCCAGCCGTCCGCGCTTCGGGTGATCCACGTGAAGTTCTTCTCGTTGCCGGCAGCGCCGACGAGCACGGGGATCGTGGCCTGCGTCGACTTCGGCCAGGCCCAGCTCGGGCCGAAATCGACGAACTCACCGTGGTATTCGGCTTCCTCCTGGGTCCACAGTGCACGCATCGCCTCGAGGTACTCGCGGAGCATCGTCCGACGACGCTTCGGCGGGACGTTGTGATCCGCCAATTCGTCCAGATTCCAACCGAATCCGACGCCGAGCGTGACGCGTCCCGCAGAGATGTGGTCGAGGGTGGCCAGTGTCTTGGCCAGCGTGATCGGGTCGGATTGGACGGGCAGCGCGACCGCGGTCGCGAGTCGGATGCGCTCGGTGACCGCGGCAGCCGCGCCGAGCGACGTCCACGGATCGAGAGTGCGCATATATCGGTCGTCGGGCAGCGACGAATCCCCGGTCTGTGGGTGGGCGGCATCGCGTCGGGTCGGGATGTGTCCGTGTTCGGGCACGAAGTACGACGCGAACCCGGCGTCCTCGATCAGCGGCGCCAGCACATGTGGCTTGAGCCCCCGATCGCTGGTGAACTGCACGATTCCGAACTCCATGAACCCTCCAACGCCGCATCGCGAACTGAGCCGCCCACGACTCTGGACGACTGACTGGACACCAGTCTAGGGGATTCGGTCCCCCACGGCCAGGGTTTGCCGGACGTCGCGGAAGATTCCGTGTCCGGGAGTGGCCCGGCTGATCGCGTCGGCCGCCAGGACGACGGCGGCCGACGTCCAGCAGCTCTTCTCGACCGGCCATCGCTTGCCGTCGGAGAACACCAGCCCGGTCCAATACGATCCGTCCGGGTCACGCAGGTGCTGGATCGAATCCACCAGTACGATCGCGTCGTCGGTGTCACCGAGGGCGTCCACGGCGAGGGCGAGCTCGCAGGTCTCGGCACCGGTCACCCACGGGCGATGGTCGACGCAGCGAATCCCCTTGCCCGCGACGACGAACTCGTCCCACCGCTCGGCGATGACCTCTTGACCGGCTCGACCGCGTACCGCGCCGCCGAGCACCGGGTAGTACCAGTCCATCGAGTGATCGGACGGCGGCTCGAAGATCTCCGGCCGCTCACGAAGGGCCTCACCGAGCGCACCGTGCGCACGATTCCAGTCGTCCTCGGGTTGCCCGACCCTGTCGGCGATCCGCACAGCGCAGTCGAGTGCCTGGAAAATGCTTGCGTTGCCAGTGATCTGGGCCTGATCGAACATCGCCCCGGTGACGTGATCCCCACCCCACCGGAATGCACCGTCGGGTCGTTGGAACTTGACGACGAGGTCGATCGCCGACCACACGGTCGGCCACAGTCGTTCGAGGAACGCGTCGTTCCCGGTGATCAGGAAGTGATGCCACACGCCGACAGCGACGTACGCACAGAAGTTGCTGTCGACATTCGGATCCTCGACCCGCCCGACGACCGTGCGGATGGGCCACGACCCATCCGCACGCTGATGCCGCCGCGACCAGTCGTAGGCGGCCTCCGCCTCGGCGAACCGGCCGGTGACCGACAATGCCATCGCCGACTCCACGTGATCCCACGGGTCGGTCTGGCCACCCGGGAACCAGGGCAGCGCCCCTGAATCCTCCTGCATCGCAGCGATCGCCGCGCCGGTGGCGTCGACCTGCTGTGCGGTCAGGACTCCCGCGATCGCGGGAGTCGGGATCACGGCGCGTCGGCGCCGGAAGCGGAGCGCTCGGGCCGTGTGTCAGCGGCGGGCTTGCGCAGATACAGCGCCACCGACTTGCCGATGAACGGATTGAGCACCAACTCGCCCACGCGGGTGAGCGCGGGCTTGCTCATCATGTCCCACACCAGCAACCGGTGATAGCCCTGCACCAGGAAATTGTCGTTGTTCTCCACGCCCACAGCACATTTGAGCCACCAGTACGGCGCATGGAGGGCGTGCGCGTGATCGGTTCCGGTGACTTCGAGACCGGCGGCGGTCAGTTTTCCGGCCAGCTCCGAGGCCTTGTAGATGCGGACGTGGCCGCCCTCGACCTCGTGATACTCGTCCGACAGCGCCCAGCAGACCTTCTCCGGCCAGTAGCGCGGAACGGTGACGGCGGCAACGCCGCCGGGCTTGAGGATCCGGACCATCTCGGCGATCGCGGCCTCGTCGCTTGGGATGTGCTCGAGGATCTCGGACATCAATACGACGTCGAAACTGTTGTCGGCGTAGGGAAGTCGGAGAGCATCACCGACCTCGGCACGTGCTTTGGCCGCGGCGGGCACGTGTCCCTCCGCCATCATCGCGTCGAACATCTCCGCGACCTCGCCCATGTCCTTCTCGGACTGATCGAAGGCGATGACGTCCGCGCCTCGACGGAACATCTCGAACGAGTGCCTGCCCTGTCCCGCCCCGATGTCGATCGCCTTGGTCTGCGGACCCACCCCCAGGCGGTCGAAATCCACTGTCAGCACGTGATCTTCCCTTCGTTCATCCGGTACTGCGAGATCAGCGAGTCGCCGGCTCGGACGCGGCCGCATCACGGGCCACTCGTTCGAGAACGGTCTCGTAATGGGCCGCGGTCTTGGCCGCCACCGCCGCCCAGCTGTAGCGGTCCTCGACCCGCCGACGACCACCGTCGCCGAGGCGACGGCGCATGTCGGCATCGTCGAGCAGCCGCCCGATCGCCTGGGCCAACTTCCCCGAGTCGCGCGGCGGGACGAGCACCGCCGCCTCCGCAGCGGTCCCGACCACCTCGGGGATCGCCCCGGCACGCGTGGCGACGAGTGGCGTCGCACAGCTCATCGCCTCCACGGCGGGAAGCGAGAACCCTTCGTACAGCGATGGGACGCAGGCGACCTCAGCGGACGCGAGTAGCTCGGCCATCTCCTCGTCCTCGAGGCCCGACACCACCCGCACCTTGTCGCCGATGGCGAGGTCCTCGATCATCCTCGCCGACGGACCGTTCGGATCGAGTTTGGAGACGAGTACCAGCTCCACCGGGCGCTCGGCACTGAGTTTGGCCACCGCCTCGAGCAGATACGACACCCCTTTGAGCGGGGCGTCGGCGCTGGCCACACAAGCGATCCGGCCGGGCACCCGCTCGACACCGGGGCGGAACACCTCGGTGTCGACGCCCAGCGGGATCGTCGTGATCCGGCCTGAGGGGATGTCGAACGCCTTGCGGATGTCGACCTCGCTGCTCCGGGACACCGTGAGGAGTTCGGGGATGCGGCGTGAGACTCGACCCTGCATGCGCAGGAAGGAATGCCAGCGCCATGCGGTGATCTTGCGCCACCCCTTCGCGGCTTTCACCGCCAGGGTCCGGTCCCGGGTGATCGGGTGATGGATCGTCGCGATGAGGGGGAAGCCGGCCTTCTGGATGTCGAGCAATCCATAACCGAGACACTGATTGTCGTGCACGATGTCGAAATCGTCGCGGCGCTCCTTGAGGATTCGCGCGACTCGCAGACTGAAGGTCAGCGGCTCACCGAAACTCGCGGTCCACATCGATCCGACCTCGAGCAGGTCGATCCAGTCGCGGTACTCGCCCGGACGCGGTGTGCGGAACGGATCCGGCTCGTCGTAGAGCGCCATGCTCGGCACCTTGGTGAGCGTGACCCCGGCATCGACGGCCACCTGGTCGAGTTCGGGATAGGGCTGGCCGGAGAAGATCTCGACCTCGTGTCCGAGCAACGCGAGCTCGCGCGACAGATGACGGACGTAGACCCCTTGGCCGCCACAGTGCGGTTTGCTGCGATAGGACAGCAGTGCGACGCGCATCCCTATTGCACCGGTTCCATGCCGGCCGCGGTCTCGAACTCGGTGATCGAGACGAACTTGACCCGTCGGCGACCACCGCTCTTGCCCGCCGACTTCTCCGCCGCGTCGATCGCCTTCCAACCGTCGAGGTCGATCCGCCGCGCACCCCGGTCGGCGACGAGATCGGCGACGTCGTCACGGCTCGTCTGCGGCGCCGCGAGGACTCCGTCGACATGATCCCTCAGCACCGCCTCGGCGGTCTGTTGTCCACATACTCGGTTCATCCCTATCCCCCCGGTCGCACCCCGTTTGATCCATCCCGTCACGTACAGACCTGCGACGACATCACCGTCGGCCGAGGCCTGCACTCGTCCCTCGGTGTTCGGCACGACGCCTCTGACCTCGTCGAACGGCAGATCGATGACCGGAACGCCGCGGTAGCCGATCGCCCGCAGGACCAGTCCCGTCTCGAGTTCGAAGCGCTCGTCGGTCGGGGTCACCGCCACCCGTTCGGTGCCGTCGGCGTAGGCGTTGCGCACGACGGTGAGTCGCTCGATCGCGCTGTCGCCGGTGGCCTCCATCGGCGACACGAGGAAACGGAAGACGATGCGGCGATTGCCGTCGGTCGGCGGCCGCTCGGCGAACTCACGCGCGAGCCGGATCTTGGTGGCGATGGTCGAATCGAGGGTGTCGTCGTCGAGGGCCGACTCCGTGGCCGGGTCGAGGGCGAGTTCCTCCGCATCGATCACGACGTCGACGCCGTCGACATCGCCCAGCGCAAGGAACTCGCTGTTGGTGTAGGCCGCCTGCGCGACACCGCGGCGTGCCAGCAGCACGACCTCGGTGACCTTGGACTCGCGCAGCGCTGCGAGCGCGTGGTCGGCGATGTCCGTCTTCGCCAGCTCGTCCGGATCGCTGACGAGGATGCGCGCGACGTCGAGCGCGACGTTGCCGTTGCCGATCACCACCGCTCGCTCGCCGGTGAGATCGACGTCGAGGTCGGCGTAGTCGGGATGTCCGTTGTACCAGGCCACGAACTCGGTGGCCGGGATGGATCCGGCCAGGTCCTCTCCCTCGATGCCCAGGCGTTTGTCCGTCGCCGCACCAACCGCGTAGATCACCGCGTGGTACCGGTCGACGAGTTCGGCATGCGTGATGTGCTTGCCGACCTCGACGTTCAGGAAGTACGTGAAGTTCCGCTTGGCCGCCGTCGACGCGAACGTCTTCTCGACGCCCTTGGTCGGTGCGTGATCGGGAGCCACACCGGCACGCACGAGGCCGTAGGGCGTCGGCAGGCGGTCGAACATGTCGACCTTGACCTGCTGCTTGCGTACGAGCTCCTCAGCCGCGTAGAACGCGGCCGGGCCGGCACCGATGACCGCGACGTGCAGTTCCCCCTCAGGGAGTTGCGGCCCTTTCTTCGGCGGCACCAGCCCGCCCTCGACATCGTGATCCTTGTAGTAATCCGCGTTGATCTGGAGGTAAGGCTCGTCGCGTTCTTCCAGCTGGTCGTCGGGCAGGATCGCCTCGACGGGGCACTCATCGATGCAGGCACCGCAGTCGATGCAGGTCTCCGGATCGATGAACAGCATCTCCGCCGTGAAGAACTCAGGCTCGTCCGGAGTCGGATGTATGCAGTTGACCGGACACACGCTGACGCAACTGGCATCGTTGCAACATGGTCTGGTGATCACATGCGCCATCTGCTGTTTCCTTGAGATCCGACACGTGGAACGTGTTCTAGTTTTTCCGTCCTGAGTATCTTAACTGCAAAGATACCGGCGGCCGAAAGTAGGGACCGAGTGAGCGCCTCACCCAGTGGGACGAATGTCGAGCCATTGCAGGATCGCAAGAACGGAGCGCGGTACTTCGAAGCCGCGTATCGCGTCCGCACCGGCGATGTCGATCAGCAGATGCGGGTGCGACTCGATGCGGTCGCCCGCTATCTACAGGACATCGCCAACGACAACATCGAGGCGACCGACTATGGGGCGAGCGATCCGTTCTGGATCGTCCGGCGGACGGTGATCGATGTGATCCGGCCGTTCTCGTGGCCTGCCGGGGTGACGGCGCAGCGCTGGTGCGGTGCCCTGTCGACGCGCTGGACGAACATGCGGGTGCGGCTCACTGCCGACCACGAGACCAACCGCTTCAACCCCGACGAGCGCGCCCCCGGTCTGATCGAGACCGAGGCGTTCTGGATCAACGTCAACGACCAGGGCATGCCGTCGCGCATCACCGACGGCATGCTCGACATGTTGTCGCAGATGACCGACGAACATCGGCTGCGGTGGCGGTCGATGAATCCCGACAAGGCCCCCGATGCGTCGTCGGTCGAACTGCCCGACCGCCAGCATGTGCTGCGCAGCACCGACTTCGACCCGTTCAAGCACCTCAACAATGCGGCTTACCTGGAGGCGATCGAGGATGAACTGATCGATCAGCCGGATCTCGTCGAGGGACCGCATCGAGTGGTCATCGAATACCTCCGGCCGATCGTGCCCGGTGTGTCGATCACCTTGCGCAGGGTGCGTGAGGCCGACCGCCTCCTGGTGTGGATGCTCATCCCCGACGACGCCGGTGACCAGGTCGTCGCGGCGACGGTGTCGGTGTCGACGTTGCCGGCCTGACCCCCCACCGCGCCCTCCGGCCTCCCCGGGACCCGATCCGCCGCCGTCCCACGAGGCTCACTGACCTCCGCTGAGGAGCAGCTCCATGAGTTTGGTCGGCGCGGCGCACGGATCGGCGGGCACGGCGCTGGTGCGCGGCTCGACCCACCAGGTGTAGACGCCGCGACTCGGCGCCCTCGCCGTCACGCCGCACACCGCAGGCCGTTTCGGGTCGCGCTGGGTGAACGCCGACTGGCTGGCTATCTTGATGTTCTCCGTCTCGTAGCCGAGCTTCTTCGCGGTGTCCTTCTCGACCGTCGGGTTGCCCCATTCGAACCAGTTGAACGTGACGCCCGCGGTGACCGAGCCCTCGACGATCCACCGGCAGATCGCGCCGTTGAAGGTGCCGCGCGCGACCTGTCCCCCGACCACCTCGGCGATCTTCGCCGGCGAGAGCACCTCGCATTCGAGCAACAGCTTGTCGAACTGGTCGGTGTCGACGTGGCCCTGTTGCTCGTTGTCGGCGGCGCCGACGGCGACCGGTTCGCCGTCGATGCTCCGGGCACATGCCGACCCGAGACCGACGAGCATGATGAGCACCGCGACCAGCGAGAGTGTCCGCCTCATGACGCACGCTCGATCGACAGTCGCGACAGTTCGCGGGTGGCATCGCAGATCTGCTCGGTCGGCGGCGGCTGCTCCCCCATCAGGGCCTGTGTCCCGGCGCTGACAGACCATTCGAAGAAGTCGGCGCCGAAGGCGATGCCGATCTCACAGATCCCCACATCGGAGGCGATGAATCCCTTGTGCCCGTTGATGTCGATGTCCTTCGTCGACTCGCGTGACAGTTGCTCGGTGGCGCGTTCGCGTCCGATCGGTGAGCCGCGGTACCAGTTGAAGGAGGCCACCGGTCCGGTGCGGTCGTTGCTGCCGTCCCACTCACACACCGACGCGTTGTTCACCGTGTTGGAGAGGCCGGCGAACTTGGTGATCCGGATGACCTCGTCGGTGCTGAGCCCGCCGCACGCGCCGAAGAACGGACCGGCACCCGCGTTTCCCGGTGCTTCCGGCGTCGTGGGCGCCGCCGGGTCGTCGGAGTCGTCGGAGGAGCAGCCGGCCAGGACGAGAGCGAGGACGGCGACCATGGCGACCAGGAATCCGCTGCGCATGCGCAGGCGGTCGAGGTCGCGGCGTTCACGTTTTGTCGGGCGACCCGCGCCGGGATCGCGGCGCGGCTGGCTCGCGCGGATCTCCGTGGGCGGCGGTGGCGGACTGTTGTCGATGTAGCACTCGGCGGCAACCGGCGCGGACACCCGCTTGCTGATCAGCTTGGTGACCTCGACGACCCGTTCGATGCCGTGCAGGCGCACACGTACCTCGTCGCCGATCGACACCGGTTGCGCGGGTTTGGCGGTCACACCGTTGACGCGGACATGTCCGCCGCGGCACGCTGCGCCGGCCGCCGATCGGGTCTTGGTGAGCCGGATCGCCCAGATCCAGCTGTCGACGCGAGTGGCCACGTCAGAGGCCGATCCGGTCCGTCACGCGCAGGGTCACCCGACTCGGAGCCACCACCATGCAACTCTCCCTCCAGACTCGTTCGGTGCCCACTGTAGGTCGTGTCGGCCGTGGGTCGTGTCGGCTGTAGGTCGCGTCAGCTCCTCCGGGTCAGCAGGTAATACCCACCGGCGACGGCGACGATCCCGAAGAGGATCGCCAGGAACGGGTTCGTGAGCCACCACAGCAGCCCGAAGACGACGATGCCGGGCGACACCGCGACGAGACTCATCGCGGGATGCTGCCGGACGACTCCGGTGACCGCTTGACGTTTGGCCGGATCCACCGCCATGACTTCCTCCTTGGCCGAGGTGAGTGGTGATTCCACTGTAGCCAAGGCCGGACGGCGACCTCGTCCGTCGCGGACGTAGCGGACACCGTCGGTGGGCGACGATCTCGGCTACGTCTGCAGCGGACCGCGTCCTCGGCCGGGGAAGGGAAGCGCCCCGCGCGACGCGAGATGGGAGCGGCGTCACGCGGGGCGCAGTTCAGGGAGGTCAGTCGGTACCCGACTCCGAGGACGAGGAACCAGACGACGAGGAACCAGACGACGAGGAGCCGGACGACGTCGAGTCCGACGCGTCGGCACCCGAGCCCGATTCGGAGCTGTCGGTGATCGACGCGCCGGTGTCGCTGCCGCCGGCGTCAGAGCCCGTGGCACGACTTCCGCTGTCGCCGGAGCTGCTGTCTGTCGCGCTGCTGTCCGTCGAGCCCGCCGCTTCCATGCTTGGTGAATCGGCGTCGGCGCTCCGATGCTTGCCCACGTACTCCGCCGAGGACTCGGTGGCACGGTGTGTGCCGACGTATCCGCCAGCATCGCTCCCGTCGTCGGAGGTCGTGTGGCCGACGGCCGCGTCATCGGAGACATCCGACGACCGGGCGCCCGTCGCCGCGGTGGCGGGTTCCGCGCTCTCCGGGAAAGTCGCCGCGGTTCGCAGGCTCGTCGTCGCGGTCGTCGCCGCACTCGGGCCGGGTAGGCCGAAAGGCAATTCCACATCCGGGAAATGGATGATCGGAACGATCTCACCGGAGTCGAGCGCACCGAACTCGATCACCGGGGCACCGATGTGATTCGGCCGCTGCACTCCGTTGACCGTCACCCACGGGTTGAAGGTGACCTTCTGCCCGAGCCATTCGACGGTCGTCGGCGCCTGCGTGCCATAGTCACTCGTCCAGCGCACGAAGTTCCCGCTGCCGAGGTCGTAGTCGCCGCCGAAACTCAGGCGGCCGAAGTCCTTGCTCAGGGTGATCGGCAGATCGCCGTCCCCGGTGACATTGGTGATCACCGCGGTGATCACGTTCCCGAGCACCGTCTCCGGGTCGAAGAGGATGCCCGTCGGATCCGTCAGGCCGAACTGTACCTCGTTGTTGGGCGCCTTCCATCGAAAGTCGAACGTGCCCAAGATGTTTGCGCATGCACCGACCCCCTCCGCGTACGCGCCGGTCAGACCTCCGTAACAGCTGACGTGCTCGATGCCGGGAAGGCTGATCGGCAGTTCGATCCCGACGAGGGAGGTGGTCACCTCGTCGGTGGTCCACGCGTTGGCCATCCCGACCAGCGCGAGCGCATAGGCCGTACGGCCGTCACTCGCGCCCGCTGTGGCGAGACTGACCGGAAGGTACGAGACAGCAGTGGCGTTCCCACCGGTGGTCGCGAAGGCGAACTGGAATCCGCTGCCGATGATCGTCGCACTGCCGACCGGCTCCTCCGGGTCCCGAAGGGGCGGGATGACATCGAGGAGATCGATCGAGTTGAGGACGTTGTACACGCCGGACGCGGCGGGCCACAGATCGGTGGGCACGAGCTCGATCCGTCCGGGTGCCACGATCGCAAGGCCGACGCCGGTCGACCGCGTGCAATCCGCGCCCCCGGTCTGACCTCCGGAGCCGCACAACTGGATTCGCCACTGCTCGGCGACGTCCGAGCCACCACCGTTGACGACGGCCATCAGACCGTCTTTCAGATCTCCCAGCTGATCCAGACCGCTACTGCCACCGAGTGCGCCGGAGACGACGTCGGAGATCACGTCGTCGATCGTCGGAGCAGCCTGCGCCTGCCCCGGCCCGATCGCCTGGCCCGCACCGACGGCGGCGACCGTGGCCATGGCGGCGACACCCACCGCGACGCCGGCGCGCTTCCGCTTGCGATTCCGGCGACGCTCATCCTTCCGCGATCGCCGAATTGCGTTGCGCCCCAAGTCGGTCATGTGTCCCACTCCCCTGTCCGCCCAATCAAGCGCGCTCATTGAATCACGGCGCCGAGCCGGTGTGTGCGATTTCACAGAAATGGTCAACAGAGTCGAATCGCGGGACAGTTCTCGGGGAGGGGACCTCTCGTCACCAGCGTGTTCGGTCGAGACGCTCACCGCTCTCCGCCGCGTCGGCCGCACAGCCGAAGCCGACCACCCACCGGCCGTCGGCGAGTTCGACGCGGCCGAGCATCATCGGCGACGGCAGCGCCGCGAGGAACTCGCCGAGGGCCTGCGGCGACAGCCGCCACAACTCACCCTCGACGGCACACCCCGACGCCCGGTCCCGCACGAGCCCGGGCTTGGGCGGGGTCGTGTCGAGGGCGACGAGTCGATAGCTCGCAGTGGTGATCACCTCGCCCACCCAGCGTGCCCCGCGCTCGGAGAGCTCATGAGTGAGCGGACCGCCCCGCATGTGCGCTCCGAACACCGCGAGTTCCACCGAGGGCGCCCCGGCGATCTCGGGCCACGCGGCGTGCGGGGGTTCGGCCTGCCCCGCGAAACGTCGGGCGAGATCCACCAGCGCCGCGTCGTCATGCGCGCGGCCCAGAAAGGTGACGCCGAATTGTGCACGTGTACCATCAAATTCGTCGATCTTTCCTGCGGGTATCGCCACCGCGGACAAGTCGAACAGATTGCAGAAGTTCGTGTAGGTACCCATACGCGAGTTGACTCCCACCGGGTCCGCGGCCACGCCGGCGAGGCTCGGATGGAAGGGTGCGGTCGGTACCAGGAGCGCGTCGGCGTCACCCAGCTCGGCCATCGCCTCCGAGCGCAGCTCCGCCAGATGCCGGCGTGCCCGCAGCAGTTCGACTGCCGTGTGGTCGCCGGCGTTGCGGATGATCGCGGACACCACCGGGTCGAGGCCGGCATCAGGTCCCATGGTGTCGACATGGTGTCCGACGGCATCGTACCGCTCGGCGACCAGCGCATCGTCGTAGAGCAGTCTCGCGGCCGCGAGGAAGGCCGACAGGTCGATGGGTTTGATCCGCAGTCCGGCCGCCTCCGCCTGGGCGACTGCGGCGTCGAACGCTGCGCGCCAGGCGCGGTCGAGTTCCGGTAGTTCGGCGGGGATCGCGATGGTCGGCTGTTCCGGCGCGGCGAGTGCGGTGCCGGAGCCGAACGGACGAGGTCCTCGCGCGTCGGCCATCGCCGCCATGGCGCGGTCGGCCAGCCCCAGGGATGGGGCGAACATCGTGACCACGTCGAAGCTCGCGCACGCGGGCACGACACCGTCTGTCGAGACGACTCCGAGCGTGGGTTTGATCCCGACGATCCCCTGCAGACCGGCGGGTATCCGCCCCGATCCGGCCGTGTCGGTGCCGATCGCGATGTCGGCGAACCCGAGCGCGACCGCGACCGCCGACCCGGAGCTGGACCCGCCGGAGATGCGATCCGGTCGACGCGAATCACGCACCGCGCCATACGGACTACGCGTGCCGACGAGTCCGGTGGCGAACTGGTCGAGATTGGTCTTGCCGATCACGACCGCACCGGCGGCCCGAAGAGCGGCCACCGTCGGCGCATCGCTCGCGGCCGGACGCGTGAATCCCGGGCAGGCCGCTGTGGTGGGCAGACCCGCCACGTCGACGTTGTCCTTGACGGCGAGGACGATCCCCGCCAGCGGCCCGCCGGCCGCGAGCGATTCACGATGATCCGCCTCGACGTCCGCGCGATCCCGCAGGGTGATGAAGACCTCCGGCCGATCGGCCTGGGCGATCCGCTGATAGATATCGGCGATCCTGCTCATGCGACTCTCCCTTGCTCGATCATCTGATCCCCGGCCGCCATGTCGTCGTGCGCACTCACCACGGCCGCGAATTCGCCCGACCGCGACCATCGTTCACGTTCTTCGGCGCGCGCCCTCTCCATCGATGTGCGCGCCGCGGCGATGTCGTCGGCGTTGGCGTCGAGGAAGCGCTGATGTTCGGCGAGTGAGAAACTGCCGTCGGTGATCCGGACGCTGTCGCCACGTCCGGCAGCGACGTCGGCACGCATGTCGACCAGTTCGTCGGCGCTGACCGGGTACCACCGGATCTGATCGAAGAAGCGCAGCAGCCACGGGTGCTCCGGATCGAATCCCGATGCGGGCAGGGGATGACGGTGGTTCCACACCTGGGTGGTGCGTCCGACGAACTGATAGCCGCCCGGCCCTTCCATCCCGTAGATGCACATGTACGCACCGCCGATTCCGACCGCGTTCTCCGGCGTCCAGGTTCGGGCCGGGTTGTACTTGGTGGTGACGAGCCGATGGCGCGGGTCGAGCGGAACAGCCACCGGCGCACCCAGATACACGTCGCCGAGACCGAGCACGAGATAATTGGCGTCGAACACGATGCGGTGCACGTCGTCGACCGACGACAACCCGTTCATCCGCCGGATGAACTCGATGTTCCACGGGCACCACGGTGCATCAGATCGCACGCCGAGCATGTAGCGCTCGATGGCCTCGCGCGTCGCCGGATCATCCCACGACAGGGGCAGGCTCACCGTCCGGCTCGCGACGACCAGGTCCTCGGCGGCGGGGAGGTGACGCTCACACTCGGTGAGCCAGGCGAGCATCCGTTGCTGCGACCACACGTCGGGGTCGGCCTTCACCTGCAACGACCGTATCCCGGGGGTGAGGTCGATGAGGCCTGCCGGACGTTCGGCATCGATCCGCTCGCTCAGGGCGTGGACGCGCGCCCGCAGAGCGAGATCGAGTCGCATGTCCCCGTATTCGACGAGGATGTTGTCGTCGCCGCTGCGTCGGTAGGTGACCTCGGTGGTGCCGTCGGCGGTCGTGGTGCGACCGAGTATCCCGTGGTCGGCGTCCCCGCCGGCAGACAACACGTCGACGCGGCAGGCGCGTCGTGCCAATCCGGTCTCGGCCGGGCTGGCCGCCTGATCACTGCGCACCGGGACGAACCGGACGGTGTCGCCGGGCTTGAGCTGGCCGAGCTTCCATCGCTCGGCCGCGGTCGAGGTGACCGGACAGACGAATCCCCCGAGGCTCGGTCCGTCCGGGCCGAGCAGGATCGGGGTGTCGCCGGTGAAGTCCAGTGCGCCGACCGAATACGCGTTGTCGTGGATGTTCGACGGATGCAGCCCGGCCTCCCCACCGTCGCCCCGCGCCCACCGCGGTTGCGGACCGATCAGGCGGATTCCCGTGCGATCGGAGTTGAAGTGCACCTCGTAGTCAGTGGCGAGCAGATCCTCGATGTCCTCCTCGGTGAAGAACTCCGGGGCGCTGTGCGGCCCGACGGTGACCCCGAGTTGCCACGCGTGGGTGAACGCCGGTTGTTCATCCGTCAGGATTCGTCGCACCGCTCCGGCGGGTAGGCCCTCGCTCGACATCTCGTCGCCGTCGGCGAGTTTGCGACCGTGGTGACCGCCGAAGCGTCCCATGGTGAACGTCGATTTGCTGCCCAGCAGATCGTCGGCGTCGATGCCGCCGGCGACGGCCACGTAGATGCGCATGCCGAGGTCGGCGGCCGCACCGACATCGAGGACGTCACCGGCCTCTACATGATAGGGAACCCATTGCGAGACAGCATGTCCCGCGATCGTGACTTCGGCGGGCGCTCCGGTCACGGCCACAACGGTCGCCTCGTCGAACCGGAGCGACGGCCCGATCATGGTCGCCTCGAGACCCGCGGCCCCGGGCGGGTTGCCGACCGCCGCGTTCGCCAGCCGGAACGACAGGTCGTCCATCGGTCCGGACGGCGGCACGCCGACCTTCCAGTAGCCGAGGCGGCCCGGCCAGTCCTGGATGGTCGTGAGCGGCCCCGCGCGCAGGACGGTGATGGTGGCCATGAGATCGAGAACTCCTCGTGATGTTGTGTGGGTGGCGGCGAGCGACTAGGACGCGACCGGTCGCGTGACGACGACCCGCACGGCGGTCGGATCGAATCCGTTGCAGGGGTTGTTGATCTGCGGGCAGTTCGAGATCAGGACGAGGGTGTCCATTTCGGCCCGCAAGGCCAGACGCTTTCCCGGCGCGGACAATCCGTCGACGATGCCGAGGGAGCCGTCGGCGTCAACGGGCACGTTCATGAAGAAATTGATGTTGCCGACGATGTCGCGTTTGCCGAGACCGTGTCGGGCGCCGCCGATGAGGAAGTTTTCGACGCACGCGTGCTGATGCTTGGTGTGGTGTCCGTAGCGCAGGGTGTTCGATTCCTGAGAGCACGCACCGCCGAGGGTGTCGTGGTTGCCGACCTCGTCGCCGACGACGGTCATCATCGGGGTTGACTCCTGATCCCGGATGACCGATCCCGTGGTCAGGAAGATGGTGCCCTGGACCGCAATCGTGGTCTGTGCCGAGTATCGGATGGTGTGGTCGGCGGCACCGTAGAAGAGGGTGTCGACGGCCTGGTTGCCGTAGAGATCGACGATGGTCAGCACGTCGCCCGCCTCGACGACACCCGTCCAGGGCGCGCGATCGCCGATGATCTCGTCGGCGATGACGGCGCCGGGAACGAGGGCGAGTTCGTCGGCCGGGGCGGTCTCGAGCGCGGCCCGGTTGGACGTCGCGGCGTCGCCGGTGGTGATGGTGGTCATGGCTTCTCCTGTTTCGAGGCGCGGTCAGAGTGCGGCGGCGGCGAACGCGTCCTCGCTGTTCGCGACGGCGCGTTGGTATTCGGGATCACGGTCGGCGGCGTCGAGGGTCAGGGTGTCGAGATCGGACGGCGCCCGCCAGGCGAGTACCTCGAGCGGGCCGGTGTCGAACGTCGGCGACGGATCGAGCGGGTGCGCCGTGTTGGCGATGGCCACGATGCACGGCAGGTGCAGGATCAGCTCCACCGTCTTGTCCAGTCCGGCGGATCCCTTGGAGGTGAGGGTGCCGTCGGATTCGACGACGACACCGTGGAAGAAGGAGACCGACGGCGCGACGTCGGCGGGCGTCAGCCCATGCTTGGCGGCTGCCAGCGTGAACATCTCGCGGCCGGCCGGAGAGTCCGAGTGGACCTGTCCGCCACCGTACTTGGCAGTGTTCCCGGCGAGGGTGGTGGTCCCGCAGAGGGCGTCGTGATGACCCGAGTCGTCGGCGACGACGGTCGCCAGGACACGGCCCTGATCACTCAGAAGAGGATGTCCCGCACCGAGATACGCCTGCCACGGCACCTTCACGGTGTCGGCGACGTTGAGTCGCTCCCACGGGGCGTCGGCGCGCCAGAGGAGCACGTGTGCGCAGGCGGTGCCGGTGACGTCGCGCAGTCGCAGACGGGTTCCGCGGGCCAGGACCTTGACGGTGTAACGACCGCCCGGCACGGTCTCGGCCCAGGTCAGTGCCGCCGCGTCGACCCCGGCCGGCGGATTCGGCCACCGGGTCGCCGGGACGACTGGCATCGAGTCGGTGATGGTGCCGGCCTGCGCCCGTGCGTGCTCTCGCGCGCCGGCGGTGTTCGCGGTGGTGGTCATGGTGATGGAACTCCTTGTGGGGATGGGGATGTGGTCGACCCTTCGAGACGCTCGCTGCGCTCGCTCCTCAGGGACCGGGGGAACGCGCACGGATTCCGGGGGCCGTTCCCCGAGGTGCGCGCGGATTCCGGGGGCCGTTCCCGGAGGTGCGAGCGGAGCGAGCCTCGAAGGGTTACGCGCCGAGCTGGACGGGCTTGGGATGCTCTGTGCCGCGGGGGAAGCAGGCGATGCCGACGAGAACGGTCACGGCGATACAGATCGGGCCGGCCCACTGCAGGATCGGCATCTCCCCGGACGGGTCGAATACCTCCGCACGCGGCCACGCCAGGTTGACGACCATCAGCGCGCCGTAGAGCACGGCCAGCACGTTCACGACGATGCCGATCCGGCCCATGGTGAACAGCTTCCTGCCCTCACTGTCGACGGTGGCCCCGCCCTTCGGCCAGCCCTGCAATCGGCGGTACAGCATGGGCGCGGTCACCGCGAGGTAGGCCAGGTAGATGAGGATGATGCAGACGCTGGCGAGGGTGGCGAAGATCGCGGAGTTGCCGACATTGACCAGCAGTATTCCGACGCACAGGACGCCGATGAGGATCGATGGCGCGATCGGGGTCCCCGTGCGTGCGTTGACATGCGAGAGCGTCTTCGAGAACGGCAGCCGGCCGTCGCGGGCCATCGAGAACATCAATCGCGAGCAGGCCGTCTGGATCGCAAGGGTGCAGATGAAGATCGCCACCGCGACGTCGCACAGGAGTACCTTGCCCCAGAAACTGCCCAGCACCGAGTCGAGCACGTAGGGCAGGCCCCCGGCGGCGAGCTGGTCGTCGAGCGTTGGTGCCGCCATCAGCGCACCGAGCAGCATCAGGCCGCCCCCGATCGCGGACACGGTCAACGCGAGCCGGATCGTTCGCGGTGCGATGCGACGCGGATTACGCGTCTCCTCGGCGAGTTCGCCTGC
Organism: Gordonia sp. ABSL11-1; assembly: GCF_030315685.1. Classification (GTDB taxonomy): domain Bacteria; phylum Actinomycetota; class Actinomycetes; order Mycobacteriales; family Mycobacteriaceae; genus Gordonia. Next base: position 28,590 of record NZ_JASXSI010000030.1, on the reverse strand, counting down.
AGAGCCGAAACCGACCATCACGTAGGCCGCCATCAGGCCGGACACGATGAACGCCCAGATGTAGCCGGGCTGCTGGCCGGGGATGCCGGTGTCGAACACGACGTCCGGGCCGCGCTGGGCGTGGGTGAACAGGGCCAGCACCACAGCGGTGACGCCGACGAGTTCACAGGTGACGCCGATGTTGTTGATCCGGCTCATCCAGCGGATGCCGACGCAGTTGATGGCGGTCACGATCACCAGCAGGATCGAGCCGAGCAACACCGCGTTCGCCGCACCGCTGGTGCTGGTGAGGGTCGGGTCGTCGCCGATGATCTGGAATCCAGTCCACACCGACGGCAGGACCACCTGCAGGGCGATTGCCGCGGCGGACGCGGTGACGATCTGCGCGATGATCATGAACCATCCGCCGAACCAGCCGATCACCTCGCCGCCCATGCGTCGCGACCACTGGTAGATGGCCCCCGAGATCGGGTAGCGCGCCGCGATCTCGGCGAAGCAGAGGGCGACGAGGAACTGACCGGCGTACACGATCGGCCAGGTCCAGAAGAACGCCGGACCACCGAATCCGAAGCCGAGGCCGAACAGCTGGAAGATCGTCGTCAGGATCGACACGAAGGAGAAACCCGCCGCGAACGACGCGAACTTGCCGAGAGACCGGTGGAGTTGCTGGTCGTAGCCGAACTCGCTGAGGTCGTGGGTGTCGCCGACCGCGGTATGCCCGTCGGCGGAGTTGGGTGGTTCGGCGGGTGGCTTCATGGCAGTGGAGGTCATTGTGGTCCATCTCTGTCGATGAGGTTCGTCATGGGCTCCACGGTGAGCCGCTTACCTGTCGATTGATAGATAACTCTACAGCCATTTCTGTCGAATGACAGAAATGTTTCGGGTCTGAAAACTCGCACTACGAGTGCGTTACACGGCGCAGGTCAGCGCCCCGCCACTTCTCGTGTCCTGGGTTAGAGTGGGTCGTCCGGCGATCTCAGCACGTCTCGCCGGACCGCAATGAGACGAGAACGCGCCACCGACGGGGCGCGACGGGCGAGGAGATCGGGAACGAGATGGCGACGCGGTCGGGTTCATCGCACTCGGCGACGAGCGGCGGCGGCAACGGCAGCGGCAGCGGCACCGACATCCCACAGGGCGCACCGGTCCGGGGCCGGCCGCGCCTCGTCAAACCGAGACGACGCGGGGATACCGCACGCGACGAGATCCTCGACGCCTCGGCGGAGCTGTTCACGCGCCACGGTTACACCGGGACGTCGACGCGGATGATCGCCGACGCCGTCGGCGTCCGGCAGGCATCGCTGTATCACTACTTCAGGACGAAAGACGACATCCTCGCCGCGCTGCTCGCGACGACGGTCGACCCGTCACTCGAACAGGCGCGGGAACTCCTCGCCGCCGACGGCGACCCCCTCGAACGACTGCTCGACCTCGCCCGCTACGACGTCACCCAACTCGCCGCCGCGCGCTGGAACCTCGGGGCCCTCTACCTCCTTCCGGAGCTCGCCGACAGCAGATTCGCCGAGTTCCGCACGGCCCGACTGGAGTTGGCCGCAGCCTACGAGTCGTTGGCGACGGCCGCCGTCGGCGTCGCGTCCGATACGCGCTCGATCCTGCCGTTCCGACTGGTCGAGTCGGTGATCATGATGCGGTCCGACGAGACCCGCGGCGAGCTCGGCGACCACACGGTGACCGGTCTGGTCGACACCATCGTCGGCGCGATCGAGATGTTGATGACGCACCGGCCGGGCAGCTGACCCACCCCGCACCCACCGCCCCGGGTCCCCCGTCGCGCCGCCCCTCGCCCCCCGGGTATCCGTTCTTCCCCCGGGTATGTGTTCCTCCGCCGCCTGCTCGCGGGGGAAGAACGCACACCCGGAGGAAGAACGGTGCGGACTCAGGTCGACGCGGTGAATGGGCAACCGCTTCGCGCCAATCGTCCTGCGGCCGTTGATTGTCCGACTCCGATGGGTTGTGCGCCGACAGCTTCGGCGAGCCCCCAGGGTGGCATGCCGCTGCTGATGGTCTCGTGTCCTCCGACGACATAGGTCTCATGCCAGATCCCCACCGAAGCGGTGTCGGCGAGGCGACGATTGAACCATCGCCAGGCGGGCAGATGCGGCCCGTCGCCGTCGGCGGCGAAACGTCGGAGATCCTCCGGCGAACGCCAGTACGACACGACCATCAACGAGGGGCCCAGGTACAGGCGATAGGACAACATACCGGCGTCGACGTGGCGCCTCAGGTGCACCAGCATGCGTGGCATCGCGATGAGCACCGACAGCCAAGCTCGTACCCGGAGCGGGTGCGTGACCCTCATGCCGATGAGGAACAACGTCGTGCCCGCAGGCGGTTGGACATTCGTGATCCGACGCGAGTCCGGCTTGGTCATGGTGACCTCCCGCTGAGACGCTGATTTCATAACGTCGTTACAGAACAACGTTATGACACAATCGCCCTCGTGGCAAGACCCAAGGTGCACACCGATGAGCTTCGTGAGCGGCTCCTCGACGAGGCGGTCCACATCGTCGGGGAGCACGGCGTGTCAGCTCTGTCCGTCCGCGACGCCGCTCGGGCGGCGGACACGTCCACGTCCGCGGTGTACTCACTGTTCGGCAACAAGGAGGGTCTCACCCGCGGTGTACTCATCCGCGCCTTCGACTCGTTCGCGACGGCGCAGGAGTCCGGTGTCGCCGTAGACGCCGCGGCGCACCTGTCCACGCTCGGGGTGCACTACGTCGCGTGGGCTCTCGAGCACCCCCGTCTCTATGAGCTCATGTTCGGTCAGACGCTCGCCGGGATCACATCGACAGCGGAGACCGAGGCCGCGTCGGCCCGAGCCATCGCTCCCCTGCGTCAGGGCGTCCAGTCGGCGATCGAGTCGGGCCTGTTCCGCCCCGCCGACGTCGACACGATCGTCGCCTCGCTCTGGTCCCAGGTCCACGGGATGGCGATGCTGCTGCTGTCAGGGCGATTCCCGGCCGGAGCCGACCCGGTCGCCGCCGCAACCGCCGTCATCGACGGATGGCGCCCCGATCCTGGCTAAGGTGATCTCATGGCCGGCCGCAGCATGAGTTTCGACCCGATCGCCGAGGCACGACAGAACTGGGCCGACGCGGGCTGGGGTGACGTGGCCGATGGCATGGTTGCCGTGACGTCGGTGATGCGTGCGCACCAGATCCTCCTGGCGCGCGTCGAGTCCACTCTGCGCCCCTACGACTTGAGCTTCTCGCGCTTCGAATTGCTTCGACTACTGGCATTCTCGCGACAGGGTGCGCTGCCGATCACCAAGGCCAGCGATCGGCTCCAGGTCCACGTCACGAGTGTCACGCACGCCATCCGACGACTCGAGGAAGCACACCTGGTGCGTCGGGTCCCCCACCCGACGGACGGCCGCACGACGCTGGTGGAGATCACCGACCTGGGCCGCTCGACGGTCGAGGACGCCACCGCCACCCTCAACCGCGAGGTGTTCGGTGCGGTCGGTATGAGCGAGGACGAGATGGCCTCGATGGTGAAAGCGATTCAGTCTCTTCGACGCGACGCCGGAGACTTCTGACGCCCGACGCCCGGTTCAGTGCAGCGAGGTGATGATCGCGCTGAAGTCCAGGCCTGCATGCTGCTCGGCGAAGGACTTGTAGAGCTGGGCGGCATGAGTTCCCAGCGGCGCCCGGGATCCGGTACTGGCCACCGCATCCATCGCCAGGCCGAGATCCTTGTTCATCAGGGCGGTCGCGAAGCCCGGCTTGAACTCGTTGTTCGCCGGTGACGTGGGAACCGGACCGGGCACCGGGCAGTTCGTCTGCACCGCCCAGCAATTGCCGGTTGCGCCGGTGATCACGTCGTAGAGCGCCTGATCGGACAGACCGAGCTTCTCGGCGAGCACGAACGCCTCGCCCACCGCGATCTGCTGGACGGCGAGCACCATGTTGTTGCAGACCTTGGCGGCCTGGCCTGCGCCTGCCGAACCGCAGTGGATGATCTTGCCCGCCATGGGTTCCAGAGTGGTTCGCGCCGCGACGAACGCCTCGTCGTCGCCGCCGACCATGAACGCCAGGGTGCCTGCCGCCGCTCCCTTCACGCCACCGGAGACCGGTGCGTCGAGCTGGGCGAAGCCGTGTTCGGCCGCCTGGTCGTGGACGGCGCGCGCGTCGTCGACCGAGATCGTCGAGCTGTCGATGAACAGCGCGCCTGTCGGTGTCGCGGGCAAGATGTCGGCGTAGAGGCTCTTCACGATGGCTCCGCTCGGCAGCATCGTGATCACGACCTCGGCGGCGGCCACCGCCTCGACCGCGGTCGGGAAGGTCTCGACACCGCTGAGCTTGGCCTGCTCCACCGCGTCCGTAACCGGGTCGAAGCCATGGACGGTGTGTCCGGCCTTCACGAGGTTCGCGGCCATCGGGCCGCCCATGTTACCGAGGCCCAGAAAGGCGATCGTCGTCATTGTCGAATCTCCTGATGTCGTGAGTTCACTTGTCTGCCGAAGCGCTGTGGTCACCGGCGATTCCAGTTCGTCCGGCGGTCAGCTCTCGCGGTATCGCGTGGCGATCGACCGCCCGACCACCACGCGCATGATCTCGTTCGTGCCCTCCAGTATCCGGTGCACGCGGAGATCACGGACGATCTTCTCCAGACCGTACTCGGTCAGATATCCGTAGCCACCGTGCAACTGCAGCGCCTGATCGGCGACGGTGTAGCAGGTGTCGGTGACGAATCGTTTGGCCATCGCACACTGTTCGACCTTGTCCGGTGCATCCGCGTCGAGCGCCGCCGCCGCCTGCCACAGCATCAGGCGGGAGGCCTGCAGAGAGGTCGCCATGTCGGCGAGTGTGAAACGGATCGTCGGTTCGTCGATCAGGGCTCCGCCGAAGGCCTTACGGGACGCGACGTAGGACGCAGCCCGGTCGAATGCCGCCTGCGCGCCGCCCAGCGACGAGGCCGCGATGTTGAGTCGACCACCGTTGAGGCCGTTCATCGCGATGCCGAAACCGATGCCCTCCTGCCCACCGAGCAGATGATCCGCCGGCACCCGCACGTCGTCGAGGACGACCTGCGCCGTCGGCTGGGCGTGCCACCCCATCTTTCGTTCCTGCGCGCCGAAACTCAGTCCGGGGGTGTCCTTCTCGACCAGGAAGGTCGAGATGCCGCGGGGTCCGTTGTCGCCGGTGCGGGCCATGACGACGTACACGTCGCTCGCGCCCGCACCGGAGATGAACTGCTTGACCCCGGTCAGCACGTAGTCGTCGCCGGAGCGGACGGCACGCGTGGACAAAGCGGCGGCATCCGACCCCGCTCCCGGCTCGGTCAGGCAGTAGCTGGCCACGGCCTCCATCGACGCCATCCGCGGCACCCACTGGTCCCGCTGCGCGGGGGTGCCGTAGCTGTCCACCATCCAGGTGCACATGTTGTGGATGGAGAGGAACGCGGCGACGGCCGGGTCGGCGTAGGCGAGCTGCTCGAAGATGCGCACACCGTCGAGCCGTCGCAGCCCACTGCCACCGACGTCGTCGGAGCAGTAGATGGCGGCCATGCCGAGCTCGGCCGCCTCCCGGAGTTCGTCGACCGGGAAGTGGTGGCTTTCATCCCATTCCAGCGCAAACGGGGCCAACTTCTTGGCGGCGAACCCGGCCGCGGTCTCGACGATGACGCGCTCGTCGGCGTCGAGACCGCTGTCGGTGATGGTGGTCATGGTCGTGGTGTCTCCTGCGTCGTCGATCCCCGCCGTCGATCCGGCACGATCAGTCCATCGTCGGGATGACGAACTCGGCGCCGTCCTTGATCCCAGACGGCCAGCGCGACGTGATCGTCTTGGTCTTTGTGTAGAACTGGATCGACGCGGGCCCATGCTGATTGAGGTCGCCGAAGCCGGAACGCTTCCAGCCGCCGAAGGTGTAGTAGGCCACCGGAACCGGGATCGGCACGTTCACGCCGACCATGCCGACGTTGACCCGGGAGGTGAAGTCGCGGGCGGCATCGCCGTCCTGGGTGAAGATCGCCACGCCGTTGCCGTACTGGTGATCCGACGCCAGTGCGAGCGCCTCTTCGTAGTCGGCGGCACGCACGATCTGCAGCACCGGGCCGAAGATCTCGTCGGTGTAGGAGGTCATGCCCTTGGTGACGTGATCGAACAGCGTCGGTCCGATGAAGAACCCGCCGGAGATGTCGTCGTCGCCGTAGGACTGCTCGTCGCTGGTGCGCTCACGGCCGTCGATGACCAGTTCCGCACCCTCCTCGACGCCCGTGGCGATGTAGCCCTTCACCCGCTCGAGGGCCGCCGCGGTCACCAGTGGTCCGTAGTCGGCCTTGGGGTCGAGGCTGTGCCCGACGCGCAACGCATTGACCTTGTCGATGAGCTTGGCGCGCAGTCGTTCTGCGGTCTGCTCGCCCACCGGGACGGCGACGCTGATCGCCATGCAGCGCTCACCGGCGCTGCCGTAGCCCGCGCCGATGAGCGCGTCGGCGGCCTGATCCAGGTTCGCGTCCGGCATGATGATCATGTGGTTCTTGGCGCCACCGAAACACTGTGAACGCTTGCCGTTGGCGGCCGCGGTCGAGTAGATGTACTGCGCGATGTCGGAGCTGCCGACGAAACCGAACGCCTGCACGTCAGGGTTGTTCAGCAGCGCATCGACCGACTCCTTGTCCCCGTGCACGACCTGGAAGACGCCGTCGGGCAGGCCGGCCTGGCTGAACAGCTCGGCGAGCCGGACCGGAACCGACGGGTCGCGCTCGCTGGGCTTGAGGATGAACGCGTTGCCGCACGCGAGCGCCGGGCCGGCCTTCCACAGCGGGATCATCGCGGGGAAGTTGAACGGGGTGATGCCCGCGACCACACCGAGCGGCTGGCGGACGGAGTGCACGTCGATGCCGCCGCCGGCACCCTCGGTGAACTCGCCTTTCAGCAGGTGCGGGATCCCGATGGCGAACTCGATGACCTCGGTGCCGCGCTGGATGTCGCCTTTCGCGTCGGCATGGGTCTTGCCGTGCTCGAGCGACAGCAAGGTCGCGAGCTCATCGGCGTTCTGGTTGACCAGATCGACGAACCGCATGAGCACACGGGCACGACGTTGCGGATTCCACGCCGCCCATTCGCGCTGTGCCTCGACGGCGGTCGCGACCGCGGCGTCGACCTCGGCGGTCGAGGCCAGCGGGACCTTGGCGGCGACGGCTCCGGTGCTCGGATTGAACACGTCGGCGAACCGGCCCTCTGTGGCGGTCACCGCGGAACCGTTCAGGTAATGCGGGATGGAGCGGACGGAATCGGTTGTGGACACGAGGAGATCACCTTGATTCGTGAGTCGGGACAGACGCTGTGCGATTGTGGCTTCCGTCTCCGTATAGTAGGACATCCAAGTAATTGGCGCCACCACCTCCCACCTGCGAATTTCACCCGAAACGGCTGGTTAGGTTACCCTTTCTCCGAGCACAATGTCAGGCGTTGTCGTGCCCGGACGCGGAGCACGACGTCGAAAGGGGTATCTCCATGTCCGTCGTCATCCTCTACGGCACGGAAACCGGGAACAGCGAGTTGGTCGCAGACGCGATCTCGGATGTGCTCGCTGTCGATCACGATCCCTCCATCTACGACATGAGCGAGTTCGCCGTCGAGGATCTCGACCCGGCCGACTTCCTCGTGGTGATCTGCTCGACCTACGGCGAGGGCGAACTCCCGACCGGCGCGGAGCCGTTCGCCGAGGAACTCGACGCCGTCGAGCCCGACCTCACGGGGCTGCGCTTCGCGGTGTTCGGCCTGGGCGACACCGTCTATGGCGAGACCTTCAACCGCGGCGGAGAGATCATGGCCGAGAAGTTGACCGCCCGCGGAGCGGTGCAGGTCGGCGACCATGCCCGTCACGACAACTCATCGCCGGTCAAGCCGGCCAAGTTCGCGGCGGAATGGGCCGCGGGCATCGTGGGCGTCATCGATCCGGTCAACGCCGGCTGACCCCTCGGCGCCGCTCGCCGACCCGACACCCTCGACGTCCCGACACTCCTCGGCGACCGCGGACGATCCACTCAGCGGGCGGCGACCCGACCGGCGTGTGGCCGGCGGGCGTGTCGCGAGATCTCCTCGGCCCGGATCGCGGCCAGCTTCGCCAGCTCGAGGACGGCACGCACCATCACTGCCAGCACGATCCCCAGGAACACCGCGGTCGGGACGGAGACGTTGAGGTTCTCCCCCAGCACCACGACGCCCAGCGCCATCGACACCGCCAGTTCGACGACGGTGAGCGCCGGGAACGATGTCTGCAGCTCACCGGCACCGAACGCGCGCTGTTGCGCGACGATCGCGCTGCTGGCCACGACGAGGAAAAGGTAGAGCTCGGGCTGGAGGAACGCGCCTGCGAAGTCGTGCAGGAACTGGTAGGCGACCGTCTTGACCAGCAGTGCAGACATGCCGAACAAGGCGCCGCCGGTGACCCCGTAGAGAAGTGCCTTGTAGTGACGGTTGGATCTCTCGGCGGCGATGACGCAGATCAGTAACGCCACGATGACCCCGCCGATGGTCGCCACCATCAGCAGATCCTCGGGACGTCGCGGCGACGGTTCCGGCCGGGACACGGCCAGGAAGATCGTCACGCACGCCACCAGCACCGCACCCCAGGCCCATTCCTTGCGCAGTGGCCGACGATGATCGGCCCACGCCTCCATCGGCAGCGCGAACAGGATCGCGAGAACCACCAGCGGCTGCACCAGCAGGATCGACCCCAGGCCCAGGGCCGCGACCTGCGACGCGAAGCCGCACAGGGCGATCACCGCACCGATCCACCATCCCCGGGCGATCGCCCCACTGGCGTGGGATGCGCGCTGCCGCATCACCGTGCCGGCGGCGATCAGAATCGCGGCCAGCACCGACAGCAGCGCGGGTACCCAGGAATGCACACGTCCCAGGCTATCTGTTGACGGTCGAGCTTCAAGCCGATCGGATCCCGGTGGGCACGGTGTGGATCCCCCACCCTGTCGGTTCGTCGTCGTAGGTTGGGTGCATGCGGTACCAGTCCGAACTCGAACGACTCACGACCCTCGATGCCGACACGATCGTGCGCGCGTGCTCGTCGCCGGGTGCCGTCGTCGAGCTGATCGATCAGGCCGTGGACGAGTGCATCGAGTTCGACGAGCTCGCCGATGAGCATCTGATGACCGGGTCCGACGACGACGCCGCATACTGCCGGCAAGAGGCGGCCGCATGGCGGGCCACCGCAGCGGTGCTGCGGATGCTGTCCCGCGACGAGTCGGCGAGCTCACGGCGCGACGGTGATGCGGGCGCCAGTCGCGAACGGGGTCGGGGTGCCGCGTGAGCCGCACCCTCGTGCTGATGCGGCATGGAAAGTCCGGGTACCCTCCCGGCGTCGACGACCATGACCGCCCACTGGCGGATCGCGGCCGTCGGGAGGCGGCACTGGCCGGCCGATGGATGTCCGACGAGGGCCTGACGATCGACGCGGTGCTGTGTTCGACCGCAACCCGCACCCGACAGACACTGGAACGAACCGGCGTCGCCGCACCGACGACCTTCGTCGACGACATCTACGGCGGCGCACCCCACGAGATCCTCGAAGCGATCCGACGCCACGCTCCCGCCGACGCCGGAACCGTCATGGTGGTCGGGCACTCGCCGGGTATGCCCACCACGGCGTTGACCCTCGATTCCGACGGATACATCGAGCGCTTCCCCACGTCCGCGTATGCGGTGGTGACCGTCGGCGTGCCGTGGGATCGTCTCGGGCTCGACGTCGATCCGGACGCCCGGCTGGTCGGGACGCGGATTCCACGCGAGTGACCTGATCCGCAGGACCCCGTTCGCCGCCGGCCGGCCAGGCCTGTTCAGGCTCCCGTGTAGGGCGGCACCGCGACGCACGGCACCGGCGGCGCATGTGCAGGGTCGAGTGCACCGAGCACCAGCGCCGCGCTCCGTCGATTGGACGTGATCGACGCGTGGTCGGACCGGTCGATCGGGCAGCCGTCCTGCACCACGATGTTGCGGACGTCGGTGCCGGGCGGACCGGCCAGGATGCCGCTCGAGTAGGGGGTGACGATCTCGTCGTCGCGGGTGACGATGTTCGTATACGCGACACCGGGTAGGTACGGAGTGGGTTGCCGGACCGCCTGATTGAACGAGAGGTCACGCGGCGGCGCGACACAGTCGGGACACGGTGGTCGCGGCGCGTCGCGAATCCCGAGCGCGTGCCGGAAGTCGTCGATGGCCTCGCCACGGTCGTCGTCGGAATCGGGACCCTGCCGCCAGTAGGGCGCCAGTGACACATAGTGGGCGACCTTGCCGCGTCCGCGGAGATACTTCATCCAGTACGTCGGGATCTCGGTGCCCAGTGAGTGACCCACGATGTCGACCTGCCGGGATCCCGTCGTCGCCCTCACCCGGTCGGCGAATCCCGCGATCTGCCAGGCGCTGTCGAGCTTCGGTCCGAGGCCGCCGAGCGCGGACGCCGGCCACACGGTCGACAACGCGCCGTAGGTCGGGGCGAAGACACAGTAGCCCGCATTGGCGAGCACCGGTGCGAGAGTGGCCCAGTTCGTCTGTCGCCCACCACCACTACCGTGTACGAGGATCACCGGACGCGGATGCCGCGCCGACGGCCGACAACCCCGGTCGTTGGTTCCGGGCAGCGACCCGCCCGGGTGTGCGAGTTCGGCGCGGATGCCGGCAGTGAAGTCGTACTGCACGGGTAGTGGAGGTGACGGTGATGCCGCGGCGGCGCCCGGCGCCGACACCACGCCGACCGCGGCGGCGAGAACCGTCACCGCGATGATCAGGGCGCCGCGTAACCGCATCACTCGTCTTCCGGTGTCACCAGATCGCATCGAACCCCGAGAAGCCGTACCGGACGGTCGATCTCGAAATCCCCGAGCAGGCCGTCGATCACCGGGACGATGTCGTCGTAACGGATCGTCGGCGCCGGCAGTTTCCTCGACTTCGTCCGCGTACAGAAGGTGGTGGTGCGTACGGTCACCGCGACCCGGAAGACCTCGCGCCTCTCAGCGAGAACCTGATCGACGAGCTCCGCAGTGAGTTCCCGTGCAGCCGAGAGCATCTCATCGAGATCTGTCATGTCGACCGGGTACGTGCGCGACTTGGAGTGCGAGCGGGCCAGCCAGGGCTCCGGCGTGATCGTCGAATCGCCGCCGCCGCGACACAACACGTAGAGCCAGTTGCCCTGATGCGGCCCGAAGGTCTCGATCAGGTCCTCGCGCGGTGTGGCGATCAACTGATGGACGGTGTCGACACCACGAGCGGTGAGTTTCGCCGCGGTCTTCGGTCCGACGCTCCACAGGTCGCGACAGGGACGATCTCCCATGAGCGGCAACCAGTTCTGCTCGTCGAGTTCGAAGACCCTCTCGATCCGGAACGGAGCCAGGGCCGCCGACTCCGGGTCGGGCTTCTTGGCGAAGCCGGTCGCCATCTTGGCGCGTTGCTTGTTGTCGGAGACGCCGATCGAGCAGCGCAATCCGGTGGACTCGAACACCACGGCCCGAATCCGTTCGGCGAGAGTGCCGATCGTGACGCGATCGTAGGAATCGGCGGAGGCATCGGAGGCAACGGCCTGGGCATCGGCGTTGTCATGCGAGCGCATGCCGCCGACGGCCTGCACGCCCATGTACGCCTCGTCCCACCCCCATACCTCGACGGGATGTCCGAACTGACGCAATGCGTTCATCACGTCCGCCGAGGCGACATCGTAAGCGGGGACGTCGAGGGGCAGGTAGACGGCGTCGGGCATCTTGCGGTAAGCGGCCCGCAGCGGCATCCCGGCACGGACACCGACGTCCCGCGCCTCATAGGACGCACAGGTGACGACCTTGCGCGCCTCGGTGGGATCTCCGTTGCCCCCGACGATCACCGGGACGCCCACGAGCTCCGGACTGCGCAACCTCTCGACGGAGACCTGGAACTGGTCCAGGTCGACGTGGATCAGCCATCGGTACCGTCGTGGTGTCTCGGCCACCGGTCAAGCGTACTGCGCCGGCCACCTTTGCCGCGGTCACGCGAGCGGCGGTCGAACATTCGGGTCGGACCGGTCGCACTGCCGAGGCAGCCGACCGGCCCGGCCCGACCCCGCGAGCGACGCCCTCCCCTGCGTCGACGTGGAAACGTTGCGACGCGCTGCCGTCAGTCACCGCCGAAATCCCCTCTGACGTGCTCTGATCTCTCACCGTGTCGCGGTTACCAAGCAGTAGGTTACCGATGCGTAGCACGCTAGAGCAGAAACCCCGCACTGTCCAGTGGTACGGGTCATATTCGCTGTCAACAATGGCCTGCGGCACTGACAAACCCACGCAAACCCACTGCGGGACCGGTCAGTGACGCGCCGCGATCCGCAGCGTCGTGGTGTCCAGACCGATCCCGCGACAGGCCTCGCGCAGCGCGTCCGGGTTGTAGGCGAGCAGCGATGACGACATCCCCACGTCGTGCGCGTCGGCTCCGAACAACCGTGACCACCGCAGCGCGTCCGGATAGGCGAAGAATGCGCTCGCCTTGCTGATGTGGATCGAGAGCAGGTCGCGCGTCGACGGGTCGAGTGCCACGCGCGCATCGGCGAGAACGCGCCGGAACAAAGCGCGGTCGTCGTGCAGCGGCCTCGGGCGCAGATGCAGTGCACGCGAGGAGGTTCCACAATTCGTCGGATCGGTGAGCGCATGGACGGCGACGAACGCGAAAGCAATCCGGACCAGGTCCAGACCATGCGGGTCCATCGACCACCGTGCCTGTCCGGCGATGTACCGGACGGCGCGCACCGGCAACGCCGCCGGCACGCGCTCGAGAATGCCTGGACCGCAGCGCCTCTCGTGCAGGTCCTCGATGAGCATCTGCGAGAGTATGCCGATGCGCTGACTGTGTTTGCGCAGCATCCCGGACAGTGAGATCGAGGCATCGAAGGTCAGATCGAACTCCTGCGGCGCGTCCAGCAGTGCATCGAGACCCGGGATGACGACGAGTTCCGCCACCTCGATGGCCTCGAGCAGGGCCGTCGCGCGGCGGAGCCCGTCGTCGACGCGGGCGCGTGAACGGCGCGTGAGTGTGTCGGGCATGAGTCCCCCTCGTTCGACGTCTGACGATGTGACGTCATGACCTACGCCCCGGCATGTGCGCATGACGATTGGCGATCCGGTCGACCGTCGTCGGCCACCGAAACGTGACCGGAACCGAACCCGTTGCCGGACAAACGATCTGACAACGAGCGTTTCCGATGTTGGCGCCATCGCCGACCCCCTACTCGCGAGTAAGGTGCGATACGCATCGCTACCGTAGAGTAACTTGGCGTCGCTGTCCAGAGATCCACTCAGCTCGCGATGGCTGATCCACGGCAAAGGATCCTTTGCGGCACAGTTTGACTCACGTGTAAAGGTCCGGCAGCCGATCCTCGAGATAGGGAAATCGACGTCGCGATTCGACGAGGGTGGCTCGGTCGAGTTCGGCGACGACGAGGTCCGGTGCACGATCAGCAACCGCGATGACATCACCGGTGGGAGCGACGATCTCACTCCGTCCGCCGTAGATCAGCTCGTTCTCGGAGCCGCAGTAGTTCGCGTACGCCACGAAGACCTGGCTCTCGACGGCACGTGCGCGGACGAGCACGTCCTGGACGACGTCGTACTCGATCATGTTGGCCGTGGGCACACACACGACGTCGGCGCCGCGCAGCGCGAGAGATCGGACGAGCTCGGGGAACTCGACCTCGTAACACGTCAGAAGACCAAATCGCCATCCGGCGACCTCGACCACCGGGGGCCTCGCGGACCCGGACGCCACCATCCGGCGGTCGAGGTCGCCGAAGAGATGTGTCTTGTGGTGAGTCGCCGACCCGATGCCTTCCGCGTCGACGAGCCGGATGGCGTTGTACACCGATCCGTCCGGGTCGAGTTCGGCGCAGCCGTAGAGGACGGCGATCCGATGGCGGGCGGCGATCACACGGACGCGATCCGCGATCGGCCCATCGGGCGGATCGGCCAGTTCTCGCGCCCGCACGGCGCCGATGTCGTAGCCGGGGACCACCATCTCGGGCGTGACGATCAAGTCCGCTCCGCGGCGGGCGGCGTCGGCGGCCGCCGCATCGAGGCGGTCGAGGTTCTCCCCCGGCGCACCCGGCCGAGGTTCACACTGCCAGAGGGCGATCCGCAGGCGCTCGTCGTCGGCCGTCATCGCTCGTTCGCTCACGGACCGACGTCGATCGGGCCGAGGTCGACGTACCGGTCGCCCGGACCCGGGTTGTCCGGATGCGAGGTACCTCCGACGTGATGCATGACGCCCCACACCGCGTTGAGCGCGGTCTGCACCGCACCCTCGACCCAGGCGGGCATGAACGAGACGTCGTCGCCGGCGATGAAGATCCCCTGTTCCTCGACGGGCAGCCGGCCCTGGCCGTGGAAGTGCCCGTACATCCGCGTGTTGTACCGGTAGTGTCCCGGCAGCGCGCCCTTGAACGCGCCGAGGAAGTGGGGTTCGGCCTCCCAGGACACGGTCAGCGGGCGCCCCACGATGTGCTCGGCGATGTCCACGTCGGGATAGATCTTGCGTAATGCATCCAGCGCCAACGACACCCGCTTCTCCACCGGATGCGGCAACACCTTGAGCGCATCGCTCATCCAGGTGTAGCTGAGGCAGATCACGCCGGGACGGTCGGGACCGTTGTCGAACAGGTACGTCCCGCGGGTGAGCCTGTCGGTCAGCGTCATGCTGAGGACGTCGCGCCCGGTCGCCGGGTCACGGTCGGTCCAGAACGGCCGGTCGACCATGACGAAGGTCTTCGACGACTGCATGTAGCGGGTGCGGTCGAGGGCCATCCACAGGTCCTGGCTGAACAGGCTCTCGTCGCACTCGATCTCGGTCGACAACAGCCATGCCTGGCACGTCGCGACGACCGCCGGGAACACCCGGGAGTCACCCCAGCGATCCACGACCTCGATACGGTCGGGTCCGAGGCGCCGTAGCGACGCCACCCCGGCCCGGGGCACCCCGCTGTGCAGCGAGGACAAGCTGGTGCCGACCGGCCAGTGCCGGATGGTGGCCGGCGAGTCGGACCACAGTTTGCGCGGTACCTGTTCGGCGCCGCCGACGACGAGGTGCTGATCGGTGTCACAGTTGGTGACGACCACCCTCAAGATCTCCAGCATCGAATTCGCGAAGTCCGAATCCCAACCGCCGGTGCCGAATCCGACCTGCCCGAACAGTTCTCGATGCCGGAACGACAAGGAACCGAACTCGTCGGAGGTGGCCAGGAAGTCGTAGAAGCTGCGGTCGTCCCAGTCCACGACCAGCCGGTTCCACAACGCCTTGAGCGTCGCGGTGTCACGCTCGCGAATGGCGTCCTGCAGAGCGGAGAACCCCGCGACCCGCTCGAGCGCACTGTCCCAGGCGGTCTCGATCTCGGTGTAGATCGGCGGCAGGTCGTCGAGCGTGCGGGCGTAGAGCGTCTCACCGCCCAGGTCGATGACCGTACTCCCGGCGGCGGCGGTGAGCGGATTCGGGAACGGCCGCGTGCGGAGTCCGAAGGTGTCGACGTAGTGGAAGAACGTCGACGACGACGCCGGGAAACGCATCCCGCCGAGCTCGGCCACCTCTGGTTCGCCGGGGACGAAGTGCTCGGAACGCAGGCGGCCGCCGATGCGCTCGGGTTCGTACACGACCGGTCGCAGCCCGATCTTCATCAACTCGTACGCGGCGACCATCCCGGCCATGCCCGCGCCGATCACGGCGACCTCGGTGCCCAGCGCGTCCGATGGAACCGAACCGATCCCGGCCGGGTGCGTGATCCAGTCGTCGTAGGGGAACGGGAAGTCGGGACCGAAGATGGTCACCGGCCGGTCAGGGTGCACGCGTTCAGCGTATTGCCGATCGATCGGCGCCGCCCGGCTCGTCACCGGCGTGGCGAATCGTCGTCGGCCGCTTTATTGAGGACCGAAGTCGTCCGCATTGTGGCGCACACTGGGTTCTGTCGAGATCGAACATCCCCCTTCGCAGAGAGGCACCATCATGGACTGGACACTCGAGGTCGCGTTTCTCCCCGTCAGCGACGTCGATCGGGCCAAGGAGTTCTACACCAGGATCGGCTTCAATCCCGATCACGATCAGTCGCCCACCGACGACATCCGGTTCGTGCAGATGACTCCCCCCGGCTCGAACTGCTCGATCGCCTTCGGCACGGGCATCGTCGACGGCGGTCCGCCGAATCCGGGCACGCTCATGCTCTGTGTCTCCGACATCAACGTCGCACGCAAGCATCTCCTCGACGCCGGTGTCGACGCCAGCGACGTCGACGAGCAGGCGTGGGGGCACTTCGTCTACTTCGACGATCCGGACGGCAACCACTGGAACGTGCAGTATCTGCCATACCGGTGCCAGAACTGACGTGAGCTGACCCGGCTCGCGAGGCACCGATACGAGAGCAGTCCCAACGCCGCCTGCCCCGATTCCGTAGTACGAACACGCGCCTGAGGCGGGTTCGTACTACAGATTTCGGGGGGTCGGTCAGAATCGGGGCCGGTCAGTGGGCTTCCTCGGCCGAGTGCGAGTTGGTGAGTGTCAGCGCACCCCACCCGGCGATCAGCCCGACGACCACCGCGAGTGCGGCATATGTGATCCGCTCCCCGTGGAAGAACGACGTGACGAGGTCGCTGCTCCACACACCGGTCGGCAGACTGACGGTCACCAGTGCGGCGATGAGGGTTCCGACGACGGCCGTCCCGACGCTCGTGCCCACCTCCTGTGCGGTGTCGTTGAGCGCGGCGCCGATCGACGTCCGGTTCTCGGGCATCGCATCGACGAGGGCGACCGCACAGATCGTCATGACCGTCCGCAGGCCGATCGTCAGCGTCGCCATGAACACCGCGATGGCCAGATAGCCGTGGTCCACGCCCCATGCCAGACCCGCGAGCGAACCGGCGAGCAGTACGGCGCCGACGAGGCACGCGATCCGGTGACCGAACTTCTTTGCCAGGCCCTCGGATATCGGCGTCGCGGCGATCATCGTGATGATCATCGGCAGGTTCGCGAGTCCGGCCTTCACCGGACTCCACCCGAAGGCGTACTGGAAGTGCAGGATCAGGCCGAACATCACCCCGGCCATCGCGATCGAGGTCCCGATCTGAGCAATCGCCGCGCCACGCACCGTACCGGAGGCGAAGACGGTCAGATCGAGCATCGGTTGCGCGGTCCGTCGTTCGTGCCAGACGAACGCGATGAGTGCGAGGACGGCGCCCAGCGCGCATCCGACCGTGACGATCGATGCCCAGCCGTGCTCGACACCGCTGGTCAGTGTGTAACACGCCAGACCGATCGTCGCGATGCTCAGGACCGCGCCGGGTAGGTCGAGCCGATCACCCGTCAGATCTTCCGGACTGTCGGCCGCCACGCCCATGCGCACCCCGATCCACGCGATGAGCGCGATCGGCGCGTTCACGACAAGCAGCCACTCCCACCGGACGTGGGCCAGAGCGGTACCGCCGAGCAGCGGGCCGAGAATGAATCCGCTCATACCGACGACGATCATCAGCGTCATCGCGCGCATGCGCAGATCCTCCGCCTCGAACAGGCGGAACACCAGGGAGTTGGTGATCGGTGCCATCGCCGCGGCGGCGACACCGAGGGCGGCACGCAGGGCGATCAGCTCGCCCGGCGAGTGGACCCAGATCACCAGCAGGCTGATCAGGCCGAAGGCGGCGAGGCCGACGAGCAGCACCCGGCGCCGCCCCAGCCGGTCGGCGGCCGAACCGGCGGTGAGCAGCAGTCCCCCGAAGGTCAGCGAGTAGGCGCCGGTCACCCACTGCAGAGCGGTCGTGCCGCTACCGAGATCGCGACCGATCGTCGGCAGGGCGATGGTGAGAAGTGTGTTGTCGACCATCTCCACGAAGAAGGCCAGGCACAGGGCAGCGAGAGGAATCCATGCGGCACGCAGAGACGTATAGGTCCGGCCGGGAAGCGATTCGGTCATCGAGGTCATCGCTGCACCTCCTTTCATCGAACGTTGTTCGAGTTTCGAACAGAGTTCGACAATAGAACGTCGTTCGATGCGGCGCAAGGCTCCTGACAGCGGTGTGATGGGATAGATGGCATGGCACCTGAACGACGCGGCTCCCGGCGACGCGTCTCCCACTCACTCGAGGCCGTCGTCGACGCGGCGGTCGAGTTGCTCGATGAGGCCGGAGAGCCGGCGCTGACGTTCCGGGCCCTCGCGGCCCGGCTCGGCGGTGGGGTCGGCAGCATCTACTGGTACGTATCCAACAAGGACGAACTGCTCAACCTCGCGACCGACCGCGTCATCGCCGCGGTCCTGGAGGACACCGTCGAACTCGCCCCCGACGCTGATCCACTCGACAACGTCCGCACCCTCGCGCTGTCACTGTTCACCACTGTCGCCGAACGACCGTGGCTCGCGGCGTATTTC
Source organism: Gordonia sp. ABSL11-1 (assembly GCF_030315685.1). Lineage (GTDB taxonomy): Bacteria > Actinomycetota > Actinomycetes > Mycobacteriales > Mycobacteriaceae > Gordonia. Next base: position 10,192 of record NZ_JASXSI010000030.1, on the reverse strand, counting down.
ATGCGGAACACGACCATCCAGGCCAACGGACTCGTTTTCTACGAACGGCTCGGGGAACAGATGATGCGGTTGAAACTGTCCCCTCGCAAGACCTTTCACGCGGTGTCGGCCGTTCTCGGGTATGTGATCGGGGTAGCCGCGGACCTCGGTCAGGAACCACCGAAAGAGGTCGTCGACGGCGAGGTCGCCGCGGCGGACTACCTGCACGGTATCGCCGACGAGTGGCGTGCGCTCGATCGGGACGAGTATCCGTTCATGCATTTCATCGTCGACGAGTTCGACGGCCACGAGGACATCGACCAGTTCCGCGCCGGTCTCGAATTGCTGCTGGACGGGATCCGGCTCGACGCCGGACTGCCCGCGACCGGCGCTCCCTGACGCGCCGATACGACGACAACGGCCCCCGCACTCTCAGAGTGCGGGGGCCGTTGTCTGCCTGTCGATTTCGTAGTAGATACCCGCGCTAGACGCGTGTTCGTACTACGGAAACGGGTCAGCGGTAGTCGTTGGAGAACCCGTAGTCGTCCAGCGGCACCGCAGCACCGGCGGGAGCACCGAAGGTGCCGTCCGGGCTGTAGTAGGTGTCGTCGTAGGACGGCACCGCGTAGGCCGCGGCACGTGCCTCTTCGGTCGGCTGCACCTGGATGTTGCGGTACCGGTTGATGCCGGTACCGGCCGGGATCAGCTTACCGATGATCACGTTCTCCTTGAGACCGATCAGCTTGTCGCTGCGGCTGTTGATGGCCGCATCGGTCAGGACACGCGTGGTCTCCTGGAACGACGCCGCCGACAGCCACGACTCGGTGGCCAGCGATGCCTTGGTGATACCCATGAGCACCGGACGACCGGCGGCGGGCTCGCCACCCTCCTGCACGACGCGACGGTTCGCCGACTCGAACTCGGAACGCTCGGTGAGCGATCCGGGCAGGAACTCGGTGGCACCGGAATCGATGATCGTCACGCGACGCAGCATCTGACGAACGATCGTCTCGATGTGCTTGTCGTGGATCGACACACCCTGGCTGCGGTAGACCTCCTGGACCTCGTTGACCAAGTGCACCTGCACCTGACGGGGACCCATCACGCGCAGCACCTCGTGCGGATCGGCAGCACCTTCCATGAGCTGCTGACCGACCTCCACGTGGTCGCCGTCGGCGAGCAGACGCTCGCTGCCGTCGTCGTGCTTGAAGACACGCAGACGCTGGCGCTTGGAGATCTTGTCGTAGACGACCTCTTCCGAACCGTCGTCGGGGACGATGGTGATCTTGTAGAAACGATCGTCGTCCTCGAGCCGCACCCGACCGGACACCTCGGCGATGGGCGCCTTGCCCTTCGGCACGCGGGCCTCGAACAGCTCCTGGACACGGGGCAGACCACCGGTGATGTCGTCACCGACGCCACCCTGGTGGAAGGTACGCATCGTCAGCTGGGTCCCGGGCTCACCGATCGACTGGGCCGCGATGATGCCGACGGCCTCGCCGATGTCGACGAGCTTGCCGGTGGCCATCGAACGGCCGTAGCACATGGCGCAGACGCCGGTGCCGGTCGCACAGGTGAGCACCGACCGCACCTTGACCTCGGTGATGCCCGCACCGAGGAGGGCCTCGATCGCCGGATCACCCAGATCGTGACCACGCTCGACGATCACCGTGCCGTTCTCGTCGACCGCGTCGGCGGCCAGCGTGCGGGCGTAGGTGGAGGTCTCCACGTGCGCATCGCGGATCAGCGTGCCGTCGGCCTGCTTCTCGGCGATGGTGGTCATGATGCCGCGCTCGGTGTTGCAGTCGGTCTCGCGAACGATGACGTCCTGGCTCACGTCCACCAGACGACGAGTGAGGTAACCCGAGTCGGCGGTACGAAGAGCGGTGTCGGCCAGACCCTTTCGAGCACCGTGCGTGTTGATGAAGTACTCGGCCACGGTCAGGCCCTCGCGGAACGAGGACTTGATCGGACGCGGGATGAACTCACCCTTCGGGTTGGTCACCAGACCCTTCATGCCGGCGAGCGAGCGGATCTGGGTCATGTTGCCCGCGGCACCCGACTTCACGATCATCGGGATCGGGTTGTCGTCCGGGTAGTGGGCCTCCATCGCGGTACCGACCTCTTCGGTGGCCTGCTTCCAGATCTCCACCAGGGCGTCACGACGCTCTTCCGGGGTCAACGCACCGCGCTGGAACTTGCGCTCCAGACCGTCGGCGCGCTCCTCGTACTTGTCGAGGATCTCCTTCTTTGCCGGCGGCACGAGCACGTCGGCCATCGACACGGTGACACCCGAACGGGTGGCCCAGTAGAAGCCGACGTCCTTGAGCTTGTCGACGGTCTGCGCGACCACGATCATCGGATACCGCTCGGCCAGGTCGTTGATGATGACGGCCTGACGCTTCTTCGGCATCTGCTCGTTGACGAACGGGTACTCGACCGGCAGCAACTCGTTGAACAGCACGCGACCCAGGGTCGACTCGATGTCCCACGGCTGACCGTAGGTCCAGCCGTCCGGGAACTGCTCGGCCTCGATGTCGGCGGGCGGACGCTGGTCGGTCAGACGCACCTTGATGCGCGACTGCACGGTGAGCGCACCGCGGTCGACGGCCATGATGGCCTCGGCCGGGGTCGAGTAGACACCGCGCTCGACGTCGTCGGAGCTCGCCGGCGCGTACTCGCCTGCCGCACCCTCCTTGAGGGTGGTCAGGTAGTACAGACCGGTCACCATGTCCAGACGCGGCATGGCGAGCGGACGGCCCGACGCCGGCGACAGGATGTTGTTCGACGACAGCATGAGGATGCGTGCCTCGGCTTGCGCCTCCGCGGACAGCGGGAGGTGCACGGCCATCTGGTCACCGTCGAAGTCGGCGTTGAACGCCTCACAGACCAGCGGGTGCAGCTGGATGGCCTTGCCCTCCACCAGCTGTGGCTCGAAGGCCTGGATGCCGAGGCGGTGCAGCGTCGGAGCACGGTTGAGCAGCACGGGGTGCTCGGCGATGACCTCTTCGAGGACATCCCACACCGCGGGACGCTGACGCTCGACCATGCGCTTGGCCGACTTGATGTTCTGCGCCTGGTTCAGGTCGACCAGGCGCTTCATCACGAACGGCTTGAACAGCTCGAGGGCCATCAACTTCGGCAGGCCGCACTGGTGCAGCTTCAGCTGCGGGCCGACGACGATGACCGAACGGCCCGAGTAGTCGACGCGCTTGCCGAGCAGGTTCTGACGGAAACGTCCCTGCTTGCCCTTGAGCAGATCGCTCAGCGACTTCAGCGGACGGTTGCCCGGTCCGGTGACCGGACGGCCGCGACGACCGTTGTCGAACAGGGCATCCACCGACTCCTGCAGCATCCGCTTCTCGTTGTTGACGATGATCTCGGGTGCACCGAGGTCGATCAGTCGCTTGAGGCGGTTGTTGCGGTTGATGACACGGCGGTACAGATCGTTGAGGTCGGAGGTCGCGAAGCGGCCACCGTCGAGCTGCACCATTGGGCGGAGCTCCGGCGGGATCACCGGCACGGCGTCGAGCACCATGCCCAGCGGCGAGTTGCCGGACTGCTGGAACGCCGCGACGACCTTCAGTCGCTTCAGCGCACGCAGCTTCTTCTGACCCTTCCCGCTGCGGATGGTCTCGCGCAGCGAATCGGCCTCGGCGTCGATGTCGAAGTTCTCCAGGAGCTTCTTGATCGCCTCCGCGCCCATCGCACCGGCGAAGTACTCGCCGAAACGCTCGTCGAGCTGACGGTAGAGCTTCTCGTCGATGATCAGCTCACCTGGGCTCAGCTTGACGAAGCGGTCCCAGATCTCCTCGAGCTCGTCGAGCTGACGCTGCGCCTGATCGCGCATACGACGCATCTCGCGTTCGGCACCGTCACGCACCTTGCGGCGCACATCGGCCTTGGCACCCTCGGCCTCGAGCTCGGCGAGATCCTGCTCGAGCTTCTGCTGACGCTCGTTCAGGTCCACATCACGCTGATCGGTGAGTGCCTTCTTCTCGACCTCGATCTCTGCCTCACGGGTCGACAGCTCCGCGTGGCGCAGCTCGTCGTCGACGGAGGTGATCACGTAGGCGGCGAAGTAGATGATCTTCTCGAGATCCTTCGGCGCCAGGTCCAGCAGGTAGCCCAGACGGCTGGGCACACCCTTGAAGTACCAGATGTGCGTGACCGGGGCGGCCAGCTCGATGTGGCCCATCCGCTCGCGACGCACCTTGGCACGGGTCACCTCGACGCCGCAGCGCTCACAGATGATGCCCTTGAAGCGCACGCGCTTGTACTTGCCGCAGTAGCACTCCCAGTCGCGGGTCGGCCCGAAGATCTTCTCGCAGAACAGGCCGTCCTTCTCGGGCTTGAGCGTGCGGTAGTTGATCGTCTCCGGCTTCTTGACCTCACCGTATGACCAGTTGTGGATGTCATCGGCCGTGGCGAGACCGATCTTCAGTTCATCGAAGTAATTGACGTCGAGCACTTGTTACCTTTCGTGGCTCTGTCAGATGTTGCTGGTCGGTGATAGTCAGTTGGCCAAGTCGTCGACTGTCGCGGATTCGTTGCGCGACAAGTTGATTCCCAGGTTCGCCGCAGCGCGCTCGAGATCCTCGTCGTCGGTGTCGCGCATCTCGATGGCCGCGCCGTCGCTGCTGAGCACCTCGACATTGAGGCAGAGCGACTGCAGCTCCTTGAGAAGCACCTTGAACGACTCGGGGATGCCCGGCTCGGGGATGTTCTCGCCCTTGACGATCGCCTCGTACACCTTCACGCGGCCGACCACGTCGTCCGACTTGATGGTGAGCAGCTCCTGCAGGGTGTAGGCGGCGCCGTAGGCCTGCATGGCCCAGCACTCCATCTCACCGAAGCGCTGACCACCGAACTGCGCTTTACCACCGAGCGGCTGCTGCGTGATCATCGAGTACGGACCGGTCGAACGCGCGTGGATCTTGTCGTCGACCAGGTGGTGCAGCTTGATGATGTACATGTAACCCACCGACACCGGGTACGGGAAGGGCTCGCCGGAGCGACCGTCGAACAGCGTCGCCTTGCCGTCGCCGTTGACCATGACCTCGCCGTCGCGGTTCGGCAGCGTCGAGGACAGCAGACCGGTCAGCTCCTCCTCGCGGGCACCGTCGAACACCGGGGTGGCGGTGTTGGTGTCGGGCTCCGCCGAGTACATCTCCTCGGGCAGCTTCGACGCCCAGTCGGGCACGCCGCTGGCCACGTCGATGTTCCAGCCGGCCTTGGCGACCCACCCGAGGTGGGTCTCCAGGATCTGACCGATGTTCATACGACGGGGCACACCGTGGGTGTTCAGGATGATGTCGACCGGGGTGCCGTCGGGCAGGAACGGCATGTCCTCCTGCGGGAGGATCTTGCCGATGACGCCCTTGTTGCCGTGCCGGCCGGCAAGCTTGTCGCCGTCCTGGATCTTGCGCTTCTGAGCGACGTACACACGCACGAGCTCGTTCACGCCGGGGGCCAGATCATCGTCGTCGTCGCGGCTGAAGACGCGGACGCCGATGACCTTGCCGGTCTCGCCATGCGGCACCTTGAGCGACGTGTCGCGGACCTCGCGCGCCTTCTCACCGAAGATCGCGCGGAGCAGCCGCTCCTCCGGGGTCAGCTCGGTCTCGCCCTTCGGGGTGACCTTGCCGACCAGGATGTCGCCGTCACGGACCTCGGCACCGATGCGCACGATGCCACGCTCATCGAGATCCGCGAGGACCTCGTCGGAGACGTTCGGGATGTCCCGGGTGATCTCCTCGGCGCCGAGCTTGGTGTCGCGGGCGTCGATCTCGTGCTCCTCGATGTGGATCGAGGTGAGCACGTCCTCCTCCACGAGCCGCTGGCTCAGGATGATGGCGTCCTCGTAGTTGTGACCCTCCCACGGCATGATCGCGACGAGCAGGTTCTTGCCCAGCGCCATCTCACCGTTCTCGGTACACGGACCGTCGGCGAGGACCTGACCGGTCTCGACGCGCTGACCCTCGTCCACGATCGGACGCTGGTTGGCGCAGGTGCCGTGGTTCGAGCGGGCGAACTTGCGCATCCGGTAGGTGTCGCGGCTGCCGTCGTCGGCCATCACGGTGATGTAGTCGGCGGAGACCTCCTCGACCACACCGGTCTTGGTGGACACGACCACGTCGCCGGCGTCGACCGCGGCGCGCAGCTCCATGCCGGTACCGACCAGCGGCGACTCGTTGCGCACCAGCGGCACGGCCTGACGCTGCATGTTCGCACCCATCAGGGCGCGGTTCGCGTCGTCGTGCTCGAGGAACGGGATCATCGCGGTCGCGACCGACACCATCTGTCGCGGCGAGACGTCGAGGTAGTCGACCTCGTTCGCGCCGACGAACTCGACCTCCGAGCCCTTCTTGCGGACCAGGACACGCTCGTCGGTGATACGGCCGTCGAGGGCGTAGTTGGTGTTGGCCTGCCCGACGAGGTAGCGGTCCTCCTCGTCGGCGGTCAGGTACTTGACGTCGTCGGTGACGACACCGTTCTCGACCTTGCGGTACGGGGTCTCGATGAAGCCGAACGGGTTGACCCGCGCGTACACCGAGAGCGAACCGATCAGACCGATGTTCGGACCCTCGGGGGTCTCGATCGGGCACATGCGGCCGTAGTGCGACGGGTGGACGTCGCGGACCTCGAGGCCGGCACGCTCACGCGACAGACCGCCGGGCCCCAGCGCCGACAGACGACGCTTGTGGGTCAGGCCCGACAGCGGGTTGTTCTGATCCATGAACTGCGACAGCTGGCTGGTGCCGAAGAACTCCTTGATCGCCGCCACGACGGGACGGATGTTGATCAGGGTCTGCGGTGTGATCGCCTCGACGTCCTGGGTGGTCATGCGCTCACGCACGACACGCTCCATGCGCGAGAGGCCCACGCGGATCTGGTTCTGGATCAGCTCGCCGACGGTACGCAGGCGACGGTTGCCGAAGTGGTCGATGTCGTCGACCTCCACCGGGACCTCCACGCCGCCGGGGACGGTCATGTAGGTGGTGGTGTGCGGATCGGCCTCGTGCAGGCGGACCAGGTACTCGACGGTCGCGACGATGTCCTCACGCGTGAGGACGCCCTCGCCGACCATCGGGTTGTCGGTCAGGCCGAGCTTCTTGTTGACCTTGTAGCGGCCGACGCGGGCCAGGTCGTAGCGCTTCTCCTTGAAGAACAGGTTCTCCAGCAGGTTCTCCGCGGACTCCTTGGTCGGCGGCTCGCCCGGACGCAGCTTGCGGTAGACCTCGAGCAGCGCCTCGTCCTGGTTGGCGGTGTTGTCCTTCTCCAGGGTGGACATCATGATCTCGGAGAACCCGAAACGCTCGGTGATCTCCTCGTTCGTCCAGCCCAGGGCCTTCAGGAGGACGGTGACCGGCTGACGGCGCTTGCGGTCGATACGGACACCGACGGTGTCGCGCTTGTCGACGTCGAACTCCAGCCAAGCACCACGGCCGGGAATCACCTTGACGGTGTGCAGCGTCTTCTCGGTGGTCTTGTCGATCGCAGCGTCGAAGTAGACACCGGGGCTGCGGACGAGCTGGCTGACGACGACACGCTCGGTGCCGTTGATGATGAAGCTGCCCTTGTCGGTCATGATCGGGAAGTCGCCCATGAAGACGGTCTGCGACTTGATCTCACCGGTGTTGTTGTTGATGAACTCCGCGGTGACGAACAGCGGCGCCGCGTAGGTCATGTCCTTGTCCTTGCACTCCTCGACGGAGGCCTTGACCTCGTCGAAGTGCGGGTCGGAGAAGGACAGCGACATCGAGCCGGAGAAGTCCTCGATCGGGGACAGCTCGTGCAGGATGTCCTCGAGTCCGCCGGTCGGGTTGTCATCACCGCGGGCGATCGACTTGGCGCGCCACTCGGGAGAGCCGACGAGCCACTCGAACGAGTCGAGCTGCAGGTCGAGGAGGCCGGGGACCTCCAGTGGCTCATTGATCTTTGCGAAAGATGCGCGCGCGGGCGCGCCGGGGATGGTTGAGGTGGACTGGCGGTCGAGTGCCAAGATGCGTCCTTCCAACACGAAGTGTTCTACCTAGCTCGGTGCTTGGCTTGATGGGCCGTTCGCCGGTGACACCTGAGATTCGGCGATCACCACGAGCACACACAGCAAAGGTGGCCAGAGGAAGGATCGTGAAGTGGACAGGAGGCAGCCAGCGCAACGTCCAACTGTAGCAGAAAATAGACCCACTTTGTCAAGCGGCGTCTGAAACGAATTGCGCGCCGATGGCTGCCTGCACGTGATTCGCTGGTGACAGCGTGGCCCGACAACGGCCGTTCGTCAAGCGCTACGCGCGAAATTTCTGCAAGTCATGCCAGATCAGAACGCCTCGACCTCATTGATCAGCGAGTCGTCGCCGACGTGAGCACAGATGACGGGGAACGTAACGGTCGGCGTTACGTTCCCCGTCATCTGTGGGCAGGCCGGATCAGAACGCCTCGACCTCGCTGATCAGCCAGTCGTCGCCGTGTCGGACCATCCCGAACTGGTAGCGCGGGGCCGCACTCTGCCCGGCGACACCGGCCTGCTGCTGGCTGACGATCATGTTGACGACGACACGCGCGGTGGCGCCGTCGTCGGCGCCGGACAGGTCGGCGACGCCCACGGACTCGACGCGACAATCGGCGACCTGTTTGGTCTGGTTCAGGATCTCGCGCTGCTGCGGCAGGTACTTGTCGAAGTCGCTGAGCGCCGTGCCGGTGAGCACCGACCGCGCCTTGTCCGCCCATTTGTTGACGTCGACGGTGTCGACGGTCAGGTTGCAGGCCTTGCTCTGCACCTGGGAGGTGAGCTCGGTGGTGGCCGCCTGATCGACGAACGCCTTGTTGGCGCCGATCGAGGCGCCGGGGTGCAGACCGGCGATGACCGCGAAGACGGCCACGAGGGCCGCGACCGCGGCGAGGATGCCGATGGTGCGTCGTCGGTCGGATGCCGATGTCGACTTCTTCTTCTTTTGCTTCTGCGGCGGGCCCGACCCGGCGCGTGTGCTCGCGGTCGACGAGTCGCCGGGACGGAGGGTGGACACCCGCGACACCGGGCGGGTCTTGCCAGTGGGTGCGGGCTTGTCGGGGGTGGTGTCGTCGGCGGTGGCGGAGTGGTCTCGATCAGCGTCGGACTCGCTGCGCTCGCTCGGCGCTGCTCGACCAGCAGGCGGGGTCGCGTCGGGGGTCGGGGTCGAGGTGTCCTCGACGGACTCGGTGCTCGACTCCGTGGTCGGGGTGCTCGACTCCGTGGTCGGGGTGGTCGGGGTGGTCGGGGTGGTCGGGGTGGTCGGGGTGCTCGACTCCGCGGTCGGGGTGGTCGGGGTGGTCGGGTCGACGGAATCCGACGCACCCGGGCGCGGATGGCCCGCGATGCGGCGTGTGACGGGCCGATTCGTCTTCTTACGCGGTGGGCGTGGGTTCGTGGGCATCAGTTACCTCCCCCGGGGGTCGCCGACGGGGCGGGGGCTCCCCCGCCGCCGGGCACGCCGGCGGCGGTACCCGGATCCTGGTAGGCCATCGACTCGAGCGGAGTGATGTCGCTGGCCTTCCAGTCGTCGCCCTCCTCGGTCATCGAGACCGAGAAGCCCATGGTCTGTGTGACACCGGCCTCGTTCTCCCGCTTGGAGGTCGCCGCCACGTAGACGAGCACCTTCGCGGTGCCGTCGTCGGCGTCGACCTCGGTCGGGGCACTGCGGATCAGGCGCGACGACAGCGCGGCGGCCTGCGGGCCGGCCTGGGTGATCATCGAGTTGAGATTGCTGACGTCCTGCGTGGTGATCTGTTCACGGGCTTTGCCCGTGAGAGACCCGTCCACACGCTTCTTCCATCCGGCGGTGTCCTTGGGGTCCACCGTCGTCACGTTGATGATGGCCTGCTCGGCGCCGTCGACGGCGCCGTCGCGGGCGGTCTGGATCGGTTTCTGGACGAAGTAGGCCTGATAGCCCTGATAGCCGAACCAGATCGCGCACACGGCGGCGACGATCACGGCGAGCACCGCCAGCGCGAGGGCCAGCACCTGTCCCCTACCGGCCCGGCCACTGTCTGCTGGGCTGCTGCCGGTAGGTCCGTTGTGGGCTCCTCGTGTCGAGGCTGTCGGTGTGTTGCTAGTCATCGGCCGTCACTGTAGTCAGAGGCACCTGAGAGCAGGCCAAGCGACAAGATGTCGCCGGCCTGTGCAGGGCCTTGCGGTCACTTCTCGTGCACACCCATCAATGCCGCGAGCTGCTGC